>NZ_BCQE01000018.1 GCF_001544275.1 Enterococcus gallinarum NBRC 100675 | reverse complement strand
CCCAAAAAAACACCCTTAAAATCGCAATTTAGGCGTTTTTTAAGAGTGTGTTTAACTATTTATAAAATTAGGTTTTAAAGGAGTGAAAGTCTTTTCCTCATTGAGTAAGTTTAGCAAGACATCCAAAAAGGCAGTTTGCATTTCTTCCATATTGAAATAAATACGGAAACAAAAGGTGTGTTTAAAGAAAGTCTGCTGATGGATTTGATGGATAATCAATTCTTCGTTTAATCCGTTTTTATATTGGAGTACCCGTTTTCGATGTTCGGAATAATGAGGCCGGGCATGTTTTTTGAATGGACTGAATAAATAAAAAGATGTCATTTGATTTGCGGTCAACACTTGTTGAACGGCAAGTAGTTCATTATGTAGCTGTTTTCTGTCGGTGTCCGATAAATGAGCGATAAATCGTTGCGCTTGATTTTTCAGTGACCACATGAATCAATTCCTCCTTGGAGATACCAGTATTCACAAAATCAATATAACATGAAAAAAAATAAATGTAAACGCTTTATAGCGTGTGAACAAGTCGGAAATCAGCAGAACAAAAAATGATTTTAAGTTAAACACGAACGTTTAAAGAAAAATTAGTTGTTAATGTACATTATTTTGTTGACCCTTATTCTTTGCGTTGTTAGAATAGAAAACAACAAGAAGAGACTAAAAATCTATGTGAAAAAACTAACTTTTGTGAGGTGTCCGGTGGTGCAAGAAGAATTGATTTACGAAGGGAAAGCAAAGAAACTCTTCAAGACTAGCAAAGATAAAGAGCTCCGTGTGGAGTATCTCGATCAGGCTACCGCGTTGAATGGATTGAAGAAAGATGCAGTTTCAGGAAAAGGAGCACTGAATAATCAGATTACCAGTCTTATTTTTCAAGAATTAGAAAAGCAGGGTATTCCAAGTCATTTTATCAAAATATTGTCTAAACACGAACAATTAGTTTGTGAAGTTGAAATGATCCCGTTGGAAATCGTCGTCCGTAATACGGCTGCCGGCAGCTTTTCTAAGCGCCTGGGAATTGCTGAAGGGGAGCAGCTGCCTTTTCCGATTATTGAATTTTATTACAAAGAAGACCGCTTAGACGATCCTTTCATCAATGAAGATCACATTCGTTATTTGGGAATCGCCACCCCTGAGGAAGTTGCTCAAATCAAAATGCTTGCTCGACAAATCAACACCGCATTGTGCCAACTCTTTGAGAAAATTAAGATCCACTTGGTCGACTTTAAAATTGAAGTCGGAAAAAGTGATGGGAAAATTCTTTTAGCGGATGAGATTTCGCCGGATACTTGTCGCTTATGGGATCTGACAACGAAAGAACATTTGGATAAAGATGTCTATCGTCGTGAAATCGGGGATCTGATTCCTGTTTATCAAGAAGTATTAAATCGCTTAGAAAAGGAGTATAGTTCATGTATTTAGTCAAAGTTTATGTCACTTATAAAGAGTCGGTCTTGGATCCTCAAGGAGAAGCAGTCAAAGGAGCGGTTCATCGTTTGGGGTATCAAAATGTCTCTGAAATACGTATTGGGAAATATTTTGAGATCAAAGTTACAGACAGCAACAAAGAATCGGTAGCGGCAGAAATTGAAGAAGTTTGTGACAAGTTACTGGCAAATGTCAATATGGAGACTTATCGTTATGAAATCATTGAGATGGAGGACAAGGAACAATGAAATTTGCAGTAATCGTTTTTCCTGGTTCGAATTGTGATGTCGATTTAATGTATGCCATCAAAGATGTGATGGGCGCAGAAGCCGAATATGTGTGGCATGACGAGACCTCGTTAGCTGGCTTTGATGGTGTATTGCTTCCAGGAGGTTTCTCCTACGGGGATTACCTTCGCTGCGGAGCCATCGCACGTTTCTCGAATATTATGGCAGAAGTCATTCGTTTTGCAGAAGAAGGAAAACCGGTCTTTGGTACGTGCAATGGCTTCCAGATCTTGACAGAAGCTGGCTTGCTGCCAGGGGTTTTACGCAGAAATGAATCGCTGCACTTTATTTGCAAGCCGGTACAGTTGCAAGTCAATAACCAGACGCCTTTTACCTCTGAATACCAGCAAGATGAACGGATCACGATCCCTGTCGCTCATGGAGAAGGAAATTACTATTGCGACGAACAAACCTACCAGGAACTGGAAGCCAATAACCAGATTGTCTTCCGTTATGTGGATAACGTTAACGGGAGTTTACATGGTATTGCCGGCATTTGCAACAAGGCAGGCAATGTTTTAGGGATGATGCCCCATCCTGAGCGGGCAATGGAAGAGTTGCTTGGCTCAAAGGATGGCAAGAAGTTCTTTGCGTCTTTATTGAAAAATTTCGGGAAGGTGCCAGTACATGAATAAAGCAATCATAGCAGAGCCAACACCACAGGAAATCAAAGAAACCAAGCTTTATCAACAATGGGGGCTCACTGATGAAGAATACCAAATGATTTCAGAAGAAATATTAGGTCGACTACCTAATTATACAGAAACGGGTCTCTTTTCAGTAATGTGGAGCGAACATTGTTCCTATAAAAATTCCAAGCCGGTCTTGCGCAAATTTCCAACCGAAGGCCCGCAAGTTTTACAAGGACCAGGCGAAGGAGCGGGAATCGTCGATATTGGTGATGGCCAAGCAGTTGTCTTTAAAGCAGAAAGTCATAACCATCCTTCGGCCGTGGAGCCTTATGAAGGCGCCGCAACCGGCGTCGGTGGGATTATTCGTGATATTTTCAGTATGGGGGCGCGGCCCATCGCGATCCTAGATTCGTTGCGTTTTGGCGAATTGACGAATGAGCGGACCAAATACCTTTTAGAAGAAGTCGTGGCAGGAATCAGCGGCTATGGAAATTGTATCGGAATCCCTACAGTCGGTGGTGAAGTTGCCTTCGATGCCTGTTACGAAGGGAATCCATTGGTCAATGCGATGTGTGTCGGTTTGATCGACCACAAAGATATTCAAAAAGGACAGGCCAAAGGCGTTGGTAACATAATCATGTATGTGGGAGCAAAAACAGGTAGAGACGGGATCCATGGTGCAACATTTGCTTCCGAGGAGTTCGTGGAGGGAGAAGAACAGCAGCGCTCGGCTGTCCAAGTAGGAGACCCCTTC
Organism: Enterococcus gallinarum NBRC 100675; assembly: GCF_001544275.1. Classification (GTDB taxonomy): domain Bacteria; phylum Bacillota; class Bacilli; order Lactobacillales; family Enterococcaceae; genus Enterococcus_D; species Enterococcus_D gallinarum. Next base: position 80,638 of record NZ_BCQE01000018.1, on the reverse strand, counting down.
ATGGAAAAATTGTTATTAGAAGCTTGTCTTGAGCTGATCCTTGAACATTCAGACAGTTTGATCGGTATTCAGGACATGGGGGCAGCCGGTCTCGTTTCTTCCAGTTCTGAAATGGCTTCAAAAGCTGGTTCAGGATTAAAACTTTATTTAGATGATGTACCGCAACGAGAAACTGGTATGACACCTTATGAAATGATGCTATCAGAATCCCAGGAGCGGATGCTGATCTGTGTGAAACAAGGACATGAAGCAGAAGTTGAAGCGTTGTTTCAAAAATACGGATTGGAAGCGGTAGTGATTGGTGAAGTAACCGATGATGGTGCGTATCGCTTGTACCATCAGGGAAAAGAAGTTGCCAATTTACCTGTTGATGCTTTGGCAGAAGATGCGCCAACTTATCATAAAGAAAAAGCAGAACCTGCTAGAATCCAAGCATTTCGTCAACAGCCTGATTTTGAACCAGTCATTGATGATGCAACAGCCATACTTTTACAATTGTTGCAGCAACCCACGATTGCTTCAAAAAAATCGATTTTTGAAACCTATGATTCTCAAGTGAGAACCAATACCGTTGTTGGCCCAGGAAGTGACGCTGCAGTCCTGCGGATCAAAGGGACCAACAAAGCTTTAGCTATGACCACGGACTGTAATGCTCGCTACTTGTACCTTGATCCTGAACAAGGCGGACAGATTGCTGTAGCAGAAGCAGCTCGCAATATTGTTGCTTCTGGGGGACGACCACTAGCGATCACAGACTGTCTCAACTATGGCTCGCCGGATAAACCAGAAGGCTTTTGGGAGTTATGGACATCGGCAGAAGGGATTGCCAAAGCTTGTGAAATTCTAGAAACTCCTGTTATTTCAGGTAATGTTTCGCTGTACAATGAAACCAACGGGCAGGCAATCTATCCAACACCAGTGATTGGTATGGTAGGGCTGATTGAAAAGGTCGAACATATCACCACACAACATTTCCAGACACCGGAGGATTTGATTTATTTGATTGGAGAAACGAAGGCCGACTTTAACGGCAGTGAACTCCAAAAATTACAAAACGGGTCGATCAATGGCCGTTTGATGGCATTTGATCTATTAGAAGAAAAACAGAATCAGGCAATCGTCTTATCTGCGATCCAGGCTGGACTTGTAAAAAGTGCCCATGACTGTGCAGAAGGCGGATTAGCTGTTGCATTAGCTGAATCTGCGTTTAAGAAGAATGTCGGTATATCTGTTCAACTAGATTTGCCGCAATCTTGGCTTTTTTCAGAAACACAATCGCGATTTGTGCTGTCCATTGCTCCAGAAAATCAAACCGCTTTTGAAGCTTTGGCAGGTGATAGCGCTTGTCTCATCGGAAAAGTTACAGCAGAACCGCAACTAAAAATCCAAGGTAGCGATGGAATGATCGTAGTGGAAACAGCCTTAGCACGTAAGAAATGGGAGGAAGCAATTCCATGTCTATTGAAGTAAAAAGCTTGAATGAAGAATGCGGGGTTTTTGGTGTCTGGGGTCACCCAGATGCTGCCCGAGTTACTTATTTTGGCTTGCACAGTTTACAGCATCGGGGACAAGAAGGCGCTGGGATCGTCGCAAATCAGCAAGGCAAACTTGCCGGACATCGGGATCTTGGCTTATTAGCAGAAGTTTTTTCCGATGAACGACTTCTTCAACGATTGACAGGTGAAGCAGCAATCGGACATGTTCGCTATGCTACTGCAGGCAATGGCAGCGTCGATAATATCCAACCTTTTCTTTTTAAGTTTTTTGATCAGCAGATTGGGTTGGCGCACAACGGGAACTTAACCAATGCCAAGAGTTTGCGGAAATCACTTGAGTCTGAAGGAGCCATTTTTCATTCAAATTCAGATACCGAAATTTTGATGCATCTGATTCGCCGCAGTGGTCAAGCGAATTTGCTGGATCGCATCAAAGAAGCGCTGAATCAAGTGAAAGGTGGATTTGCCTATCTTTTGCTGACAGAAGATGCGATGATCGCTGCTCTTGATCCAAATGGATTTCGGCCACTCTCGTTAGGAAAAATGGTCAATGGTGCTTATGTGATTGCTTCAGAGACTTGTGCTTTAGAAGTGATCGGAGCTGAATTTGTTCGAGATATCTGTCCTGGGGAAGTTGTCATTGTGGATCAAGCGGGCTACCGTGTTGAGACATATACGGAAGAAGTCCAACCAGCGATTTGCTCAATGGAATTCATTTATTTTGCACGACCAGATTCGAATATTGCCGGCGTCAATGTCCATACTGCACGAAAAAATATGGGACGTAATCTTGCCCAAGAAGCACCGATCGAAGCAGATATGGTGATCGGTGTACCGAACTCATCCTTATCGGCCGCCAGCGGGTTTGCAGAAGAATCTGGCATTCCTTACGAATTAGGATTAGTCAAAAATCAATACATTGCACGAACATTTATCCAGCCCACTCAAGAATTACGGGAACAAGGCGTTCGGATGAAGCTTTCTGCCGTCCGCGGTGTGGTTGAAGGAAAAAAAGTGATCATGGTGGATGACTCGATCGTTCGCGGCACTACTAGCCGACGAATCGTTCAATTGTTAAAAGAAGCCGGTGCCAAAGAAGTTCACGTTCGGATTGCTTCACCGCCATTAAGATATCCTTGTTTTTACGGAATCGATATTCAGACGCGGAAAGAACTGATCGCTGCTCGGCAAAGTGTCGAAGAAATTCGCCAAACGATCGGTGCCGATTCGTTGGCTTTTCTCAGTGAGACTGGCTTGATCGAAGCAATCGGGTTAGATTTAGATGCCCCCTATTCTGGATTGTGCATGGCCTATTTCAATGGTGATTATCCTACACCGCTTTATGATTATGAAGAAAGCTATTTAGCGTCGCTCGAATAAATGGTACAGGAGGAACTCAAAGTGGCAAATGCTTATGCAAAGGCTGGTGTTGATGTGAACGCCGGGTATGAAGTCGTTGATCGAATCAAAAAACATGTCAAAAGAACAGAACGGTTAGGTGTAATGGGTGCCATCGGTGGTTTTGGCGGCTGTTTTGACTTGTCAAACTATCCGCTGAAAGAACCAGTGCTGGTATCCGGTACTGATGGTGTAGGAACGAAATTATTAGTAGCGATCCAACAAAATCAACACCAAACGATTGGAATCGATTGTGTTGCGATGTGTGTCAATGATATTGTCGCTCAAGGAGCAGAACCGATCTATTTTTTGGATTATGTCGCAGTGGGCAAGAATGATCCCGAAAAAATCGAACAAATTATCGCCGGGGTTGCAGAGGGCTGCGTTCAGTCGGGAGCGGCTCTGATAGGCGGTGAAACAGCAGAAATGCCAGGGATGTACTCGGAAGAGGACTATGACTTGGCTGGTTTTGCGGTGGGAATTGTTGAAAAATCTCGTCTGATCACGGGAGCATCGATTGAACCGGGACATTTTCTGATCGGGCTGCCTGCTTCTGGTATCCATTCAAACGGGTATTCATTGGTTCGCAAGATCTTTTTTGAACAGCAAGGTTTTCAAATGGCAGAGAAGTTGCCGGAATTAGGCGGAAAAACTCTCGGAGAAGAATTGTTAACACCAACGAGAATCTACGTATCCGCTGTACTGCCGTTACTTGAAAAACAATTAATTGACGGTATCTCGCATATCACGGGTGGCGGCTTTATCGAGAATATTCCCCGGATGTTGCCGCCGCAGACAACAGCAGAAATCACACTGGGAACGTGGCCGCAACTGCCGATTTTTGAGGCTCTAGCTTCTTATGGAAAAATCCCGGCCCATGAAATGTATGAGATCTTCAATATGGGGATAGGGATGGTTCTTGCTGTTGCACCAGAGAAGAAAGAACAAGTGCTAGCTTTGTTAAACGAGCAGAATGAAGCGGCTTACGTTATTGGTAAAGTAACGGAGGCTCAAGAACATGCGGTTCTTTTACAAGGAGATCCGCTATGAGGATCGCTGTTTTTGCATCAGGAAACGGCAGTAATTTTACCGCAATTGCCGATGCGATTAGAGGAGAAGAACTCAAAGGGGCTACATTAGCGCTGCTGTTCTCAGATAATGCCGCCGCATTTGTCTTGGAACGGGCTAAAGACGCGGGGGTACCGACATTGCAGTTATCCCCGCAGAAATTTCCTTCGAAAGCAGCGTTCGAAGCTGCACTGTTGAACGAGTTGGCGGAACATTCGATAGAGCTGATCGTTTTGGCAGGCTATATGCGGATCGTTGGACCTACGTTGCTAGCCGCTTTTCCCAATAGAATCATCAATCTGCATCCCTCATTGCTGCCTAGTTTTCCTGGAAAATCCGGTATTGCCGATGCCTTTCATTATGGAGTGAAGGTGACTGGGATCACCATTCATTACGTTGACAGTGGTATCGATACGGGGCCGATCATTGCGCAAGAAGTGGTACGTATCGAATCGGAAGATACATTAGAAAGCTTAGAAGCAAAGATCCATCAATTAGAGCATCGAGTCTATCCAGCGGTCATAGCTGAAATCATTCATAAAGGAGACCATCAATCGTGAAAAAAAGAGCGTTGATCAGTGTGTCAGATAAACAAGGGATCGTATCTTTTGCCAAAAATTTAGTACAAAACGGCTACGAAATCATTTCGACAGGAGGGACAAAATCTGCTTTGGAAGCGGCTGGTCTTGAACCGATTGCGATAGAAACGGTCACAGGATTTCCCGAAATGATGGACGGACGTGTCAAAACATTGCATCCAAAGATCCACGGTGGTTTGCTGGGTCGCCGGGACCTGCCTGAACATTTAGCAGCAATGGAAAAACATGACATTGCGCCGATCGATCTGGTTGTTGTCAACCTTTATCCTTTTAAGGAAACGATTGCCCAAGCGGATGTGACAGAAGAGCAAGCCATTGAGAATATCGATATTGGTGGACCAAGCATGCTGCGCTCCGCTGCAAAAAACTTTGCTGCAGTGACAGTGATCGTTGATCCTAAAGATTATCCCCTCATTCTAGATGAATTGACGGAAACCGGTCAGACGCAGCTTGCCACGCGCAAACGCTTAGCGGCTAAAGTATTTCGCCATACAGCAGCTTATGATGCCTTGATCGCCGATTATTTGACAAAAGCAGTTGAAGAATCTGAACCGGAGAAGTTGACACTGACGTATGAATTGAAACAAACGTTGCGCTACGGAGAAAATAGCCATCAAACTGCTGCTTTTTATCAAGATGCATTGCCAGTTCCTTATTCGATCGCTAGTGCAAAACAACTTCACGGCAAAGAATTGTCCTACAACAACATCAAAGATGCGGATGCCGCTTTGCGAATCGCAAAAGAATTTACGGAACCCACTGCAGTCGCTCTTAAACATATGAATCCTTGTGGTATCGGAACAGCGACGACGATTTTTGACGCTTTTGAACGGGCATACGAAGCAGATCCAGTTTCGATTTTTGGAGGAATCATCGTATTGAATCGCCCCGTTGATGAAGCAACAGCTGCTGCATTGCATCAAATATTTCTTGAGATCGTGATTGCGCCTGCTTTTGAACCAGCGGCGCTGGATATTTTGACGAAGAAGAAAAACATTCGCTTGATGACGTTAGATTTTGTAGCAAATCCTGTCGAAACAGAAATGGTCTCTGTATTAGGTGGTTTATTAGTTCAAGAACAAGATACATTAGCAGAATCTCCTAAGGATTGGACGGTCGTAACGAAACGTCAGCCTAGCAAGAATGAGTTGGAAGCAATGGCTTTTGCTTGGAAAGCGGTAAAACATGTCAAATCAAATGCCATCGTTTTAGCGAACCAATATCAAACAGTTGGAATTGGTGCTGGCCAAATGAATCGCGTGGGTTCTGTAAAAATCGCCATTGAACAAGCTGCTGAAGCTGGAAAATTAACGGATGCAGTTTTAGCTAGCGATGCGTTCTTCCCAATGGATGATAGCGTGGAATATGCTGCAAAACGGGGAATCAAGGCAATCATTCAACCTGGAGGCAGTATTAAAGACCAAGCGTCTATCGAAATGGCAGATCAATACGGAGTAGCGATGATCTTTACTGGCGTTCGGCATTTTAGACATTAAAAGACATTAAATTCAGGAGGAGCAGATGAAGCTTTTAGTTATTGGTAGTGGTGGTAGGGAACATGCAATCGCCAAGAAATTACTCGCAGATCCGATCGTAGAAACAGTCTACTGCGCGAAAGGGAATCCGGGCATGGTCAGCGATGGCATTCAGGTAGTTGCTATCCCAGAAACAGACCATCAAAGCTTGATCGCGTTTGCAAAAGAGATGGCCATCGATTGGACCTTTGTAGGCCCTGAAGTTCCTTTGCTTAATGGCATCGTTGATGATTTCCAAGCTGCAGGATTGAACATTTTTGGCCCAAATAAAGCAGCGGCGATGATTGAAGGTTCGAAGGAATTTGCCAAAGAATTGATGGCAAAATATCAGATTCCAACCGCCGAATACCAGTCTTTTGTAGATAGTGAAAAAGCGAAAGCGTATATCCAAGAAAAAGGTGCCCCAATCGTAATCAAAGCAGACGGTTTAGCTGCTGGAAAAGGGGTCGTTGTCGCAGCAACAGTGGATCAGGCACTGGCTGCGGTAGAAGAAATGTTGGAAGAACAAAAATTTGGTCAAAGTGGTGCCAAAGTTGTGATCGAAGATTTTCTGGAAGGAGAAGAGTTTTCGCTGCTGGCTTTTGTTCATGAAGAGCAAGTTTATCCCATGGTGATTGCGCAAGATCATAAACGAGCGTTTGATGGGGATGAAGGACCGAATACTGGTGGAATGGGAGCTTACTCTCCTGTTCCGCAAATTCCTCAGTCAATGATCGATCAAGCAATCGAGACGGTTTTGATCCCGGCTGCTACAGGAATGATTGATCAAGGAACACCCTTTACGGGTATTTTATATGCGGGGCTGATTGCTACAGTTGAAGGACCTAAAGTGATTGAATTCAATGCTCGTTTTGGAGATCCAGAGACGCAAGTCGTTTTGAGTCGGCTAACGAGTGGGTTAGCTCAGATTATTGATGCATTGCTCAATGGAAGACAGCCGGAGATTACTTGGAATCAGCAGTTTTCTGTTGGTGTGGTCGTGGCGGCTGAAGGGTATCCAGAAACCTATCAACAGGGAATGATCATTCCGCAAAAAGCGGCTGAAGATGTTCAACTGTTTTATGCAGGGGTTGCTGAAAGAGCAGGAGAATTGGTGGCAGCAGGCGGGCGAGTATTTTTAGCGGAAGGGCAAGGTGCTTCTTTGGAGGAAGCGCAAAAGAAAGTTTACCAAGCGCTAGCAAAAATGCCTTTGAACAAGATGTTTTATCGAAAAGATATTGGTGCCAAAGCATTAAAGTAACCGCAACTTCTCTTTGGTTCCATCGTTTAAACAAAAGATCGCTGATGAGAGAACAGCGATCTTTTTTTCTTAAAAAGAGGTAGCGTTTTCAAACGGATATGCTAAAATAGAAGAGCAAACAGAGGAGGAAAAATACGTGAAAAAAATTAAATTTGGTTCAACCGATTTAGAAGTTTCAAGTGTCATTTTGGGATTGATGCGAATCAATAATGCAAAAGATCCTGTAGCTGTACTGACGACAGCAATCGAGAATGGTATTACTTTCTTTGATCATGCAGATATCTATGGCGGTGGCGAATGCGAAAGTATTTTTGCAGATGCCCTTGCACAAACCGAATATAAAAGGGAAGATCTTTTCATTCAATCGAAATGTGGTATCGTCCCAGGGAAAATGTTCGATTTTTCGAAAGAACACATTATTAAATCCGTTGAAGGCAGTTTGAAACGCTTGAAAATGGATTATCTTGACGCGTTGCTGTTGCATCGCCCGGATACGTTAGTGGAGCCCGAAGAAGTCGCTGCTGCTTTCGACGAGCTGGAAAAAGCGGGAAAAGTTAAGTATTTTGGAGTCAGCAATCAAAATCCTGGTCAAATCGAATTGTTGAAAAAATATGTCTCTCAACCATTGCTGGCCAATCAATTGCAATTTGGCATCATGCATACTGGAATGATCGATCGAGGCATCCATGTCAATATGACGGATAGCGGCAGTGTCGATCATGATGGCGGAATTCTTGAGTATTCTCGGCTGAATGATATGACGATCCAAGCGTGGTCGCCATACCAATATGGATTCTTTGAAGGTGTCTTCATCGGAAATGAGAAATTCCCAGAACTGAATGCAAAACTAGAAGAATTGGCTGAGAAGTATCAAACGACTGCGACAGGAATCGCATCTGCTTGGATTCTACGGCACCCAGCAAATATGCAGGTGATCGCAGGCACGATGACGCCGCATCGTATCGAAGAGATCGCTAAGGCATCTACGATTGTGTTGACACGCCAAGAATGGTATGAAGTATATTTGGCAGCTGGCAATATTTTACCTTAAAAAAAAGAAGAAACCCTTTATTTAATGGAAACTATCTCAGGAATGTTCGTAAAAGACGAACATTCCTGTTGCTTTTTTTAAAAAAGATTCTAAAACACTTGTATTTATGAGTGAGCTGGTTTAAATTGTTGTGGGCATTAAAAATAGGCGACAGCCATTTGATGCTTGCTTCACTCTTATCAAGATTTGGAGGATATTTTTATGTTTGACATGAAAGTTTTTGATTACGAAGATATACAATTGATCCCTAATAAATGTATCGTGAATAGCCGTTCAGAATGTGATACGACGGTTACTTTAGGCAAACATTCATTTAAAATGCCGGTCGTTCCTGCAAATATGCAAACGATCATTGATGAATCTATCGCAGAATTCTTAGCTGAAAATGGCTATTTTTATATTATGCATCGCTTTGACGAAGCAGCCCGCATTCCTTTTATCAAAAAAATGAAGGAAAAAGGCCTGATCTCTTCGATCAGTGTCGGTGTCAAAGATTATGAGTATACTTTTGTCGAAACATTGGCTGCTGAAGGACTGGTGCCTGATTACATTACGATCGATATTGCCCATGGACATTCCAATGCTGTCATCAATATGATCCAACATATCAAAAAACATTTACCAGATGCTTTTGTGATTGCAGGGAACGTTGGTACACCTGAAGCGGTCCGAGAATTGGAAAATGCCGGCGCGGATGCAACGAAAGTCGGGATCGGACCAGGGAAAGTTTGTATCACTAAAATCAAAACTGGTTTTGGAACTGGTGGGTGGCAATTAGCTGCATTACGCTGGTGTGCAAAAGCAGCTCGCAAGCCGATTATCGCCGATGGGGGAATCCGCACCCATGGAGATATCGCAAAATCTGTTCGTTTTGGGGCAACGATGGTCATGATTGGTTCATTGTTTGCTGGACATGAAGAATCTCCCGGGGAAACAAAAGTCGAAAATGGTGTCGTTTTAAAAGAATACTTTGGCTCTGCTTCTGAATTCCAAAAAGGGGAAAAGAAAAACGTCGAAGGGAAAAAAATCTGGATCCCTTACAAAGGTTCTTTGAAAGATACTTTGGTTGAGATGCAGCAAGATCTACAATCATCGATCTCCTATGCCGGTGGCAAAGATCTCGAATCGATTCGAAAAGTTGATTATGTGATCGTGAAAAACTCGATTTTCAATGGCGATACAATTTAAGTTGCTTCGGCTGTAGAATTGACAGTGGCATGAATAAAAGTTCGATCCAAAAGATTTCTTGGTCTTGCAGCAAGCGATAGGAAAACATTCTTATCACTTGCTGCTGAGGGCAACAAGTCTTTTGGTTTTTTTATTTTCAGCGCTGACCTTCTGCTTTTTGTGGAATCATCTTTATCGACTATTTGGTTTTTCTTAATCTTTCGTTATAATAGAAGAAATGATGAAAAAAACTAAAAAATATTCTGAGCTAAAAGCGGATATTCAGTTGACTAAGTGAGTAAGAGCAATAACAATAAAGTAAACATGCAGAAAGAAGCAGGTGAGTGTTTGACTATCAAAGTAATGTCCGTTTTTGGGACAAGACCGGAAGCCATCAAGATGGCGCCTTTGGTAAAAGAATTAGAGGCTGATCCTCGATTTCAATCAATTGTCGTGGTGACAGCCCAACATCGCGAGATGTTAGATCAAGTATTAGAGGTTTTTGCGATCGAACCTGATTACGACTTGGATATCATGACATTGGGACAGACGTTGACCGGCATCACTACAAAAGTCTTGCTGGAATTAGAACCGATTCTCCACCAAGAAAAACCGTCAATTGTGCTTGTTCATGGTGACACAACAACGGCATATGCCGCAGCAACCGCAGCTTTTTACGCTCAGATCCCGATCGGTCATGTTGAAGCTGGTTTGCGGACGTGGAATAAACGATCACCCTATCCGGAAGAAGCCAACCGGCAACTCATCGATGTGCTAACGGATCTTTACTTTGCTCCAACGCTTCAAAGTAAAGAAAATCTACTTGCGGAAAATCATGATCCAGAAGCCATCTTTGTCACTGGCAATACCGCGATTGATGCCATGCGCTACACTGTTTCTCAAGACTATCAGCATCCTACACTAACAGACAAAAAACAGCGAAAGATTTTGTTGACGATGCACCGCAGAGAGAATTTAGGTCAGCCGATGAAGAATGTTTTTCAGGCATTGGCTCGAATTGCAGGCGAGTTTCCAGAAGTCTCAGTCGTTTTTCCGATGCATAAAAATCCCAAAGTTCGAGAAATTGCCCAAGAAACTCTGGGTGCTTTAGAGAATGTTACATTGATTGAACCTTTAGATGTCATCGATTTTCACAATTTTGCCAACCAAAGCACATTGATTCTAACTGATTCCGGCGGTGTCCAGGAAGAAGCCCCTTCTCTCGGTGTTCCTGTATTGGTGTTGCGGGACACAACTGAACGTCCAGAAGGCATTGCGGCAGGAACGTTGAAATTGGTCGGTACAGGGGAAGAGGATGTGTATCAAGCAACGAAGCAGTTGTTGCAGGATCACGCTGCATATACCGCAATGGCGCATGCTGAAAATCCTTATGGTGATGGTAAAGCAAGTCAGCGAATCAAAGAAGTGTTGGCTCAATATTACCGTCTGTCCGGAATGGCAGATCCTTCGATCCAATGATCCAAAAACTGAAAATGGAATTGAAAAATAACAAAAGTATTTTCACATAATGGTTGACCTATATAATTAGATAGACTATAGTGAGGATAGAAATAAATAATTGTTAGGTGAGGCTCCTATATGGACACAAGCTGCTGCCGCAAAAGTATCGAGAGATGCTTAGTTGGTAGGACAGGTCTAATCGTGAAGGTTAAACCCAAAGCAGCTGATAACGTCAAGTTATCTACGCCCTATAGTGCTAAAGCTCTACAATGATCATGAGTTTTTTACGCATGCTTATTGGGAGCATGCGTTTTTTTGTGTTAATGGTCACTGATGCCTTTATTTTAGCTGATACATACAGACCTTTATGAGGTGCTGCAAGACAATTGCTGACTGCCTTTATTTTTGACCAACACTTCTGCATGATCCAGAGTTTCTTGCTTGATAAACAGAGAGGAAGATGAACATGGAATACCCCAGTCCCCAGATGAACAATAAAAAGAATGCTAGGGGTAGCAAATGCAACTCCTAGTTATAGGAGGAAAAGAAGATGTTAAAAAAATTATCTAAAGATCAAGAATTAAAATTACTTGCACAACTTTCGGAAAGAGAGTTACTGATGGAAATGCGGACTTCGTTTAATGGACTATCAAAAGAGGATGCAGCAGAACGTCTGGACGAATATGGACCAAACCAAGTAGATGCACAAAAACCAACACCTGCTTGGCTGATGTTTTTAAGTGCTTTCAAAGATCCTTTTGTATTAGTTTTGGCTTTGCTGATGGTCATTTCTTTTTTCACAGGTGATTATGAAGCAGTGGTCGTGATGGGAATCATGATCTTAGCAAGTGTTACGATCACATTCGTGCAAGAATATCGTTCGCAAAAAGCAAGTTTGGCCTTAAAAGAATTAATTGAAAATACATGTTCTGTCACTCGAGACGGCGAAACGATCGAGATTCCGATGGATGAAGTCGTACCAGGAGACATCGTGACATTGGCAACCGGGGATATGATTCCGGCAGATGCTATTTTGATTTGGACAAAAGATTTATTTATCAATCAATCTTCTCTGACCGGAGAATCTATGCCGGTGGAAAAATTTGTCGATGCTGGGATCAAAGATTCTAAAGAAACGATTTCCGCATTAGATATGCAAGATTTGGTTTTCATGGGAACAGATGTCCTTAGTGGACAAGGTAAAGCAATTATTTTAAAAACCGGTCAAAGTACTTTTTTTGGTGATATTGCCAAAAATGCAACGTCAAAACGAGGAAAGACTACTTTTGAGGATGGTTTGACGAAAGTCAGTAAATTGTTGCTGCGAATGGTAATGGTTTTGTTTCCCATCGTCTTTTTGATCAATGGATTGACAAAAGGCGACTGGGGAGAAGCCCTTTTCTTCGCAATCGCTGTAGCTGTTGGTTTGACTCCGGAAATGTTGCCAATGATCGTCACAAGTAATTTGGCAAAAGGTGCCATGTCGTTAGCTAAAGAAAAAGTGATCGTCAAAGAATTGCCTTCGATTCAAAACTTGGGCAGTATGGACGTTTTATGTACGGATAAAACCGGCACGATCACTGAAGATCGCGTCGTATTAGTGCAGCATCTGAATCCGTTTGGTAAAGAAGACCAACAAGTGTTGGATATGACCTATTTGAATTCCTATTATCAAACAGGTTGGAAAAATTTGATGGATATTGCGGTATTGAACTACTTCGAAGATACAGAGCGCCAAGCGCCTTATCAAGAAGTCATCAAAGTGGATGAAATCCCCTTTGACTTTTCCCGCCGGCGTTTAACAGTGGTTGTCAAAGCAGATGGGCACCAAATCATGGTCACAAAAGGTGCTGCTGAGGAAATGGAGAAAGTCTGCAAATACGTGGAAGTCAACGGACAAGTTCTGGAATTGACAGATGAATTAAGAGAAAAACTTCGTGAGGTAAATCACCGCTTGAATAAACAGGGCATGCGTGTCCTAACAGTAGCAATCAAGCGAGATGCTCACGCAGAAGCCGTCTACACAGTTGAAGATGAACAAGATATGATCATGATCGGATTCATGGGCTTTTTAGACCCAGCGAAAGAGTCCGCAAAAACAGCTATTGCTTCATTACATGGTCATGGTGTCAACGTGAAAGTTTTGACTGGTGACAATGCGATCGTGGCGCAAAAGGTGTGTAAAGATGTGGGGATCGAAGTGAACGACTATCTTCTAGGGATAGACGTTGATCGTCTCTCTGATGAAGAATTGGCTGAAAAAGCAGAAGCGGTCAATCTATTTGCTAAGTTGAATCCTATGCAAAAGTCACGCATCATTCAGTCGCTGCAAGCCGATGGTCATACTGTCGGATTTATGGGAGATGGAATCAATGATGCGCCTGCACTGCGGGCTGCTGATGTCGGTATTTCTGTAGATACGGCCGCAGACATTACCAAAGACGCAAGTTCGATCATTTTATTAGAAAAAAGCTTGAATGTGTTAGATAAAGGGGTCATTGAAGGCCGTAAAGTTTTCACAAACATGATGAAATACATCAAGATGACATTGAGTTCAAACTTTGGGAATGTTTTTTCGATCCTTGTCGCTAGTGCATTCTTGCCTTTCTTGCCAATGCTTTCTATTCAATTGCTGGTGCAAAATCTAGTCTATGATATGGCACAGTTGACCATTCCTTGGGATAATGTGGATGTGGAAGAACTAGAAAAACCAGTCAAGTGGCAAGTCAGAGGCTTATTGAAATTCACCGTAAGCATTGGACCAGTCAGCAGTATTTTTGATATCTTGACATTCTTCGTGATGTGGCATGTGTTCCAAGCAAATACCATTCAAGAACAAGCGCTGTTCCAAGCCGGCTGGTTCATGATCGGTCTTGTGACGCAAACATTAGTCGTGCATATGGTCCGGACGCGTAAACTGCCATTTTTCCAAAGTATCGCATCGCCAGCAGTCTTACTGTCAAGCGTTCTTGCGATTTTGGTAGGTTTCGGTATTATCTTGTCGCCGCTGCACACAGTCTTTGATTTTGCAGCGCTACCATCTTCTTACTGGCCATGGTTTGTCGGCATTATTCTTGCCTACCTGGTAAGCGTAGAAGTAGCTAAGAGAATCTATATCCATTATACAAAAGAGTGGATCTGAGAAAAGAAACGGATAGTCATAAAAGATTTTAACTTTTATGCTATCTGTTTCTTTTTTATTCTATTCTGTATTATTTTTTTCTCATTATCAAAAAAAACTAATTTTACTAAGTCGGAACATTCACAAGGGAAAGTCCTCCAGGTGTTACGTTTCTGTTTAGTTAAAAGGCGAAGTCTGTACTATTCTTAAAAGAAAAAAAGAATTTAATAAGGAGTAAAGCAAGAAAGCGATTGCTTAAATGTGATTATTTTCACTAATCGTTTCTTAAGAGTTGGTCTAATGGGAATCGTTTTATTAAAAAAAAAATACCTTTTCACTTGTCTTATTCTCGTTTAAATGATAATTTATAGTAGTAAATGATTTTTCGATGATACAGATTTTATCCCTGTTACATTCGAAAGTGAATTTTTATATCAGAGAGGAAAGTGTGTCAAGATGGCAAAAAAACAAAAAGCACTTGATTTCCAAGCAATTTTGGAGCAAGTCAATGCAGATTTTCCAACTTATCAAGCATTAGATAAAGACGGAAAAATCGTAAATCCAGATTTAGTACCTGATCTAAGTGACGACGAATTAGTCGAGTTGATGACTCGCATGGTATGGTCCCGTGTATTAGACCAACGCTCTACTGCGTTAAACCGTCAAGGTCGTCTAGGTTTCTTCGCGCCAACAGCTGGTCAAGAAGCAAGTCAATTAGCAAGTCATTTTGCATTTGAAAAAGAAGATGTGCTTTTACCTGGTTACCGTGATGTCCCTCAATTGATCCAACACGGCCTTCCATTGAAAGAAGCGTTCTTATGGTCTCGCGGACACGTAGCTGGAAACCTTTATCCAGAAGACTTGCAAGCTTTACCACCACAAATCATTATCGGTGCGCAATACGTGCAAGCTGCTGGTGTAGCTCTTGGTCTGAAAAAGCGCAACAAGAAAAATGTTGTCTTCACTTATACAGGTGATGGCGGTTCTTCACAAGGGGACTTCTATGAAGCAATCAACTTTGCTGGTGCTTACCATGCAAACGCTGTATTCTACATCCAAAACAACGGTTTTGCGATTTCAACACCTCGTGAAGTTCAAAGTGCTGCGCCAACATTAGCTCAAAAAGCAGCTGCAGCTGGTATCCCAGGAATCCAAGTGGATGGTATGGATCCATTAGCAGTTTACACTGTATCAAAAGCAGCTCGTGAATGGGCAGCAAATGGCAATGGACCAGTTTTGATTGAAACATTGACTTACCGTTATGGTCCACACACATTATCAGGGGATGACCCAACGCGTTACCGTTCAAAAGATATGGACAGCGAATGGCAACAAAAAGACCCATTGGTTCGCTTCCGTACGTACTTGACTGAAAAAGGACTATGGTCTGAAGAAAAAGAAGAACAAATCATTGAACAAACTAAAGAAGAAATCAAAGCTGCAATCGCTGAAGCTGACCGTGTACCTAAACAAAAAGTTTCAGATTTCTTGAAAAATATGTTTGAAGTACAACCTCAAAACATTAAAGAACAAATTGCAACTTACGAAGCGAAGGAGTCGAAATAGTCATGGCACAAAAAACAATGATTCAAGCAATTACAGATGCCTTAGCTGTTGAAATGGAAAACGACAAAGAAATTTTAGTCTTTGGTGAAGACGTCGGTAAAAACGGCGGGGTTTTCCGGGCAACAGAAGGTTTACAAGAAAAATTCGGTGAAGATCGTGTTTTCGATACCCCTCTTGCTGAATCTGGTATCGGCGGTTTAGCTTTTGGTTTAGCACTAGAAGGTTTCCGTCCAGTTCCAGAAATTCAATTCTTCGGATTCGTTTTTGAAACATTTGATGAAATCGTTGGACAAATGGCACGTACTCGCTACCGTATGGGCGGCACACGCAACTTGCCAATTACGATTCGTTCACCATTTGGTGGTGGTGTGCATACACCAGAATTGCACTCAGATAACTTGGAAGGATTGATTGCTCAATCACCAGGTATCCGTGTCGTGATTCCATCAAACCCATACGATGCAAAAGGATTGTTAATTGCTTCTATTCGCAGCAATGATCCTGTTGTTTTCTTAGAACATATGAAACTTTACCGTTCATTCCGTGAAGAAGTGCCAGAAGAAGCGTATGAAGTTCCATTGGATAAAGCAGCGGTGACTCGTGAAGGAACAGACGTATCGATCATCACTTATGGTGCAATGGTTCGTGAAGCAATCAAAGCAGCGGATAACTTAGCAAAAGAAAACATCAATGCTGAAATTATCGATTTGCGTACAGTTGCTCCTCTTGATGTGGAAACAATCATTAAATCTGTTGAAAAAACTGGTCGTGTGGTTGTTGTTCAAGAAGCTCAAAAACAAGCAGGCGTAGGCGCTCAAGTCGTTTCTGAAATTTCTGAACGTGCGGTTCTTTCATTAGAAGCACCAATTGGACGTGTATCTGCTCCAGATACAATCTTCCCATTCGGTCAAGCAGAAAATATCTGGTTGCCAAATGCTAAAGATATCGAAGACAAAGTGAAAGAAATCGTGAACTTTTAATAGTTGAAGAAGGGAAGAATAGAAAATGGCATTTCAATTTAAATTACCGGATATCGGTGAAGGGATCGCAGAAGGCGAAATCGTAAAATGGTTCGTTAAACCCGGCGATACCATCAATGAAGATGACACTTTATTGGAAGTTCAAAATGACAAATCAGTTGAAGAAATCCCATCTCCAGTCACAGGTACTGTAAAAAATATCCTTGTATCAGAAGGAACAGTTGCCAATGTTGGTGATGTATTAGTAGAAATCGATGCACCTGGCCATGAAGACAATGAAGGAGATGCAGGTGTGGCAGCGCAAGCCCAAACTCCTGCACAACCAGCTGCTGTTCCAACAACGGAAGCTGCATCTGCTGGTTCTTCAGAAGGCGAAGGCGTATTCCAATTCAAATTACCAGATATCGGTGAAGGAATTGCAGAAGGCGAAATCGTAAAATGGTTCGTTAAAGCTGGCGACACCATCAATGAAGATGATACTTTATTGGAAGTTCAAAACGACAAATCAGTTGAAGAAATCCCATCTCCAGTCACAGGTACTGTAAAAAATATCCTTGTATCAGAAGGAACAGTTGCTAATGTTGGTGATGTATTAGTAGAAATCGATGCTCCAGGACACAACAGTGCACCAGCTGCTAGTTCTGCAGCGCCAACTGCAGCGCCAGAAAAAGTTGAAACTTCTGGCTCAGCAAGTGTCGTTGAAGCTGCTGATCCAAACAAACGTGTATTAGCAATGCCTTCTGTCCGTCAATTTGCTCGTGAAAAAGATGTCGACATCACACAAGTAACTGCAACTGGCAAAGGTGGCCGCGTGACAAAAGAAGACATTGAGAACTTCCTATCTGGTGGCGGAGCTTCAGCAACTGCAGAAGCAGCAGCTCCAGCAAAAGAAGAAGCGCAAGCACCAGCAGCTGAAAGCAAACCAGCAGCACCAGCTAAAGCCTTCAAGTCTAACTTGGGTGATTTAGAAGAACGTGTAGCATTAACTCCGACACGTAAAGCAATTGCGAAAGCAATGGTCAACAGCAAACATACAGCACCTCATGTAACATTGCATGATGAAGTAGAAGTAACAAATCTTTGGGATAATCGCAAGAAATTTAAAGAAGTTGCTGCTGCCAATGGCACAAAACTTACTTTCTTGCCATATGTTGTAAAAGCATTGACTGCTACAGTCAAAAAATTCCCTATCTTGAATGCTTCAATCGATGATGCAAAACAAGAAATTGTGTACAAAAACTACTACAATATCGGTATTGCTACGGATACGGATCATGGGTTATATGTACCAAATGTCAAAGATGCAGACCGCAAAGGAATGTTTGCTATCGCTGATGAAATCAACGAAAAAGCTAAACTTGCTCATGACGGCAAACTTTCTGCAGATGACATGCGCAACGGAACGATCACTATCAGTAACATTGGTTCTGTAGGCGGTGGCTGGTTCACACCAGTAATCAACTACCCTGAAGTAGCTATCTTGGGTGTTGGTACAATCGCGCAACAACCAATCGTCAATGCTGAGGGCGAAATCGTTGTCGGCCGCGTAATGAAACTTTCATTGAGCTTTGACCACCGAATCGTTGATGGTGCAACAGCGCAACAAGCAATGAATAATATCAAACGTCTATTAGCTGATCCAGAGCTATTAATGATGGAAGGATGATTAACAAATGGTAGTTGGAGATTTTGCTGTTGAATTAGATACAGTTGTAATCGGTGCGGGACCTGGCGGCTATGTAGCTGCCATCCGCGCAGCGGAAATGGGACAAAAAGTTGCGATCATTGAAAGAGAATACATTGGCGGTGTTTGTTTGAACGTTGGTTGTATCCCTTCAAAAGCATTGATTGCAGCAGGACATCATTACCAAGAATCACTAGATTCGACAATGTTTGGTGTAACAAGCGAAAACGTATCACTTGATTTTGCTAAAACACAAGAATGGAAAGACAACAAAGTTGTGAAAACATTGACTTCAGGTGTTGGCTTCCTATTGAAAAAACACAAAGTTGAAACAATTGAAGGGGAAGCTTTCTTTGTTGATGATCACACATTACGTGTGATTCATCCTGATTCAGCTCAAACTTATTCTTTCAACAATGCAATCATCGCGACAGGTTCTCGCCCAATTGAAATCCCTGGTTTCAAATTCGGTGGACGTGTGCTTGATTCTACTGGCGGATTGGCATTGAAAGAAGTGCCTAAAAAATTCGTTGTTATCGGTGGCGGTGTCATCGGTTCTGAACTTGGTGCTGCTTATGCAAACCTTGGAGCAGAAGTAACGATTCTTGAAGGTTCTCCTCAAATTTTGCCAACTTATGAAAAAGATATGGTTAAATTAGTTGAAGAAGACTTCGCTAAAAAAGGCGTAACGATCGTTACTAATGCAATGGCTAAAGAAGCTGTTGATAATGGCGATAGTGTAACGGTTAAATACGCTGTTGATGGCAAAGAAGAATCAGTGACAGCTGACTATGTGATGGTTACAGTTGGTCGACGTCCGAATACAGATGACATGGGCTTAGAGCAAGCCGGTGTTGAAGTTGGCGAACGTGGATTGATCACAGTTGACAAACAAGGCCGTACGAACGTATCAAACATCTTTGCAATCGGAGATATCGTACCTGGTGCAGCACTTGCTCATAAAGCAAGTTATGAAGCAAAAATTGCTGCTGAAGCCATTTCTGGTAAAAAAGTTGCTGTTGATTATAAAGCAATGCCAGCGGTTGCCTTTACTGATCCAGAATTAGCTTCTGTCGGTATGACGATCAAAGATGCAAAAGATGCTGGAATTGAAGCGAAAGCTTACAAATTCCCATTCTCTGGAAATGGTCGTGCATTGTCTCTTGGTAAAACAGAAGGATTTATCCGCTTAGTAACAACAGTAGAAGACAATGTGATCATCGGTGCGCAAATCGCTGGTTTAGGTGCAAGTGACATGGTTTCAGAATTGGCTCTTGCAATCGAATCAGGTATGAACGCAGAAGATATCGCGTTAACGATCCACCCACATCCATCTTTAGGTGAGATCACCATGGATGCTGCTGAGTTGGCATTAGGCTTACCAATCCATATTTAATGATAGAAGACTCGTTCATCCTTTCGATGAGCGAGTTTTTTTATGGGATCAAGTATCAGTGAATGGCATAAAATACTGGCGATTGCCTACTTGATTGCTGTAGCAAATCTGTCTGAATTATGCTATATTAAGTTGCTATCTAAAACGGATGAAGGCGGGGATTGTATGCGTAAACAATTGGGTGGGAAAACGATTCGTCTCTATTATACAAGTCTGCAATTTCTTTATTGGATGATGTTTTGTTCAATTTATGGATTTGCCACATTATTTCTGATTTATTTTAAGATCGATCCAGCAAAAATCGGTGGGATCTTAGCACTTATCAATATTTTTTCAGCCGCGCTTCAGCCTTTCATCAGTCAAGTGATCATTAAAAGAAAAAGGATTCCCTTGATTGCTGTCCTAAAAGGGATGACACTGAGCCTGATTATCGCTCTTCTAGTAGGGTTATTACTGCCAGCACTGACGATTATCAGTTTTATCATTGGTGCAATCGTGCTAGTTTCCATGCAGTCATTTATCAATGCTCTTGCATTTGAGTATGTGAACACCGGCTATGGGATTAATTTTGGTTTTTCGAGAGCAGGCGGTTCACTAGGATATGCCGCAACCTCTTTCTTATTAGGGCAGTTGTTGGCGAGCTATTCGGCTGCGCTTCTCCCAATAATGGCATTAGTAGAAGCAGGACTGTTTTTTGTCCTCTTACTTTTGCTGCCCACAGTGAAAACAAGGGTTCTGCCGTTGAAGATAGAAGAGAAGCATTCGGGTGGGTTAGGAAAAAAATATCCTTTTTTACTTTTGTTATTCATAGGATTCAGCTTTCTGTTCAGCTTTCACACAATGATCAATAGCTTCTTGGCACAGATTTTTGCTTCGATCGGAGGCGGCAGCAAAGAAGTAGGAATTTCATTAATGATTGCTGCATTATGCGAGTTGCCAGGAATGATATTCTTCGAACGTTTGGTCAAAAGAAAGTCCAGCAAGCTTTGGCTTTTGTTTTCTAGTATCGCATTTGCAGTCAGAGGAGTAATGATGTTGCTTACCAGCACGATTGTTATGATGGAAATGACACACCTATTGCAGGGCTTTAGTTTTGCTTTATTTATCCCAGCGTCTGCTTATCTCTTCAATCACGTATTGGCAGATGAAGATCGGGTATTTGGACAAACGCTGATCATTATTGCGACGACATTAGGCGGTGTGCTGGGGAATATCTTAGGCGGCAGCCTTTTACAGAACTTCGGTGTCTGGCAGATGTTATTGTGCGGCACGTGCTTTGCTTTGATTGGAGCGTTATTGACGCTATGGGGGATCCGTAAGCTGCCAAAGGCCTCTGTTGTTTCCGATCTTTCCGAATAGCAGACAAGGAATGACAAAAATAGCTAGAGCAATGTTCAAAAATGATAACGAAAAAGAGTGGCGAACAATCATCGCCACTCTTTTTCGTTAAAGTGAATCAGCCTAGCCGGGTTATTTCTTTTCTAAAACAGCGATGAATTCCCGCATATAATCGGGCAGGTCAGGTGGTCTACGGCTAGAAACGATGTGACCGTCGGTGATAACTGGTGTATCCACCCAAGTAGCTCCGGCGTTTGTCATATCGTCTTTTATGCCAGGGGTGCTAGTCACTTTTCTTCCTTGCAATATATTCGCGGAAATCAAGACCCAGCCGGCATGACATATTTGACCAATGACTTTTTCTTCTTTGTCCATTGCTTGAACAAAAGAAATGACTTGTGGGAATCGGCGCAGTTTATCCGGTGCCCAACCGCCAGGGACTAAGATGGCATCATAATCAGCCACATGGATGTCGTCAAAAGCAAACGCGGATTCTGCAGGAACTCCGTATTTTCCTTTATAGCTTTTATGGGCTTCTTCGCCAACTAAATCCACTTGAGCGCCTTCTTCTCGCAAACGGTGAACAGGGTACCAAAGCTCTAAATCCTCGAAATCATTGTCGACTAACGCGATGATTTTTTTATTTTCTAAGCGCAAATGAAATCCTCCTTTATTCTTGCTATTCTTACTGTAACATCAAGGAAAAGGAAACACCAAAAGAATGCTTTTCAAGAAAGACGACTAGCATTTATCTGTAAAGTGTAGCCGCAAGAGTAAAAAAGCAGTCGTTAAAGAAAATAGAAGATCAATGAAGGGATAGTTCTAGCAGTGTCAGCGTTGTAACGAATAATAAATTAGGTCATAATCAAAGTAACCAATAAGTCTTAGCAAGTCTGAACAGATCTGAACAAGATTGAATAGGAGCGTGAAAATAGGGAACCTTTTGAAAAAGCTAGACAATCTATTTATCAAAATGCACGTCCATTGGAATTTGCACGCTGACAGATTCATTTTGAAGACGGTAGCCGGGAGAATGTTTTACAGATGTTAGAGGTCTATCAAAACGAGGATGGCGGCTTTAGTCACGGCTTAGAGCCAGACAATTGGAAACCCAACAGCACCCCGATTGCGACGTGAGCTGCCTGCAGTATTTTACGAGAGATCAATTGCCTTGATGCTAAAAATCCTATAATACAGGGGATCTTGAGGTACTTGTCCAGTGGGAAAGATTTTTTCTAAAGAGAGGTGGTGGAACCAAGTACCTTCGACTGCTTTTACCCCCATGCCATCTGGTGGGAGAGTCCTGTAGGTGTGCCGGCTAATAATCCCACCGTGAGTTTTGCTGGTATGATCATCCGCGTGGAAGATACTGGTTTATCTCAACAAGCGGAGGGAATCCTTCAAACCGCCATTGATAGCTTTCTCAATGAGACAACGATGATAGGCATACGTTAGTCGTTTATTTGGAAATGCTAAACTATTGTAAAAAAACACATGATCAACCTCTTTTGGAGAACATAAATTTTCAAGAAGTGTTGTGCCAACAAATTCGTCAAACCGTCTCGAAAGCCCCAGAAGAATGGTTTACTTCTTACACCAGCAAACCATCGGACTTTTTTTCTCGAAAGAACAACTGCTCACCATTTTTGATAAAGAACTTTGTCAGCAAGAAGCCGCTAAAATCTCAGAGAACCAGCTAGAAGATGGTTCTTTACCTATTCCATGGCAATGGGGCACAGAATATACAAAGTTTTATATCAGCGTGAATTGGTGGAAATCCGTTCAGATCATCAAGAATTTTTTATTTTTGCATGCTTTTTCAAAATAATTTGAAGCTTCTCATTGCAGTTTGATTTAGAAGGCGGTACTTTGAAAGTAAAGGAGGGACTAGTATGGTCGATGAAAAAAAGAAAGATTTCAATAAGATGCTCCATGAGACGAAAGGAATGCCGAAAATCAAGCAAATCACAGATGAAAAGAGTATTGAGAAATATGGGGGAAAGAGAATGCTTTTGGCTCCTCCAGTGGATTACAATCAAATCATGGGGCGTATCCCATTAGGCCAAGTGATGACGATTAGTAAGATTCGCGAGTATCTGGCAGAAAGGTATGGCGCCGATTTCACAGATCCGATCACCGCGGGTATTTTTGTCTCCATCGCAGCATGGGCTAGTGAACAAAGAAAAACAGATAAAATTCCTTTCTGGCGGACATTAAAAGCGAATGGGGAGTTAAACCCTAAGTATCCAGGCGGAATCGAGAAACAAAAAAGCGCTTTGGAAAACGAGGGACATACGATCCTTATTAAGGGAAGAAAAAACCTACGCTATTATGTTAAAGACTTTACTGAAGTTCTAGCACAACTATCTAAATGAACCAACGTGGAATGAGTTAAGGTATCTCGTATTTTAGTTAGAGCTAGGACTAAGCTCGATTAAGTCTGTAAAAGGCGATATAGCCTAGGCATCATGGGGTCTTCTTCAAAACATTCGTTCATTTTTTTAAATAGGGGGTGCATCTCTCATTGAGAGGTGTCCTCTTTTATTTTGCGACAGAGTCTCTGACCAATTTGTATTTTTATGGTACACTGAATAGGACGAATAGGGGTGATTAAAATGCGTGATTATCAATATCCTCTAGATCTGGACTGGTCAACAGATGAAATGGTTATTGTAATGAATCTATGGGATCGCTTAGAACAAGCCTACGAGAAAGGGATCCCGGCAGCGGAGTTTTTAGAAGCTTATCAGCAGTTTAAGAAAGTTGTGCCAGGTATTGGGGAAGAGCGCCGTTTAGGCAGAGATTTCGAAGACTTGAGCGGATACTCATTGTATCGAACGGTTCAAGCGGCCAAGACGACAAGCGGTAAACTGAAAATGAAGGAGTAGAAATCAACCATGCAAGAAATCGTAAGTGAAATCCATAGCTGGATGATTGCAGCAGGGGAAAAAATCAAAGAAAACCTAAATAAAGAGTCTCTGATCGTTGAAACAAAATCAGGTCGGAAAGATTTGGTGACTGAACTGGATAAGGCGACGCAGGATTTTCTAATTGAGAAGATTCAAGCCTTTGACCCAGAAGCAAACATTCTAGGGGAAGAAAATGGTTTAGATCGACTTTCAGATTTTAGTGGACGAGTATTTATCATTGATCCTATTGACGGAACCATGAATTTCGTGTTGGAAAAAGAGAATTTCTGTATCATGATTGCTGTATATGAAGAAGGCCAAGGACGTTTTGGCTTTGTTTATAATGTCATGAAAAATGAATTTCTTTGGGGTGGTCCGGAAATTGGGGTCTTTTGCAACGGAAAAAAAATCGATCCGCCGAAAGATATCGCTTTAGAGGAAGGATTGATCGGATTAAATGCGCCCATGTTGATGCATAATCGTCATCATGAAGTCGAAATGAGTGAACGGGCACTAGGTGTACGGATGACCGGTTGTGCGGGCATCGAATTGATTGCGCTGGTCTTAGGTCAGCGCGCAGGCTATATTTCCAACCTAGCGCCATGGGACTATGCCCCTGGCGGTATCTTAATGGAAACATTAGGTTTGAAGATGGCGAATATCACCGGAGAGGAACTTGCTCTAGATGGTCGGGAATTGTTTATTGGTGGCACACCAACAGCATTTCAAGAATTATTGACGATCGCAAATCAATAAATGACGAGCAGATATCTACGGGTATCTGTTTTTTTCTGTAAAAATGAAAACTTTGCACTATATTTCAGAAAGAAATTCTGGTATAATGGCTTGTCGAGTGCAATGTCACCAAAAAAGGAGTTTATAAATTGAATATTAGAAATGATATCCGCAACGTCGCTATTATTGCCCACGTTGACCACGGAAAAACTACATTAGTTGATGAATTATTGAAACAATCCCAAACGTTAGATAGCCATACCCAATTACAAGAACGGGCGATGGATTCAAATGCGATCGAGAAAGAACGTGGTATCACGATCTTAGCAAAAAATACGGCCGTTGAATACAATGGCACAAAAATCAACATCATGGATACCCCAGGACACGCGGACTTCGGTGGAGAAGTGGAACGAATCATGAAAATGGTCGACGGTGTTGTCTTAGTTGTTGATGCGTATGAAGGAACGATGCCGCAAACACGTTTTGTATTGAAAAAAGCGTTGGAACAACATTTAGTGCCGATCGTTGTTGTAAACAAAATTGATAAACCATCTGCTCGTCCAGAACACGTTGTCGATGAAGTGTTGGAATTATTTATTGAATTAGGGGCAGATGACGACCAATTAGATTTCCCAGTCATTTACGCTTCTGCAATCAACGGTACATCTAGTGCATCAGACGATCCAGCTGATCAGCAAAAAACGATGGCGCCATTGTTCGATACGATCATTGAACACATTCCAGCACCAATCGATAACAGTGACGAACCTTTGCAATTCCAAGTATCATTGCTTGATTATAATGATTATGTTGGACGTATCGGAATTGGCCGTGTCTTCCGCGGATCAATCAAAGTCGGCGACCAAGTTGCATTGATGAAATTAAATGGAGAAGTCAAAAAATTTCGTGTAACGAAACTTTTCGGGTTCTTTGGTTTGAAACGTCTAGAGATCCAAGAAGCCAAAGCCGGTGATTTGATCGCGGTTTCCGGAATGGAAGATATCTTCGTTGGTGAAACAGTGACACCAATTGATCACCAAGATTCATTACCTGTGCTGCATATTGATGAACCAACATTGCAAATGACATTCATCGTGAACAATTCTCCTTTTGCTGGTCGTGAAGGAAAATTCGTTACAGCACGTAAAATCGAAGAGCGCTTGATGGCTCAATTGCAAACAGACGTGTCATTGCGTGTTGATCCAATTGGACCTGACTCATGGATCGTTTCTGGCCGTGGAGAACTTCATTTGTCGATCTTGATCGAAAATATGCGTCGTGAAGGTTTTGAATTGCAAGTTTCTCGTCCAGAAGTCATTGAACGTGAAATTGATGGTGTGAAATGTGAACCATTTGAACGTGTTCAAATCGATACACCGGAAGAATACATGGGATCAGTCATCGAATCATTGGGCATGCGTAAAGCAGAAATGCAAGACATGATCAATACAGGAAATGGACAAGTGCGGATCATTTTCTTGGCACCTGCTCGAGGATTGATCGGTTATACGACAGAATTCTTATCTATGACTCGCGGTTACGGCATCATGCACCACACCTTCGATCAATATTTGCCAATGATCCAAGGTCAAATCGGTGGTCGTCATCAAGGGGCACTGGTTTCTATCGATACAGGTAAAGCAACGACTTACTCAATCATGAGTATTGAAGAACGGGGAACTGTTTTTGTTGAACCAGGTACCGAAGTATACGAAGGAATGATCATTGGTGAAAACTCTCGTGACAAAGACTTAACCGTTAATATCACGAAAGCAAAACAAATGACTAACGTTCGTTCAGCAAACAAAGACCAAACATCTGTGATCAAGAAACCTCGCATTCTTTCTTTGGAAGAATCATTGGAATTCTTGAACGATGATGAATACTGTGAAGTAACCCCAGAAAGCATTCGTTTGAGAAAACAAATCTTGAACAAGAGCGAACGGGAAAAATCACAGAAAAAGAAAAACAGCTGATAAATAAAACACCTAAGGAAGTTTAAGACTTCTCGTGTAGATGATTTTCCGAAGGATGGAAAAGGAATTGCTCTTGTGGTGCAGCGGCTCTTCGCCGCAGAGCCTAAAAGCAATCAGCCGATTCTGTCCTTCGGATGTTTTTTGTTCAAAATGTTGGCGAAGAGCCATCATCGAAATAAACAGCGCTTGCAATTTCAGCGATTCCTTTTTAAAATGAGAAAAGCAAGCACAAAGGAGAAACCTATGAAAAATTATCCTGTTAAGAAGAACCAGGAACTTGAGGTCGATATTTTAGACCTTTCCCATGAAGGAAACGGCATCGCCAAAGTCGATGGCTATTTACTTTTTATTGAAAACACATTACCCGGCGAACGTGCGCTAGTCAAAGTGTTGAAAGTTGGCAACAAATTTGGTTTTGCCAAAGTGATGAAACTGTTACAAACGAGTCCAGATCGTCAAGAACTGCCTAATGAAGATTTATTGCGAACCGGTATCGCACCTTTGAGTCATCTGAAGTACGAAAAACAATTGGCATTCAAACAACAACAAGTAGAGAATGTTTTAGCAAAAGTCGCGAAAATGCCGCAAGTTGAGGTATTGCCTACGATCGGCATGGAACAACCTTTTGGCTACCGTAACAAAGCGCAGATTCCCGTTCAAAAAATCAAAGGGCAGTTGACTACTGGTTTTTACCGCAAAAATAGTCATACCCTGGTACCAATCGAAGATTTCTATATCCAAGATCCGGCGATCGATCAAGCGATCGTAACCGTGCGGAACATTTTGCAGCGTTTTAACGTCAAAGCCTACAACGAAGAAGCTCACGAAGGCTTTTTACGGCACGTTGTGATCCGTCGCGGACACCACTCAGGTGAAATGATGGTCGTTTTAGTCACACGAAAAGCGAAGTTTTTCAAAGGAGAAGAGATTGCTGAAGTCATTCATGAAGAGCTTCCTGAAGTAGTATCGGTGATCCAAAATATCAATGAAGAAAAAACCAATGTCATCATGGGTGATGCAGAGAAAGTCCTTTATGGAAAAGCTTCGATTGATGACCAATTGTTCGATAAGACGTTCCAAATCTCTGCCAAATCTTTCTACCAAGTCAATACGGCCCAAACAGAAGTGCTGTATCAAAAAGCGTTTGAATTAGCAGATCTACAGCCGGATGACATTGTCGTGGATGCATATGCCGGCATTGGAACCATCGGAATCAGTTTAGCTGATCGTGTCCAAGAAGTTCTCGGAATGGAAGTTGTTGCTGAAGCGGTCGAAGATGCCAAAGCAAATGCTGCGAGAAATGGCTTAGAAAATGTTCATTACTTTGTAGGCAAAGCGGAGAAGATTATGCCTCAATGGTTACGTGAAGGCATTCAGCCAACTGTTGTCTTTGTCGATCCGCCAAGAAAAGGTCTAGAAGCTAGCTTTATCGAGACAACGGCTGCGGTTAAGCCAGAGCGCATTGTTTATATTTCCTGCAACCCAGCCACACTGGCACGTGACCTAGCGCTATTCGCAGAAGAAGGCTATGTGACAAAACAAATCCAGCCAGTTGATCTATTCCCACAAACCACTCATGTGGAATGTGTGGTCTTGTTGATACGTCTTGAAAATAGATAGAGTGAGATATGATATACTGAGAGTTGGGACATTTTGGTTCTGGCTCTTTGTTTTAGTTTGGAGAAACAGATTGATAAGGTGAAAAGATATAGATTAGGAAATAAGTTGGAGAATGGTATAGCTGGGTGCGTGAACAAAATTTTTAGTATTCATAACAGTTTTGGATGATATACAACAAAAAAATTTTCCGTGATATAATTGAAGATACTTTTATTTGTTCTGGTGAGGTGGATTAGATGGGCAATTCAATGGAAATACGTAAACAACTTTTTAGGGACTGGGCAAAAGATAACCTAGGTGAGAAAACTGGGATCTGGTACACACCGTATCTTGAAAAACTTGGGTTATTGTTGAGCAAATTTGAATTAAGTAACAGCTATTTTGAAAATTTTTTTTACTACGAGACATATGATGAGTTTAAAGAAGTATATCAGAAGATTACTGGAGATAAGGACAGTTCATTATTAGAACTGATGAAAGGGAAAAGGAAAAAATACACTAAGGAATTTGTAAAGATCAACGAATCCTTTAAACGTCATTATGCACAAATGGATTATGACAATGGGAATCGAAGCCAACCGACTAATTATGGTGGTATAGCGCAGTTAGGAACAATCTTGAGATCATATCTAAAGTTTTTGTACTATACTGAAAATCCAGAAAAGATTTACCCGAAGAGAGAACAAAAGTCTTCGAGCTTAGATGGTCAAGTTGATGACAGTGTGAATTACTGGCTCTATGTTCCAGGCGATGACGCTAATCTTTGGCAAGAACTTTTTCAATCGGAAATCATAGGGTTTGATTGGGACTTTCTTGAAGATTTAAATCAATATGAGAATAGACTTGACATCCAGAAGGCTATCTCAGAACATCGGAAAGATAAAAAAAATTCATTAAATGAAGCAAAAGAGATTTGGGACTTCTACAGAGAAATTAAGCCTGGTGACATTGTTTATGCAAAAACAAATGGTAACCATATTGTTGGAAAAGGTGTTGTTAATGGAGATTACTACTTTGATAGCAATGTTTCAAAATATAAGCATCGTCACAATATAGACTGGACGAATAAGGGGTCATGGAACTTAAGCGACCAAGTTTCACAAAAAATGCTGACTAACCTCAATAATTATCCTGATTTTATTGTTTACTTGGATCAGCACATCAATGGAGAGCCAATTGATGAAAAGTTACATTTAATTAATGAATTCAAAGTTTGGCTTTCGCAACAGGTACAGCAAAATGGAGAATTATTAAATGATAAAACTATCAGTCAAAAGATTTCTTCTCTCAAAAGTATTGAAGTTACGTTTACAGTGATTATTTTCGGTGAAACTGATACCGAAGCGTTAAAGAATATCAAGGAAACGGTTCTTAATGATGAAACCTACGACAGATACAAGGGTGTATCAGGAAGTTCTATTGACTATTATATTCGATATGTGGAATCAAGACCATCAGCTAGAGAGAATGAATCATATTCCAGAGAAGATTTTCTTTCAGAAGTATACATTGATGAACATGCTCTTGGAAAGCTTCAATCAGTTTTACAAAATAAGAAAAATTTGATTTTGAAAGGTGCTCCCGGAGTAGGAAAAACTTTTATCGCTGACAGATTGGCATATCTAATGATGGAAGAGAAAGATGATTCGCGGATTCAAATGATTCAATTCCATCAGAGCTATAGTTACGAAGATTTTATTGAAGGATATCGCCCCAAAGTGGATAGTGATGGTTTTGAATTGAAACAAGGACCATTTGTTAAATTTGCACGTAAAGCTTCTCGTGATCCTGAAAGAGACTACTTTTTCATCATTGATGAAATAAACCGTGGGAACATGAGTAAGATTCTAGGAGAACTCATGATGTTAATTGAGACTGACAAACGCGGCAAATCAGTCAATCTGCTCTATTCAAATGAAAAATTTTCAGTACCGGCCAATCTTTATATTATTGGTATGATGAATACAGCCGACAGAAGTCTAGCATTGCTGGATTATGCATTGAGACGTAGATTTTCTTTTTACGATATAGCACCAGCTTTTGAAAATTCAACGTTCACTGAATATATCAATAATATTGGTTCACCGATTAAGATGATCAAAGTAATAGAAATAATCATATCTCTAAATAAAACCATTATAGCTGAGCTTGGTAAAGGTTTCCAAATCGGTCATAGCTATTTTGTTGGTGATGCATTTTCCATAGACGCAGAATCAAGACTTATTGAAGTAGTAGAATATGAAATTATTCCTCAACTCTATGAGTATTGGTTTGATGATGAAGATAAAGCTGAGAGCTGGGCGAATAAGTTAAGGAATGCTTATGATGGAAAAAAACTCTAAGATACCGATTCGAAATATCTATTACATGCTGTCTTATGCTTACCAAACAATTGGACTATCAGAATATCAACGAATGAATGTTGAGCAGTTTGATAACGTGAAAGGTTTATACATTGAGATTTTGAAAATCGGTCTTCCTGTTTTAATTCGAGGTGGTCTAATTAAAGATTACGTTCAAGAAACTGATAGGACAACAGTCATCAAGGGGAAAATTGATATTGGTTCTTCCATCAAGCAAAATGCCCTGGTGGATAAAAAATTAGTAGTTCTATACGATGTGTTCTCTGAGGATGTGCTTCTAAATCAGATTTTAAAGGCAACAATTCAATATCTCTATAAATTACCAGATATTTCAAAGCCAGATAAGAGATTTTTCTTTGGGTTATTACCATATTTTTCCGATGTAACAGACATTGAGCTATCACTTAGACTTTGGAAGAAAGTTGAATATAATCGACAAAATATACGTTATCAGTTTCTTATTGATGTCTGTAGATATTTGTATGAAGAGTTACTCTTGGATGAGTCGAATGAAGAGCAATGGATAAGAGAAATGAAAGATGAACAGCGATTATCGTCACTCTACGAAAAATTTGTATTTGCTTTCTATAAACGTGATACCTGCTACAAAGTGACACACCCACAAATTCCATGGATAGTAGGGGATGGTTTCATTGAAGCTTTGCCGAATATGCAAACTGACATTGTTTTGAGTGATGGTGCTAAGACCTTAATTGTGGATACAAAGTTTTATTCTGAGAATATGGCGACCAGATTTATTGGGAGCGATGCAAAGCAAAAGACTGCTAATCTTTATCAAATTTTCACTTACGTTAATAACTGGATTTCAAAAGATGGTGAAGTAGTAGGAGGCATGCTCCTCTATGCTAAAACGATAGAGGAACATCAGCCAAACCATCACTATGAATTAAATGGCTATCCGATTAGTGTAGTGACACTGGACTTGAATCAAACTTTTGAAGATATAAAAAATGAATTGTTGAAACATGCCTCCCAATTTTTCCAACCTTGACCTATTTTCTAGGCAAGGTTTTTTTTTGAAAAACTAGATCAATAAAATTATCAAATAACTGTATCGATTACAGTAATTACCGCTTTTTTTGAACACTCAGTTCTTTCAAATAATAGGTGAAATCATTGCTGATTATTTCATTCTTTCCTTGTACCGAAATGTCCTAAAAGCAACAACTTAATCTTGATAATAAGCAATAGGTTGCATATAATATAGGTAACCTATTACCTATTATGAAAGGGAAATGCTGATGAAGGCCCCAGAAAATCCTAGACATCTATTATTTGGTGGAACATTTATCCTAGCGAACAAGCTCCAATTTGCAGGAGACAAATCTGTCACTGGATTAACCACGAAACAATGGTTTTTACTAATGAATCTTAGAGAACTTTCTAAAGTGAGTGTACCTAGCGTCAATGATTTAGCGAGTACGATGAATACAACAAGACAAAATATTGCCAAGATGCTCGACACAATGGAAAAAGAAGGACTTGTATCAGTTAATCAGAGTGCCCAAGATAAGCGGGTCAAAGAAGTTTTCGTGACAAAAAAAGGACAACAGTTGGCAAAACAAAGTGAAAAAGAAAGTCAAGATTTTCGAGATAAAGTTTTTACAGGAATGACAGACAATGAATTGGCAATTGCTTCTCAAGTCACACTAAAGATGATAGAGAATCTGGAACGCATAATCAAGGAGATGGATCATGATGAAGGATAACCTAGCGGTTGTATACTTTTCTAAACATGGGATGACAGAAAAATATGCCAGATGGATTGCAGAAGAGTTGAACGCAGCACTTATCGACGGGAAAAAAGTCAAAGACGTAGAATTGCGTAAATATTCATTTGTCATTTTTGGGGGTCCTATTTATGCTGGGAAAATCACTGGTGTTGATTTACTGAAACGAAACCTTTTCGATCATCTGGTTGTATTTACAGTTGGTCTGAGCGATCCCGTCGGTACGGATTATGCTGATTTAGATAAGAGTCTTCAAAAATTAAAAAGCATTCCCGAAGGTATTTTTCATTTTCGAGGCGGAATCGATTATACACAATTAAGCATGGCAAATAAACTGCTGTTAAAAGTGATAATAAACTCGTTAAAAAAAGTACCTGATGCTGAACTTACTTCGGAAAACAAAGCATTGATCGAAACATATGGACAGACGGTCGATTTTAGTGATAGAACCGCTATTGAACCGTTGGTAGCTTATGTAAGAAAGTTAGTTGAGAAGGAAAGTTAAACTGATAAAGTCATACACTTAATGAGGTGGATGATTCATCTTACATGTGGATTGAATGGATTGTTAAAGACGTCTCTGCAAAAGAGTCGTCTTTTTGTTTTCAAAGGCAAACCAATTTAATCAAAATTGGTAACTTCTGAAGTAGATGATTGATTCATTCTCCATTTTACTTTCAAACAGGGAAATAGTAAACTTGAGGAAAATCAATGCGATAGTTTTTCACTCACCGTTCAAGACATTCGGTTGAAAAAATGACAAAAATCCTGCAAAACGAATGCTTATCGGGTTTTCTTCGAACAGGATTGACCAGAGAAACAAGGAGAGTTGCTAGAGACGTGCTACTAAGTTTTTTTACAGGAAATCCAGTTTATATTTGCTTGCAGTCTAATTTAGGCAGAGGAGAAGGCTATGGATAAACTTTATTTGGAAGACATAGAAGAGATTATCGCACATCGATACGACAATGGCGCCGATTACTGGACGACTGAGGACCGAAAATTATTGAAAGGGGCTCCGTTTACCACGTTGGAAAGTCCGATGTACTTACTTGAACTGGGAGTGTCTCCCCAGGATGCGATCCTAACAGAAACAGCGGAGCTGATTTTCAGCACTTGGAAAGAAGATGGTCGTTTCAAAACTTCCCCATCTGGTGGGCTGTATCCTTGCCATACGGCGTTAGCCCTAAGGAACCTTTGTGTTCTCGGTTATGCGGAAGATCAACGGCTTCTTAAGACCTTCGACTATTTTATTTCCACACAGCAAGAAGATGGGGGTTGGAAATGCAACAAGTATAGCTTTGGTCGAGGACCTGAAACGGAGTATTCTACACCGATGACGACATTAACGGTATTAGATGCCTTTCGCTATAGTCCATTCGCAAAGAATCAAGCGGTTATCCATCCTGCGATCGAGTTTCTGTTGACGCATTGGAGACTGAAAAAGCCAATCAGTCCTTGTCATTATGGCATTGGCACGCTGTTTATGCAGACGGAATACCCTTTCAGGGGATATAATCTCTTTTATTATCTGTATGTTTTGTCCTTTTACCCTTATGCGAAACGAGATGAGCGCTTTTTGGAAGCGTTACACCAATTTGAAACAAAATTAGTAGAGGGCAAAGTCATTGTAGAACGTGTTGTGCCGAAGTTAGGAAAGATGAATTTTTGTAAAAAGGGACAGGCCAGTCAATTAGCAACGAAACGTTATCAAGAAATATTAACCAACTTAGCATAGCATTTTTGGCAATTCAGCAGAACAGGAGGCAAGAAAATGACAGAAACTTGTTTGACACTTCGTCCATTGACCAATGAGATCGAACTAGTCGATCGCTGGTTAAGAAAAGAGTATATCAAGAAATGGCTTGGTTCGGCAGAAGATTGGTTGACGGAAATCAGAAATGAAACAGGAGAATTTGATTATATCCATCATTTTATCGTCCTTCTTGATGATAAGCCCATCGGATTCTGCCAATATTACGTGTGTGAAAAGACCGTTAAAGGGTATCCATGGGAACATGAGCCGGCTGGAACATTTGGCATTGATTATTTCATTGGGGAAGAGACGTATCTCAAAAAAGGATTTGGAAATATGCTGATCAAAGCACTCGTCATCCATATCATGAGCCATGAACAGGCTCGTCGAATCATTGCAGATCCAGTGCCAGAAAATCAAGTTTCAATCGCTGTGTTGGAAAAAAACGGCTTTGAATTGGATGAAGGAACTGGGCTTTATTTCAAAGATCTTTCAGAATGAATGTTGAAAAGCAAGGCAGTTACGAAAACTATGCTTTTTATCTAGAAGTAAATAGGTGTGTTGAAGTGGACTAGAGACGAAAAGAACTTTTCTTTAAAAGTGTTCTTGGTGCAGAAACGAAAGTGAACCTGGTAAAGGAGTCAGAAGAATGGATCGATATGTTGCTTTATTAAGGGGAATCAATGTCGGCGGGAAAAATAAGTTGAGTATGTCTGAATTAAAAGAAGAATTAAAGAAAGACGAATTTACAGATGTTGTCACTTATCTAAACAGTGGCAATGTTATCTTTTCCAGTAACAGAGAGGACCCACAGATTTTAGCCAATAAAATGAGAACAAGGATCAAGCTCGGCTTTGAGTTAGACATTCCCATTCATGTGGTTTTACAAGCCAAACTAAAAGAATTATTAGCAAATGCTCCTGAATGGTGGGGAGATGAGAACAAAGAAATTTATGACAACGTCATATTTATGATGAAGCCATTGTCTTTTGAAGTTTTACTGACTGAGATTGGTGAACCAAAAGCGGATTTTGAAAGAGTGTATCCTTATAAAGACATTGTCTTTTGGTCCTTTATTCGCAAAGAACATCAAAAAACAAATTGGTGGGCAAAGACCGCAAAGCCAAAGGTAAAGGATCAACTGACCATCCGAACAGCCAATACTGTAAGAAAAATTGTTGACATGTGATCAAAGAAAGTCCTGTCGATTATTGGCTGATTCCGCTCTTAAACTCATTGTGAAAGGTTTAGGTAGTGTTCTCTAATTACTGGGTTCTGTTGGTCATAAACTGACTTTGAGTGTCGCTTTTTTCAAAGCATGGAAGAAATCAATTGAATGCAAAACTGTTCTGAAAATTTTAATTCTCCGAAGAAGGAACCTTGTAATCTATTTTTAATGGATTTATGCTTATTCTTGAAAGGAGAATGATGATGAAAAAAGCAGAATTGCATGAGTTGATTACGAGTACCCAGCCAAATATTTGTCAAATTGTTGCATACAAGAACCACGAAGAAGTCTATTCAGATGAATGGAATCATTATCAGAGAAATGATGCTTGCCATGTGATGTCGGCGACAAAAAGCGTAGTATCGTTGTTGATCGGAATCGCCATCGATCAGGGAAAAATTCATAGTATTGAAGATAAAGTCCTTGATTATTTTCCTGATTATAGCGTGAAACGAGGAGAAAAAACGATCTATGACGTGACCATCAAACACTTACTCACCATGCAGGCACCTTATAAAGGAAAAGGAGATCCTTGGACAAAAGTCTGTACTAGCCAAGATTGGACGAAAGCTTCTTTAGACTTTTTGGGTGGAAGAAAAGGGTTGACGAATCAATTTGATTATCGAACAGTTTGTCTGCATATTTTGACTGGTTTATTATGCCAAGCAACAAAAATGACCACGGTTGATTTTGCAAACAGCTATTGATTTGAACCCATCGGCGTTAGTCGACATCACAATTACCATGCCGAAACAGCAGCAGAACACAAGCAGTTCACCATCGGAAAAGAGCCAAAGGAGCCGGGTTGGTTTTGTGATCCATTGGGTGTTGGTACAGCTGGTTATGGTTTGTGCTTGTCAGCCAGCGATATGGCGAAAATTGGCGAACTCTGCTTGAACCAAGGCCGACACAAAGGAAAACAAATTGTCTCTGCTGAATGGATCGCAGAAATGAGTACACCAACGCAGCCAGCTCTAATCCAATTTCAGCAGATGCACTATGGGTATTTATGGTGGATACTAGACCCAAAGCAGAATGTCTATTCAGCAATTGGCAATAGCGGCAATGTCATTTACGTTGATTCGAAAAACAAACTGGTTATTGCTGTAACCGCGTATTTCAAACCTACGGTCCTTGATCGGGTCGACTTTGTAGAAACGTATGTGAAGCCATTTGTCCTGACAGAAATAGTCTGAGCCCTTCACTTATTGAAGGGACGAATGGAAAGGAGCGGCGACTGCGTTCCATGAGAATCTTCTTAAAAGAACGTTGAACGAATGAGCATTTCTTGGACAGATACCAACACAAATTAACGATAACGGAGGAACTCTATGGTCAAGGCAACGATTCGTGCCAGTATTGATCAGGATATCCAAAAGATCTGGCAAATTGTCACCAATCTTCAGGACTATTCCTGGCGAAGTGATTTAAGTAAAATTGAGGTGATCAATGAAAGGCAGTTTATCGAATACACAAAAAGCGGGTATCCCACAACATTTACGATTATCGACAAAGAGCCTTTCACGTTGTATTCATTTACGATGGAAAACACAAATATGCGAGGGCGTTGGCAAGGAAAATTCACCAAATCAGGTGCTCAGACAGATATGATCTTTACGGAAGAGATAACGCTGAAGAAGTTTTATTTGAAACCATTTGCTAAAAGATATTTGAAGAAGCAACAGGAGAAATATCTCGCAGATTTGACAGCAATCCTAAAAAGAGAGAAAGAAGTTACGGAAAAATCCCATTGAAATGTATTTCGTTGCTGGCTGCTAACCGCAGCAGACTGCAGCACATCAAGCATAGAACAGACAAGAAAATGACTTGAGACAATCACAAAAGAAAAAGTTTTAAAGGAGTTGACCAATGTTTACTTTCGAGAGAGTGACTGACGCAAATGAACAGGAAGCTGTTTCCATCTATTTAAATAATCAGCCGTATTTTTCTTTAACGGATGATGTGGCTTCCTTGCAGTTATTAAAACAAGATATGGTAGATAAGCCTGAATCAGTAAAGAAAGAAAATAAACGCTTTTTTTTAGTTAGAAAGGATACAAAGCCGGTGGCGATCCTTGACTACTTAGTTGACTATCCAGAAGAGCAAACCGCTTATATTGGATTATTGTTGATCAATGAAAAGAGGCAAGGACACGGGAAAGCAATCGTTCATAAATTAGAAGAAATTCTTCTTTCTGAAGGGATGACGAAACTAGCCTTGGCCGTTTTATTGAATAATCAACCAGCGGGTAAATTTTGGCGATCGTTAGGTTTTCGGCCCACTAAAGAAACCATTGCTCAAATGAATCAAAAGAAAGTCAAGGTTCTTTCTTACGAAAAAATTTTTGTTCACCCAAGATCAAGGAACTAGCGAGTCTATTTTCAATAAGCAAAACGTCAGTTGACTCTCTACTTGAGATAAGGGTCAAGATGCAATGAGGAGGGGTATCATGTATTTTTGCACACCACGTTGTTTTATCCGTGATTTTAGGATCGAAGATATCCCAACAGTTATGACCTATAGAAATGATTTAGAGTGGATGAAGTACCAAGGTTTCAAAAACATGGAAAAAGCTGCGTATATCAAAGAACTGCTGCATACAAAAAGTTTTTCTGAAGGCAAAAATTTAGCAGTTGTGCACACTTTAGATGAACGGCTGATCGGTGATATCTATTTAAAAAATGAAGCAGATTTTTTCTGGATCGGTTACACGATCCATCCTCATGAGTCTCAAAAAGGATACGGCTCAGAAGTGATTCAAGCGACGATACAGTGGCTGTTTGATCAAGGTGTTCAATCAGTAAAAGCAGAGGTAGCGCCTGGAAATCTAGCTTCGATAAAACTTTTAGAAAAACTGAATTTTTCGTTAGTCAAAACGGAAGAAGACGCACTCTATCAGTTGCATCGCCTTGACTACCCACAACAGAAAAATAGGATAAAACAGGAACAGTGAATCAGAAAGTTCTCTTCAAACAATAAAAATCTTTTTACCTTGTTAAGAAGCCTAGGCTAACTTGGTAAAAAGATTTTTTTTGACGAATCCGCTTCACGTTTCTTTGACAAAAGAGTTGGTAAGTGCTCCTAATTTGGTGATGGTTCGAGCAAAGATTACGCTTTTCTATTTTCTCCATTTATTTAATGCGGGCATCATTCGCTCAAATACGGGGAATAAGATCAAATAAAACAGGAAGTTTCCGCTAGCATGAAACAAATCAAATACGAAGCCTTGAAGATAATAGGCTGTAAAAGAAGGAAACTGATAAAGCCAAACTTCCATCATAGAAACGATCAAACCGTATAGAATACCACAAATGAACGCTAGAAGTGCTTGGATTAAGCGGCTTTGCTTTATGAGAGATATTTTTCCTCCCAGATGAAAAAAAGTAATCATAGCAGCCAGTGCTACAAATTGGCTGATCGTCCAAGGCCCCATCCCTAAATAGATATTTGTACCAAGCAAACTCAATAAAGCAACGATCAAAGCATCAGACAAACTGCCTGCCAGGGCTAATAAAAATAAAACAGCACTCATGGGCTGAACGTTGGGGATCCAGACAAAAAATAAGCGTCCAACGATACAAGACGCAGTAAGGAGTGCTAATAGAGAAATTTTTTGAACGGAAAATATATGGCTATGAGGCTGGAACATCGAAATCGCCGTCTTTCTAATTGATAATTGTTCTCATTATACATGAAAAAAAATAAATTTCAAGATTGAAAAACACATTATGTAGTGTGATAATGAATTCCAGACACAATATGTTGAGTATGGGAAGGTGGCACAAAAAATGATTTACAGTAAACAAACGATAAGCAAGCTAAACGAGGACATTCATATGTTCCCAGAAGTCTCAGCAATCACTACTGAGATGACGAACACATTTGAAGGAATTTCTCGCTTGATCATGCTCGATCGCTATTCTTTCAAGGATCAAAACCACCAAACATTAGATAAGGGTGATTTGGTTATTTTAACCACAAAAGAAGATCCTCAATATCCTGCTCGAGGCATCGGATGGGTAAAGTCTATTGATGACGACATGGTCTCCATAGAGGTTGAAGAAGAGTATCGCTCAGCTATAGAAAATACTGCTGAACAAGTTAGTGGTCTTGTCAAACGACGGAAAAATGAGATCGAAAAACCACTGGAACTTTATTTCGAACAAATCGCTCGCCGAGTCGCTAGAGGGATTTCCGATAAAGAGTTAGAGCAGGAGTTGTTTCTTGAGCAGTTTTATCAGCAGATTGCCGAACAAAATCTGATTCCAGCAGGTCGAGTCCTTTATGGCGCTGGTACTAAGTCTCAAGTTACCTATTTCAATTGCTTTGTGATGCCTTTCATTCACGACTCTCGTAAAGGAATCGCTGTACACAGACAAGAAGTGATGGAGATTATGAGTCGGGGCGGAGGAGTTGGTACTAATGGTTCAACTTTACGGCCAAAAGCTTGTGTGGTCCATGGTGTCAGCGGGCGATCCTCTGGTGCCGTCTCTTGGTTGAATGACTTAGCCAATTTGACGAATCTGGTCGAGCAAGGGGGAAGTCGTCGCGGCGCACAGATGATCATGATGGCTGACTGGCATCCAGACATTTTGGCGTTCATTATTTCTAAAATCCAGAATCCTGCAGTATTGCTGCAGTTAAACAAAACATTGAAAAATGACACCATCAAACAGTTAATCAATGAAAAACTTCATTTTGATCCTTTGTCAAAAATGGAAGAAAAAATGTATACTCATATTGCTCAGCTTCCAGAATCATCAGATACCGAGCAAAATGAAATGATCAAGACAGCAAAAGAAAAGCTACGGCATGGAGGAAGTTATACGGTTAAAAACAGCGACTTCTTGACTGGAGCGAATATTTCTGTTTGTTTGACAGAAGAATTCATGGATGCAGTAAAGAAAGACGATTGGTATGCACTGCGTTTCCCAGATATCGATAATTATTCCGAAGAAGAAATGGCGGAATACGATGCAAAGTGGGCAGAAGTCGGAGATGTACGAGAATGGGAAGCCGCCGGTCATAAAGTAAAAACCTATCAAAGGATCAGGGCTCGTGAATTGTGGAATTTGATCACTTTTTGTGCCACGTACTCAGCTGAACCCGGTATCTTCTTTATCGATAATGCCAATAAAATGACCAATGCTACAGCCTATGGGCAAAAAGTGGTTGCGACGAATCCTTGTGGTGAACAGCCGTTAACACCTTATGCTGTATGTAATCTAGCAGCAGTCAATTTGGCAAACATGGCCGATCATCAAACGGGGACAGTTGATTTTGCTAAATTAAGAGAAACGGTTAAAACCGCAGTTCGTTTTCAAGACAATGTCATTGATGCGACCCCTTACTTCTTTGATAAAAATGAGCGCCAAGCGAAAGGTGAAAGACGTGTTGGACTTGGCATCATGGGCTTAGCCTATCTACTGATCTATTGTGAGAAAACTTATGGTTCAGCAGAAGGCAATCAATTAGTCGATCAGATTTTTGAGACGATTGCTATCACCGCCTATGAAGCCTCCATTAATTTAGCAAAAGAAAAGGGCAGTTTTCCATTTTTGATTGGGAAAGACGATCAAGAGACACAAGCATTACGAGAGAAGTTTATTGACACAGGGTATATGAAAAAAATGCCAGCCTATATTCGTGAAGGGGTGATGCAATTTGGGATTCGCAACTCACATCTTTTGACTGTCGCACCAACAGGATCGACGGGAACGATGACCGGTGTGTCAACAGGATTAGAGCCTTACTACTCCTTCTCCTATTTTAGAAGTGGCAGATTAGGCAAATTTATTGAGATCAATGCAGCAATTGTTGAAGAATATCTTGCGAATCATCCGGAACAAGACAAAGATCAGCTGCCAGACTTCTTCATTTCAGCAATGGAACTGACCCCAGAAGAACATGTTGGTGTTCAATGTGCGATTCAACGCTGGGTGGATAGTTCGATTTCAAAAACTGTCAATGCACCGAAAGGGTATTCTGTAAGTCAGGTGGCGAAAGTCTATATGGATCTCTACGATGGTGGTGCCAAAGGCGGTACTGTATACGTGGATGGCAGCCGTGATTCACAAGTATTGACTTTGGAAGCAATCGACAATGAAATGAACACTCAAGTAGAACCAGCAGAAGATCAATTTACCACCCAAACGAATGAACCAGTGTTTTCTGGTGACATTTGTCCCATCTGTCATGAAGGAACAATAGAAGAAATTGGCGGTTGTAGTACATGTACCAATTGTAAAATTCAATTGAAATGTGGTTTGTAAAAATAGATCATTAGTGATTGAAGAGATAAGGGATATACCTGTGTTTCAGTAAATATTTAGTATGTTTTTCGATGGATAAAAGAGTAGATTTTAATGACGTATGTCGGGAAGGAATAAATAAATGAAAAAATTGTTAGTCGTAATCGTGTTGTTAGGGGGATTATTTGTCACTAGTGGCTGTCAAGGAAACACGCGTACATCTTCAGAAAATACCCAAAATGCACAAAGTGTAGAAAGCACAGAACGTTCTGTTGATCAGAAACAATTAACAGCTACGATTGTTATCACGAATAAAGGTGAGGAAGTCACCTCAAAAGAAGTTGCTTTTCAAGAAAATGAATCACTACTGAAAGTAATGAAAGAAAACTTTACGATTGAAGAAAAAGATGGCTTTATCACTTCGATCGATGGAATGAGTCAAGATCAAAAGAACAATGTATTTTGGGTCTATACAGTCAATAATGAAATGAGTGATAAAGGTGCCCAAGAGCTGTTTTTGAAAAAAGCTGATACGATCACTTTTAATTTACAAGCATTCTAACTCACCCTTTAAGAGGTGTAACATATGTTTTCAACCGAGACCCCCCAATAAGGACTAGGATCCAGCAGGTCTCTTTGGCTTGCACGATGTATTGTGCCATTCAGTATCCTCGAGTTGCTACTTATGTTGCAGCTCTTTTTTTCTTGATACAAATCAATTTGTTTTTCGCTCCTTTTCGTTAAACTAGCGCTGAATCATCCCTACAAACAAAAAAGGAGTGGAGACATTGAAGATCCAAAAAAAGATACAAGCAAACCAAGTGTTGCTGACAATAATCAGCGGTTGTCTGATCGTCACTGCATTTGGTGGGAAATATTTATTGCAGCAGCAGGTACTCTATGAGAGTTGCTTGTTTATTGCTTCTGTTATTGGTGGTCTTCCCATTGCTATCCAAGCTTATCAAGCGGCAAAAGTGAAAGTCCTTAGTATTGACTTATTAGTGACTGTGGCAGTGCTGGGCGCCCTTTTTATTGGGGAATACAATGAATCAGCTATTGTGACCTTTCTTTTTTTGTTTGGTCATGTTCTTGAACAAAAAACGTTAGCCCATACGCGATCAGCAATTCAATCTCTCATCAATATGTCGCCGGCAAAAGCCTGGAAATATATCCCCTCAGCGAATGAAGACGCCGTTGAAAAGACGGCAGAAGTAGCAATTGAAGAAGTCAAAGTGGGGGATCGCTTGCTGGTGAAAGCAGGTGCTCAAGTGCCAGTGGATGGCATGATTGTTGAAGGATCGGGCTACTTAAAAGAAGCAGCAGTGACGGGAGAAGCTGAACTTGTTAGAAAAGCAGTAGGCGCAATGGTTTTTGCAGGAACGATTCTCGAAAACGGTACATTAAAAATCCGAGCTCAAAAAGTTGGAGAAGAGACGACATT
Source organism: Enterococcus gallinarum NBRC 100675 (assembly GCF_001544275.1). Lineage (GTDB taxonomy): Bacteria > Bacillota > Bacilli > Lactobacillales > Enterococcaceae > Enterococcus_D > Enterococcus_D gallinarum. Next base: position 37,505 of record NZ_BCQE01000018.1, on the reverse strand, counting down.
TGGTAAAATCATTGAACTCGTTGAAGAGGCACAAGATAGCAAATCAGCTGCCGAACGTTTGATTGACCGTTTTGCCACCTATTATACACCTCTGATTTTGGTGCTGGCTGTTCTCATAGGCTTGATTACTAAAGAGATTCGTCTAGCGATCACGCTACTGGTGCTAGGATGCCCCGGAGCGCTTATTATCGGTGTTCCGGTAGCCAATGTTGCGGGGATCGGGAATGGTGCCAAGAATGGAGTACTGATTAAAGGCAGCGAAGTCATGGCTACTTTCAGCCGTGTCGATACGATTGTTTTTGATAAAACAGGGACATTGACTGAAGGCAAGCCAAGTGTGACTGCCGCAAAGATTTTTACCGATAAAGACGATTTAGCCTTAACGGCAGCCGTAGAAGCAGAATCCGATCATCCATTAGGTCAAGCGATTCTTCAGTATGCAAGAACTGTCGGGGAAAGTTGGGAAGCAGTCCATGTGGAGCAGACGAAGATCCATAAGGGACGCGGTGTACAGGCGGTTGCAAATGGCCATGATGTGTTGATCGGTAACAGACAATTTATGATTGAACAAGGGATCGAGCTATCGATGGAGGTACAACGGCAGGAAGATGAATTACGAGGACAGGGTCATTCAATCGTTTTAGTAGCGTGTGATCAGCAATTGACTCAATTATTTGGTATCAAAGATGCGATTCGTTCAGGGGCATCAGAAACGATTCATGCACTGAGAAAAAGCGGCATAAAACGGCTGATCATGCTGACGGGAGACCATCAACACACCGCAAATTTGATTGGCCACACGTTAGGGTTAACAGAGATTCATGGTGAGCTTTTACCTGAAGAAAAAGCGGACTTTATTCGACATTTACAGAAAAAAGGGGAGATAGTTGCTTTTGTGGGAGATGGCATCAATGATAGTCCTTCAATTGCACTTGCTGATATTGGGATTGCGATGGGCAATGGGACAGATGTGGCAGTCGAAACCTCTGATATTGTATTGATTCAATCACGGATCGAGCAACTAAATTATGCCTATCAACTAACGAAAAGAACCGTCAGAAAGATGAAAGAAAACATTCTGATTGCGTTAGGAACTGTTTTATTCTTGTTAGTAGGTTTGGTCTTTGGCTTCATCTATATGGCCAGCGGGATGTTTTTCCATGAGTTAAGTATTTTGCTTGTTGTCTTGAACGCGATGCGCTTGCTGGCGAAACCAAATAAGTCAAAACTTGATACAAATCAATTATTAGTGACACAAGAAGAATTAAAATAAGACTATCAATAAAGGAGGAATAGTCATGAAATCAATTATTCAATTACAAACCTTAACTTGTCCATCTTGTATGCAAAAAATCGAACAAGGGTTGAGTCGCCAGTCTGGTGTAACAAAAGTGAATGTTCTGTTCAATGCCAGTAAAGTAAAAGTAGAATTTCAACCAGAAATCATCACTCCGCAAGAAATCCAACAAGTGATCGAAACGCTAGGTTATGTCGTTGAAGGGATTCAACTAAAAGAGTTGGCTTGATATTACTTGAAACAAAGGAATGAAGCCGAAGGAAGTTAATAGGAAAGGGATAATGGATCTTTTCTATTACTATCGTTAATTATTTTTTCGTGTATAGATTTAGCCGTTAGACGATCACGGGATTAATGGCTTATTTCAAAGCAGTCGGGTAGGCTTCAACAAGGAGATTTAGTCTCAACAGTATTGATGAAGAAGGAATCCTTGAATGGGTGCATCAAGTAGTAAACTTCCAGAAATTTATGTCAACACTAGTGCTAATTGGTGGGTGTACGATGCTCAAAAAAAGTGGTACATTAAAAAAGAAACGTCGCGTGTTAACATGCATGGCTGTTGAGCAATCGCAGCTGTTGTTGCTGTTTGAGACATTCCATAAAAGAAGTTCGGCAGGACTGAGTTTTTGAGTTTTCTAAAGAAGTTTCTGCGTGATTGCAAGGCCATTGATTCCTTGGATAGGACAATTTTGCGGGGAAACTGGTAACGAATAGGAGAGGATTTCCATGGCAAAGGATCATATGTGTGTTTCATTAGTGCCATTGTTCAATCATTTAGATGAAACGGATCAACGAGTGATTCACATGCTGGTTACACATCACATTAAGGAAAAAGGGGAACTGATATTTACCCCAACCAGTGCTGATCAGTTAGTGATCGTTGCTCGTGGAAGCTTGAAGGTCTATCAGCTTTCCGCTAATGGCAAAGAGCAAGTCCTGCGTGTCATTGAACCCGGTGGCTATGAGGGAGAGAAACAACTATTTGGTGTTCGAAACGAACTATTGTTTGGAGAAGCGTTGGAGAAAACAGAAGTTTGTGTTCTCAAACAGCGAGATTTTACGCAGCTGTTGCTGGATTACCCCCAGCTAAGTTTGAAATTATTAGAAATAAATGCGCAAAAAATGCTAAAAGTCGAACAGCAAGCACGCTTTCTGATGATGGAAAAAGTTGATGAACGATTAGCAACTTATCTACTAGATCTAGCAAAAGTTGCCGAATCAGATCAAGTTGTGCTGCCTATGAAAATGAAGGAGCTGGCGTTGTTTTTAGGAACCACACCCGAAACTCTTTCAAGAAAATTAAAACGCTTTGAAGAGAAACTATGGATCCGCCGCAATAAGCGAACGGTGTGGCTGCTTGACCAAGATCAGTTAGCAGATCTTTAAAGAAAGAGACTTTTATTCAAAAGCACCTTTACCATCCGTTTCCCGCGAAGGGGACCTCACATCTGCCAATAAATCAGTGCAAACCTTCTGAATTTCAGTAGATTGTGCAAGTAAGTGTCTAATTTTTACCTGAATGCCAACTGTTAAATTAGAAATTTCTAATAATTGGAATTCTCTCAAAAAATTAAATAACAATGATTAAAAACTCTGTGTAAGCAACCTTATACAGAGTTTTTTGTTTGCTCAATTTTAAAACAGAAAGGAGAAAAAAAGTGCTTAAAATTTTTTTGAAAAATGGATTACGTACTTACAAGTTTAGGAATAGTCAGCTGAAGCCGATAGGCTTTGTTGAAGAAGAAAAGAAAGGCTCGATTTTTATTTACTATTCAAAAGAAGCCTTATCTGTTTCCAGAGGAATCGTCATTACTTCTTTAGAAGCGATTGAAGAACAAGCTGATACGATTACACACTGGACGCCAAATGTTTATCGATATGGAGAATATACTGACACAAGACGATTAGTTGTTAAAGGACATTTTGAAAAAAATCTGCGTCAAATCAATACGTTTGTTGTTGATATCGATTCAAAAGAAAATCATGAAGGAGAAATTATCCTGGCATGTATCGATCAGCTAGGTTTTATGCCAACGTTGATTCTAGAATCCGATTTTGGTTATCAAGTCTATTTTTTATTAAGTTCACCGGCTTATGTTACAAGTAAAAGCAATTTCAAAGTAATCGAAGTAGCAAAGCGAATTTCAATGACTATCCGATCACAGCTGGCAAAACAGTTAGTCGGTGTAGATAGTGGCTGTAATCATTTTGGTATTGCTCGATTTCCGAATAAAAGAAATATTGTGTTTTACGAATCAGAGAATCAGTATTCATTTTCAGAGTGGATCAATTGGTCGATGAAAACAGCCTCTAACCAGAGAGGTGAAGCAGAAAGAAACGCGAAATTAATTGTGTTTCCTGAGAAAAAAGTATATCGCCAAGTGGACGAACCTTGGTTTGATTTGTTACTACGAAAAGCTAACATTATCGGAGGAGAGGGACGTTTAGGAAGAAATAATGTGATTTTCACTCTTTCTCTCGCCTATTTTTCTTCTGGTTATGGGCAAGAAACTTGTGAGTACAACATGTTTGAATTCAACGAACGCTTGAGAGAACCATTAGCTGAAAAAGAAGTAGAAACGATTGTAAAGAGTGCCTACTCTAGCAATTATCGAGCAGCTCGACGAGATTTTATCCTAGAATTGTGTCAAGAATGGATTGCTGCAGATATCCAGGAAAAAGAGTTGTTTATCCAGCGACGAGGATGGTGGAAGTTCAAAAAGCCACGAGAACAACGAGAATATAGTCACAAACATGAATGGCGAGTAGATCTTTTAGATTATCTAAAACGAGTAGAAGCCGAAGGATTAGCGTACATAGAAAGTACCAAAAAAGAGCTACAAGAGAAGATAGGCATTCCTGCACGTAGTCTTGATCGACTTTTAAAAGAATTAAAAGAAGAAAGAAAAATTTTTTATCGTAGTAAGCGTGGAAAAGGAGGAGGAATTATTTTGATGTCGATACGAACATTTTTAAAGCAGTGTTTAAAACGCACGCGAGATAAGCAACAAGTGTATTTGTTTCGGCTAAAGCAGTTATTCTTGCTAACAAATGAAGAATTAGAAACAACAATCGCTCCTTTTTTTAAAGCGTATCGTAGAAGTGATCAGCTAGACTTATTTGAAGCCGATACAGGCTGAAAGTAAAATACGCCAATTGCCTTTTACAATATATCTATGATAAGGAGGTGGTATTTTGTTGGAATTAACGCCTTTACATTTAGAAAGAATTTGTTGTGAAGTAACGCTATTCAATCGGCAGCGATGGAAAATCTCTCAACGGAAGCTTAGTCGGATTATTGTGGATGATTCAGGAAAGAAGCAAGTAATTGTTACAAGAGAACTAGGGATTGATGAAGAAGCGGAACTGTTTTTTTCGCAAATCAAGTCGATTTTCTTAGATGGAAAGATTGTGGCTTGTCGTGGTTGTCCGCAACAACCGTTAACCACTTTGCGAGAGCACTATGCAAAATTAAAAGAAATATACTGAACCAACAAACTAGCCTTTTTTCGTTTGTTAGTTTATTTAAAACTAGCGTGAAAAGCTATTAAAAAGCAGCGCACGGACACGAAACGTACTTGCTTTTCAGAAACATTTGATGATAAAAAGCAAAGCTACCTGGTGGAAGGAATCCCTTGAACTAGGGTTGAACTGAAGCGACACACGTAAACTGTTTTTTGATATGTTTTTCCAGATCCTTGACAACTGAATATCAACAGAACTTTCTAAGCTGATCAGCGTGCCTATTCGGAGCTTAGGAAGGATAAAACGCCTAAAATAGTACGGCTAGAAGAAGCGGTGCGTTTGGATGGGTGAGGCACATACTAGGGAGGAGAGTTGCGAAGACTCAGCTAGCACGAAAACAAAAAATGACGAGTAATCGTTCATTTGTTTTCAAGGGAGCGATTCTTTCTTTCTACGAGTTTGAGGTTGCGAACGCTAGAAACCTTGCGAGGTCAGACATTTCTTTGTTTTTTCTGTCAAAATAAGTAAAAAAGACAAACTAGCAAACGAAAAAAGGCTAGTCTACAAAAGAAAACGATTGGAAGGGAATGGAAATATGTCAATAAAAAAAACGAATAAGAATAAAGAGCCTAGGGTGGCAGTCAGAGGACCAAAGCACACAAGAACGGATGAACGACGACAGCAACGAACACCTACAGGGTTAAACTTTTTCTTGAATAAAAGAGTAACGATTGTGACTATGGACAGTAAGCGAATTGAGGGGATTCTATACTTTATCTCAACGTACGATTTTATGATCGCGTTACTAGACAAAGAAGGAACACGAACAGGAACATATATGACAATTTTTAAACACGCCGTAAAGCACGTGCGCTGTGAAGATCCTAATTGATCAATGTAATGAAAAAGAATGAGGATATGATTGAGAAACAAAGTCGGGCAATTGTTGACAGTAGTATTGTAGCAAGTCATTCGTTACTTTTCTTTCATAACCAATTCAATACGAAAGAAGTTTTGAGCGTTTTAGAATCCAATCGAAGACGTGCTCGTCATGGCTGAGGGGATTTGAAGATAGAAAAATAAATAAAATGTATTCGGTACTAAAAAAAGTAAAACCTATTGAAACCCTTTTCTTATGTAGATCTAATGAATATAGAAATTGAGTAAGGAGGAGTTCAAAAGATGGCTGAAACAAGTGCTGCAATTAGCCCTGAGACACATGAAAAGCCAAATGCAATCAAGCGTGTATGGAATGCACGACCCAAAGACTTTGAGGTGCGTATTTCTAATCGAATTGTGATTGATACGTTGGTAGATCGTGAGTATCAAGCAATTCAAGAAGAACTAAATGCTTTAGATGAAAAAGAGAAATAAGCAATAATAATTGCTTAAAATAAAAAATAACAATGAAAAGAGGAATGTGTAATGAAGATTTTACGAGTATTGGCTATTGGAGTGACTGTGGGAGGACTTGCGTTAGCAATGAATACTGAAAAAGCAGAAGCAGCTGAATGGACACCTCGTACAGTCGATCAAATTAAAGCAGACATTGCAAAAACACAAGGAAACAAATATACGATTGTCTGGGGAGATACCATGTGGGGAATCAGTCAAGCGACGAATTTGACGGTACAAAAACTCGCAGATTTGAACAAGATTGCGAATGTTGATTTGATTTACGCAGGCAATACGTTAGTCTTTGATGGGAATGTTGTAACTGCTAAGAATAAAAAAGGAGAAACGGTTGCGCAATCAGTGGTAACCCCGCAAGATAAGAATGATGCGAATAAACCTGTAGGCAAACAAGAGCCCGCCAAACAAGCAGAAGAAAAAGCACAAGGAACAACTGCAAGTAGCGGTAAAACAGCTATAAGCAGTCAAGAAATGAGTGGTGCTGTTAGTGATACAAACAGCAGTCAAACCGTGACAAGCGGTTCTGTTGAGGGGGCAACTAGCTCTACTGCTGGGACAACAGTTTCTCCAGGAATAGTAGAAACACCAGCTCAACCAAGTAAGCCAGCAGATAATCAACCAACGCAATCAGATCAATCAGTAGAAAAACCAACGACGCCGACACAACCAAGTACAAGTGGTGAACAAGGTGGATCGACCACGACTCAAGCAATTGATCCTTCTGCAGTAGTTGATCAGGAGCCTATTCCAGCAATGATTGGAAATAGTGGGAAAGTTTTTAATTCTGAAGAAGAGGCTATGGCATATGGTTGGAAAGAAATCAAAGATGAAAATAGTAAATGGTTTGGTTATGGTTTCGGAGTTCCTAGTTTATTAAATAAAGACCATGATCCGATTAATAAATGGTCAGTCGATTTTTATGAAACAGATCAATAAAATAGTGATGTGAAAAAAGCGAGAATTTTTCTCGCTTTTTTTGTTTGGAGGAATCAGTATGAATGAACTACCACGAGTGAGATCTCCGGATTGAATGGAATAGAATCTTATTTACGTCGTTATTATTTGAAATAGCGACGTTTTTATATAAACAAAAAATAAAGCAAAGGAGAAGTTTTTGTCATGACGAGAAACAAAACAAGTTGGTTGAAGTTTGCTTTACTAGCGGTGGTTTGTCAAGTGGCTTTTCTTACAGGAACTATGACAACACATGCAGAAGAAACAGAACCTTCTGTTACAGCTTCTCAAGTGTTTTCAACTTCTGAAGAAGCGAAAGTAACGGCGCCTGAAGAAGTAACGAGCCCAGAAGTATCTGCAGATGTGACACCCGCTACAGAAGCACCTGCACCAACAGAAAAAGCAGTCCTTGATGAAACTATTGGGGAAAGTCAACGACCCGGGGATAGTCCAGTTGAAACACCAATGTCAGCTGTAACAACGCCAGAAACAACACCTCGAGCACCTTCTGAACCAGCAGAAGTACCAACTGCTCTTGAGAAATCTGTAGAGAAAGCTGTGTCTAATTCTGATATAGATACAGAAGAAACGAAGAAAGAAACAGATGAAGCAACGATTGGCGTAGCACCTTCTAATGCGTCAATTCTAGAAGAACCTACACAACCAGTAGTAGAAGAAAACAAGGCCGCTGTTTCTGAAGAAACAAAAACTGAGGCCGACAAAGTAGTGAATGAATCAAAAGAAAGTGAAAAGAAAACAGAAGAACAGCTTACTTTATTTGTGGCAGAGTCCACAACGCGTTCTGTACGTATGAAACGTGCTGTAAATACTGGACAAGTTCATTCACAATTAGTTACGCCAAGTAATGGGTTAAATTGGGGGAGTACAATTTTACCGAATGGACGATCTTTTACTTATGACCGTATTGAAATTTTTGATGTAGATGGTCATGTGGCATTTTGTGTGGAACCAGGGGTTCCGGGTGGATCAGGTACGTTTAACAAATCTGCATTAGAAACATATATCAAAGATGCGGCTATTAGAAAGAAAATTGCCTTGATTTCTTATTTTGGTTATGTTGGAAGTAAAGATAAATCGTTAGAACGTCGGATTGCGACACAGTTTTATATTCACGAAGTTTTGAACTCTAATTTTTACGGAACCAATCCAGTTTTAAATTTTGAAGCATTTAAACAAGAAATTGATCAAAAAATCAATAACGCAACAAAAAAAGCTTCTTTTAATAATCAAACAAAAACTGTAAAAGTTGGGCAAACAATTGAAGTTCCAGATACCAATAATGTGTTAAAAGATGTTGTGAGAATCAACACACCAAGAGGAATTACTGCCAAAATTCAAGGGAATCAACTAGTGATTACTGCAACAAAAGAAGCACCAGAAAAAGCGACAATAAGTTTAGATCGTTTAACAGTTTATGGTGTTCCAATGGTTTATAAAAAAGCAGGAGTTCAAACTATTGGGATATTAAACTATCCAGATCCTCTTTCTTCAATTTTAAAACTAAACGTGTTAAAAGAAGGAAATATTCGTGTCTTTAAAGAAGATGCAGAAACCGGTGTGAAAGCACAAGGCGCAGCTTCTTTAGAAAATGCGGTGTATGGCTTGTATCAAGCCGATGGGAAGAAAATCAAAGAAATCACGTTGAAAAATGTCAATGGCAAAGTACAGGCAGAAATCAAAGATCTTGATCCTGGTAAATATGTTTTAAAAGAAATCAAAGCGCCGAAAGGCTATGTACTTTCTGATGAAACAATTGAAATTGTCGTTGAACCTGGAAAAACTGTCAATGCGACCGTAAAAGATCAAGTGATCAAAGGAACCATTGATTTAGTGAAAGTTGCGAATAAAGCCTTAGTCGATTCAACGAATCCAGACAACAAACCAAAATTAGCTGGTATTGAAACCTCTTTGACATCAAAAACAACTGGTCAAGTGGTGAAAACAGTTGTCACAGACAAAGATGGTTACGCTAGCTTTGGTAAAAATACTGTTGTCTTTGATACGTACATTCTTTCTGAAACCAAAGGAAAAGAAGGGTATAAACTATTTGAACCATTCGAAGTCACAATTTCTGAACAAGGGCAAACCTTCCATTATGTTTTAGAAGACAAAGTAATCGAACAACGTCTTAAAGTGGTGAAAGTGGATCAAGAAACAGGAAAAGTGATTCCACTTACTAATACAGAATTCAAGATTTTTGATACCTTAGCCAATCGTTATGTCACAATGGAGATTCCAAATGATACAGAAACAACGGATATCTTTAAAACCAATGAAAAAGGCTTTTTCTTAACTAACGGTACACTTACTTATGGAAAAGATCGTTACCGTTTGGAAGAAATCAAAGCGCCCGTAAATTACGTTTTGAATCAAAAACCATTGGTGTTCTCGATTACCAATGATACAGAACCAATCAAAGTGATCCATTTTGCGAACCGTCAAGCACGGAAAAACGTAAAATTGTTCAAGTATGAAGAATGGAACAAGCAAAAAACACCGCTTGCAGGGGTCAGCTTTACTCTGTATAACCAAGCAGGAAAAGCTCTTGATGAATACACCACTGATAAGAACGGTGAAATTCTAGTTAAAGACTTAGTATTCGGGGATTATTATTTCTTGGAAAATGCCCCATTAGAAAGCTTCCAACCAAATACAGACAAACAAGCATTCACTGTTGTATTCAAACAAAATGCGCCAGATGATGGCGAAACGTTAGTGGTTTCTGTACGTAATTACTTGATTCCACCAAAACTAGAAACACAAGCGTCAAATAAAGCCGATGGTGAAAAAGTGATTGATCCAATAGAAACGATCGTCATTAAAGACAGTGTTTCGTATACAAACTTGTTTGTCGGAAAAGAATACACTATTTCAGGAGTATTGATGAATAAGGCAACGAATGCGCCAATCTTACAAGATGGCAAAGAAATCACAAGTACCTTGACCTTTATTGCAGACAAAGCCAATGGCACAAAAGATCTTGAATTTGTGGTTAATGCTAGTGTTCTGAAAGGTCAAACAATCGTTGTCTTTGAAAAACTTTTCCGTGATGGCATTGAAGTTGCGGCACATGCGGATATCAATGATGACAATCAAAGTGTTCGGGTAAACAATCCAACGGTTCATACCACAGCTGTATTCGAAGACGGGTTGACGATCGCAGACCCAACGGGGCTGTTCACCTTAAATGATACCGTTGAAATTAATGAGATTCTTCCAGGAAAAGCTTACTTGGTCAAAGGAATCTTAATGGATAAAGCAACCGGTGAAGCCTTACTTGTTCATGGTCAACCGGTAGAAAGTGCTGTTGGCTTTATTGCCAAAGCAGAAAATGAAAAGGTAATCGTACCATTTACTTTTGATCTAACCGGCTTAAATGGTCGTGAAATTGTCGTGTTTGAAAGTCTTTTTAGAAACGACGAAGAACTAGCAAACCACAGAGACATCAATGATCAAGGCCAGACTGTACGTGTGACGAACCCAAGTGTACGTACAACGGCTACGCATAAACCAACTGGCTTAAAAGTGGTTAATCCATTAACGAAAGTCACCATTACAGACGCTGTGAAATACCACGATTTGATCGTTGGAAAAACATACACAGTCAACGGTGTTCTAATGGATAAAGTAACGGAAAAACCAGTACTAGTAGATGGAAAAGAAGTCACAAGTACCTTAACGTTTGTGGCAGAAAGTACCGACGGTACAGTCAACTTAGACTTTATCCTAGACGCACGTGCGTTACGTGGAAAAGAAGTGGTTGTCTTTGAAAATCTCTTCAGAGAAGGCGTATTATTAGCCTCTCATGCAGATATTACCGATAAAGACCAAACCATCAAAATCGTCAATCCAACCATTACGACCAAGGCCACCAATAAAAATGGTGGAAAAGAGATCTTAGCCTTGCCAAATCAAACTGTGTTGGAATGGGTCAAAGTAGACGGTTTAGCAATCGGTCAAATCTATCAATTGATTGTCCAAGGCTATTTAACACCAGACGGCACGCCATTTGAAGGCACACATGCAGAAAAAATCTTTACGGCAGACAAAGAAACCATGGAATTCTTATTTGAATTCTTAGTGGACGGACGTAATCTTGTAGGAAAAGGCTTGAGTTTTGCGGAATGGCTGCAAGCGAAAACGGAAGATGAGAAAGAAACGTTTGAAGAAGTGGCGAAACACAATGTCGATCTAACGAATAAAGATCAAACGGTTCAAATTGTGGAAGCGCCAAAACCACCACAACCAATGAAACCAGAACAACCACAACCAGAAGTCAAAGAAGCAGTTATGGTTCCGATGTTGCCAAAAACAGGCTCTGAAGACAATGGGTTATGGATCATGATTGGCATGATCTTTGTCCTTGCGGCAGGCTTGATTGGTTATGAATTATACAAGGGCAAAAACTAAAATGAACGAACAAGCGGTTAGACAACTAGCCGCTTGTTTTTGGTTAAATTTTTTCAGACGATTTGGATAATCAAGTAAGAGTATGAGAGTTGGTTATTGGATTACTTATAATAATCCAAATATTAAAAGGGGGAAAGCTCCTTACTGCTTATTCTTCTGTAAAAGACAGCACAACTCATGTATGGGTGTACTGTCTTTTATTTATAAATGGAAGTGAATCGGGATGTTTTCTTGTTGTGCTTGTTATACGGCAGAGGAATTAGTTGTTAGTTCTGTTCATTGATTTATGGAAATAAGCTGTATTTTGCGATTTCAGGCGTTTTAAGTGATCGATGAAGAATCAGTCAAAAATGTTTTTAAAGTCTCGGATAACGCGATTTCGAGGTTATTTTTTGATAAAACGCAATTTTTAGAAAGAGAGGAGGACGTGTATTGACCTACTATGATTTTATCATGAATTCTTTGAAATCAAAGATCAATATATTGTCTGTCAGTATCAATCGACGTCAAGAACAGCTGAAAAAGGTGAAACGATTTAGTCGTTTGGGGCTACAAGAAAGACGTACGTTGCGTCAAGATAAAAAAGAATTTTCCAAATCACTAGCTCGGTATAAAGAATTAAGAATTGGAAATCCCAAAGTAACCGATAGATATTTTGATAACCAGACAGAACAAAGACGAGCTATTCAAGAAACATATAAAGGGCTAAGTGAACGAGAAGCAGAGTTGTTTCAAAAAATTAATCAATATCAACCGTTTCTTCCCGATCTCAATCGAAGTGACGAAGCAGTTGTCTTTGCTAGAGAGCTTGATTATCAAATCGGAAAATCAATAATTGGCTCAGAAGAAAACAAGCAGTTAAAATCGTTATTCACAAAAATTGAGCTTTCCTTTGGAAAAGAGATAATGAATGATCCGAATAATGCACATTTGAAGAAGTTATCGCTATCACTCAACGAACCAAATAGGCAACCTACTCAATCACAAGAAACACCTAAAATACAATCAGCACCACAACGTTCAATAAAAATGCCATCAATGTAAAGGAGAAGAGAAATAATGAAGAAATTTATATTAAGTAGTTTGTTTAGTGCAACTTTATTAGTAGGAGGTGTGTCTCACACTGCTTTTGCGGAGGAAAATTTACCTAGTAATCCTACGACCCCACCAAGTGAAGAAGTGATTCTACCGTTTACTGAAGACAGTACAACCCCAAGTGATCCAGTTCTTCCACCAGAACCAGGAGATAGTGGAACTGAAGGTGGTGATACAGGTATAACAACGCTACCGGAACCAGGAGATAGTGGAATTGAAGGAGGCAATACAGATACAACAATGTCACCAGAACCAGGAGATAGTGGAACTGGAAGCAGTGATACAGGTACAACCCCACCGCTAGAAACAGGTGGTAGTGGTAACACTGGCGATAGTGAGCCAAGCCAAGCAACGCCACCAAATACAGAGAATAGTAATGCAGGTAGTAGTGATACCAATAAACCAACTCCACCAAGTTCAGAAAATACCGACACTGGACATACAGGAACGACTCCACCTACAACTCATGTGGGAGTAAATTCAGACGGGACGATCAATTCATCGGGAAATGGAGCACAAATGACTCCTATTCAAACGAATGATGTGAATGAATTGACACACATTCCAACAGCTTCTACGCCAGTTGAAACCGATACGGGAGAAAAAATCGTTTCCGTTGTAGACGGTGTGGCATACAAACAAGCAAATGATGGGACGTTGACGCCTATAACGGCAGAAGTGAAGCAATTACCTAGTGGAAATATTACAGTCAAAGGATCAGATGGCCAATTAAAAGTTCTACCAAAAACAGGAACAAAACAAACAGTTATGATGACGGTATTAGGTAGTCTTCTCACGTTAGGTTCAGCTTTTGTTTGGTGGAAAAAACGAGTATAAGAAAACGATGAGGAGCTTTCTTGATGAAGGAAAGCTCCTATTTTTTTGAATCAAAAATAAAGCCTATTGACTAGCATGACATTATACAGAAAGGAAAAAAATGTATTTAGAAGTAATATTACTGTTATGTAAAGTTTCCAGCGGTGAAAATATAAAGTAGCATGTTGATCGTTTAAATATATCTGAAAAAGAGAATTTGAACAGTTTTTCATTTACACGTATTGGTATTTTGATTAACACTACGCACAATCATTGCATAATTTTGGGGGACAGGGAAAAAGAAACCACTGAACACTCTGATGCGAACGAAGTTTTAATGACTCATTTATGGAAAAAAACAATTAAACATATTGATTTTTATTATGAATAAGGGGGAGATTGTTATGATTACTGTGATTCTGGCAGAGAAGCCAAGTCAAGCCCTTGCATATGCGAGAGCATTTTCTTCGTATACAAAAGAAGACGGCTATTTTCGCGTAAAAGATTCTATCTTCCACGACGAAACTTTTATCACATTTGGTTTTGGACATTTAGTCGAATTAGATTCGCCAGATAAGTACAAGGAAGAATGGAAAAAATGGGCGCTAGAAACGTTGCCAATTTTTCCAGAACGGTATCAATTTAGTGTGCCTGAAGACAAACAAAAACAATTTACCATTGTAGCGGGATTATTACAAAAAGCAAGCACAATCATTATCGCAACAGACAGCGACCGAGAAGGAGAAAATATTGCATGGAGTATCATTCATCATGCGAAAGCTTATACGCCAGATAAAGTTTACAAACGTTTGTGGATCAATAGCTTAGAAAAAGAAGCGATTCGAGACGGCTTTACACATTTAAGAGAAGGAAAAGATTATCTGCCCTATTATGAAGAAGCACAAACACGACAAATCAGTGACTGGTTAGTTGGAATGAACGCAAGTCCTTTGTATAGTTTGTTGCTACAAGAAAAAGGCGTAAGTGGAACATTTTCCTTGGGGAGAGTTCAAACACCCACTCTCTATATGATCTATCAACGTCAATTACAAATCGATCAATTTAAAAAAGAACCATTCTTTGAATTGGAAGGAACTGTGTTACACCCAGAACAATCCTTTAAAGTCACGTTAGAACCTTCTCAGCGCTTTAAAGCGAAAGAGGAGGTTTTTTCTTTTACAAAAGAAAAAAACGTTGTAATTGGCGAACAAGAGGCGACCGTTCAATCTGTCGAAAAAGAAAAAAAGCGTTCTACAAGTCCGGCATTGTTTTCATTAAGTAGTTTACAGTCAAAAGCAAATCAACAGTTTAAAGCCAGTGCCAATGACACGTTAAAAGCAGTTCAGAAATTATATGAAGCGCAGCTATTAACGTATCCAAGAACAGATACTCCTTATATTACAGAAAATGAATTTGATTATTTAAAGAATCATGTGGAGAAGTATTGTTCTTTCTTATCCGTCGACTTGCCATTGACGCAACTCGAACCAAGAAAACGATATGTGAACAATAAAAAAGTACAAGAACACCATGCAATCATTCTAACGAAACAAGTGCCAACGAATGAACAGTTTCAAAATCTATCTTCTTTGGAACAAAATATTTATCTCTTAGTCGCACGAACAACGGTTGCGATGTTTCTTTCGGATTATGAGTATGAAGAAACCATTGTGAAAGTGTCTGTTGGAGAGTTACTGTTTCAAGCAAAAGGTCAAGAGCCAACCGTTCAAGGGTGGAAAGGCATTTTTCAACATAAAAAAGAAGACACAAAGACAGACACGAAAGAAGAAATTGTCATTCAGACCAAACTCCCAAAGATAGTCTCTAATGAAACAGTCACGCTTTCTATTAGCGTAGTAGAAAAGGAAACAATCCCACCTAAACCATATACCGAAGGTACATTGATTACGGCTATGAAGACTGCGGGGAAGACTGTTGCCGATGAGAACGAACAAGAAATTTTAAAAGAAGTGGAAGGAATCGGAACAGAAGCCACACGAGCGTCAATTATCGAGGCACTAAAGAGCAAAAGGTATATCGAATTACGGAAGAATAAACTTTTTATGACGACTAAAGGAAAGGTTCTTTGTCAGGCGGTGTCTGGTGAGAAGCTGTTTACGAGTGCGGAAATGACAGCAAAATGGGAAGAGCAGCTGAAACGAATTGGCCAAAGAGAAGTAACGCAAGAACACTTTTTAACGAACATTAAAAAGTTTCTCGTTCACTTGATCGAAGAAGTTCCTTCTTTTGTTTCTGAATTGGATCTAACGACCTATCAAGAAGAACATTCAGAAGAACAAAAAGCAGTGAACGTTGGTTCTTGTCCGAAGTGCGAAGGTGTTTTGATTGAACGAAAAGATTTTTATGGGTGTTCCAATTATCCAACCTGTCGTTATACTTTAACAAATAATTTCCGACATAAGAAGTTAACGAAGAAAAATATTCAAGAGTTAATCGCAGGAAAAGAAACTATTGTCACAGGAATTAAAACAAAAGAAAAGAAAACGTATGACGCGATCGTTTGTCAGAACGGAAACGGCTATCTTGAGTTTGTTTCATTTGCACAAACAAAAAAGAAATCAACAAAGAAAGGAAAGTAACAAATGAATCAAAAAGAAACGAATCATGAGAATATCTATCGAAACAATCAAACAATTGATCATGAAAAACATCAGGCACAAGTTCAAAATATAACAGAAGAACCAGTTAACGTGAAGGAGTCAGAAAAGAAAAAGAAAACACCGCGCAAAAAAACTGTCCATGACTTAGACGCAGAGATTGAAGCATTAAAACGACGTCGAGAAAATCTGTACAAGAAACAAATTATGGATTTAGGGAAACAGGTGTTAGCGATTTTGGAACGAAACGATATTTCATTTTTGGAAATCAGTGAAGAATCAGAATTGTTTTTCTCAGAATTAGAAGAATTAATTGAGCAAAACAAAGAAAATCTAAAAGCGATTGTTAGTTAAATGAAAAAACGTTATGAAAATATTTTGCTTTTAGAAGAACAGATTCAAAAGCTAAAGATCCAGCAACAATTACTCAAAAATCAGTCGATTGAATCCATGGAACGTAAGAAACGAACGCATCGTTTGATTCAAAAAGGCGCTTTGTTAGAAAAATATTTTGACCTTTCCCATTTGAGTGTAGAAGAAACAGAAAAAGTGTTAAAGATTTTTTCTTCTTATGTGCGAGGGAATCTTCCTCAACGCTTTCAGAAAGAAAAAGGGGGAGAAAAAATACGAAATGAGGGGAAATGAAATAAACAATGAACGGTTTTTATCAAAATTTTTCCCCTATTTCAAACAAAAACGAAAATCGAGGTCCCCTTGGAAATCACTAGTGCGCACTTATACGCACCAAACAGAGTTTTGGTTCGTCGTGCTACGCCGATGAAGTTCATCGGTGTCGTCAGGCGTGTGGAAAAATTCGCTACGCTCATGTTTAATTCAAATAAAAAATGAGTGTTTCTGTACTAAATAGAAAATTCAAAAATGAAAAAAGAAGGAGGGAGAAAGTGGCAATCTATCACTTTTCAATGCAAGTCGCTAAAAGAGAAAATGGAAAACGAAGTTTGATTGCGATGGCAGCTTACCGAAGTGGTGAACGATTGTATAGTGAGTTGTACCAAAAAGAAAACTATTACGGTCATCGTTTGGTAAAACCAGACGCATTCATTTTAAAACCAGATTACGTCCCCTCAGAATTTAGCAATCGAGAATATTTGTGGAATAAAATGGAGTTGGCTGAAACTTCTTCTAATGCGCAACTATGTCGAGAAGTGAATATTGCATTGCCTGTTGAACTTTCCAATGAGGATCAAAAAGAATTAGTGACGAAATATGTTCAAAAGATGTTTGTGTCGAAAGGAATGATCGCAGACGTTGCGATTCATCGTGACGATTCTAATAATCCACATGCCCATATCATGTTAACGATGCGTAA
Organism: Enterococcus gallinarum NBRC 100675; assembly: GCF_001544275.1. GTDB lineage: Bacteria > Bacillota > Bacilli > Lactobacillales > Enterococcaceae > Enterococcus_D > Enterococcus_D gallinarum. The sequence goes on along the minus strand of NZ_BCQE01000018.1, from coordinate 20,086 downwards.
AGTAGACGAAAAAGGACAAATCTCAAATAAACAAAAACGGATTCCTGTTTTAGACGAACATGGCAAACAAGTTTACAACGAAAAAGGTCACCGAAAAACCGTATCAATCAAAACGACAGATTGGGACAAGAAAGAATTATTATTAGAAGCAAGAAAAGAATGGGCAAACATGACAAACAAATTGTTGCGTGAACGTGGAATTGATGAACAAATCACAGAGAAGTCGCATAAAGAACTTGGCAAAAAAGAATTGCCGACGGTTCATGAAGGCGTTCGTTCTCGACAATTAGAAGAACGAGGAATTATCACGAATCAAGTTCAACATAATCAAATGGTTCGGGAACACAATCAATCTGTTCAAAAGTTGAACGACTTGGAAGAGAAGAAAGAACTTCTAATTGAACAGGAACAACAACCAACCAAACAATTTTATAACCAAACTTTTTCACCAATGGAGAAAAAGGAACTCAGAGCGTTAGCCAAAGAGCTACGCTTTTTTGTTTCCAGTGAAAACCTAGAGAAACGTTTGGATGAATTGAAACGTTGGGAGAACTCACTTCTATTTGGAAATAAAAAAGATATTCAAACACAACGTCTCCAACTTTCGAGAATCTCAGATGAACGAGAAAAGATCCAACAAGCGGAATCAATTTTAACGAAACAAGCAGTGCGGTTTTGTCAAAAGCATTATCCAGAAATTCAGACGGAGGACTATTCGTCGAAAGCATTACAAGCAATTGTGACTGAGACGATCGATCAAAAAGAATTATTAAGCAAAGAAGATATTAAACAACTTACTGAAACAGAGTCGTTGGTCGAACAAGTAAAAGATTATCAGATTTTTAAAGACCAACCGTTTCAAACGACACGTTTCTTAGAAGAGAAGATTCAAACTCTCATGGATCAGATGAACGAGCTAACAACTTCTGTTGAAGAAAAAGAAACGCTTCAGATAAAAATCGAGCAGTTAGAAGCAATGAAAGCCAATTTAAACCAATACGTGAACGATGAGTTGAAGGAGTTAGGAATCAACTTAGATTCAACCACCATGCAAGGTGAAATGATTCTTGCGTATCTCAAGTATTACCAAGTAGAAGATCGTTCGATTGAGGTTGTTGATGGACTACCGTTGTCTCCTTACTCAATTGAAGAGAGAAATCAACTATTAGAAGTGTCGAGAGGAAACTTTTCAAACATTCCAGCATGTAAACAACTGAATGACTGTCACGGTGTGTACTTTATTCAAGACTGTATGCAAGATCTTGATTCATTATCGCCATTGGCTCTAGCAAACTTAAAAAGAATGATCGAAACGAATCGCTACCTTGCACCAAAAGACAAGGAATGTTTCATTCAAGATATTGAAGAATTGCGAACGGAACGTATTAATCGTTACCAAGGACAACGAGAAGATCGTCTCAATCATTACCGAGATCAAACGATCCTTTACCGTTTGACGGCTCAGATTCAATCACTTCTTGGCCGACGTGTACCACAAAAGAAACGAAACATGGATCGATGGATTCGAGAAACAAAAAGTAAAGATAAACAACAACGAGAATTACAGGAACGTTATCAAAAACGACCAAAAAGATAAAAGCAGAAATGGAGTGAAACATTCGATGAAGAAATTACAAAGAGGAATCAAAATCATCAAAGAAGGAAAATGGAAATTAGAAGTAGTTGTTTTTAGTTTAGGATGTACGTTTGGCATTCCAGAATTTGTTTATGCGGTTGATCCTCTAGCAAAACTTGTAGAAGCAGGGAATACAATCAAAGCGATTTTAACGGCATTAGTTATGGTCGTTGGGGCAATCGCTGCAACGAAAATCGTGGTGAAGTATTTACCTTACTTAGATGATCCGATGGAAAAGAATAATATGTCCAAAAGTTTAACAACGGTTCTTCTTGTAACAGCAATTGGTGGCGCATTGGTATGGATTGTTCCATGGGCATACGGCTTATTCAAATAAGAAAGGGATGGAATTGTGAATACAGAAGATGTAAGAAATGCTTTGCTCGAACTTCTTCATGAAGATACAGAGAAGGGGAAAACTTGGTTTTTCCCTTCGAATGTAAATGAACATTATCTTTTGCTACTTGGTCTTACCGTCAAAGAAAGTATTCAAGCGATTAGTACAGGTATTGGTAGTTTACTTCTGATGGTATTCCTTTTTAGAAGTGCGAATATTTGGGCATTGTTGCTTTATATTTTTGCGGGAGGAATTGGTTTTTTTAGTGTGTGGGGCTATAAAGTATTTAAACCGATTTCGGATCGCCCAAACATATCTATTTCAGACTATCGAAAAGAACAAAAAGTCTTCCAACAAAAACAAAAAGTTTATTATTGTCGCCCGAATGAACAAGTAAAAGAGAAGGTGTAATGAATGGTATTTGATTTTCTAAAAGGACCAACTGGTGAAAAGACACTACGAACAACGAAAAATCAGCAGCGGTATTTTGAGGATGATTCAAGGATACAAGGTGTATACAAAGATGCATTAGTAGTTTATCAAGTAGAAAAGAAACAATTTTGTTTGATCCAATTACTAAGAGTCGATGGGGTGAATATGGATAGTTTGAGTGTCCATGAACAAGCAGGATTGAATGAAGATTTTGGGACATTTTTATCTCAAAATATTTTGTATGAACCACAAATCACGTCATTAAACAGTCCAATTACGATTCAACCATTTTTGGATCAATGGGAAAAATCAGTTGAAAATTATCGGAAGGCAAGCAATCTAATGAAGCGTTATTACAATTAAAGGCCTCCTACTTGGTAGAGTATCAAAAATTACAGAAAACAATGGAAACCTCTAAAAAGCAACATTATGTGACGTTAAGTGAAAAAATAGTACAACTTTCGCTAGAAGGAATTGAAATCGCTTATGAAAGTTTAAGAGATAAGGTACGAGGTGTACGTTCAGGGCTACAAGGATTTATGGGGAAATTTGATTGCCAGGTAACGATTTGTACGATCCAAGAAACGCGTAATATTTTTCATAAGTATTTTTAGACTATGCGATAGGAAGGGAAAACATGAAAGAACAAAACTTATACATTCCAAGAGAACAATTACAAGATATTTTAGAAATTGATACAGAGATAGTCTCAGATTTTGCGCCATTTATTTTTGAGTTTAATCGAGAGAAAGTGATTTGTGACAATCAGCACAGTAGACCGTATGTAATCACTAAATACAATAACAAACCCAAAGGAAATTGGTTTAGTCGTTTACGGAAATTAAGCGGAGATATTACGCTTTCACATTATTACACGAAAGCAAACGGAAATTCTTTAAATGACTTCTACAATCAAACGATCAAGAATAAACAAGCACAAATTGAACGGACGTATGATCCTGCGACACTTTTAAGATTAAAAAATGAATTACGAATCGCCACAACGCAATTAGAACAAGCGTTAGAAGAAAACACGACGTATTTGTATCTCTACACGTATGCCTTGATTCAAGGGAAAACCGAAGAACGACTCAATGCTTTGTGTGATAAGTTTGAAACCTGTTGTTCGGCAATTGGAATTAAAGCAATCACACCTTATACACGTATTGATGAGGCCTTTTGGAGTTGTTTGCCATTACAAACAAACGAAGTTCCTGAATATACGTATACGATTGCAAATTCAATCAGTGCAAGTAGTATTTTTCCATTCGATGACAATGAATTAAGTGTGTTTACGGAGAATATGATGATTGAAGGTGTTAACAAAGACACAGAAAATATTATTTCCATTGATTACACGAACAAACGAGTTGTCGTTAATCGAAACAAATTTATCTTTGGTTCTTCTGGTGGAGGGAAAACAACCTACATCAATAGTGACTGGATGAAAAAACTCGCGTTTGCGGACAATTCCAAGAAGTTACAACAACGAATGATTCTTTTTGATCCAGAAGACGAACAAGTCGAACGTGTAAAGTTATTTGGTGGCGAAGTGATTCCATTATCCTCAATGAGTGATATAAGAATCAATCCATTTCAGATTTTCTCAAACCAACTGCCAGACAAAGAACGGAGTGCCTTTTCAACGGATGAAGCGTACGATAACTATATAGAGAATTACGAAGGATATGCTTTTGGTCAATCCTTGTCTTTGGAACAAGTGGATCGATTGGTCAATAAAAAATTAAACAGCCTAGTTCCTTATTTGACGTTGATCGATTCGAGATTAACCGATAGTCAACTAAGTATTGTCAAAACAGAAGCCAAAAAGCTATATCAAAAAGTCTATGACATACGTAATTTAGAAAAATTAACGAATGAAGACTTTCCTATTTTTTCTGATCTATACAAGCATTTACATGCATTAAAACAAGAAGATCGTCGTCGATTTGAAAAAATTGAGACATTTGTGGACGCATTGGAAGATTTTGCGATCGGTACACGAACGATTTTTAATGGATATACCAACATTGATTTAAGAAATCCATTGATTTGTTTTTCATTGAGAGATTTACAAACAGAGATAGGTATACGAGACCTTGCGTATCTAAACGCCTTTCAGTATCTATTCGAAGATATCACAAACCATCCAGAAATCAGCACGTGGGTTTATGCAGACGAGTTTCACTTTCTACTGAAAAACGAAGTGAGTGCCGACTTCTTTTTTCAAGCGTACAAACGATTCCGGAAATACAACGCAGCTTGTACTGCTTCGTCGCAACAAATTGCGGATATCTTCCAAGCAGCTAACAATGTCGGAAAAGCGATTATTGGAAATAGTTTTACCAAAATCTTCTTTGGGTTGGAAGAGTCGGAAGCAGAGGAAATTATTCGTGAGTTGCGCTTGCCTCTCACAAGAAAAGAAGTTGCCCATTTGACTGCCAGACGACAAGGAGAAGGCTTGATTTTCCATGGAACCAAGCGAGCCAAGCTTACGGTGAAATTAACACCAGAGGAATTGCGGTTATTGAATCCGGTGCGTTATACCGAGGAATACGAACAACCAGCTACGCAATCTATCAATTGGTTGGCAAGAATTCAATAAGGAGGAATCCGCATGCGTTATCGATTAATCGATCAACTACAAGTTTATTATCAGAAAGAAACGGTCTTGATTCAAATCAATGAAAAAGTATTACCGAAACAAGAGCATATCTTTGATATTGAAGAATCCGTAGACGGCTTTTTAGAAATCGAAGAAATGACCTTTAAAGACAAGAAATTAGAGATACTCTACGCGTGTCCTAACGATTATAGCCCTTTATATCAATACAGGCAGTTTGCGGATTTTTACAAGCTAGAAATCGTTCAAACGATTTTGAACCAACGTCCGACAGAACCAACCTTTTATCACATGGCAAATATTCTAGTAAAAAATACGAAAGATATTTTGTTTATTTACAAAGCAGATCATTACGGCGAATTGCCTTATTCTCGATTGGGAGAGATCGACCAAATCAAAGTGTTTATTTGTAGTTTATTTGGTCAATACTCTTTAGAAAAATATCAGAAGGATATCGAACGAACGGTGAAGAAAGAAAATCATCCATTATTATTACAGGTGATTGAGTGCCATTCAGTTGAAGAAATTGAACAATTGATTCGGGATTCTTTGACGACGGAACAGCGTGTTTACTTTGAAGAGATTCAACGACAAGAATCAAGAGATAAGTTGATGAAACGAACCAATCGTTTGTTCAAATCCTCATTGATCGTTGCAGGAATTTTACTCTATTCTTGTACCACCTTGTTCCTGATCCAAAGCAAAGAAAAAGCTATTAAACAAGTCAAAGAGGAAAATAAGGTTGAAGTTCAATTTTTGAATAAAATCATTGAAGGCGACAGTGAAAATATTGAATCGGATATGAAAAAAATGAATCTATCCAAAGAGAAACAAGTTGGTATTTATATTCAGCTTGGAGAATATGAAAAAGCTTATGAAATCGATAAAAAATCGGATAAGGAAATTACTCAAATGTTATATAAGCAAGGAAAAATCGATCAAATCAACGAACTTTCTCTTGCAGGAAGTGCCTATTTAGAAGACGTTCAAACGATTCTAAATACCAAGGACTTATCTGATTTATTGCCATTGTTGCAAGTAGATACAGATTCGTTCTTGATTGAATTAATTGCGAAAAAAGCCATTGAGCAAGAAGATGCTAGTATCTTAACTACGATACGTACACAATTTCTTGACAATTCTTCTATTACATTGCCTCAAAAATTGGTTTCAACGATCTATGATACGTTGATCCAACTGAATACAGACGAACTTGAAAAAATTTACAGTGATTCTAGTTTGTCTGAAGAACAGAAGAAAACCAAAACAAACGAGTTGTTAAAAGAGAATAATGAATTATTGACAGAAAAAGCAAAGGAATAACAAAAGGAGAAAATCAAACAATGAACAATTTTTTATTGTTATTGCTACTACCGATAGCAACGGTAGTAGTATTTGCAGTAAGTTTCATAACGTAAAAAAAAGAGAACTCCAACTATTGGAAGAATCTAAAAATCATTTAAAAGAAAAACAGAAGCATTCAGAAAAGTTAGAAAAACAACTATCAAATGGATTTTCGCATGTAGAAGACCATCAACTCGATTCATTGACTGACAAACAAAAAGCGATCAAGAGTCGTTAGGCTTTTTAAATCGGCTCAACGATGAAATACAAGAAGAAATCAATCAGTTAACAAAGCAATTGACTCAGAAGCACCAATATTTTCGTGATTAAAAACAGATCATTTCTATAAGGAGGAATCGAATGAATCCTTACGTCGTTAAATTACTCATACAGTATCGAAAACCAATCATACAAGTTGTGATTGGTTTTTTTGTATTCATTATTGTGTCTTTTCTACTGATTTTCAATCGAGAGTCGATTGAAGATGGAGGAATAGCCACAGACACACAAAATTTGAGTGCCGAAGTTTTGAAATATAAACCGTTGGTAGAAAAATACGCCAAACAATATGGTGGGTCAGAATACGTTCCGTATATCTTGGCACTTATGCAAGTTGAATCTGGAGGTCGTGGAGGTGATCCGATGCAGTCCAGTGAAAGTTTAGGCTTACCACCAAACACGATTCAAGACCCTGTTCGCTCAATTGAACAAGGTGTCAAATTTTTTATTCAAAATGTGAAAGGAGCATTAGCTCAAGGAGTTGATTTGCATACAGCACTCCAAGCTTATAATTACGGCGGAGGATTTATTCATTTCGTCAAGGAACGAGGGGGGAAATACACTTTTGAATTGGCAAAGGAATTTTCAAAGAAAATGGCTTCTGGAGTTACTGTGACATATATTAATGCTATTTCAACTTCAATGGGTTATAACTATCGGTATAACTACGGAAATATGTTTTATGTGCCAAATTTATTGCAATATCTCGTCGAGGATAGCGGAGGATCAAGTGTACAAAACAACGGAAACAATACAGGTTCTGTTGTGTTAGAAGTTCCTAGTGAGTACAAGAGCAAGTTGCGTTATCCTAAATACGACGGACACAACTACAATACAAGTGGCAGTTATCCATTTGGACAATGTACTTGGTACGTTTACAATCGCATGGCGCAAATTGGTAAACGTGTCGATGACTTCATGGGAAACGGTGGTGAATGGGGAACAAAAGGGCGTGCATTAGGCTATAAAGTGACCAACACCCCAAAAGTAGGAACGGCAATTTCTTTTCCTCCAGGCTCATTTGGTTCTAGTCCAGTTTATGGTCACGTGGCATTTGTGGAAGTGGTCAATTCGGACGGTACATTATTAATTTCAGAATGTAATGTTGTCAATCCAGGAAGTGGTACGGTTTCCTATCGTGTCGTACCAAAAGGGATCGCGGCTATTGCAAGTTATGTAGAAGGGAAATAAACAAGATGTATGATAAAACTAAAGTATTTTTATTTGTTCTCACACTAATTTTTAGTGTGGGATTTTTTTGTTCGACAGCTTACTTTGTGTACGAAAATAACCAATTAAAAAATAAATTAGCCATTCAAGAAAAGAAAGCAACAACTGCTATGACACAAAAAGGACAATTTGAATCAACGATTGTTTCTTTCTATCGAACCCTCTACACGTATCAAGACAATGCAAAAACAGTTGATTTGGAGAAATTAAATCAATGGACTGATTCAGCTGTATACGCAGAAATAAAAAAAGAAATTGATGTAGCGCAACAAGGAACACCGCAACAAAATATTATTCGCTCGTCGATGATTCAATCCAAAGAGATTGAAATTGTCCCATTTTTAAAATCAGCAGAAAATCGACTGAGCTATCTTGTTTCTGTTCCTGTTCTTCAAAAAATTAATGGAGAAGAAACAAGGTTTACACAAACAGACATTCTTTCATTCGATGTTTACACGAAAAAAATTGTTCAAAGACAAATAATTTCAAGAGAAGGAAGTGAAGCAAATGGATGAGAAAAAAGGACGTTCAAAAATTAAAGGGATTCTTTTTTTCGTATTGTATTTTTTCTTTTTTACCCCACTTGCATTGGTCGGCTATCAATTAACACCTTATATTATTGAGAATAAGTCAATAGATCTATTGGTGCATATTCAACAAACCTTTCAGCAGCCACTCCAGAAAATCAAAGAAATTCCGAACAACAAATATTGGTATGTCTTTGTCATTATGGAGGTCATTGGTTTGTTCATTCTCATTCTTTATTTGAATCCTAAAAGAGAATCAGGATATCAAGTTGTTGGGCGAACAATGCCTATTCATGGAAGTGCTTGTTGGGGAATTGATAAAGAATTAAGATCTCCAAAAAATGTTCATTTTCGAAAGAGTAGCAAGCGTCTCAAAAGAGATTTAGAAAAATCAATGGAATTAGGTGAAAAAAATGCTAAACCTCGCTGAAAAAATTCCCTTTTTTACAAACTATTCTGATGGATTGTTATTGGGGAAAATGCCTAGTGGAAAATATGTCATTCAGCACGAGAAAAGCAAAATTAGTAACCGAAATGTATTCGTGGTTGGTGGTCCAGGTAGTTTTAAAACACAAAGTTACATTTTAACAAATGTCGTAAATAACCGAAAAAGTTCGATTGTAACGACTGATCCCAAAGGGGAAGTTTATGAATTAACGAGTGAGATCAAACGAAAACAAGGCTACAAAGTAATTATGATGAATTTCAAAGATTTAGCCATCAGTTCTTGTTATAATCCATTGGCGTATATTCGTAAGCCAACCGATACCAATATGATTGCGAATGTCATTGTTTCTGCAAAAAATGATCCAAAGAAGAAAGATTTTTGGTTCAATGTCCAACAAAGTCTATTAAATTCGTTGATTCAGTATGTCTATTATGAATTTGAACCTTCCGCCCGCACGATAGAAAGTATTTTGGACTTCTTAGAAGCCTATGATCCACGACATAATGAAGAAGGCGTTTCTGAATTGGATCAGCAGTTTGAACAGCTTCCAGAAGGACACCCAGCCAAGCGGAGCTATCGACTTGGCTTTCAAAAGGCAGAAAGCGAAGTTCGTTCGAATATTCTGATTAGTTTGTTGACAACGTTGACGGATTACTTAGACGCAGATGTAGCAAGAATGACAAGCAGAAATGACTTCTTGTTTGAGGAACTAGGAAAAGAAAAAATCGCGTTATATGTTTTGATTTCGCCATTAGATCGTACTTGGGACGGTTTGGTCAATCTATTCTTTCAACAAATGTTCAATGAACTTTTCCGATTCGGAGATCTACACCATGCAAAGCTACCGAATCCGTTGGTTCTATTGTTAGATGAGCTTGTTAATTTAGGTTATTTTCCAACATATGAAAACTTTTTGGCGACTTGTCGAGGGTATGGGATTTCTGTTAGTACTATTTTACAATCGATTCCGCAGTTGGTAAAATTATATGGCAAGGAAACTGCCGAAGCGATTATCGGTAATCATGCGATACGGATATGTTTAGGAGGGGTTGAAAAGGAAACTGCACGTTATTTTTCAGAACTATTAGGAAAAACGACCGTGAAAATCCATACCCAAGGAACCAGCCGGAATCTTCCTACTGCTTCTGCCCAACACCGAAGCAGTACACGGTCAGACAATTTTAATTTTGCAGGAAGAGATCTAATGACAGAAGGCGAAATTATCAATCTGCAAAATTTAGACGGTGGGCGTCGTAGTATTGTTGTGATTCAAGGAAAACCATTTTTGATGTTTAAAGTTCCTCAATTCGAAGTATATGGGGATCTATTGTCTGCTTATCGTGTGTCACAACAAGATTATCGGCCGATTCAAACACCAGGAGCGAAAGCGTATCAGAAATACTTGGATCGACAATACATGCAAGCGCGAGAAGTGCTAATTCAACATAGTCAACAAATCAAAACAATGACTGACGAATTAGAAAAAGAATTAAGGAAAGAAGGCGAGTAAGCGGTGAAAATTTTTGATCGTCGTGTAGAGAAAGAATTAGAAGAGAAGGGAATCCAACCAACAGAAGCGGTGAAGAAATTGGAACATAGCCGACAAGTCTTACATGTCGTGATTGGTGTTCTAGCAACATTCGTTTTGGCTCTGGGAGCAGGATTGCTTTATTTTCACAATAAAAATCAACCACAAGCTTCCTCTACCGTGGTTTCTTCTACGAAAGAAGAAACCAATCAACAAGAAAAAACAACTGAAACTACTGTTGATATGGGAGCAGATCATTTATTAAAGTTAAGTGCCAAAGAACGAGCAGATGAAGCTACAGCAGCATTTAAAAACTGGTACACTTCGTTTAAAAATGATACGCCAATTCTAGAAATCAATGAAGAATTGTTAGAAAATCCCAGTGGTACAAGTCCGTATGACTTACAAGAAAAATTAGTTACGAACATGAAAGACAAGTTTGGCACGTTATTATCAGATAGCTATTACAGTTCTTTAAGTCAGGCATTAAATGCGAATCCATTAACCATTGATCCAGAAAAAGGATTGACGTGGACGTATGAAGGTGATGATGAAAATTGGTTAATCACTTGGTTGTTTGATACAGAGAAAGAAAATAAGAATACTAAAATTGTATTGTGCAATGATTTTCCTTATGGATGGTCTGATTGGAGAGGTAAATGGCAACATGATGAAAAATTAGGTAGTCTATTAACATCAATTGATTGGGATAACGATATTTCTTATGAAGTGATTAGTGTTTTAACTTCAAACGATGAAAAACACATTGAAAATATAGGGGGAGTGTTCGTAGTAATGCAATATAACGAAAAACTTGGCTTCTGGCAAATGACTGGTACGATGGGAGGAACTAAGTAATGGATTTTGGACAAGCGATTAAAGATGCAGCAAATGCAACGGTTGATAAAATAGGTGATATCGTCAATGGGGTGAAGGAAAGCGTCGATGCGGCTCTTCACCCCATTGACACGTTATTAGGCAGTTGGGGAACAGATTTATTAGAAGGGGCATTGAATCTTGCCAATAAAGTAACGTTCGATATTCCAAATATTTCAGTAATTTCTACGATTACCAATGTATTTACCGTGACAACGACCACTTTTGCGATTTGCATTGTGTTATACAAAGTTATCGAGGCACAGATACAAGCCTCTAATGGAAGCGGAGAAGCCCTAGCCGCAAAAGTAGTAGAACGAATCATTTATTCTGCCATTGGATTAGCCATTCTTCCTTGGGTGTTGAAATTTTTTATTACTAAAATCGTCACGCCATTAGGAGAATACGTCATTCAAGATGTAATTAAAACAATCGATATCGATACACTAGGATCGAAGCTGACTAACACGATCATTTCAGGATTTTTTTCTGGAGGCCAGTTGCCAGCAGTGATCCTTTTTATTTTGTTTGTCTTTTTTGCGTATTCCATTGCGAAATACTTTGTTTCAATCTGCGTATTCTACGCAGATTTTTTAGTATTGACGATGTTAACGCCTTTTGTCGCATTGTCCTTACTGACTGACGAACAAAATTATTTTTCGATTTGGATCAAAGAATTGTTATCGCAAACGTTAACGATGTTGGTCAAACTGATTTTATATGGCGTGCTTTTGTATTTGTTATTGGGCGAAAAGATTTCGATAGGAAATTTCATGGTCATGATTGGTTGTGCATTGTTGTTAATAAAAACACCGAGTGCGTTACAAAATATGTGGTATTCAACAAGAGTTCGTCAAGGTGGCGGTATGGGTATGATGCACATGGCGATGAATTTATTTAGAAAATAAGAAAGGTGAAGGGCATGTTTTATTTTACGTTATTATTATTAGAACCAAAACAAGACCAGGAAAAAATCTCTCGTGAAAAGATATCCATCGATGAATTGAAACAGTTCTCTAAGTATTTAGAAGAACAAACAACAAAAGGAATACCGGTTAAAGCAAGGATTAGTATTTACGAGGAAGAAACAAAAAAAGGTTCAATTGCTTTGAGTACCAATCGAGATGGGACAGATGTTCTAGAGATTTTGTTAGCAAGGGTTTCTCAACCAGAAATTTTACGTTATTTGGCTGAAAATCGAGGAGAAAGAACGAAACAATCGATTTCTCAGCAAGAAGTCCAAGAATCAGAAGAGCCTCAATCAAGTGTGCAAGAAAGACAAGAAATATCTGAAACATCTACTTTGTTGGAACAAGAACCTGCGGTTCTGGAAGAAAAACTGCAACGAAGAATAAAAAAAGAACAATCCTTTGCCATATCGATGCCTTCTGAAATACAGATGGATGCAACACCTGTCAAAACAAAAAAGAAAAGCAATGTTATCTTATATGGCTTTTTGATTTTTTTATTTATGATGAATAGCTTTCTTTTTTGGAAACAGGGAACACTAACCAATCGTGTAGAAGTATCCTATAATTATGCGAAAAATCAACTGGCAATAATAGAAAAACAACCAACGATCGATACTACCAGTCGTTTTTTCCTTGCAAGCTATTTTAGTGAAGTAGGAGAAGTTCAATACAAAGAAGGATTGAAAAAATTTGTTGGAATATCGATGGAAAATTGGGATCGTCCATCAGGAAAGTTGAATAGTTTATTTTTGTACAAAATCAGACAAGAGAAAAAACAAACCAAGGTGAGTTATCTCTTGACGATACAAGAAGAACAAACCACTCAGTTGAAAAAAATTGCTTTTTCTGTGGAAATAAAGGAGGGCCAAGTTCTAGTCGTTTCTCAGCCTAAAATAGAAGAGTTTTCTTGGTAAGCGATTCGTTTCTTGAATCGCTTTTTTGTCAATGAAATAGTTTTAGTCTACTTTACTATTGGTCATTTGAAATATATAAAAAATATGCAGAGTATGAGTGTGTAATTACTTGCTATACTAATTTTTAGACTGTATCTAAGCCCGCTAAAGCGGGTTATTTTTGTTCTTAGATTACTATTTGTTTTTACTAACTAATTGGAGGGAGAATCATTTGATGAAAAAGTTTTTTAAGATAGCGCTGGTTTGTCTCATTGTTATAGGTAGCGGAATACTCATAAAAAATTCGTTTTCGGAAAAAGAAAATAGGTCTGAAACGGAGACAAGTGTTGAAGCTGTCGTTCATCCTGAATTATTTTTTGAGACGGAAGTTCTTGATACAAAGAAACCTGAGACAATTCCTTCGGAAAACGAGCTCTATCAAGGAGATCTTTCATTTGAATATGCGGATCCGGAAAAGCCGTATGTGCTAACGATTCGGTTTATAGATAAAGCGAATCATGAATATGTAGGGCCTGATAAAAAGCCATTGAAAAGAGAGAAAGAATTGATTCTAGGAAAAGCTAAAGGTGTCGTACACGTAGTTGTAAAAGCCAATAGATCGATGTTAACCCATATTCAGAAGTTAAAAAATATTCAAGTGTCCATGACATTAAATGAGAGAAATGAGAAAACGGAATGACGGAAATCAGACATGTCTTGGGAATATCTGTTCTACTTTTATCGGTTTATTTATTTTGTTCCATCTTTATAGTTGCTTGATCATATTACAAAAATGAAAGGTCATTTTTTTCTTCCCTGTTATTTATCATCATTAAAAATGATGATATTATTTCTTTAAACACCTATTTAAATTTGTTTCTACAATTTTCAGTATGATAATGATCGTTATTTTAATTAGGTGTAAATGAAGAAAGGAAGAAAAATATGTTGAAAAAAGTGTTACGATTTGGGGTATGTATAAGTATATGGTTGGTAACATCTTCCACTTTTGTGCCAAGTATGGTTGCAGTGGCCGATTCGGTGGCGATACAAGAAACGAGCGCATCTGATAGTGAGGGGGAAGAGAAGCTTACAGAACGCTCGGACGATGCATCGGATGGACAAACTGAAAAGGTTGAAGTACAGAAAACAGAAACTACTCAAACGACGGTATCGAGCAGTTCAGATGAATCAAGTGATCTTACCCAGTCTAGCGAAGAAACTGCGCCAGAAGAAGTCGATGAGTTTATCGAAGAGTCTTCGGATCCTCAGGAACAAACGATTTCTCATGAAGAAGAAACGAAGGAAGCAATTGATTCATCAACGATTGATTTTGGAGGAACACGATCTTCTGAATCATTCGGTGAACATACCTTTTCAAGTATTGAGGAACCTAGTGAAAAAATAGCTGAACCAGTCTCTTCAAATGAAGGAGCAGTTGTTTCACGGCGAAGCCGCCGAGATCTTTCTGCGGTTTCTTCAAATCAGCCAGAAGAGGAATCGGTGGTCGCGTTTGATGAAAAAGCCTTTGATGCTGCAATCGATCAATACATTGATCATGCGACAGAAGAGGAATTAGGTTTGGTCATAGAATCAAGCAATGAAAAAGAAATGACCGATGCTTTAGAATATCTTTTGTTAAATCAATTGGATGAGTCTTTTGGTGTGGAAGAACTTGATGAGCTGAAGAAGTTTCTCACTGCCGATGAGATTGAACGACTAGAAAATGAAACGTCGCTAGAGACATTTGAACAACTGCTTACGCAGTACTATAATGAACGAGAGAAAAAACTGGAAGAAGGAACGGCATTTAGTGCCTTCTTTCTGGCAAGTACCGATGAGGAAATCGATCGGATGTTAGAGGCAAAAGATGAACAAGCATTGGAACAAGTGATTTCTGAAATCAGTGCTTCTCGAAATCGTCAAGCAAGCGGATCACGAAAAAAACGTGCGTTACCTCTAGCCATTCCATTGCTTGTCAAAGGAGCGATGGCGGTGATCGGGGTAGGGTTAATTGGTTATTCAGGTTATCAGACATATACGATGATGGAAGCACGTCGTGCGGAAAAGAAACGAATGGTCGAACGTTGGCGTTATCATGAACAACAAGTACAAAAGCGACATCAAGCCGCACAACAAGCTCGCGCAAAAGCCGTTTCTCGTGCTAAACTACAAGCAGCAGCCCGCGCCAAAGCGCAAGCCACACAACGAGCTCGTGCCCAAGCCGCAGCAAAAGCGAGAAAACAAGCACAAAATTGGGCCAAACAACAAGCCGCCGCTCGAGCTCGCGCACAGGCGGCCGCAAGTGCACGAAGAAAGTCAAATGCGTCCTATGTTCCTCCGGTAACTCGTCCGAAACCAGTGATCAAAGCCCAACCCAAAGCACCTGCCAAACCTGTTGCCAAGCCAGTAACGAAACCAACTTCTCCAGCGAAACCGAAGCCAACGACGACCCCAAAAAATACGATGCATCAAGTACGTGCAGGAGAATCTGTTTGGTCTATTTCGCATAAGTATGGCATCAGTATGAATGACTTCATCAAATGGAACAAAATCAAAAATAATCTGATCCATCCTGGCCAGCAAGTCATCGTCAAACAACCAGCAAGTACATCAAAGCCAGTGTCCAAACCTGCGACAAAATCAAGTACGCCAGCCACTTACAAAGTAAAAGCAGGAGACTCAGTTTGGGGGATCTGTGAGAAGTATGGGTTATCCGTTTCAAAATTTGTCCAATGGAATAAGATCAAAAATAATACCATTCATCCAGGACAAGTGATGCATTTACAAGAACCGAAACCGGCATCAAAACCAGCACCAAAAACTTCTCCTACGACTAACACGACGTATACGGTAAAAGCAGGAGATTCGGTCTGGTTGATCGCTAATATGCATGGGATCAGTATGAATGATCTGGTGAAGTGGAATAAGATCAAGAATAATACGATCCATCCGGGCCAAAAGTTGACAGTCAAACAGCCTGTTTCATCAGGGAAACCAACGACAAAAGTACCCGCTTCTACAAATCCAGTCACCCACAAAGTCTCTTATGGTGAATCTTTATGGCTGATTAGTAGTAAATATGGTGTGACCGTCGATGAATTACGCAAACAGAATGGCATCAAAGGTGATTTGATTCACCCCGGCCAAGTATTAGTCGTCAAAAAAGGTGCGACCAAGAGTCATTCAACTCCTGCAGGAAAAAGCGGAACCAGCTATACCGTAAAAGCAGGGGATTCTGTTTGGTTGATCGCCAATCGATACGGCGTGAGCATGGATGATCTAGTGAAATGGAACAAGATCAAAAATTATACGATCCATCCGGGTCAAGTCTTAACGATTCAAACAATTGTTTCTACACCAGCCAAACCTGCGATCACGACAACACCAAAAGTAGAAGCAAAACCAGCGATTATCACGACACCAAAAGTGGAATCAAAACATGGAGTGACTACCACGCCAAAGGTGGACGAGAAATCAGCAATTACAACAACACCAAAAGTAGAAGAACAACCTGTTATCACAACGGTTCCTAAGACTGAATCAGAAGTATTGGTTGAGAAAGCTAGTGGGGCTGGGAAAACAAGTAAAGAAGTCGAAATAATTGACAAAAATGGTAGTCCTCTTGGCGAATTTGATGAAATTGACCTGAATAAAGGAATTTTCTACGAAGATAAGACTGCAAAAGGTTTAGATGTAGTAAATCCAAGAACTGGATTGCCAACTCAGACACCACAACAATTTGCAGATAAACAAATTTATCAAAAAACTGTAAATAGAATTAAAAATTTAGATATTGCGGAAGCTACCAGACCGACAGTGAATGGTAGTCAATCTATTCCTTCTTTGGAAGAAATAAAAGGTGTAAGAAAGTTTGTATTTAGACTAGATGGAAATAGTGCAGAGTTACAAAGTGCAGTAAATCAAAGTATTGCAAAATTGCAGTCTGAATTTCCAGACTATACATTTGAAGTTATATTTGGAGGGAAGTAAAGTATGTCAATCGGTATTATTATAGATGAACCAAAAAATGAGAAAGAACAACTATTTTTCATTCCGGTTGCAACTGAAGAAGTCTTTTCGAGTTATTGGCTAAAAGCTTCAAATGAATTGCAATTAAGTTGGATCCCTATTTTTGAAACAGGGATATTAATTGAGAAAGAGGATATTCCAGCAATTCTAAGAGAATTAGGACTTGTTAAAGAGTGGATAAAAAAAAATGTTATAGATATAGATACAAAAATCGATTTAGAAAAAAGAATAAACTATATTTTAGAAACATTGCCGAAAGCCTTTGAAAATAAAAACATAAAGCTTTATATAGGATAATAATAAAAAAAGGTACTCTATTACTCAATGGAAATCGATAAAGTAGAGCCTTGAATAGTAAGCGTGAACTCACTAATCAAGTATTAGAAGAGTAGATAATTATGGTAAGAAATATAATTTTGAAGTGATTTATGATAAGTCAACAAACATTATTTATCACTTTAAATATGACAGAAGACCATGGGGCCATTACCAGCAGTCCCCCAATAATAATATTGGAGGAAAACTATAATGACACAAAAAGAGTAACTATATTATTTATTAAATGGTCTAAACCAAGGGGAAATAGAAACTAATAATTTTACAAATCAGTTTATGAAAGTTTTTGATTTAGAAATAGATTATGATGAATTATCGAAAAAAGAATATATACTTTTAGGTAATATTTCTGATATGTCAGTTAGATTTTCTGATAATGTAGAAGATTTAAAATTACCTAATGTATAATATAATGAAAAGCAAATTAAAGATGAAGTATCTCGTGTTTTAAAAGAACTAACGTAAACCATATTAAAAAAGGCAATTTAATACTAGATTGATAATGATTATTAGTAAAATTCTTAAAATAGAAATTGTAAATGAGCATCCATTTTGATTTTTTTATCTTTATTTTATGTATGGAACCAAGCATATGGTAGAATACTCAATTCGAAATCTATCTCATGGTCAAAAATTTACCGAACAACAATTGTTAAGGAGTTTTCAAGGTGCTGTAGAACAAGCTACTTCTACAGGAATAAAATTTGATACTAAAAGAATAATAGGTAATTGGGAATTAATATTTAGCCCAGCTAGAGAACTAGGACAATTACCAGTTATTAAGCATGCTATGTATCTACCTTAATTATGAAAGGGGTAAATTATGAAAATTAAAAGTTATGAAGATAAACTAGTCAAAGATGATATAGAAATTGATTATTATGTACCGATCACAGTAACATTTTCAGAAAATGATGATAAGTATAGTTTGGGAGAATTTTATTATTATAGATTCGTCAATGAACATGAATCATTTATTGAAATTAAAATTAATTGTGTTACACAGAAAATTGTAGAAATAGTATTCACATCCATTAATGATATTGAAAAATCTAGTTGTTTTATTGGAGAGTATGTAAAAAAAAATCCAATAGTCGAAACAGATATTTTTGGTGAAAATTCAATTATAACTATAGAATCTGGTTTGAAAATAGTTAGAGAACAAAAAAAACTATATTTTAAATTGAATGAAGAAAAGATAGATTCTATCGTAAAGATGTCTAACCATGTATCTTTATTTCTAAATGAAAATAGTGAAATTATTGGTCTAGAGTTCTCTAACTTTTCAGATAATGAATGGGTAGAACTTAATAAAAGTATAAATTCTAACGCTTGAATTATTTTTAACTAAAAAAGGTAGGATTTTACCTGATATGAGGTTGATTATTATATTCCTGTATCTACTAAGTTTCCGAAAAATAATTTAATATGGGGGGAGATTTTGTATTATCAACTTCTCAATGATAAGAACTCTTTTATAAAAATATCTATTAACTCAAAGACTAAAAAATAGTAGATATTACATTAACTAGTATGAATGATATCGAAGATAAGGAAATTCACACTCCAATTATTGTTGAAGATGTCCCAGTTATAGATACAAATATAATTTCTGAGAAAAAGCTAATATGTAATAAACAAAATTTTCAAATCTTTAAGTCAGATAAGACATTGTATTTTGTGCTAGGTAAAGAGAATATCAAGACTGCAATAAAAATATGTGAATAGGCAATTTTTTTATAGACAATAATGATAAGATAGTAGGAGCACAGTTTTAGGATTTTCAACAACTGAGTGGAAAAAAATTGAAGCGAGTATACAACACGGGACAAACCCTATTTAAATAAAAAAGAAATAATTGATATAGCCGCAAAATTGTTTAGAAAGTAGAAAAAATATGTATGACAAAGTTGAGAAGATAATCAATGAGTGGGATCCAATTGAATTATTTCCTATGGCACCTAAAGATGAATATAGTCAAGAAATTAAAAAGATTGTTAATATTTTAAAAGATAAATCATCACTAGATAAAGAAAAATTAGCTAATTCATTAAAGATGATTTTTGTAGAATCATTTGGAAAAGATATGTTTTTTAGAGATAATGAGTCTAATATAGCTGAAAAACTATTAAATATAGAATAGATAAAATAAAAAAGGTACTTTATCACAAGATTGGTGATCAAGTAATAAAGTCTTGAATAGTAAGCTCGAACTCAATTATTAAGTGACTAGGAGATAACAAAAACTAGCTGTAGTTAGATTGAAGAAAAATTTAATAGAGTTTTCCAGTCTTTTCGAATATTTATTAGGACACAATAATATCGAATAGGAAATTTGAAATTGTCGAAACGATATTGGTGAGGAAACAATCACTGATATCGTTTTTTCGGGATCAAAAAAAGTAATTAGATATTTCTAAAAAAAGAACTAATCTTGGCTAAGCTAGTAACGAAACCAACTTCTCCAACTAAACCGAAGCCAACGACAACCCCTAAAGTAGAAGCCAAACCAGCGATCACGACGACACCAAAAGTGGAATCAAAACCTGAAGTGACTACCACGCCAAAAGTGGATGAAAAACCAGCGATTAAAA
>NZ_BCQE01000017.1 GCF_001544275.1 Enterococcus gallinarum NBRC 100675 | reverse complement strand
CTCTTACAAGAGAAAAAAGAGTATTGAGCTTCTTTTAGGCTGGAGAGTTGTCCGAGAGGCCGAAGGAGCATGATTGGAAATCATGTAGATGGCTACCGCTGTCTCAAGGGTTCGAATCCCTTACTCTCCGTTATAATCTTGGTCCGTTGGTCAAGTGGTTAAGACACCGCCCTTTCACGGCGGTAACACGGGTTCGAATCCCGTACGGATCATTACAATTTAATGAACACCCGGAGGTTTAGCTCAGCTGGGAGAGCATCTGCCTTACAAGCAGAGGGTCAGCGGTTCGATCCCGTTAACCTCCATTACGGTTTGGTAGTTCAGTTGGTTAGAATGCCTGCCTGTCACGCAGGAGGTCGCGGGTTCGAGTCCCGTCCAGACCGTTTCATTATTATTGTAAATACACCATATTATTTTGGCTCGGTAGCTCAGTTGGTAGAGCAATGGATTGAAGCTCCATGTGTCGGCAGTTCGATTCTGTCCCGCGCCACCATGGAGGAGTAGCGAAGTGGCTAAACGCGACGGACTGTAAATCCGTTCCTTCGGGTTCAGTGGTTCGAATCCACTCTCCTCCATTTTATAGGGGCATAGTTTAAAGGTAGAACAGCGGTCTCCAAAACCGTTAGTGTGGGTTCAATTCCTGCTGCCCCTGCCATTATTATTTTAAAAAGTTTTCTTATCACGGCGGGTGTGGCGAAGTGGTTAACGCACCGGATTGTGGCTCCGGCATTCGTGGGTTCGATTCCCATCACTCGCCCTTTCATTTTTGGGGTATAGCCAAGCGGTAAGGCAACGGACTTTGACTCCGTCATGCGTTGGTTCGAATCCAGCTACCCCAGTTCGATTTACATTTTTGTAAATTGCAGAAATAGTATAATGGCGGTATAGCCAAGTGGTAAGGCAGAGGTCTGCAAAACCTTCATCACCGGTTCAAATCCGGTTACCGCCTTAGTACGATACTAATATTTGCGTTATGCCGACGTGGCGGAATTGGCAGACGCGCTGGACTCAAAATCCAGTGCCCGCGAGGGCGTGCCGGTTCGACCCCGGCCGTCGGTATTATCGATACATCATTCGTTCGTACGATTGATGTATCGATTTTTATCCTAACATTGGTTGAAGATCAACTGATTGGTTGGATAAAAAAGCTGTTAAAATTTAGTAAGTACTTGAGTGATCTGCAATCATGCCGACGTGGCGGAATTGGCAGACGCGCCAGACTCAAAATCTGGTGTCCGCAAGGACGTGCCGGTTCGACCCCGGCCGTCGGTATAACAATGAAGCATCAACGTATTCCTTACGTTGATGCTTTTTTTATTTAAATGTGTGCTTTCTTAAATTTTGAAAGAATTGATCTTTATCAGCAAAAAGAAAAAGTGTGGCGAATTACTGTTTTAAAAAATTTACTAGAATGCGTATTTATTTTCACTAGCTGAGAGTATTCATAAGCAGTAACATAAAACTGTAAAGATTATTCATAAGAAGGAGTGGAAATGAATGAAAAAAGTTGCATTAGTTACCGGTGCTGGTCAAGGTATTGGTTTTGCCATAGCTAAGCGTTTGTACAAAGATGGCTTTGACGTGGCAATGGTGGATTACAATGAAAATTCTGTAAGAGCGGCAGCGAAAGAGCTTGGCGAACATGGGATTGCTATCAAAGCAGATGTTTCGAAACGGAATGAGATTTTCTCAGCAGTTGATAAAGTAATAGAGGTCTATGGTGACTTATCAGTGATTGTAAATAATGCTGGGGTAGCACCAACTACACCGATAGAGTCTATTACTCCAGAACAGTTTGAAAAAGTTTATTCCGTTAATGCCGGGGGTGTATTATGGGGAACACAAGCGGCTTCTGAAGCATTTCAAAAGTTGAATCATGGTGGAAAAATCATCAATGCCTGTTCACAGGCAGGTGTTGTGGGGAATCCTAATCTAATGTTGTACAGTAGCTCAAAGTTCGCTGTTCGTGGTATGACCCAAATCGCTGCGCGAGATTTAGCTGACTATGGTATTACTGTAAATGCTTATGCACCAGGTATTGTTAAAACACCGATGATGATGGATATTGCGCATCAAGTAGGTGTTAATGCTGGTAAAGATGATGAATGGGGAATGCAAACTTTTAGTAAAGATATCGCATTGAAACGTTTATCTGAACCCGAAGATGTTTCGGCAGTCGTTTCATTTTTAGCCAGTGATGATGCCAACTATATAACTGGACAAACGATCATTGTGGATGGCGGAATGCAGTTCCAGTAATCAATAAGTCGTTGATCTAGGATTGGACGTTCGGATAGTCCCACAGGTTTTCATTTGCTTGAAACTCACCAAAATATTGGCATTTTCTTGTTCAATTATTACTGTAAGAAAAACTAAACGATAGTAGTTATGTAATTTGCTGTTTCATGCAAAGCATCGAATGAATGACCCGATTAGATAGATTCTAATCGGGTCATTCATCTGTATACGAAGGAACGATCGCAAAAAGTCTGAGATTGGGAGTTATCACAAAGAATAGGACAAAAAATAAAGTCATTCTTTAGCCCTTGGCAAATTTGATGATTTCAACTTCCATGGGGGCGATGGTGAGTTCACAAACTTTTCTTTTTGATAATAATGCAGTACCTTCCGATAGAAATTGTACTTGTTGGGAATCGTTTGTATGATTAAGTAGGAATAAAAAGATATGGGTTGGTCCTTGTCGAACAGTGACAGACAACTCGCTATTGTCTTGCAAATAGCTCTCAGCAACTTTTGTTAGTTTTGCATCACTAAAAATGTCGTTCAATAAGTCGGTCAATCCTTCTTGTTCTAGCTCGGTCCCTAAGTAATAGGCCAGCCCTTTGCCAAACCGATGCTTAGTGATGGCTGGTGAATCTTTAAGAAAGTCACTTGTAAAAGTAGCGAGTGGGGTAGCGCCTTGTAAATGGATCAGTTCTTCCCACCGACGATTTTCATAAAATTTATTTTTAAAATGCACTTGTTGCTGGATTTCTGGTTTTAAAGGCTGAAATTCTTCAACTGTGATCCCTAATACCTCTTTAAAAAGTCCTGGATAGCCGCCAAGATAGACTTGATCGTTTTCGTTGACGATTCCGCTGAAGAAATTTGTCAAGAATGTTCCACCATTTGCTACAAATTCTTTGACTTTATTGCCAAATTCTTCTGATGCAGAGTACAAATTGTACGCAATCACAAGGGGATAGCCGTCTAGTGATTCAGATGGATGAATGAAATCAACAGTAATATTCAACGCTCTTAGAGCGGCATATAACGCCCTCATTTGGTGAATATAGCGAATATTGGCATTCGGCTTCGCATCTAGCTCAAGGGCCCACCAATTTTCCCAATCAAATACGATAGCAATATCGGCAACAAACCGGCTGCCAACGATGCCATTCAACTGTTTTAATTCATTTCCCAGAGCAGCACATTCTCGAAAGGTGCGACTTGTGTGTGGATCACCATGAGGGACTATTGCACTATGGAATTTCTCTGCCCCTCCTTGTGATTGGCGCCATTGAAAGAACATCATGCCATCGGAGCCATGAGCAAGTGCCTCATAACTCCATAAGCGCATTTGACCGGGTTTTTTGGCGCCGTTTACTTGGCGCCAGTTGACCGCACTTGGGGCTTGTTCCATGATCAAAAAAGGTTTCTTTTTTAAACTTCGCATGAGATCATTGGCTAAGAATTGGGGATAGGGCAGAGATTCAAACGGATTAGGATAGGCATTCCAGCTAACGACATCCATTTCAGAAGCCCATTTGAAGCCATCGACATATTTATGCAGACCCATCAAATTCGTCATGAATGGGATGTTTGATGAGAATGTTTGAATTGCCTTTTTCTCGATCTGATAAATTTCCAGATTCATATCAGAAATGAAGCGACGATAATCAAGCTGTTGACAAGGATTCTTAAAAGTCGGCATTTCTTCTGGTAGGAAAATCTCGTCCCATTCTTGATAGGTTTGGCTCCAAAATTTTGTTGACCAAGCTGTATTCAATGCTTCAATTGTTTGGTATTTTTTTTCTAGCCAATTTTGGAAACTGGCACGACAGTTTGGGCAATAACATTCATGGATGTGACAAGTATATTCATTATTGATATGCCACATCACAACTCCCGGATGTTGGCTGTATCGTTTGGCAACAGCTTCACTGAGCCTACGGGCATAATCCCGATAAATCGGTGAAGTCGGGCAATAGTGCTGGCGAGAACCATGTACCAGCCGATTGCCATGAATGGTCATCGGCATCATTTCAGGATATTTTTTGACTAACCATGCAGGGGGTGAAGCTGTCCCATTGGCTAAATCGATGGCAATATTGTTTTCATAAAGGAGATCCATCAGCCAATCCAAAAAAGTGAAATCAAATGTTGATTCATTTGGTTGAATGTTTACCCAACCAAAAATATTGATGCTGACATAATTGACTCCGGCTTCTCTCATTAAGCGCATGTCTTCCTTTATCGTTTCTTGCGACCACTGTTCAGGATTGTAATCTGCGCCGTAATAAATTTGTTTTTGATCAACCATCTGTTAAACTTCCTTTCTCATAGTAAGACATATTTGTTTCAATCATAACAAAAAAAGTAAAAGCTGAAAGCGTTAGCAAAAAGGTGCATGAAATAATACAAATATCTGTAAAATGTTCAAACCGATCTCAATACACGAGAACCATATTACTTGCTGTTTTTTTATTTTCAACCTACAATTAACTATAATTGATAACACTCAATTCTTAATGAAGATGTATTATTATTAGATGTTCTTTTATATTTATGCACATCTTCAGCATTTTTGAAATGAGCGAAAGGAATGGTTGGTTATGTCAAAACCCATACAAATATTTTCAGAAATTGGACCGTTAAAACGGGTGATGCTCCATCGTCCCGGTGCAGAACTTGAAAACTTGATGCCGGATTATTTAGAAGACTTGTTGTTTGACGATATTCCATTTTTGGCACAAGCCCAACAAGAACATGATTTTTTTGCAAAAGTTTTAGTAGAGAATGGCTGTGAAGTGGTTTATTTAGAAGATCTGGCTGCTGAAACATTACAGCTTTCAGGATGTAAGGAAGCTTTCTTGGATGATTATTTGCAAGAGACGAAAATAAAAGATCAAGATGTATTAAATGAAGTTAGAGACTATTTTCTTTCGATTAAAGACGAACGAACGTTTATTGATCAAACGATGGCGGGGTTAAAAAAACAGGATCTTTCCATATCGAAGACTGCAAGTTTGTCAGCAATGCGGGAAAATGATTATCCATTTATTATTGATCCGATGCCGAACCTTTATTTTACAAGAGATCCGTTTGCTATTATAGGTCATAGCGTTTCTCTTAACCGGATGTTTTCGGAAACTCGTCGAAGAGAAACGCTTTATGGACAGTACATTTTCAAGCACCATCCACAGTACGCCAAGCCATCGGTCAATTTCTTGTATGATCGAGAAGAACCTGCACGTATCGAAGGTGGGGATCAGCTTGTCTTGTCCCAGTATGTATTAGCGATCGGTATTTCCCAGCGTACAGAAGTGCACTCCATTGAAAAAATTGCTGAAAACATTTTTTCAATGGAACCATCATTTGAACATATTTTAGCATTTGATATTGGTTCTGAACGGAAATTTATGCATCTGGATACGGTCTTTACCATGATTGATAAAGACAAGTTTACGATTCACCCTGAAATAGAAGGTGAACTAACCTTGTTCTCTATTACAAAGCAAGGACAAGGAGTCAAAGTAGTTGAAGAAAAAGATACGTTAGATCACATTTTATGCCGTTATTTGGACTTGCCGGCAGTCGAGTTGATTCGTTGTGGCGGGGACGATATCACGGCAGCTGCCAGAGAGCAATGGAACGATGGATCAAACACATTAGCCATCGCGCCTGGTGAAGTGATCGTCTATGACCGGAATACTATTACGAACCAACTTTTAGCAGAGGCCGGTATTAAATTACATCAAATTCCAGGTAGTGAATTAGTAAGGGGCCGTGGCGGTCCCCGCTGCATGAGTATGCCGTTTATTCGTACAGCTGATTGATAGAATGACTAGCTGACTCAAGTGTTTTTTTATCATCAAAAAACAGGTGGTATCACAAATTAGGACGTTTAAAAAAGATGAGAGGAAGTCATTTTTCTTTCATCTTTTTTTTATTTGATTAAAAAACCTCCATTATAATGAAAGGGATTACTTTTCGTGAAAATGTGCAAAAAATGTAAATTTTATATGTAAAGATTATAAAAAAACAGATGAAACCTTGTTATACTACAAAATATATGTTACGGTTATATTAGTGACGCGGGTAAGTGTGAGTAGGTGACACTTATTAAATTTTAACACCATACGAACAGCGATCGCTTGATTCGTAATGGTTTTTTTTCGCGGAAAAAAGTAGAAAGTAGGTGAGAGAATGTCTGTAGATGCCATTCGTTTGCTGCAAGAAGCAGAAGAGTTTGCAGAACAAAAAAACACGAAAGCGGAAGCTGAAAAAAAACAACTGATCCATGAAAGTCAAACAAGAATTTCAGCATTCCAGAAAGAATTGGTACAAAAAGAACGTGAAGCACAACGAATGATCGAAGAAAAAGTTGCAACGGAATTTGAGCAATCAAAACAACCTCTTGTGGCAAAAACAAAAGAGGAAGTTGAGACATTGCGCACGATTTCAGCTGAGTTGAAAGAACAAGCATTGGCAATAATAATAAATAAGGTTGTGACATAGATGGCGATTGCAAAAATGCAAAAATTCAGCCTGTTGACCTTTTACGAACAAAAAGATGCCGTTTTACATCAGTTGCAAGACTTTCAAGGTGTCGAATTGCTTTTTTCTGAAATGTATTATGAGTCAGATGAAACCACAGGCGTGTTAACACCCGTTCGTGATGAACAGAAACAGACTGAAGAAGTAGAAAACCAATTTGATCAAGTAAATTGGGGACTGCAATTATTAGAGGAATATGTTCCAAAAAAAGGAATGCTGGAAAAACTTCGGCAACCAATCAAGCGGTACACACTTCACGAATTAGCGCAAGCCGCTCATACTTATCCTTGGCAAGAAGTTTGTCAAACACTTCGAAAACAAGACAAACGTCTGCGATTGATCGAACAAGAAAAACGAGAGCTTTTGGCTCAAGAAGCAGAACTGAATAAATGGAAATATTTTGAAGACCGTCCTCAGATTTTGAATGAATTAAAAAAATCAGGTGGCCTATTAGGTTCGCTCCCAAATTCAGAATTTGCGGCTTTCACAAAGGGTTGCGAAAAACTGCCCCTCGTTTATTTTGAAACAGTTTATCAATCACAAACGACTACATACTTATTCGTTCTTTTCCATAAAGATGTTAAAGATAAAGTAAGTTCCCTTTTAAAAAAGACTGCATTCGAGCAGTATACCTATCCCTATTCAGGTCTGCCCAAAGATGACCTGCAACATGTAAAAGAAAAATCCCACGCATTGATTGAGGAAGAAAAAACAATCAAACACGCCTTACGTGCAATGAGCGAAGAGCAGGGACAATTGCGTCTCGTAGCAGAGTATTTAGATGGCGCGATCAAACGAGCTCAGAGTAATGAAAAGTTGCTTCGTTCGGCTCATGCCGTAGCTATTTCAGGCTGGATCCCTGTTGAGCAAGCAGCAGAACTGGAGAAAAGGATCCAACAGGCCAGCAAAGATGCTTTTCATCTTGAATACCAACAAGTGAAAGAACAAGAAATCGAGGATGTTCCGATTTTGTTGAATAATTCGCGGTGGATACAACCCTTTGAAGGGTTAGTGCGGATGTATAGTCTGCCCCAGTATGATGAATTAGATCCTACACCGTTTATGGCGCCTTTTTATATGGTTGCATTTGGAATGATGGTTGCAGATTTCGGCTATGGATTATTACTGTTTTTGGCAACATTATTGGGCAAAAAATTCTTTCATCTAAGTAAAGGATTGGAACAAAATTTGACGCTGTTTCAGCTTTGTTCGATTCCCACGATTATTTGGGGCTTGATTTATGGTAATTTCTTTGGCTTTGAATTTTCATTCCAATTGTTATCAGCCCAAGAAGATGTCAATCAGATTTTGGTCTTGTCGATCATTTTCGGATATATCCAAATCATGTTTGGATTAGCTTTGAAGTTTTATGTCCTTTGGAAACGAAAAGATCAGAAGCTACAGGCTGTTTTTCAGGCTGGATCTTGGATGGTCTTTTTGATCAGTGTTGTTCTATTGGCAGCAGGAATGTTGTTGTTGCCTGATTCGCCTTTACAAACCATTGGTTTGATCATGATTATCGCTAGCTTAGTGGCAGTTGTATTTGGCGGTAGTTTAGAAGGCAAAACACTAGCTGGTAAAATCGGCTCAGGACTATATGGATTAATGGATGTTACGAATTACGTAGGGGATATGATCAGTTTCACACGACTCATGGCGTTAGGAGTCGCAGGGGGCAGTATCGCATCCGCATTCAATTTGATCATCAGTTATTTACCAATAGCTGCGCGTTTCACAGTCGGTATTTTGCTTTTTGTGGCGCTGCATGCATTAAATATCTTTTTAAGCTATTTAAGTGCGTATGTTCATGGTATTCGTTTACAGTATTTAGAATATTTCGGAAAATTTTTCACCGGTGGGGGACGAGCATTTGTACCTTTCAAAACCGATGAAAAATACGTAGAAGTTATCTCAGAAGAGAAAATGCAGGAGGAAAAGAATGGAAAATTGGATTAGTTTCTTTTATGAAAATGGCGGGTTAGTTTTTGCCGCATTAGGTGTAGCTACAGCAACAATTTGTGGTGGGATCGGCTCAACGATCGGGGTCGGTATGACCAGTGAAGCCGCAGCAGGATTGACTGCAGAGCAACCAGAAAAATTTGGACAGGCCTTGATCTTGGAACTGTTATCAAGTACCCAGGGACTATACGGTTTTGTTATCTCATTCATGATTTTTGGTCAAATGAGCGGAACGATCTCCCTTGATAGAGGAATGTACCTATTTATCGCTTCTTTACCTATTGCGTTGACAGCAATCGTTGCCGGAAGATGGCAAGGACGTGCTGCAAGTGCCGCTATGCAGATTTTAGCCAAGAAACCGGAGCACGTGACAAAAGGGATCATTTATGTAGCGATGATGGAAACGTATTGTATCTTAGGTTTCGTTATTTCCTTCTTGCTAGTCTTAAATTAAGAGGGGGAGAAAGATGTCTGATATTACGCGATTAACCGAAAAAATCACAGCAGATGCTGAAAAGAAGTATCAGTTGGTCCTTAATGATGCGCAAGTAGAAATTGAAAAACAGGAGCGTCTCAAACGTTCTCAACTAGAAGAACAACTTTCTGATCGTTTGGCTCAATTTGAAAAAGAAAAACGGGCAGAAATGTATTTGCAGATTTCCGATATTCACATTCAGTCTCGCAATAAAGTGCTTGCTGCGAAACAATCAGTTTTGGAAGAATTGTTTAGTGAAGCACTTAAGCGCTTGAACCAAATGGAAGCCGCTGATTTTCAAGCATTCGTCACAAAAGGAGTACAAGAAGCACAGGTTTCTGGTGAAGTTGAATTGGTACTAGGAGAAAAAAGTGCGCATCTGCTGACAGAAGGTTTTTTGAAAGAGATTCAACAAACGATTCCTGAATGTCGACTAACAGTTGCAAAACAAGTTTTGCCGAGAAAAGGCGGATTTTTACTGCGCCAAGGCGATATTGAGCTGAACTTTACGTTTGATGCGTTATTGGATGCCAGCAAAGAAGAGTTGAGCCATACATTACTGCAATTGATTTTTGAACAGTAAGCGGGTGTAAAAATGGAAGATATCAAATACAACACGCTGAATACACGAATACGAACCTATGAAGCGGAATTGATCAGTCGCAGCCGTTACGAACGTATGCTTTCTGCCAACAGTGCCGAAGAAGTTTATGCTCTTTTGCGAGAAACCGTTTATGGTGATTTTATCAATGAAGAAGATCGAGTCCATGATTTTGAACAAGTATTGACCGCAGAATTAAAACGAGTATATGAAAACTTGTATCAGCTAACACCTGATCGTTCTGTGGTGGATTATTTTGCCCTTCGCTATGATTATCAAAATCTGAAGGTGTTAGTAAAAGCTAAATTCATGAAACAAGACTTTTCTGAATTTTTGGTACCGATCGGAACCATGCCTTTAAATGAATTGAAAGATTTGGTCAACACAAGAAAAAGTGCGCACGCAGAGCAGCCAATGATTGCTTGTATCGATGAAGTATTTTCCTATATCGAAAATTATCATGAGATTCAATCCATAGATATCATTTTTGACAATCATTTTTGGGAACATCTTTGGTCAATCGGCAAGCGATATGATGATCCGTTTTTACAAGGAATCATTCAACGGCAAGTAGATATTTTTAATATTTCGACAGCACTACGTAGTTACGCCATGAAGCGTCATCGAGGCTTTATCAGCGCTGTTCTAGCAGATAATGGGACTCTCCCTGCAAAAGAACTGTTGGAAGCAATCACGACGTCTTTGGAAGTTTTTGTCCAGTATCTGCAAAATACACCTTACAAAAATTTGATCAATCACAGCTATGAAGAACTGATTGAGAAGAAGACCCTCAATACGTTTGATCTGCGAAAAGATAACTTTTTGATGGCAAAATTGAAAGAACAAAAAATCGTACCATTCGGTCCATCTGCGATGATCGGTTACTTGTATGCAAAAGAAATCGAAAGTAAAAATTTACGGATTATTTTGATTGGAAAAATCAATAAAGTACCGGAAGAGATATTAAGAAGTCGGGTGCGTGATACGTATGAATAAAAAAATAGCAATGATGGGTGGCAAAAATTCAATTTTGCCCTTCAAAGGTCTAGGGATCGATATCTATCCTGTAGACGATCTTGAAGAAGCCGCGCAACAGCTGCAGGAAATGGCAGAAGACTATGGGGTGATCTTCTTGACCGAGCGATTGATTGAACAGTTGGAGTCAATCATTCGACAATACGAAGAACTACCCACACCAGCCATCATCCCCATCCCCAGCAGTACAGGGAGTCTAGGGATCGGAATGGCACGGATCCAGCAGAATGTCGAGAAAGCTGTTGGAATGAATATATTAGATTCTTAAAAGAGAAGTACGGCAACTAGGAGGAATGCATGTGGCATTTGGCACAATAGAAAAAGTATCTGGTCCCTTGGTCACGGCCTCAGGTTTATCAGGAGCTAAGATCCATGAAATCTGTAAAGTCAGTGAAAAAGGCTTGATTGGAGAAATCATCGAGATCAAGAAAGGTCTCGTGTCGATCCAGGTATATGAAGAAACAGCAGGAATTGGACCGGGCGAACCCGTTGAATCAACAGGGGCTCCGTTATCGGTTGAATTAGCCCCTGGCTTGCTGACAGAAATGTTTGATGGTATTCAACGTCCATTAGATACCTTTATGAATCAAACGGAGAGTGATTTTTTGGAACGGGGTGTGACCATTGACCCGCTAAATCGTCAAAAAAAATGGACGTTCA
The DNA here is from genome assembly GCF_001544275.1 of Enterococcus gallinarum NBRC 100675. Classification (GTDB taxonomy): domain Bacteria; phylum Bacillota; class Bacilli; order Lactobacillales; family Enterococcaceae; genus Enterococcus_D; species Enterococcus_D gallinarum. Next base: position 77,646 of record NZ_BCQE01000017.1, on the reverse strand, counting down.
TGCCGCAAGTCAAAGTAGGGGACAACGTACAAGCTGGAGACATTCTAGGACTTGTTCAAGAAACAACAGCCATTGAACACAAAGTTATGGTTCCGCCAGGTGTAAAAGGCACTGTAAAGGAAATCATGGTAGGTAATTACGCTATTACTGAACCGATTTGTCTTTTAGAGACGGCAGAAGGCGAACAACGTTTGACTATGATGCAAAAATGGCCTGTCCGTAAGCCTAGACCGACGGCAGCAAAGTTAAATCCGGGTGAACCATTAGTCACTGGTCAACGGGTGATCGATACCTTCTTTCCGGTAGCTAAAGGTGGCTCGGCAGCTGTGCCGGGACCTTTTGGTGCAGGAAAAACCGTTGTTCAGCATCAAATCGCGAAATGGTCGGATGTCGACATCGTTGTGTATGTTGGTTGTGGCGAACGCGGCAATGAAATGAAAGATGTTATCAATGAATTCCCAGAATTGATCGATCCTCACACGGGTGAATCGATCATGGAACGAACCGTTTTGATTGCCAATACTTCAAATATGCCAGTTGCAGCTCGTGAAGCGTCGATCTATACAGGAATCACTATTGCTGAATATTATCGGGATATGGGATACAGTGTAGCGATCATGGCAGATTCGACTTCACGATGGGCCGAAGCATTACGAGAAATGAGCGGTCGTTTACAAGAAATTCCTGGAGATGAAGGATATCCAGCCTATTTAGGCAGCCGGATCGCGGAATACTATGAGCGTGCTGGTCGGTTCCGTTCGTTGGGATCGGAGCCTCGAGAGGGCAGTATTACAGCTATTGGTGCTGTTTCGCCAGCTGGAGGGGATATCTCAGAACCAGTTACTCAAAACACGTTGCGGATCGTGAAAGTTTTCTGGGCATTGGACAGTATGTTGGCACAAAAGCGGCATTTTCCTTCTATTAATTGGCTTAACTCCTATTCTTTGTATGAAGATCAAATCAATTCTTATTTAGATCAGTTGATGGGACCTCGCTGGTCGGAGATGGTCAATGAAGCAATGGCGACCTTGCAAGAAGAAAGCCGCTTAGAAGAAATCGTTCAGCTAGTGGGAATGGATTCTCTCTCTCAGAAAGATCGTTTGACGATGATGACGGCTCGTTCTTTACGTCAAGATTATCTGCAGCAGAACGCTTTTGATGACGTGGACACCTATACGTCAAGAAATAAGCAATTTAAAATGCTAGAAAATATTTTATATTTTGATGAACAAGCAAAACGGGCCTTGCAGCTAGGGGCGTATCTTGATGATATAACCAAAGGTACCATCGATCTGCGAGAACGGATCGCCCGCAGTAAATATATTCCTGAAGAAGAACTAACACGTTTAGATGCAATCAAACAGGACACGAAAGCATTATTACAAAAAATCGTAGAGACTGGAGGAATTCATTAATGCTAAAAGAATATCGAACAGTCTCGGAAATCGCTGGTCCTTTGATGGTGGTAGAAAATGTCAAAGGCGTCAAATTTGACGAGCTTGTCCAAGTACGAATGGACAGTGGCGAGGTTCGTCAAGGGCAGGTTTTAGAAGTCAGTGATGATTATGCCGTTGTACAGGTTTTTGAAGGCACTAGTAACCTGAGTGCAGAAGAGAGTAAAGCCCGCTTTTTAGGAACGGGTTTAACGCTTGGTGTATCGCCAGATATGATGGGACGTGTCTTTGATGGACTAGGTAAGCCTAAGGATGATGGACCGCAGATCATTCCAGAAAAACGAATCGACGTCAATGGCGAAGCCATCAATCCAATGGCCAGAGATTTTCCAGATGAGTTCATTCAAACGGGGATCTCAACGATCGATCACTTGAACACGTTGGTCCGTGGTCAAAAACTGCCGATCTTTTCTGCGTCAGGATTGCCTCATAAGGAAATTGCAGCACAGATTGCCCGTCAAGCGACTGTGCCAAGTCAAGAAGGTAACTTTGCCATCGTTTTTGCGGCGATCGGCATTCCTTTCGAAGAAGCTGAATTCTTTGTAGAAGAGTTTCGCAAAACCGGTGCATTGGATCGCTCGGTATTGTTCATGAACTTAGCCAATGATCCAGCCATTGAGCGGATTGCTACACCGAAAATGGCATTAACAGCAGCCGAGTACTTAGCTTTTGAAAAAGGGATGCATGTATTAGTTATCATGACCGACATGACAAACTATTGTGAAGCGCTGCGGGAAATTTCAGCTGCTCGCCGAGAAGTTCCTGGCAGACGCGGTTATCCTGGTTATTTGTACACCAACTTAGCGACTCTTTATGAACGGGCAGGACGTTTGATGGATAAAGAAGGATCCGTCACTCAAATTCCGATCTTGACGATGCCGGATGGAGATAAGACCCACCCAATACCCGATCTGACCGGCTATATCACAGAGGGACAAATTATCCTTTCCCGTGATCTTTACAAGAGAAACATCAATCCGCCAGTGGACATTCTACCTAGTTTGTCCCGACTGAAAGATAAAGGAACCGGAGAAGGCAAGACTCGGCGGGATCATGCGGCGACGATGAACCAAATCTACGCGGCATATTCTGATGGGAAGGCTGCCAAAGAACTGTCGATCGTATTAGGGGAATCCGCACTTTCAGATATTGATAAGAAATTTGCTCGTTTTGCGGATCTTTTTGAAAAAGAATACGTAAATCAAGGATTTGATACCAACCGAACGATTGAAGAAACATTGGACATTGGCTGGAAATTGCTCGCTACATTACCGAAGCAAGAATTGAGCCGAATCAAAGAAGAATTTATTGAAGCCTATCTTCCTACTGGGGAGGATGTGAATCCTTCATGGCAATAATGAATGTCAATCCGACTCGAATGGAATTGAGTCGGCTTCGCAAACGCTTGACGACGGCAACTCGGGGACATAAGTTATTGAAAGATAAACAAGATGAGTTGGTTCGCCAATTCATTCAGTTAGTCAAAAAAAATCAAAAATTGCGCCAACAAATGGAATCAGCGTTACAAGCTGGAATGGAAGAGTATGTTTTGGCATCTAGTAGTATTCCTGATGTGATCTTGCAAGAAGCTTTTATGATTCCTTTGAATAAAGTGACGTTGGATGTTCAAAGCCGCACGGTGATGAACATGGAGGTACCGGTACTCAATCCTGTTTATGAAGAAGAAAGTTCGGATGATGATTTTTCATATGGTTTTGTTAGTACGACAAGTGAGTTGGATCTTTCTCTGTCCCATCTGGATCAGATTTTGCCAGTCATGCTACAATTAGCTGAAATTGAAAAAACTTGTCAGCTGATGGCAAATGAAATCGAACGGACTCGTAGGCGGGTCAACGCACTAGAATACATGACAATTCCGAAGTTGACAGAAACCATCCAATACATTGAGAGCAACTTAGCAGAGGATGAACGAGCAACATTGACACGTTTGATGAAAGTGACGGATATCATTGCCGAAAATGACACGCGCTAGACGCAATGAGAATTTGCCTTTTTTTCAACTATTTTCTGTCATAATCAGAAAGATTTTTAAGTTGAGAAGTCAGTAACACTGGTTCATTTTTTCTTTGGGAATAACATAAGCTTACGGCAACTGTTTTCAGTATAAATCTGAAAATAGCTGCCGTGTTTGTGTTATTCGTTTGTAAAGCGAAGGGCTAGTGATTTCTGCAATGTGAAAGGAGGCTTATTTTGAACAGAATATGTTGCTATGGAAAGAATAGCGAGAAATTTTTCTTCATGATAAAATGAATGCTAGCTATTTCTAAACTAAAACAAAAAGTAAAAGAAGGGATAGGTATCATGAATATTGTGGTATTAGCAGGCGGTCTCAGTCATGAAAGAGATGTATCATTATCTTCCGGAGGTCAAATCGCCATGGCTCTTGAGGAAAGAGGTCACCGAGCATTATTGTTGGATTTATATCAAGGAAATAACGAGAAGACATTTGAAGCCGCTTACTCGATTCAAAAACAAGAAGAGAATCCTTATGATTATTTTGTGGATGAGAATGAACCAGATATTGAGAAACTTATCCAAAAGAATAGCAGCCAGAAAAATGTGATGGGAAAGAATGTAGTAGAACTCTGTCGGGATGCTGATTTTTGTTTTATCGCATTGCATGGGGGCATTGGAGAGAACGGAAAACTACAGGCTTTCTTTGATCTTTATGGTATTCGCTACTCAGGTTCTCATTACAAAGGCAGTTTATTGGCAATGGATAAAGATATAGCTAAACAACTAATGAAACTGAATGACATTCCCACGCCAAAGTGGCAAATATGGGAGCAAGGACAAGAAGTGTATTATTCTTCACCTTGTGTTGTTAAGCCAATCGATAATGGGTCAAGCATCGGAGTTGAAATCGTTGAAAATAAAGAACAATTTTCTAAGGCCTTAAAAAAAGCTGAAAAATACAACAGTAAAGTGATGATTGAGCAGAAGATAGAAGGGAGAGAATTCTCTGTAGGCGTACTTGGCGATAATGTTCTGCCAGCGATCGAAATAATTCCCCAACAAGGATTTTATAATTATGAAAATAAATATCAAAAAGGAGCAACAGAAGAAATAACGCCAGCTGACATTTCGAGTGATTTGGCGACGCGGTTGAGTGAAATGACCGTATTAGTGAACAAAGTTTTGGGCTTATCAATTTATTCCAGAGTAGATTATATCGTTACCAAAGAGCTTGATATTTACTGTATTGAAGCCAATAGTTGACCGGGGATGACGCCAACCAGTTTATTACCACAAGAAGCTGAAGCCATAGGAATTTCTTTTTCAGAATTGTGTGAGACAATTGTTGAACTATCACTTGAAAGCTGGTACAAATAGTCAGGATGTCAGCGATTGATTGAAGGTTCCATTAAAAAACTGTGACAAAAGGTTCAGCTACACTAAGTTCTCCGAAGCATAATCACTGGATGATGGTATCTCTGATACATTTTTCCTTTGGACCTATAGCCCGCAGAAGTATGCTTTTCGGATATTTCGTTTGTTGAAAGACTGATGTCACAGTTTTTTATAGGAAAGTTGATACTAGAGATTTTTTAAATCAATAGACGTCAGCTGTTGGCAGGTTTTGGCAAGCGAACGTTGAAAATGATAGTTTCGTCTTTGCTTTCTGCCGAGATATCCCCGCCAGATGCCAACAGAATCTCTTTTGCAATCGGAAGACCAAGACCAGTTCCGCCTGTTGCTGTAGCTCGGGAAGAATCCATGCGATAGAAAGGTTCAAAGATACGTCCGATCATCTCTTCTGGAATTGTTTTTCCACGATTCGTCAGACGAATGAGAATACTGTCTGATTCGACCAACTCAAGAAGTAAAGGCGAATCTGGATAGCTGTAGTTGATGGCATTGCGAATGAGATTATCAAAGACACGAGCTATTTTTTCGGTGTCTACTGTTGCAAGAACATTTTTTTGTAAGTTGAGTTGCCAATTTAGATTCTTTTCTTCCAAGAGAGGTAAAAACTCAAAGGTCAGCTGTTCAAGCATTAAACTTAAATCAGTCGTTTCTGTCTGCAAAACGATCGTGGTCAAATTGAAGCGTGTGATCTCGAAGAATTCACTGATCAATAGTTCCAGCCGTTGGGCTTTTTGTAAAGCAATCTCAGTGTAACGATCCCGCATCGCATTGGATAGTTGTGGTTCTTCTTTTAGAAGAGTCAGATAACCTATGACACTTGTCAGAGGCGTCCGCAAATCGTGGGCGAGATAAACGATCAAATCATTTTTCCGCTGTTCCGCTTCTTTAGCGGCACGTTGATCTTGCAGACTTTTCTCCCGCAGTTGATTCATTTCCTCTTGAACATCAATCAGATGGCTCGACAAAGTGATGCGTTTGGTTGGTTCTTCAATTAGTTGAGTCGTGGCTTGGATCGTTTCATTCAAATAACCGATGGCTTTGGTCATATAGTAAATGGTGGTACCAAACCATATCAGTAAAGCGCCTATCGCAACACAAAACAACCAGCGATCCGCAAAAAAACGCAAGATATAGTAGATAGGTTCCGTTCCATACCAAGTCCGGGTTCCGGCAATAAAGCGAATGACTAATGGAATCATTACAAGGAATGCCAGCAAGATTCCAGTGGTGATAAAGTATTGGGTCAAGAGCTTTCGGATCAAAGGATTTCTATTTTTCAATGATATAGCCGACCCCCCATACGGTTTTGATCAATTTAGGTTTACGAGGTTCTTCATGCAATTTTTCTCTTAAACGAGCAATGTGTGCCATGACAGTATTATTGTTATCTAAATATTTTTCTTTCCAAACCGCTTCGAAAAGTGTTTCGGAAGAGACGACGGATCCTTGATGCTCAAATAAATATAGCAATATTTTGAACTCAATAGGAGTCAGGAAAACTTCTTTGCCGTAGAGAATGCATTGATGACTGTTGATTTTGAGTATCAAGCCGTCTTTTTCATATTCTTCTACTGTTGGAGAAGCAGCGGAATGATTGTATCGCTGATAGCGCCGCAATTGGGTTTTTACCCGAGCCACAACTTCTAAAGGATTAAAAGGTTTGGTGACATAGTCATCCGCTCCCAAACTCAATCCAGTGATTTTGTCTAGATCCTCTCCCTTGGCAGTCAGCATCAACACTGGAAAAAAATGGGTCTTGCGGATCTGCTGTAACAGTTGAAAGCCATCAATGTCCGGCAACATGACATCTAAAACGGCCAAATCAATGGCTTCTTTTTCAATATAGGCGATGGCACTAGTACCATCATAAAACGGCTGCACACTAAATCCTTCGTTTTGCAAAAAGGTCGTGACTAAGTCCGCAATTTCTTTTTCATCATCAACAACGACTATTTTTTCTGACATACTCTTTCACTCCACCTAAACATAGTTTCGGATTCTCACGTTTCCATATCCCCATCATACCTTACCTGGTAAACTTATGCATCGTTTTCTATTTGATCCTAACACTGACTCGTGGGCCGATCCGACAAATCAACTCATTGGTTATAGTTTGTGCTTGCTCGGCAGTATTGCTCCAATCTGTCAGAATTTCAATTTCACTTTCAACTGGGATCGTAGGACAATGGCTCAAGTCTATCAAAAGCATGTCCATGCAGATCAAGCCGATCTGCGGCAAGGACTGACCGCGATAGGAAAGACAAAACTCTTGATTTGATAGAGAACGGGGCAGTCCATCACAATAGCCGATGCTCACAACACCAACAGTTGTTTCTTGATTCGCCACGGCGGTTTGCCCATAACCAATCGCTTCCCCTTTGGCAACGACTCGCTTAGTGATCAACTGCGCTTTGAGGGTCAGAATAGGCTGTAAGCTTACTCGTTGTTTTGTAGGCTCTTTCGTATCACTGAGGGATCCTGTCAATAAAATCCCCGGACGCACATAATCATAGCTTAAGTCTGGATAATTCAAAATACCATAACTGCTTTGTAAGTGTGTGACACCATAAGAAATCTGTCTCTGATCCAGCTCTAGGAGAATCTGATCGAAGCAGGCAATCTGCTTCTGAGTGCGAATCATACTATCAGGATTTAAGCGATCTGCCGAACCAAGATGAGAATAAACACCACTGATCGTCAAGAAGGGCAAAGCGAAAATCGAAAGAATTGAATCGATAGTCGGTGTTACACCTAGCCGATGCATTCCAGTATCGATGGCTAAATGACAGTCAATCGCTACTTTTCTTTGTGACAATGCTACAGCATGACCTTCGCTGATGATCGATTGGGTCAATGAGTAGCGACGAAGCTCTTTTATGCGTTTTGGAGAGGTATATCCCAAGACCAAGATGGGGCTTTTGACAGCATTTTTCCGCAATTGAATACCTTCATCAATCGTAGCCACCGCAAAAAAATCAATTCCGGCTTGTTCTAAAATAGGAGCAACTTCTTTGGCACCACAGCCGTAGGCATCGGCTTTAACGACTGCCATCACTTTTGTTTTCGGTGAGATGATCCGTTGGATCTCCTGTAGATTATGCAAAAGGGCTGTCTTTGAGAATTCTTTTACGGCCCTTTTAACGGGCGTTGTTTGTTTGTGTCTAAACCATGAGTGTTGTTGTCTTAAAAAGAGGCAAATGAATCCAATCGTCAAGATCAAAACAACCAAATAGTTGATTAGATTGTTTTGCAGAATGCTGATTTTTTGGCTCAAAAAGTGTGTGGCGGCAATCGTATAAGGATGTAAAAGGTAAAGCCACAAAGATAGCTGTCCCGGATGCTTCCAAGTCCTGTGGGGATGCCAGCGCAAAATCAGTGGAAATAAGAAAAAGAGTACAACAGGCAAGAAGAGATACATACTGTCATGTTTAGGTATAGAAAACCCATGCAAGTACGCACTCTCAATAAGCAATCCGATAAGGCTGATCAAAAAGAAGAGGGCTGTTTTGGATAAACTTCTTTTCTCTGATTGTTTTCTGACCAGCACACCTAAGCACAAAAACAATGGTGTAAAGAAAATACCGTTGCGGGTACCATCTAATAGGTGGAACACAGCAGTATAGAATGGTTCGATGGGTGTCTGTTGGATCAGTCCAAACCAACTATCACCACCTAATCCAATCAGGTACAATCCAGCCGCAAGCCAGAACACTTTTTTGAAGGAGACCTGTATCAGCAAACTTGTTAGGAGTAGGCTCCCAGTAATCAAAGCCGGAAAGTACCAAAGATGATAAAGAATGCCATTGATCAAAAGTGCTTGTACGAATGTTCCAACTGGTAGATCGAAGCCGATCGTTTGACTATAGAGTGCTAATGGTAAAAACATTAGTGTGGCTAATAGATAGACTTTTAGCTGTTTTTTGATAAAGTTGAACACTCGTTGTCGTGAAGGATAACTATTGACCACAGCAAGTTCTGCAAACACATAGTAACCACTGATCATAAAAAAGAAAGGAACAGCTACTCGAAAAATCGTCAATGTGATTAAGATATCGCCTTCTGGCCATAAATAGTGAAGGGGAAGACAATGGATCGCAACCACCATCATGGCTGCAATCACACGAAATTGATCGATTCCTTTATTTTTCATGCGAACTGCCTCACTGTCTGAGCCAAGTAATCATGGTATTCTTCCAGAGTCCATTTTTGGGCAGTGATGACTTGGCTATGGGGAAGCCCGACATAACGAAAATGCCAAGGTTCATAACTGATACCGGTGATCTCTTGTTTATCTTCCGGATAGCGTAGAATAAAGCCATAATTCATCATCTGCTGCATAAATAAATCAGCAGCAGCACTATCTCGAAAATGAGGGCAAATAAGATCATCATCTTCTTGTTTCTTTAGTCCTACATCAATAGCCAGACCGATTTGATGTTCACTGCAACCTGGCAAAGCAACGAATTGTTTGGTATAAGCTAACCCGTTTTCTTTTAGAGAATACTCCCACAAGCGTCGCTGTTCTTTTTCCGTACGATACCCATCTACCAGACGAATGTCCTTTTCTAGTCCGGTTGCTCGTACGAGTCGTTCCCATTGTTTCGCCACTTCTGGCTGGAGGTAAACATCGTGATCGCTAAAAGGGGCTAGCACTAAGTGCGGGGGCTCTTGATTTTTTTTCAATGGATGGTTTTTATTGATCAATTGTAATGTATTCATCGTTTGTCCTCCTCTGCCAGTGCAATCAATTGCTCTACTAACATTTCGTAGGATAACCCGACTTCCGCCATCATAGCTGGGTAGCGGGAGTGCCCAGTAAATCCTGGCATGGTGTTGATTTCGTTTAAATAGATCGCTCCTTGATCGGTGACGAAAAAATCGATTCGAGCCAGACCGGTCAGTCCCAAGTTTCGATAAAGCAGCTGTGCCTGCTCCTTGATCTGTGATTCAAGCGCGAGAGGCAATGGTGCTGGTACAGTGATCGTGGCGCTGATCAATTGGTATTTCTCTTCAAAATCAAAAAAACCGTCGACAAGTGAAATCGCATCACAAGCACCAATCGTCAATTGCTCGTTTCCTAAGATGCCGCAGCCAATTTCAATACCCGCTATCGCTTTTTGGATCAATACAGTAGAACCGTAAGCAAAAGCATTCGTTAATGCAGATTGGAGCGCTGTTTTGTCAGTTACTTTTGTGATCCCTTTAGAAGAACCGGCTTCATTCGGCTTGATAAAGATCGGGAATCCATGGTCTTGAATAAAACGATCGATTGTGGCAGGATCGTTTTCATAGCGGGATAAAAGCAAAGTGGGAGCACTAGCGATTCCCATGGTATCAGCAAGTTGATGCAAGAGCCATTTGTTCATACATAATGCGGAGGCAGCGACATGGCAACCAACATAAGGCAGGTTCATTAGTTCAAGCAATCCTTGAATACAGCCATCCTCGCCATACTTCCCATGCAAGACTGGAAAGAGGACATCAGGGACGATTCGTTTTTCTCCTAACATAAATCCTTGGCTAGAAAAAGTCAGCTGGTGACAGTTTTTGTGATCTTCTAGCCAAGTATCATTGCGAACATTCTTGAGGTTTCCTTGATACAAATACCAATCCATTGTTGGTGCGATGCCAATGGTCATTACTTCATATTTCAGCGGGTCGATAGCTTGGATCACACTTGCTGCTGAGGCTAGTGACACAGAGTATTCTGGAGAATTCCCTCCAAATAAAACGGCAATTTTTTTCATCATTTTCTTCCTTTCCCTTTTTTTTAAGGTTACATTCAGTGTACCTAGGAAAAGAAAAGAGAATTTGCGGTCTTCCTGTTGTCTTTCTCGTATTTTTATGATGAAAATCTAACGATTTTATGACAAAGGGCTTGAAGAAAGCAGGGGAAGCTATTGTTAGTGGTCAAATGGCCAACAACTCTGGTACAGAAGGGCCGTTGAAGGAAGAGCTCACGCATGCAGGAAAGCGTACAAAAAAGGAACCAAGCTGAACTATTTCCAACTTGGTTCCTCTGTATTCATACGTTAGTTCTTTGGCGTAGTGTGATGTGCCCAATTGAGGCAGCCATAGCCAAAGAAGATACAGTTAAGTGTGCAACAATAGCTGATCATCTTTTAGCTCAGTTCCACTATTTTGATGGAAGAGTGCCATCAGATCCGGTACCGTTAAGGAGTGTTTTTCTTCACCTGCGATATCGACAACGATTTTGCCTTGATGGAGCATGATCAAGCGATTGCCGTAACGGATGGCATCTTCCATATCATGAGTAACCATAAAGGCGGTCAACTGCTGTTCTTGAATCAACTGATCAGTCAGTGCCATCACAGTCATGGAGGTTTTCGGATCTAAAGCCGCAGTATGTTCGTCTAGCAGGATCAGTTTAGGCTGTTGCAAGGTCGCCATCAATAGGGTGATCGCTTGCCGCTGTCCTCCGGAAAGCAGCCCAATCTCAGTCGTCAGTCGATTTTCAAGTCCAAGATTCAAGCGAGCCAACTTTTCTTTGAAGAAGGCCCGATGCTTTCCTTTGACACCGGAGGAAAACCCGCGAACCTGGCCTCTTTTATAAGCAAGGGCTAAGTTTTCTTCGACTGTCAAACGAACGGCTGTCCCCATCCGCGGGTCTTGGAAGACACGACTGATTTCTTTGGAGCGTCGTGTGACTGAATGACGTGTGATTTCTTTGTCACCTAAGACGATCTTACCTTGTTCTGTTGGGATCGTTCCAGCAATGCTATTGAGTAATGTTGATTTTCCTGCACCATTTCCACCGATAATCGTAATGAAATCACCGCTGTTCATAGTGAGATCGATCCCGCGAAGGACATGATTTTCGTTGATGGTTCCTTTTTCAAATGTTTGGTGTAAATCACTGATCGTTAAAACAGGTGTCGTCATGATTGACCTCCTTTGGTTTTCGGAAGAAATTTTTGCAATCCAAGTTTCGTTCGAATTTGCGGCAATGAAAGACAGATAACTAAAACGATGGCAGAGGCAAGTTTCGAATCTGAAGCTTCCACGTTGAATTCAAAGACGATAGCTAGGATTAGACGATATAAGATCGCACCAATCACAATCGTGATCAAACGAACCCACAAAGATTTATTGCTGAAAAGGACTTCCGCGATAATGATCGATGCTAATCCGATCACGATCGTTCCTACACCTGAGTTAAGATCAGCAAAACCATTGTTTTGAGCTAAGAGGGAACCAGAAAGAGCAATACAGCCATTGGAAATCATATAGCCAATTAGTTTCATGTTGTCCGTATTGATTCCGTTGGCTTCACTCATCGCGAGATTGTCTCCCGTTGCTCGTACCGCTAGTCCAATCTCTGTACGGAAGAAGAGAAACAGCAACAAAATCACGACAGCAGCAAACAGGAGACCTGTACAAATGACTGCGGTATTTTTCGTTAAGCCTAGTGTTTGAAACCAAGTAAAAACAGTATCTTCCCCTAACAAGGCAATATTGGGTGCCCCCATGATCCGGTTTGTAATAGAATACAATCCGGTCATGGTAATGATTCCCGCTAACAATGCGGGAATTTTAAATTTGGTATGCAAGATCCCTGAGACAAATCCGGCGGCTAAACCGCCGCAAAAGCCCAACAGACTTGCCGTAAAAGGGGAAAGGCCATTGGTGATGCTGACAGCAGCAATGCCGGCTCCTAATGGAAAGCTTCCCTCAGCTGTCAAATCGGCAATATCTAAGATTCGGAAGGTTAAATAAACACCAATCGCTAATAATGCCCACAACATACCTTGAGAGGCAGCTGATTGAATAAGTATGAAAAATGTATTGATTAAATTCATAAGGTTTCCTCAAATCGTTTTTAGGTTTTTAGTTTCAAGTTAGTTTTCATCATTTCATCATATAGAAGCAAAATTATAGTAGATAGTAGATAGTAGCAAAATTACTCAGGAGCCACGATGCTTTCTGGATCAATTCCTAATGCAGTTGCCATTTCTTGATTCACAACTAGCTCTAGTTTATTCGCTGTTTCTACAGGTGTTGTAGCAGGCTTTTCATCCCCATCAAGAATTTTTGCAGCCAATTCACCCGTTTGTTTGCCTAGTGACTTGTAATCGATCCCGAATGTAGCTAAAGCGCCATCTTCCACTTGTTCGACAGAACCAGCAACGATCGGTGTTTTGGTTTCTTTGGCTACTTCACCAACGACTGCCGCAGCAGAAGCAAAGGTATTATCTGTTGGCACATAGATACCATCCACATCTTTAGCTAAACTAGTAGTTACTTGTTGGACATCATTTGTGGTATTCGCTGTCAAGACTTTGACGTCTACACCCGCATCTTTCAACGCTTTTTCTGCCAAATCTGCTTGGATTTTTGAATTTGCTTCCCCAGCATTATACATAATACCGATTGTTTTAGCGTCAGGGACGATACTCAATAACAATTGAATCTGTTTATCGATAGGGACCATGTCAGATGTACCAGTGATATTGCGTCCAGGAGCTTCATTGGAATCCGCTAATTTTGCTTCAACTAAATCAGTGACTGCAGTTACAACGATCGGAATATCTGTTGTTTCATTCGCCAATGAGACAGCAGCTGGTGTCGCGATCCCTAAGAGAAGATCAGGAGAATTTTTTACAAGTTTTTCGCTCATACTCTTCAGATTGTCTTGGCTATTTTGGGCATTTTGGTATTCTAAAGTAAGGTTTTCGCCTTCTTTATAGCCGCCTTCCGCCAAACCTTCTTTGAATCCTTCATAGGCAGCATCTAGCGAACCATGTTCCACCAGCTGCAAGATACCGACCGTTTTTTTGCCATCTTCAGTGGCATTGTTGGTATTCCCACATGCCGCAAGTCCAAGTCCTAAGGTAGTTGCCAATAGGCCAGTTGTTATCCATTTTTTCATTTTCATCAAATATTCCTCCTAAAAAGTCTTGATTTAAAAGCAACGGAACAAAAAAATCCATTCAGACAATCGTCTAAATGGATTTGAACTTACCAAAATTCAGAAATTCAGTGCGGCCATTTAGAAGATACTCTACATGGCTGCTGTTCACGTTAAACTGCTCTAGCCATTATAGATACAAACAAAGTGTTGTGAGGTTTGTATCCACAATGTTATGAATACAAACTATCTAAAATAGCTAAAGTAAGCAATATTCAGTTGTGGGGATAGTAATAGTTTCATGATTCTTCCTCCAAACTTGAATTGTTTACAGTATAGACGAAAGTTCAGTTATCTGTCAATTGAAAAACGCAATATTCTGAAAATTTTTTTTATAACAGATAAAGGGATGAATGAAAATGGTAAAATAAAAAAGCAGCCAGGTTAACTAAGCTGCTTTGATTAAATAGGTTTAGCTTTCTTTATAATAACGGATCGTATTTTTAATTTCTCGAATACTATAAGGAAGATCATCAGAAAATGCGGCATCTTGATCGATTTCCAATGAATCAGTAAAGATGGCTTCATATTCCTCAATGCTTAATTTTTGTCGCTGATCCAATAGCTGAGTGTGGGCTTCTTTGTTTAATTGATTTTGATAACCAGCTACCAAACGACCACTGAAAAATTCAGAAACAGCCCCAGAACCATAACTAAAAAGACCAATGCGATCTCCTGCGCTTAAATGAGACGAATTTTCTAATAACGAAATCAGTCCCAAATACAGAGAGCCGGTATAGAGATTGCCGATTCTGCGACTATAGACGATGGATTCTTCATAGCGAGCCATCACTCGTTCCTGCTCTGTTTCTACTTCATCGGCAAAGACTGCTAACAATGCTTTTTTTCCCATTTTTGTATAAGGAATATGGAAGCTGATTGCAGCATAATCGCTGATGCTGGTTTGATTGCGTTCGCAATGAGCTTGCCACACTTTTTTGAAAGAATCGATGTAGACTTGATTGGATAGATGCCCATCGACCATTGGATAAGCGTGGCCGAGAGGACGCCAAAAATCATAAATATCTTGAGTCAACATCAAATTGTCATTTTCAAAAGTCAAAATTCGTGGGTTAGCTGTAAGCAACATGGCAACAGCACCTGCTCCTTGTGTCGGTTCACCACCGGAACGTAAGCCATAACGAGCAATATCGGACGCAATGACTAGAACCTTGCTTTCTGGATTGGCTTGAATATGGGTTTTCGCAAATTGAATCCCTGCCGTTGCTCCGTAACAAGCCTCTTTGATTTCGAAAGAGCGGGCGAAAGGTTGGACGCCAAGCAATCTGTGTAAGACTACAGCAGAGGCTTTCGACTCATCGATTCCAGATTCTGTCCCAACAATCACCATGTCGATTGCCTGCAAGTCTTCAGGTTCTAAGATTTCTTTTGCTGCACTAGCCGCAAATGTAACGATATCTTGTGTTTTTTTGCTGACTGCCATTTGGTCTTGACCGATACCAATGGTAAATTTATTAGGATCTACCTCACGAGCGTGAGCGAGATCAACCATGTCTATATAGTAAGGCGGAACAAAAAAATTTATTTTATCAATACCAACGTTCATTATGACGCTCCTTTGGATTTAACTTATGTTATAACTATCGTCTATACGGTATCATATTTTTGTTTAAAAATGAAAAAAATTCTATTAGAATTTAAACTTTATTTAAGAATGGCTGATTGGAACAGAATGGAAACTCGTGGGGTATTCTTTTTTTGTGGAAATAATGATATATTTCTGTTGGAGGTGGCATGGTGGAAGAAGTTGTTATTATCGATGCACGAAGAACCCCCATCGGTAAATACCATGGGTCATTAAAGAAATTTTCAGCAGTTGCATTAGGTACTGCTGTAGCGAAAGATATGTTTGAACGAAATCAAAAGATCAAGGAAGAAATCGCGCAAGTGATCATCGGCAATGTTCTACAAGCAGGCAATGGCCAAAACCCTGCCCGACAAGTGGCCCTACAAAGTGGTCTCTCAGTGGACATCCCGGCATCAACGATCAATGAAGTTTGTGGTTCTGGATTGAAAGCCATTTTAATGGGAATGGAACAAATCCAGTTGGGCAAAGCGCAAGTTGTTTTAGCCGGGGGGATCGAAAGCATGACGAATGCTCCGTCCCTCAGTCATTACAATAAAGCAGAAGATACTTACAGTGTTCCAGTCTCAAGTATGACATTAGATGGTTTAACAGATGCTTTTAGTAGTAAGCCAATGGGCTTGACAGCTGAAAATGTGGCGCAACGCTACGACATCTCGCGAGAGGCTCAGGACCAGTTCGCCTATCAATCACAAATGAAAGCCGCTAAAGCGCAAGCAGAGAATAAATTTGCGAAAGAGATCGTTCCGCTGGCTGGCGAAACAGAAACGATCACCGCAGATGAAGGGATCCGCAGTCAGACCACACTAGAAAAACTGACTTCTTTAAAACCAGTTTTTAAAACTGACGGTACCGTAACTGCTGGAAATGCTTCTACGATCAATGATGGTGCAGCATTGGTGTTGTTAGCATCAAAAACCTACTGTGAAACAAATGATATTCCGTATTTAGCGACGATCAAAGAAATCGTTGAAGTAGGGATTGACCCTGAAATCATGGGGATCTCTCCTATCAAGGCAATTCGAACACTTCTTCAAAATCAAAAAGTTTCATTAGAAGACATCGGTGTGTTTGAGATCAACGAAGCGTTTGCTGCATCTTCGATCGTGGTGGAGTCTGAATTGGGATTGGATCCAGCAAAAGTCAATCGCTATGGTGGCGGAATTTCTCTTGGACATGCGATTGGTGCTACAGGAGCCCGCTTAGCGACTTCTTTGGTCTACCAAATGCAAGAGATCCAAGCCCGTTATGGGATTGCATCTTTATGTGTTGGTGGCGGGTTAGGGCTGGCTATGCTGTTGGAGCGGCCAACAATTGAAAAAGCAAAGCCGACGGATAAGAAATTTTATGAGTTGTCCCCCGCTGAGCGGTTACAAGAGCTTGAGAATCAACAAAAAATTTCTAGTGAAACCAAACAACAACTGTCACAAATGATGTTAGCGGAAGACACGGCGAACCATTTGATTGAGAACCAAATCAGTGAGATCGAGCTGCCAATGGGTGTAGGTATGAATCTGAAGGTGGACGGCAAAGCATATGTCGTGCCAATGGCTACAGAAGAACCTTCTGTGATTGCAGCAATGAGTAATGGAGCCAAAATGGCTGGTGAGATCCATACGCAAAGCAAAGAACGATTGTTGCGAGGACAGATTGTTTTTTCTGCAAAGAATCCAAATGAAATCGAGCAATGGATTGCGGAAAACCAAGCTGTGATTTTTGAGCGGGCAGAACAAAGCTATCCTTCGATCGTCAAACGAGAAGGAGGATTGCGACGCATCGCTCTGCGGCACTTTCCAGCAGATTCTCAGCAGGAATCTGCTGATCAGTCGACGTTTTTATCGGTGGATCTTTTCGTGGATGTCAAGGATGCGATGGGAGCCAATATCATCAATGCGATCTTAGAAGGCGTTGCCGCACTTTTCAGAGAATGGTTTCCTAATGAAGAAATCTTATTTAGTATTTTAAGCAATCTTGCTACTGAGTCATTAGTCACGGCTGTTTGTGAAGTACCGTTTTCTGCTTTAAGCAAAAGGGATGGTGCCACGGTTGCACAAAAAATTGTTCAAGCTTCTTTGTTTGCCAAAACGGATCCTTATCGAGCAGTCACTCATAATAAAGGCATCATGAATGGGGTGGAGGCAGTGATGCTGGCCACTGGAAATGATACCCGGGCAGTTTCTGCTGCCTGTCACGGCTATGCAGCTCGTACTGGCAGCTATCAAGGACTGACTAATTGGACCATCGAATCGGATCGATTAGTAGGGGAAATCACGTTGCCGTTAGCTATCGCTACTGTTGGTGGCGCCACAAAGGTCCTACCAAAAGCACAAGCAGCATTGGAAATCAGTGATGTTCACTCTTCTCAAGAGTTAGCTGCGCTAGCTGCAAGTGTGGGACTTGTTCAAAACTTGGCTGCTTTGCGGGCACTTGTCTCAGAAGGGATTCAGAAGGGACATATGAGTATGCAAGCTCGTTCACTAGCGATCGCTGTTGGAGCGGAGAAAGCGGAAATCGAGCAAGTAGCTGAAAAACTACGGCAAAATCCACCAATGAATCAACAACAAGCGTTACGATTTTTAGAAGAAATTCGGGAACAATAAAAAACTTGTTTCACGGTAGCATTTGCTACCGTGAAACAAGTTTTTTTGTCATAGATAAATTGATGAGTGTTTCTAGAAGCTGCTAAAGCTCATCGTTTTAAGTACATCCCAATACTTTTGGGGGCTGTCTCCACAAAACCAAACTGCTGATAAAGTTTTTCAGCTGGACAATCAGCAATCAGATTCACGTAAGCTTGAGGATCTACTTCCTTATGTAGATGGTTCATTATGGCGCTCATGATTGATTTTGAATCCATTGCCTTGATCTTCAGGGAGGACAGCGATGTCTAGGATTTGATAGGCAGTACCTCCGTCACCAATCAATCGGCCCATGCCGACTAAGGTTTGATCGCTGGTTCTTCGAACATTCACTGCAAAAAGACTATTGCTTAAACCAATTTTACTCGCAGCTGTTCCACGAAGAGTAAGACCGCAGGCTTTTTCGTAGAGTTAGGTATTCAGCTACTTCAGGAACTGTATGTTTTAGGAGATATTTAGAATCGTTCATCATCGTTCATCATGGTCCTCCTTGATACAGAGTTATTCAGTCCTATGGAATTTGATCAATACCTTTTAGCAGATGGCTTTTTGGTAATGGGCAAAGACGTATTTAAAAGAAAGAGACGATGATAGAAGGATTCCAACAAATGAAGTAGCCAAACCCCAACAGTTGAGCTGTTCGTTTTTTTCTTTCTATCATCGTCTCTTTAGCTTAACGTTCAGTTAGTGGGGTGTTCGCATACTCTTCGATCAATGGAATCACATCCAGCTTCAGTTTGTACTTACGAGCCAACGCAGGTTCAACAGTGAATTCGCCAACTTCAGTCGCTGATATAGTTGCCAATAGGCGTTTTTCTTTCGCTGTATCTTCAAAAATCTGCACATTCTCGGCATTTCTTTCAACAGAGAATTTAGGAAATGCAGTCATTTTTTCTTCAAAAGCGGCAAAACCATCCGTTGTTTCCGCTGCTTCCGGCTGAGATTCTGAGACTGGTTCAGTAGCAGAGGCTTCTGGTTGAGTGACAGCTGGTGTTGCTGGCAACCAATAAGCGGCGATTTCTTCCACTAGATTATCACTAAAACGATCTAATAGACCTTTTTCTTGTTTTTGGATTCGTTTCACAACGATTTTGAAATTCTCGTCTAAAGGAACTGCGATTTTTTGTTCTTTGGTCGTTGCCGTTTGCAGTTCGATCAACATTTCCTCACGGTTTTTAGGGTTGATATAAACGGTGGTCTCTAGTCCAAAATTTGCAGCTGTCTTGTGTTGGATCGCTGAAAATAATTGTTGACGTGCCATTTCATAAGATGGACGAAATTGTTGTTTTAACTTGGCTAATTGTTTCTTTTTCATATTCTTCTCCTCTCAATCAATCTCGATTATAAGGAATAATGACGAAAATGAACAGGGGTTTTCATGAAAAAATGAGGAATTTCTTTTGATTATCAGAAAAAAATGGCTTTTCCTTAAATGAAATAAAAGAAACAGCCAAGATCATACCCAATGAGTAGGTGATGACTTTGACTGTTTCTGAGGGAATCAACTTACTTCTAGAGCTATACCAGGTTCATCACTTAGTGCTCAAAGCGTCGATTTGTTGATATTTAGGCATCAAAATAAACGAATCATTTTTACCGTAGGCGACCAAGTAATTTTCCCATAGAAAAAAGCTTAGCGGCATCTTCGCTTTTTCAGCAAGCATTTGCTGATAGTCTGACTGATCCCATTGACGTGCGGGAAAATGTTGAATGTAGTCGGGAAAAATCAGAAATACAAAATCAGGATGCAAAGCTCGCTTGACGGCAGTGGGCAGTTGATCCAAACGTGTAGAATCCATCGGGGTTTCCCTCATTAGAATCCTGTTGTATCCGGATTAGTTGCTTTCCCAACGACTCCATCCAGTTGATCGATTCGCTGCATATCTTCATCAGAAAGCTCAAAATCAAAGACTGCTAGGTTTTCCTCGATACGACTTGGTGTAACAGATTTAGGCAGCGGCAAGAAACCATGTTGTAAAGACCAGCGAATCGCGATTTGAGCAATCGTTTTGCCGTACTTGTCAGAGAGTTCCTGCATTTCGGGAACGTCAAAGATTTTTCCTGTGCCTAAAGGACTGTAAGCTTCCAATAAGACATTGTGCTCTTGGCAATAAGACACTACTTCTTTTTGTAATTCACCTGGCGCTAAGAAAATTTGGTTGACCATTGGGAAAATAGTGGCTGTTTTTTTCAGTTCTTCGAAATGATGAGGCAAGAAATTGCTGACGCCGATGGCTTTGATCTTACCAGCTTGATAAAGCTCTTCCATTGCGCGCCACGTTTCTGCATTGGCTGACTGCCAATTGTCACGGAATTTCACTGGATTTGGCCAATGAATCAAGAAAAGATCGATATAGTCGGTTTGTAATTTCTTCAACGATTCTTCAAAGGAAGAAAGGACCAAGTCGTAAGAGTGATTTTCATTCCATAATTTTGTTGTCAAAAAGATTTCTTCTCTAGGAATGCCACTTTCTTTAATTGCTTGTCCAACACTGTCTTCATTTTTGTAACCTTGCGCGGTATCGATATGACGGTAACCAACTTCCAATGCTTTTTTGACAGCAGAAACAGCAACGTCACCATTTGGTGTTTGCCAAGTGCCAAAGCCAAGTTCAGGAATCGATACATTGTTCGATAAAGTATAACTGTTCATTTTCATTCCTCCATTTCTTTGTTTTTAGTTTAGCAGAGAAGGGATTTTTTTCCAATGGAAGATACTTCTGATCAAAATAATGCACAAAAAAGATGTAAAAAAACTTGTGTTTTGAACCAGTTTTTTTGTACACTTGAGAAATGGATAAGGAGAGAGAATATGGATATCTATTTAAAGCGTGCGATTATGCACATTGTGGATCGACAAACGGGTGATCCCGTATACTCGCAAGTGGAATTGGATCTGACAACGGAATACATCCGAGATTATTTAACGAAAAAAATTCAAAAATTAGCGACACCTCAGACAAAGACCGGCCGCTTGCTGGAGGATTCTGAGATGGCTAGATTCGTCAAACAAGCGCCGGAATCATTTGTTGAAAGCAGTGAAGCAATCCTTCGACGCTGGTATGAAGTTTACCAACAAAGTGAAGATGCCCCAAGTGCGGATGCTTTCATTGTCTTGTATGAATTAGATACCAAACTGCAATTGGCATTTTTGAAGGTTAACTATACAGATGGCTACACGCACTTTATCGACAGCACTGAAATAGGTATCGCCAATAATCTGATTTTGCATCGAGCACTTTTAGCTGGCAAAACCCAAAAAGCAGATGAAGGAATAACAATCGATGTCGAGCAGCTGACTTACGAATTAGTAGAGAAAAAATATACCTTCTCCGGAGAAAAATATTTCTATTTCTCCACGAAAGTGATTGATTCTGAACCGTTACCTTCTCTTGAAGAAAATGTCAAAGTCATCAAAAAGGTAGCTGAAAAAATTGGTCAAAAGTTTGAGACCCCTTCTTATGATGTCATTGCCGATGTCAAAGAGGCTGTTTACGATACAATAGAAGAAAATGGTCAGCTGCATGTAGATTCGATTGCCCAAAAAGTATTCAAAGATAATATTACGGCTCAGATGGCGTTTCAAGAAGAAGTAGCAGAAAAAGGGTATATCGATCAAGCCCCTATGCTGCGAGAGGTCAGAGAAATTTCAGAAAAAAAATATGGCAAACAAAAGCTAAAACTTTCCAATGGTATCGAGTTGATCGTTCCATTGGATGTCTATCGAGATCCGAATTTGATCGAATTCATCAACAATCCGGATGGCACGATTTCTGTAACCATCAAAAATGTGGAAGAAGTCATCAATCGCATATAAAAATAGCTGCCAGGCTCTTCTCAAGGAGTCTCTGGCAGCTATTTTTATTTATTGTTGAGTTGATCCAAAGCGGGTTTGGGTACGTCTTCTTGTGAGACTTCTTCCCAACTGAGGACGCCTTTGCGGGGATTGACTAACAGTTTCAGATAGGCACCTTCTCGTAGGGGCTTGGAGCGATGTTCATTCATTTGAACGATCTTCTCTTCACCGGATTCATTATAAGCCGCTTGTTCATATTTATAAATATCTTGAGCCACACCATCACTGGCAATTGATGTTGAGTGGGTACCGCTAGTAGTGATTTCGGTGTAATAAGCAGTGCCGCCATAGTAATAACGGTAGGCAAAGAAACAGCCGCCTAAGAAAACGCCAAAGACGATCAAACTCGCAATGATTTTTTTCATTCCTGTTCACCTCATATCTATTATTCTATAAAAAAGCAGACCCGTCCAACTATTTTATCAAAATCAAAGCAAATCTTAGAAATTTTGAATAAAAACGGCGAACAATGAAGGAGACAATATTCTTGACTTTGACTAAATTTGACCTATAATAGAGATAGATTTAAACTTACAAAAAATAAGTAAGGAAGAATTTTTTACTTTTGTAAGGAAAAGTCTATAATTGATAGTAGAGCCGATCCAACGGCGCTACATCTCATTTAGGAGGGAAATTATTATGGCAAAACAACATTATGATCGTAGTAAACCACATGTAAACATTGGTACAATTGGACACGTGGATCATGGGAAAACGACACTGACTGCTGCCATTACGACAGTTCTTGGTAAAAAAGGACTCGCTAATCCGCAAGATTACGCAAGTATTGATGCGGCTCCTGAAGAACGGGAACGTGGTATCACGATCAATACCGCTCACGTTGAATATGAAACAGAAAAACGTCACTATGCTCACATTGACGCTCCAGGACACGCGGATTATGTTAAAAATATGATTACCGGTGCTGCCCAAATGGATGGTGCGATTTTAGTTGTATCCGCAACAGATGGTCCAATGCCTCAAACCCGGGAACATATCTTGCTTTCGAGACAAGTTGGTGTGAAACATCTGATTGTTTTCTTGAACAAAATCGATTTAGTCGATGACGAAGAATTGATTGATTTAGTAGAAATGGAAGTAAGAGAACTGCTATCTGAATATAATTTTCCAGGGGATGACATTCCTGTTATCAAAGGTTCGGCATTAAAAGCGTTGGAAGGAGACCCTGATGCAGAAGCTGCCATCATGGAATTAATGGATACAGTAGACAGCTATATCCCAACACCTGAGCGTGATACAGACAAACCATTACTCTTGCCAGTTGAAGATGTCTTTTCGATTACTGGACGAGGAACAGTTGCTTCCGGACGGATCGATCGGGGAACAGTTCGGGTAGGCGATGAAGTAGAAATCGTCGGTATCAAACCTGAAACCCAAAAAGCTGTAGTGACAGGCGTCGAAATGTTCCGCAAGACGATGGACTTTGGGGAAGCCGGTGACAATGTAGGTGTCTTGCTGAGAGGGATCACTCGTGACGAAATTGAACGAGGACAAGTGTTGGCTAAACCAGGTTCGATCACACCACATACAAAATTCCAAGCAGAAGTTTATGTATTGACGAAAGAAGAAGGTGGTCGTCATACACCATTCTTCAACAACTATCGTCCACAATTTTATTTCCGTACAACGGATGTGACAGGGAACATTACATTGCCTGAAGGAACAGAAATGGTGATGCCAGGTGACAACGTGACCATCGATGTGGAATTGATTCATCCAATCGCCGTTGAAAATGGAACGACTTTCTCTATTCGTGAAGGTGGCCGCACTGTTGGTTCCGGTATCGTTACTGAAATTGAAAAATAAATCAGTGTTTCAACAAGAATGAAGCAGTGACTAGAGCCTTTTAGGACAGTCACTGTTTCTTTTTCTAAATTTCTTTGTGATTTTATTAAGGATTTTAGATGGAGGAAAACAAACCTAGTCAGCAAATAAGTTTCATAGTAGGATAGAAGCTGACACTAAAAAGATAGGATGTTTTTCCATGAGAAAACTGCGACGATTTTTTATTTTTATAGCAAAAATAGCTGGAGTCCTGTTGCTTATCGGCGGACTGTTTTTAGGCTATAAAAATTATACAGCTCTAAAGAAAGTGTATTCTTATGAAGAAACAATCGCTGAGCAAACAGAAAAATATGGCATCAGCGACTATCAGGAATTAGCGATGAGTATTATGTTGACTGAATCAAAAGGGGAAGGAAACGACCCGATGCAAAGCTCAGAGAGTGCTTACGGGAAACAAAATCAATTTGAAAATGCCCAAGATAGTATCGAGCAGGGAGTGGCTTATCTGGCTAAACTGATCAAAAAATCTGCTGACATGAACTGTGATCTGTGGACCGCCGTTCAAGCCTATAATTTTGGGACGGACTATATTGATTATGTAGCCAAGAATGGTGGCGAAAATACGCTAGAACTGGCAGAGTCCTATTCAAAAGAAGTGCTTTCTCCTTTGCTAGGAAATGATAATGAGCAAACCTATCGTTACTGGGGGTGGCAGTCGATCACTTATAATGGCGGTTATTTGTATCACAATGGTGGCAATTTATTTTATGCAGATGTGGTAAAATTCAATCAATGGAAGATAAAAATGGGTAGTATTTTGTTTTCTTGAAAGTCTCTGAAATCAAGCAGGTAAAAGACTTGAAAAAACAATAAAATATGATAGAATCAATATGAGTGATTCTGTCTAATTGTTCGTCGCACTGATTCTGATTGGTGCGATTTTTTACCTAATGAATACGGGAATACTTACCGAATGGAGGTGAGTGGATGGCACGAATACCTCAAACGGTCATTGATGATATTCGAGAACGAAGTAATATCGTTGATATCGTTGGTCAGTACGTCCAGTTGAAGAAATCTGGGAAAAACTATTTTGGATTATGTCCCTTCCACAACGAAAAGTCACCTTCTTTTTCTGTGGCAGAAGACAAGCAGATCTATCATTGTTTTGGCTGTGGCCGCGGAGGCAATGTCTTTGGTTTTTTGCAAGAGTTAGAAGGATTAAGTTTTCCAGAATCTGTTTTGAAAGTTGCAGAAATCAGTGATATCCCTTTAGACGAGCAATACAAGCAAACCGAAGCAATTGATGCAACCTCTTCTCAGCAAAATCAATTGATAGCGTTGCATGAAAAAGCTGCTGAAGTCTATCATCACATGTTAGTCAATACGGCTGCCGGGCAAGGCGCATTGGATTATTTGCTGGAACGCGGATTGACGATGGCACTGATCGACGAATTTCAGATTGGTTTTGCGCCTAACGAGCGTGCCTTTTTGGAAAAAGTTTTTTTGAATGAAAAAGCAAATGCGGCATTTTTTGCGGATACAGGTCTCTTTGTACAAAGAAACGATGGGCAACTTGCTGACCGTTTTTATCAAAGAATCATGTTTCCGATTCGGAACCCACAAGGAAAGACCATCGGTTTTTCTGGACGCTGGTTTCAAACGGAACAGGATGACAGCAAAGACCAGCCCAAGTATTTGAACAGTCCAGAAACAATGCTTTTCAATAAGCGTGAAGTGCTTTTCAACTTTGATAAAGCACGGCGATCAATCCGAAAAGAAGGCCAAGTCTTTCTATTTGAAGGCTTTATGGATGTAATCGCAGCGTGGCAATCAGGAATCGAGAACGGGATCGCTTCAATGGGAACTAGTTTGACGAACCAGCAGATTGCCAATATTGAACGTGTCGCTACAGAAGTCATCCTTTGTTATGATGGTGACCAGGCAGGAATCAATGCAACGAATCGCGGGATTGATCTTTTACAAGAACATAGCCGCGTGAATCTCTCCGTCGTTCGAGTCCCTGAACGTCTGGACCCGGATGATTATGTGCGAAAGTATGGCACAGAGGCCTTTTTCAAACTGGCCATGCATGGCAGAGAAACGGTTTTTGCATTCAAAATGGACTTTCATCGTGCCAATCGCAACTTGGCCAATGAAAAAGAACAGATCGATTATGTCCAAGAGGTCTTGCAAGAATTACAGCATGTAGATTCTTTGCTAGAACAAGACCGATACTTGACACAACTTTCAACTGAATTTCATATTAGTCGAGAAACACTACAGACGCAATTGCGACAGTTAAAACAGACGCAGCCGACCTCAACGCCTTCACCGCCAGTTCGTGAAACAGTGAGTGTAGCACCACCGCCACCACGACAGCAACGGAAAACTCAGGTAGAAAAGGCGGAGGAATTACTGTTATATCGTCTGTTCCATGACAATACGCTGAATCCTCGTTTTAAAAGTACCGGTGTTGCGTTTATTCATGATAAATACCAACAAATCTATTTTTTATACGATGCGTATATGGAAACCGAAGAGCAATTTATCCTAGCAAAATTCTTGGATTTTTTGAAAGATGAACAAATGAAACAACAAGTGATCGAGATCGCTGATATCAAAGCTTCTGAAGAGGGGACGGAACAAGAATTCCAAGACCTTCTGCAGGTATTTCGTAAGTCGGGCATTGCTGAAGAAATCAATCAAAAACGAATCCAGCAGCAAGAAGCACGACAAAAAGGAAACCAGCAATTAGAGTTGGAATTAGCAATTGCGATCATTGATTTGACCAAACGGTTGAAACAAGCTAAATAGCGAACTGAAAGGGGCTTTCTTTCATGGCAGAAGAAACAAAGAAAACATATGACAAAGCTGTTGCCGAATTTATCAAAGAAAACAAACCAAAAGGACAAGTCGTTTATGACGAACTAACCAATCATTTAGCGACCCCTTATTCTTTAGATGCAGACGCAATGGACAAGCTGATCCAAAAATTGGAAGACTCAGGGATCAGTGTAGTAGATGAGAATGGGGAGCCTTCCGTTCGTAGTCTAAAGAGCAATGAAAAACAGCAAGCAACGCAACCACAAGAAGATCTTTCCGCTCCTACGGGTGTCAAGATCAATGATCCGGTACGGATGTATCTGAAAGAAATCGGACGCGTACCCTTATTGACTGCCGAAGAAGAAGTAGCCCTTGCTTTAAAAATCGAAGAAGGCGACCAAGAAGCGAAACAACGGTTAGCTGAAGCCAATTTACGTCTCGTTGTAAGTATTGCGAAACGTTACGTTGGTCGGGGGATGCAGTTTTTGGACTTGATCCAAGAAGGAAACATGGGCTTGATGAAAGCTGTTGAAAAATTCGATTACCGCAAAGGATTCAAGTTCTCGACTTATGCCACTTGGTGGATTCGTCAAGCAATCACTCGTGCTATTGCCGACCAAGCACGGACGATTCGGATTCCAGTCCATATGGTGGAAACAATCAATAAATTGATTCGAATCCAACGGCAATTACTGCAAGATCTAGGTCGCGAACCGACGCCGGAAGAAATCGGAGCAGAAATGGATCTGCCAACTGAAAAAGTACGTGAAATCTTGAAAATCGCACAAGAGCCAGTTTCATTGGAAACACCGATCGGTGAAGAGGATGATTCCCATCTAGGCGATTTTATCGAAGATCAAGATGCGACAAGTCCCGCCGAACATGCAGCTTACGAATTGTTGAAAGAACAACTGGAAGATGTACTGGATACGTTGACCGATCGTGAAGAAAATGTTTTGCGATTGCGTTTTGGTATCGATGATGGTCGGACACGCACTTTAGAAGAAGTCGGAAAAGTTTTTGGTGTAACGAGAGAACGGATTCGTCAGATCGAAGCAAAAGCGTTACGTAAATTACGCCATCCATCCCGCTCAAAACAATTAAAAGATTTTCTAGAATAAAACTGAGACCACAAAGACTTTTCCAAGAAGTATCCTTGGAGAAGTCTTTTTCTTGTGGTTTAGCGAACTTTCGTAGGAAAAGTAATGAACTTAATAAAAACGTAACGAAGCAAGTGTTGGCTAATTGCTTTGAATATGATAAATTTAATTTTGTGAATCATTTACACGAAGGTGAATCATTTTGGTACAGAGAGTTTTTTCACCAAAGCCAGTGAATAAAGGGCAAGTCTATAAGTGTGATATTCTGTAGTAAAATGAAACCTTTCAACGATGAACAGATAACTGCCGAAGCAGGTTCAAAATAAAAGGAGCAAATTCGAACAAATGATGAAAACATGTCCTCAATGTGGATTTGAATCAATTGATGCACAAAAGAAATGTCCAAACTGCGGCTTTGAGTTTGTTAAAGCAGATGAGGCAAATGAAAAAGAAGCCCCTCATACGAATGAGACGGTATCCGAAAAGAATCCGCAGCAAAATGATGATATCCGCTGGTCTGATTTTAAAGATGTTCCCTTAGGTGAATTAATTGAACATTTCGAAGACAAGAATGAAACTGATGAGTCAAAGAACAATCAGTCAGAAGACGACGTAAACGTGCAAGAGCTGATAACGAACCCAAATATAGAACAGACACCCGTTTCAAAAGAAACGCTATCAGATGCGTCCGAAACGATCGAATCACAGTCACTTGAACATCAGTCAGCAGAACAATCGATGCACGCTGGAAATGAAAGCAATGAAGCATCTGGATCAGACAAAGGAATCCAATCGATCACAGAAAGTTCCGCAGAGCCCAATGATTTAGTAGATTCAGCCGAGGTCCCTGAAGATCACGATTCGGCTATTTTATCTGCTTATATTCGTCAACATAAAAATTCAGAGATGGATGAAGATGCGACAGATGTTCCAGTGATACCGGAAGTCACGGACGATAAAAAGGCTCTTCCTCTAACGGAGGAACAATCTCAATCTGGATTAGAAGATGAACAAACTGATACTGCAGCGATTACTGAATCTTCAGAAAGTCCTCAATCAACAGAGAGTCCGCAACCGAAAATTGAAGCAGAAGAAACAAAGTTTGCCGAAATTCCAGAGAAAACAGCGGTATCTGAAAATACGAAGAGTAAAACCGATCCACTGCCCAAAAATAAAAAGTCACGCAAAAAATTCTATGTAGCGGCTGCGGCGTTGGTACTTGTTTCTGCAGGTGGCTGGTATTATTACGAAGAGACCGCTCGTCAAGGACAAATTGCGACAGCAAGTGAGCTGGATCAGATCGAAGCGGATCTAGCCGATTTTTATACCGACGATAACCAAGAATTTATCAAAGCAGACAAAACAACTACGCAATTGAAGGCATTGACTGATCGACTAGCCAAGTATAAAACGGAAAGCCGTTACCCGGACTTGTTGGCTCAATCTGAAACAATCAAAGAAAAGATGGCGACTCTTTCGGAAATCAATGGGTATTTCGCTAGTCCAGTGATCATTGAAGATCAATTGCAGAAGGTTTCCTTAAAAGAACCTTCTGCAGTGACCATGTCAAAAAGAACATCTGAAACACCATTCGATCAATTAGTGAATCGGGCGATTGATCAAGGGCAAAAAGAGTATGCCCAGATCGAAGAAGTACAAAATGCAGTCAAAAGCACGGTTGCTTTGAATAAAGAGGGTGAACTTTCTGACAAAGTCACACGAAAAAGCTACAATGATTTAGTGAAGAAGATCGATGCATTGCCGATTGCTTCTTTAAAAGAGCAATTGACCGCTGAGATAGCACCGATTGATTCTGCACTGAAGAAAAAAGAAGCTGCCGCGAAGGCTGCTAAAGAGAAGGCGGCCCAAGAAGCAGCTCAGGCACAAGCGGAAAAAGCCGCCGCAGCTCAAGAAACAACTACGGCTAACGATAGCCAGTCTTCTGAAGCTGATTATGTATTATCGCCAAATACCCCAACGAATACCAATAATCAACCAATCATTCCAGCACGTGCAAGTGATTTGGCAGACTCTAGCAATCCGGCTTGGAATTGGGCGCCTGGTGTCCAAGAAAAGATCATTGCAACCGCAATTGCTCGCGGCTATGTCGTTGAAGGGGGTTATACCTTTGAGCGCGTACGAATCGTGAATGGAGAAGGTTACTATAATTTTTATGCAACCAACAACCAAGGCTCCTTGTTGAAAGGGACCGGTGATTCCGCTTTTCCAATGTATCTCTTTACAGTGAATGCCAAAACCGGGTATTTCCGTGGAAATGGAAATGACCATACGATTCGGTGATGGTGACACTTAGAAAATTTTCAGCATAATTACATTATTGAATCAAAAACAGCTTGTTTCTCCTCCGGCTTTTCGATATGATGGATGATAATCAATCGGAAACGGAGGTTTTTTTGTTGCAGAAAATTGAAAGATATGAACAGTTCAGTGATGGAGTTATTGCCTGCATTCCAACGATTCTGGGTTATTTAGGCATTGGTTTTGCAATGGGGGTCGTGGGAAAAGGAATCGGCTTGACGGTCATTGAAGTCCTCTTGATGTCGATCATTGTCTATGCTGGAAGTGCCCAGTTTATCATCTGTGCCCTTTTGGCTATTCAAGCACCGTTTACTTCGATCGTTGCGACAGTTTTCTTAGTAAACTTACGCCACTTTTTGATGAGTTTATCGGTGGCACCTTATTTCCGTTCTGCTTCATTAGTGTCAGGAATTGGCATCGGCACATTGCTGACAGACGAATCCTATGGAGTTTTAACGACAGCTTTGCAACAAAACAAACCGATCACTACCCGGTGGACCCACGGGTTGAATGTCATGGCCTATTTAAGTTGGATCTTTGCCACTTTCTTAGGAGCGTTGTTAGGGTCATATATTCCGGATCCTGAAGCATTAGGACTGGACTTTGCACTAGTGGCTATGTTTGTTGGCTTATTCCTTTTTCAAGTAGAGTTGCCTTTAAAAAAGAAGACCAAGCAGACGGTGCTGGTGCTAGCCGCTGTGGTAATTTCATTGGTCCTTTTTATGCGAATTTCAACAGCTGAAGTAGCCGTGATTGCTGCCACTTTGATTGGATGTTTGATAGGGACGGTGACACATCATGATTGATTTTGTTATACTGATGATAGCTTGTGGTGTCGTTACTTGGATACCTCGGGTGCTGCCGTTTTTATTTTCGAAGAAATTAGTTTTTCCTGAAAAATTCACGATCTTTCTAAGCTACTTGCCCCTTTGTATTCTTGGGGCGCTGCTTGTTCAAAACCTGTTGGTTTTTCGTGAAGGACAATTTCCGTTGCTTAAAGTCAAAGAAACCGTTGCTTGTTTACCAGCGCTAGTGGTCGGTTATTATACAAAAGATTTGATGAAGATCGTTGTTACAGGCGTCATCACGATGGCGGCGATTCGATTCTTTTTCTAGTAAATCATTTCTAAGGAGAGAAAAAATGAAAGACTTATTGGCATCCGTTTTTAGCGGATTGATCATTGATGAGAATGATCAAAATTACTTTGTACAAAAAAATGGTCTGACTTTTCGCTTATCAAAAGCAGAAGGTGAGCACCATCTTGGAGAAGCTGTGGAGGGCTTTGGTTATCAGAATCAAAAACAAGAACTCGTAATCACTACGGAGATTCCTAAAAGCCGCCAAGGACATTATGCTTTCGGAACTGTCACGGACAGTCGTCGAGATCTAGGCGTCTTTGTCGATATTGGTCTCAAAGATAAAGATATGGTGGTATCATTAGATGAATTACCAACAATGCGGGAACTTTGGCCAAAGAAAGGCGATCGCTTGATGGTCAGCTTGACGGTGGATGAAAAGGATCGAATCTGGGCCTCTTTAGCGGATGAAAAGATTTTTAAAGCATTGAGTAAACGTGGTTCAGAGACGTTGAAGAATGCCGACAT
Organism: Enterococcus gallinarum NBRC 100675; assembly: GCF_001544275.1. Lineage (GTDB taxonomy): Bacteria > Bacillota > Bacilli > Lactobacillales > Enterococcaceae > Enterococcus_D > Enterococcus_D gallinarum. The sequence goes on along the minus strand of NZ_BCQE01000017.1, from coordinate 46,116 downwards.
TACAGGGACAGTCTATCGCTTGAAACTTGCGGGAACTTACTTGCTCACGGAAGATTTCTACATTGGCTTTATCCATCCTTCCGAAAGATACCAAGAACCACGTTTAGGTGAAGTTGTCTCAGGACGAGTAATTGGTGTTCGCCCAGATGGTGTTCTGAATTTATCATTGAAGCCTCGTGCTTATGAAGCAATTTCAAATGATGCCGCTATGATCATGACATTCTTGGATCGAGCTGCAGATCATCGTATTCCTTTTACGGATAAATCGACACCAGAAGAGATTCTACAGACATTCGGTATCAGTAAAGGCCAATTCAAGCGGGCGATCGGTACCTTGATGAAGCAGCGTTTAGTGGAACAAAAAGACGGCTTCACCATCAAGGTCGAAAAATCCAATTGAGAATGCTTGTATCTTTTCTCATTCTAATTTATAATGATTACAATATTATCTAAGAGTTAACGTCTCTTAGATTAGAATCGTTATAAATTAGCGATGTATGGAGGCCTGTATGAATACAACTGCTGCTTTAAAGAAGACAAAAAAACAACTTCATGAATCAGGATTTAAATTGACTCCACAACGAGAAGCTACCTTGTTGGTTCTTTTGGAGAATGAGAAAGATCATTTATCTGCAGAAGAAATTTTCTTTTTTGTGCGCAAAAAAAGTCCAGAAATCGGACTAGCCACAGTGTATCGTACATTAGAAATCTTAACTGATCTAAAAATCGTGGACAAGGTGAGTTTTAATGACGGCGTTTCTCGTTACGATCTGCGTAAAGAAGGCGCAAAGCATTTCCATCACCATCTGCTTTGTTTAGAGTGTGGCAGTATAGAAGAAGTAGAAGAAGATCTGCTGACAGGTGTCGAAGACATCGTAGAGAAAAAATACCATTTTCTAGTAAAAGACCACCGATTGACTTTTCATGGAGTGTGTCAGAAGTGTCAGGCAAAAAATGCAGCGAAGTTGAGTGAAGCGTAATTGCTCCTCAGCTTTTTTTGTGGTTGAACTACTATCATATCAAGCTTTAATTTGTTATGATAAAGAAGTTGAAAGTAGGGGGGACGTGTATGAAAGAACAGATCATCGATTATTTGCATTATCTGACGATTGAGCGGGGGCTATCCCAAAATACTCGTAAAAGTTATGAGCGCGACCTAGAGCAATACCTTACATTTTTGACGGAACAGCACATCAAAGATTGGCAGGCGGTGGATCGTGTCTTGATCCTCTCTTTTTTGCAGCAATTGCAGCAATCAGGGAAATCTTCGGCGACCATTATTCGAATGGTATCAAGCTTGAGAAGGTTTCATCAATTTCTCCGTCAAGAACGCTTTACGGATCATGATCCTATGCAGCACATCGATTCCCCGAAAAAACAACAGAAACTGCCTGATACATTGAGCCTTTCTGAGGTTGAGCGCTTGATCGAGACACCGGATACCAAAGAAGTGTTGGGAATCCGCGATCGTGCGATTTTAGAAGTGATGTATGCTACCGGCCTTCGGGTCAGTGAACTGATCGGGTTGCAACTGAAAGACCTTCATTTAAGCATGGGTCTGTTGCAGACGACAGGGAAAGGTGACAAGGAACGAATCGTTCCTTTAGGAGATCTGGCGATTCAGTGGATCGAAACTTACTTGGAAGAAGCACGCCCTTTTTTGACTCGGAAACATCCAGAAGAGAGTCATCTTTTTGTCAATAATCATGGGAAACAACTTTCTCGTCAAGGAATCTGGAAAAACTTAAAGGCCCTCGTGCGCAAGGCAGGCATTACAAAAAACGTGACGCCACATACGCTAAGGCATAGTTTTGCCACCCATTTGCTGGAAAATGGTGCCGATTTGCGTACCGTCCAAGAATTATTAGGGCATGTAGATATATCCACGACACAGATCTATACTCATATTACGAAAAAAAGGATGACGGAAGTGTATAAGCAGCACTTTCCTCGTGCCTAGAAATAGAGGAAGACATGGAAGAAATCAATATCAAACTAGATGTCTTTGAGGGACCGTTGGATCTGTTGCTGCATCTGATCCAAAAATTGGAGATCGATGTCTATGATATTCCAATTGCAGCGATCACCGAACAATATATGCAATATATTCATGCAATGAAAAGTTTAGAGTTAGAAGTTGCCGGAGAATACTTGGTGATGGCTGCTACACTGATGGCGATCAAAAGCCAGATGCTGCTGCCAAAACAAGAGATCTTGATTGAAGAAATCGATCCTTATGAAGAAGATCCAAGGGATATGCTGGTTGCTCAGCTATTGGAATACCGTAAATACAAATACGCAGCCGAACAATTATCCGAAAAAGCGGAAGAACGAAGTTTATACTTTACGAAAGATCCGATGGATGTCGATGCCTATAAAGAAAAAAGTGATGAATTGGCAGCCAACCGGTTCAACACGATCGATTTATTCTTGGCTTTTCATAAAATGCTTGAAAAGAAAAAGAGTCGGAAAGTACTGGAGACAAAGATCACACCAGATGAAAGTACCATTGATGAAAAAATGGCGACGATCCAATTGGAAATGCAGCAACGAAATGCCAAAAAAGGACGACGTTTTGATTCTTTTTTCGCCAATTACAGCAAAACAGAAGTCGTTACGACTTTCATGGCATTATTAGAATTAATGAAAAAAGGATATATTCGAGTAGAGCAAGAAGGAAACTATGAATCGATCTTGCTTTACCCAGCAGGTAAAACAGATGAGTAAATATAGTGAAATAGAAGCGATTCTCTTTGTCGTAGGAGATGAAGGGATCGGATTAGAAGAATTAAGCTACTTAGTCAATAGCAAAACTGCGGCTGTCTATCAGTACTTGCAAGAATTGAATCAGCGTTATGAAGAAAATGAAGATTCAGCATTGCATATTTTAGAAGTTGGAAATCATTTTGTTTTGTCCACAAAGAAAGAAGTCGCACCGTTATTAAAGAAATACGCAGAATCGCCAATGGGCAACTCTCTTTCGCAAGCTGCGTTAGAGACATTGTCGATCATTGCCTACAAGCAACCGATCACACGAATCGAAGTAGAAGAGATTCGTGGGGTCCAGTCCAGCGGCTCCGTACAGAAATTAGTCGCAAAACGATTGATCGAGGAAAAAGGCCGTGTTGATGGACCAGGTCGAGCAATTTTATATGGAACCACTGAATACTTCATGGATTACTTTGGCCTGAAATCATTAGCCGAATTACCTGATATTCAAGCAATGGAAGACGAACTCGAAGAAGATGGACCAGTGGATCTTTTTTATGATCGTTACAAACAAGAAGGAGACTCATAATGGAACGTTTGCAAAAAGTAATCGCACATGCTGGAATCACTTCTCGCAGAAAAGCAGAAGAGTTGATCGTGTCAGGTCGTGTCAGTGTCAATGGTCAAATTGTTAAGGAACTAGGAGTACAGGTGAGTGCCAAAGATCGTGTGGAAGTTGACGGCGTCCCAATTGAACAAGAATCGCCCGTTTACTATATGCTCTATAAACCACGTGGCGTAATCTCAGCAGTAACTGACGATAAAAAAAGGAAAGTTGTTTTAGACTTTTTTACTGAAGTTCCAGAACGTCTCTACCCAATCGGACGATTGGATTATGATACTTCAGGTTTATTGTTGCTGACCAATGACGGCGATCTTTCACAAAAACTGATGCATCCAAAACACGAAGTGGATAAAGTCTATGTGGCAAAAGTAAAAGGAATCGCTGATAAAAAACAACTATTGCCCTTGTCTAGAGGAATTCGGATCGAAGGCAAGAAAACCGCACCGGCTCGCTTTGAGATTTTGTCGACAGACGCTGCTACTCAAACAAGTATCGTCCAATTGACGATTCATGAAGGCCGTAATCACCAAGTGAAAAATATGCTTAAAGCGGTTGGTTTACCGGTCCAAAAATTGAAACGGGAAATGTATGGCTCGTTGACATTAGCTGGGTTGCGCCCTGGAGAGTATCGGGAGTTGACGAAAAAAGAAGTCAATGAATTAAAAAACCAAGTGAAATAACCAGCACACAGCAAAAGATGCTTAAAAAATTTGTCAATCGAGAATTTTTGTGTATAATGGAACATGTATTATAAATAAAAGGTTCGTCTTCAGGGGCAGGGTGCAATTCCCGACCGGTGGTGATAGTCCACGACCTACTTCTTTTGAAGTAGCTGAATCGGTGAAATTCCGATACCGACAGTAAAGTCTGGATAAAGAAGATAGAGCGTATTTGATTTGCCTATGGTTTTTCAAATGCCCTCTTTTTCCCTGTGGAAAAAGAGGGCATTTTTTACTTTGTCTGGCGCCGACAAGTAAGGAATCAAGGAAATTTAATAGGTTCGTTTGAAGAGGAATCCTGAACTTAGGAGGATTTGTATTAATGAACAACAAAACAAGAAAAATGGTAACAATAGCAATGTGTGCAGCAATGGGAACAGTCTTACAGTTTATTGCGTTTCCCATCATCCCGGCGTTTAGCTTTTTGAAAATCGATTTTAGCGATATTCCAGTAATGATCGTCATGTTTTTATTCGGTCCTTTTGCTGGCGTGGCAACCGCGTTTCTACGTTCTCTCTTACACTTGTTTCTATCTGGTTTTTCACCAGCAGATCTCGTGGGAGACACGGCAAGTTTCTTGGCATCCTGTGTCTTCACTTTGCCAATGTACTACTTTTTCCGTAAAGGGATCCATGCGAAAAATAAATTCGTGGGAGTGGTCACAGGAATTCTCGCATTAACTGCTTTTATGAGTATTGCCAATCTATATGTCATCACACCATTGTACCTGCGCTTCTTTGGTGTTACAGCAGATCAATTCCTTGGCATGTCATTAGCTCGTTATGTCAGCATCGGTATTATTCCTTTTAACTTGATCAAAGGAGTTATCGTCAGTGGGGTCTTCTTGATCCTTCATGCGAAGTTGTTGCCTTGGTTGGCTCGTAAACAACCGCAACATTCACCAGTTGGAAAATAATAAAAAAGATCGTGTGTTGCTTTTTGAGCAAACGCGATCTTTTTATTTTTCTAACAGTATCGCCCGAGTAGGACACTTTTTATATGCAGCTAAGACTTTTTCTTGCTGATCTTCTATGATAAACTGTTGCCGAGCGGCTGGTTCTTGAGCAAATAAGACGATACCGTCTTCATCATAATCAAAAATATCAGGGGCACAGACCGCACATAATCCACAAGCGATACAGCGCTCAGGAATGATTTTGCAGCGTTGAGACATGGAATTGTTTCCTTTCTGGAGGTAAGTATAGACATATGGATGCTTTTATTTTAGCGTTGTTTCATCATTCTGACAAGTTGCGTCCGTCAACCATTTATCAAATACTTTATGGCAAACGAACGAGTTCAGTATTGAGTTATGCTTTTTTTTATGATCGCTTAGGTTACTTTCAAGCGATGCCGAATCTTGAAGAAGATGAATTTAATAAAAGAATCACGGCGCTGATTGCTGCCAAACAACTTGTAGCAGATGAAAAAGGGTTTCTCCAGACAGTTGCACCTGCAGCGCTTACTGAAGTAGAGACACTCTGCCGTCATTTAAATTACTTTCAATTCGGTCGCCGGGGGGAACAGATGTGGCGCTTGGTACAGCTGCTTGTTCAAGCGGCTGCTTTTCAAGGAATTAGTAATCGATATATTCCTGTGGAGAACACTCCTATGTTCACAGAACCGGTGCGGCAGCTGATTCGGCAGCACCCAAAATTGAAGCAGGCGTTGTTTACTGAGCTTTGGACAGTCTTCGAACAGATTCCGGGTGAATTTGCCGACTTTTTGGCAGGGACGTTGACAGGACCTGAGCAAATTGGTCAGACTTTTTTTCAGCTGTTACCGGATAACTACCAAAAAATGCCTTGGAATCAGTTTTTTCCAGCGGCAGCGATCCACTGCTTTTTGTCAGTGGCAAATAAGCAATCTCCTCTTTTAGCAGCAGGGTTAAAACCGTTTTATCAAGAAAACCTCAACCAAAGCATGCTGAAGACCCGTCGCTTATTTCTCAGCGGGAAGTCGATTGAGGAAATCATGGAACTTAGACAGATCAAGCGAGGAACAGTCAACGATCACTTGATCGAATGGGCGATCATCGATGATCAGTTTCCCTATCACTATTTTGCCACAAAGCAGCAGTTCCCTCCATTGTCATGGAAATTGCCTTATCACATTCTTCAAAAAGAAGTGCCGCTGGATTTTTTAAGTATCCGAATCAATCAAATTGCACAAAAGCGAGGGATCCTATGTTAGAACAGGCACTCAAACACTATTTTGGTCATTCCCATTTTCGGACAGGTCAAAAAGAAGTGATCCAATCGGTTCTGAATCATCAGGATACATTAGCAATCATGCCCACTGGTAACGGCAAAAGCTTATGCTATCAACTGCCGGGCTATTTGCTGGAAGGGTTGGTAGTAATCGTATCACCATTGCTTTCTTTGATGGAAGATCAAGTGTATAGTTTGCAAAAAAATGGTGAGAGACGAGCGATCGCTTTTAACAGTCTCTTGTCATTTGCTGAACGAAAATTTGTTCTTAGCCATCTACAGCAGTATAAATTTCTATTTATTAGTCCCGAGATGCTTGTTCAAAAGACGATTCTCCAAGCATTGGCAAATAGTAGAATCGCATTGCTGGTCGTAGATGAGGCACACTGTGTCTCTCAGTGGGGGATCGATTTTCGACCAGAATACCTTCAGCTAGCTGCGGTCAAACGACAATTAAAAGCACCAACGACTCTGGCTTTGACTGCCACGGCAACCGAACAGGTGGCACAAGATATTCAACAAAACCTTTTAGGAAAAACGCATCACGTTTTTCGCTATGGAATGGATCGCAAAAATATTGGACTGATCGTTGATAAAAGCGCCGAAGAAAAAGACACGCTTTTAATGCATTACTTGCAGCAATTGTCAGGTGCGGGAATTATTTATTGTGCCACTAGAAACAAGGTGGAAGAACTTTATCAAAAATTACGCGGCAAGTATTCTGTGGGGTATTATCACGGCGGATTAGCCAGTGATCAACGTAAAGTCCTTCAGCAGCAGTTTAGTCGGAACGAGCTGCAGTTATTGATCGCCACAAATGCTTTTGGAATGGGGATCAATAAACAAGATATTCGCTTTGTGATCCATTATGATCTGCCGGATTCGTTAGAAAACTATAGTCAAGAAATTGGCCGAGCAGGTCGAGATGGCAAGCAAAGCTATGCGATCTTACTCTATCGTCCTGGAGACGAAACCATCCATTATTTCTTTCAAAAGGAACTAAGTGCAGAAAGGGAACAGCTGGAAATGACGCCACAATCTTTGATGCTTTCCCCATTGCAGGAAAAATGGCAAGCAAAAATCAATGAGTATGGTGCCAACAAATGGTTTGCTATTTTAAAGCAAAATGAGTGGGAAAAAAAGCAGCAGCTAAAAACGATGCTCGAATACATTCACTGTACTAGTTGTCGACGGTGTTTTTTATTGGCTCATTTTGACGAAGAAAAACAACCGCTTGACCAGTGTTGTGATATCGATGGTATTGAAATTCAGCTTGACCAAAAGGAATTCAAGCCGCAAAGAAAGAACTCATGGCAGGAACGTTTACTAAAAATTTTTAAAGAAACAAATTGAATCGTTTTTTAAAAGACAGTTCGATTCAAGCTATGTTATAATACATCGGAAGGATATTAGGAGGTAATACGAGTGAGCAAGAAAGACAAAAACTTTAATTCAGAAAATCAAGAACCGTGGGAACAACCAATTTATGATACAGAATATGAAGATTCTGTCTCACGATCACAACAGCGGAAACAAAAACGCGGGAATTCACTCTTTTTGACGATCGTCTTAGTTTTACTTTTCTTGATCGTTGCAATTCCTGTTGGCGCGGGGATTTGGGTCTTAAACCGCTCAAATGATACAGCGACTGTTGCCTCATCAACAAGTAGCAGTACAGTTGCCAGCACAGAATCATCGACTGTTGAGTCATCGACAAAAGTCAGTGAATCATCTACTTCCAGCAGTAGTTCGTCATCATCATCTTCCTCATCTGAAAGCAGTGAGTCTGAAGAGCCAGCGAACAGTGAAGCAGAAGGAAACAACACCCAGAACAATCAGGGAAATGCAGACCAAGGAACGACGAATCAAGGTGCAGCGAATCAGGGAGAAACCAACCAAGGAACAGAGCAATATACGACTGTTCAAGCTGGTGAAGGTCCAGAACAAGTAGCAGCACGTACAGGTATTTCTGTCGAGACTTTGTATCAATTAAACGGGATCGATCCAAGTAATTTCATGCTTTACCCAGGCGATACATTACGAATTAAATAAAAAACCGCTTTGGCGGTTTTTTTTCTTGAAAGTTAAAAGACCGTTGATCGGTAGTTGTTGAGAAGCGAGGAGTAACAAATGAAAAAAATCAATATTGCCATCGATGGTCCAGCTTCATCGGGCAAGAGTACAGTGGCAAAAATTTTAGCTCAGCATTATGGATATGTTTATACGGATACAGGGGCAATGTACCGTAGTATCACTTATTTAGCTCTTAAAACAGGGTGCTCATTAGAAGATGAAAGCGGGCTTGTGGCATTGATCGATATTTATCCAATCACTTTTGCGCCAACAGAAACAGGACAAGATGTTTTTGTAGATGGAACAAAAGTGACAGAAGAGATTCGCCAGCCCGAGGTAACCAACGCTGTTTCCAAAGTTTCTGCTTACCAAAAAGTCCGGGAAAAACTGGTCCAACAGCAACAAAAAATTGCTGAAAATGGCGGTGTTGTGATGGATGGCCGCGACATTGGTACCGCAGTCTTACCTCAAGCGGAAGTAAAGGTTTTTCTCGTGGCGAGTGTAGAAGAACGAGCAGAAAGAAGATACAAAGAGAACCAGCAAAAAGGAATCACCACCTCCTTTGACACATTAAAAAAAGAAATCGAGCAAAGGGATTATTTAGATTCTCATCGAGAAATCTCTCCCTTGAAACAAGCCGATGATGCAGTTCGCATTGATACGACAGGAATGTCCATTACAGAAGTCGTTGCAGCGATTCAGCAAATCGTTGATCAAAAAATGGAATAATCAACCACTGGCGCTAGTCGACCTAAAAAAAACAGAACCGAACGATTCTCACGAGAAATTTCATTAAATATCGGAATTTTCGCGTAGAAATATTGTTCGAAATCTGGGGTTTTTAGGTCGGAGGGGCCAGTTTTTTTGGATGAAATAGTGATTTTGAAGCAAAATAGTGAAGGAAACGTTTTTTGAGAACAATTATTGACAGTTTTTTGTGAAAATAAGCGAAATCGCTTTATTTTTTTGGCATTCTAATTTAAACTAAGGGATGTAGTGCATTTACGTACAATTGTTGGTTAGGAGGACACAAGACATGACAGAATTTGAAAATAATCAAGTGGAAAATGGGAATGAATCAATGGAAGCTGCTTTGGATAATTTCCAAGAAGTGAACGTTGGCGATATTGTCAAAGGTGAAGTTTTAGCCATCGAAGACAAACAAGCGATCGTTGGCATCGAAGGAGCAGGTGTAGAAGGAGTCGTTCCAGCAAAAGAATTGTCTACATTGCCTGTTGAGGATATCAATGAAGTGGTCAAAGTGGGCGATGTTTTAGAGTTAGTTGTTATTTCTGCAATCGGTAAAGATAAAGAAAACGGCAGCTATCTACTTTCAAAACGTCGTTTAGACGCGAAGAAAGTTTGGGAAGATATCGAAAAAGATTTCCAAGCAGGTAAGATTATTGAAGCGCCTGTAACAAATGTAGTCAAAGGTGGCTTAGTTGTTGATGTTGGCGTACGCGGATTTGTGCCAGCTTCGATGGTTGAGGACCACTTTGTAGCTGATTTTGAAGATTATAAAGGCAAGACACTTACCTTTAAGATTGTTGAGATCGAACCTTCTGAGAACCGCTTGATTTTATCCCATAAAGCAGTGGTTGAGGCTGAAAAAGAGAAACAAAAAGAAGCCTTGCTAGCTGATCTTTATGAAGGTCAAGAAATCGAAGGGAAAGTTGCACGATTGACCGATTTTGGGGCTTTCGTTGACTTGGGTGGAATTGATGGTTTAGTACACGTTTCAGAAATTTCTCATGCCCATGTAGGCAAACCGAGTGATGTTTTATCTGTTGGTGATACTGTCAATGTCCGTGTCTTATCCGTTGATCCAAATAAAGAACGCGTATCGTTATCGATCAAAGATACATTGCCTGGGCCTTGGAGCAATATCGAAGAACAAGCACCCGTTGGTAGTGTTTTAGATGGTGTAGTAAAACGACTAACTAGTTTTGGTGCTTTTGTGGAAGTCTTCCCTGGTGTAGAAGGATTGATCCACATTTCGCAAATCTCACATAAACATATTGCAACGCCTCATGAAGTGTTGCATGAAGGTGATCAAGTGCAAGTGAAAGTTCTTGAAGTGAATCCAACCGATCATCGGATTGCTTTGAGCATCAAAGCACTAGAAAAAGCCGAAGAAGCGGAAGAAGTGCCTGCAGAAGATGACTATGAATTACCAGAAGAATCCACTGGTTTTACCATGGGTGATATCTTGGGCGATGCGTTGAAAGATAACGACGAAGAATAATCTAGCCTAGCAGCTTATAACGATTCGTTTTTTGAATTTGTTATAAGCTGCTTTTTTGTTTGTCATCAAGACTTGCAAGTTAGGGATGCATTAGGTAAACTAAGAAAGATTGAAAAGCAGAAGCAGCTGTATTCAGCAGTTTGCTTCTTATAAATGGAGGGTAAAAAATGTCAAATCCAACAATTGCGATCGTCGGACGTCCGAATGTCGGGAAATCGACTATTTTCAACCGGATTGCCGGAGAACGAATCTCGATCGTTGAGGATACTCCGGGTGTGACGAGAGACCGAATTTATGCAACAGGTGAATGGTTAGGTCGAGAGTTCAGTATTATCGATACAGGTGGAATCGACTTAGGCGATGAGCCGTTTATGGATCAAATCAAACATCAAGCAGAAATTGCGATCGATGAAGCAGATGTGATCGTCTTCATTACGAGTGCCAGAGAAGGTGTGACGGATGCAGATGAACTTGTTGCTCGCCTTTTGTATAAGAGCAATAAACCTGTGATTCTAGCGGTCAATAAAGTCGACAATCCAGAAATGCGTGCAGATATCTATGAATTCTATACATTAGGATTAGGTGATCCGTATCCAATATCTGGCAGTCATGGATTAGGGATCGGTGATGTGCTTGATGAAGCCGTTAAGCATTTTACAGAAGAAGCAGAGGAAGAGGACGAATCGATCATCAAATTTAGTTTGATTGGGCGACCAAATGTCGGGAAATCTTCGTTAATCAATGCGATTTTAGGTGAAGAACGTGTCATCGTTTCGGATATCGAAGGAACGACCCGGGATGCGATCGATACTCATTTTACAAGTGAAAATGGGCAAGAGTTCACTATGATTGATACTGCAGGAATGCGTAAAAAAGGAAAAGTTTACGAATCAACAGAGAAATACAGTGTCATGCGAGCGATGCGTGCCATCGAACGTTCCGATGTGGTTCTAATGGTCTTGAATGCAGAAGAAGGAATTCGTGAACAGGACAAACGAATCGCTGGCTATGCTCATGAAGCTGGCCGTGGGATCATCCTAGTTGTCAATAAATGGGATCTGCTAAAAAAAGAAACCAATACCATGCGAGACTTTGAAGCGGAGATTCGTGATGAGTTTCAATACTTAGATTATGCCCCAATCATCTTTGTTTCAGCGGCAACGAAACAGCGGTTAAATCAATTGCCAGCTTTGATCGAAGAAGTCAGCATGAATCAAAACATGCGTATCCCTTCTGCATTATTGAATGATGTGATCATGGATGCAGTAGCCATCAATCCAACGCCAACGGATAAAGGAAAACGATTGAAGATTTTTTATGCGACACAAGTTGCGGTCAAGCCACCAACATTTGTTATTTTTGTTAATGAAGAAGAGTTGATGCATTTTTCTTATGCGCGCTTTTTAGAGAATCAGATCCGGAAAGCATTTACTTTTGAAGGAACTCCGATTCGAATCATTCCAAGAAGACGAAAGTAGCGATTTTATCATACTTTGCTGCTTTTGACAAAGAATTCTATTCTTTTGACAGAAAAACGATAAATCCTAAAAAAAACAGTAGTAAAAACGTTAAAATCCTTGATATTACAACGTTCTTATGATAACGTTATATCAGAATATTGATGGATATCAATATTTGACAAAAACCTTGGACCACTCAAGATTTTTGTTGATGTATGACATCAAAAAAATAATCAGGAGGTGAAACCATCCATGGCAAATAAAGCAGAATTAATCGAAAAAGTTGCAGCAGCTACTGACTTGACAAAGAAAGACGCTACAGCAGCAGTAGACGCTGTCTTCTCAACAATTCAAGACGCTTTAGCTAACGGTGAAAAAGTTCAATTGATCGGCTTTGGTAACTTTGAAGTTCGTTCTCGTGCAGAACGCAAAGGACGTAACCCACAAACTGGTGAAGAAATCAAGATCCCTGCTAGCAAAGTACCTGCATTCAAACCAGGTAAAGCTCTTAAAGACGCAGTGAAATAATTGAGTCTTCCAAACCCTTGAGTAATCAAGGGTTTTTTTGTACATAAATTTACTTATCCCTATTTTCATCAAAAATCCAATGTAGATCCGTCTACTAAAAGTACATTTATCGGATCAATTGCAAAAAAATTCAGAAAATTCATTGACAAGAATTTTTTTTCGCGCTATATTATTAAACAATTACAAGAAAACAGCAAATATTTTAATGAAGGAGCCATTTTTCATGCGCAATTTTAATCAATATTTATTAGTCATTATTATTGAGACCAGGACTTAGAACACGGAAGCAAAATTTATCCGTTTGTTTGAGTCCTATTTGCGTAAGTAAAATGGGATTCTGGCAAAGCATCCCAGTTTATTATAAACCGGGGTGCTTTTTTTTATGAAATAGGCGGGAGATGATGGAATTGAGAAGTGATCAGATAAAAAAAGGCATTGAGGCAGCTCCAGCAAGGAGTTTGCTTTATGCGACAGGACAAGTAAAAAATATCCAAGATATGAATAAGCCTTTTATTGCCATTTGCAACTCGTATATCGATATCGTACCTGGTCACGTCCATCTGCGAGAACTAGCAGATATTGCCAAAGAAGCCATTCGAGAAGCCGGGGGGATTCCTTTTGAATTCAATACAATTGGGGTAGATGATGGAATCGCCATGGGACATATCGGGATGCGTTACTCATTGCCAAGTCGTGAACTGATTGCTGACTCAGCTGAAACAGTCATCAATGCCCATTGGTTCGATGGTGTTTTTTACATCCCCAACTGCGATAAAATTACGCCTGGGATGATCTTAGCAGCTATGCGTACCAATGTGCCAGCAATTTTCTGCTCTGGGGGACCTATGAAAGCCGGGATTGATCCTAGAGGCCATCAGACGACGTTATCTTCCATGTTCGAAGCAGTAGGCGCCTTTAAAGAGGGCAAAATGTCACAGGCAGATTTTGAATTCATGGAAAAAAATGCTTGTCCCACCTGTGGTTCCTGTGCCGGCATGTTCACAGCCAATTCCATGAACTGTCTTTTGGAAATCTTAGGATTGGCATTACCAGGAAATGGGACGATTCTGGCAGTTTCGCAAGAACGACGGGAACTTGTTCGCAAAGCGGCATTCCATCTGATGGATTTAGTGAAGAATCAAGTCAAGCCCCGGGATATCGTAACAGAGGAAGCCATCGATGATGCGTTTGCTCTTGATATGGCAATGGGGGGCTCTACCAATACCGTCTTGCATACATTAGCTATTGCGAACGAAGGGGAGATCGATTATGACTTGAGGCGGGTCAATGAGATTGCCGAACGAGTTCCTTATCTCTCAAAAATTGCGCCATCTTCCGCTTATTCCATGCATGATGTCCATACAGCTGGCGGCGTCTCTGCCATTATACGGCAATTGGTCGATATCGAGGGGGCGATCCATCCAGATCGGCTGACAGTCACTGGCAAAACCTTGCGGGAAAATGTCGCTCAGGCGACAATCAAAAATGAAGAAGTGATTCATCCAAAGGAGAATCCGTACAGCCCTGTCGGCGGCTTATCGATCCTTTACGGCAATCTTGCGCCTCAGGGAAGTGTCATCAAAGTGGGGGGGGTTGACCCAAGCATTCAGCTTTTTAAAGGAAAAGCAATTTGTTTCGATTCTCATGATGATGCAGTAGCCGCAATCGACAATCATACGGTCCAAAAAGGGCATGTCGTGGTGATCCGCTATGAAGGGCCTAAAGGAGGTCCCGGGATGCCGGAAATGTTGGCGCCGACTTCGAGTATTGTTGGACGAGGGTTAGGCAAAGAGGTTGCACTGATCACAGATGGACGCTTTTCAGGGGCCACGAGAGGGATCGCAGTTGGGCATATCTCTCCTGAGGCGGCAGCCGGTGGACCGATCTCTTTGATCCGTGATGGAGATGACATCGTGATTGATCTGCAAAATCGTTCATTGGAAGTTTTAGTCTCAGAGGAAGAATTCATGCTGCGCGCACAAACACGTCCCAAGTTTAGGGCTAAAGTGAAGAAAGGCTGGCTGGCACGATATACGGCGTTAGTCACATCAGCAAATACCGGGGCGATCATGAAAATCAGCGAGGAGGAGGAAGCATAATGGAGAATATCCAGTTGAATGAAGTAACTCGAACCGGTGCCGAAGTGTTAGTCGATAGCTTGCAGAAACAAGCAGTAGAACTGATTTTCGGGTATCCTGGCGGAGCGGTCTTGCCATTATATGACCAACTCTACGATGCTGCGATTCCGAATATTTTAGCGCGTCACGAACAAGGCGCTGTCCACGCAGCAGAAGGCTATGCCAAAGCCACCGGAAAAGCCGGCGTTGTCCTAGTGACTAGTGGACCAGGAGCCACCAATGTGGTAACAGGCATCGCTGATGCCATGAGTGATTCCGTTCCATTAGTGGTGATCACCGGTCAAGTAGCAACAGCCGGTATTGGCAAAGATGCTTTTCAAGAGGCGGATATTCTAGGGATCACATTACCGATCACTAAACATAATTATCAAGTTAGACATGTCGATGATTTGCCGCGAGTGATCGCAGAAGCTTTTCATATCGCTACAACGGGTAGAAAAGGTCCAGTGGTGATCGACTTGCCAAAAGATGTCACGCTTCAGCGGACAGCCGCAGTCATTGAACTGCCGATTGAGCGAAAAAGCTATCAACCCACCGTCTTTCCATCTATTTTGCAAATCGAGAAATTGATGAATTGTTTAAAACAAGCAAAACGTCCAGTTGTCTTGGCGGGAGCAGGGGTATGTGCCGCCAATGCAGCCGAAGAATTGCGTTTGTTTGTCGAAACCCATCGTTTGCCGATCGTAACCACGCTCTTAGGTCTTGGATTGGTGCCAACAGATCATCCCTTATTCTTAGGAATGGGAGGCATGCATGGCACGTATGCTGCGAATATGGCATTATCTGAAGCGGATTTGATCATCAATATTGGCTCACGTTTTGATGACCGATTAGCAACAGCCGGCAGTCAATTTGGACAACAGGCAATCATTGCTCATATCGATATTGATCCTGCAGAAATCGGAAAAGTCGTTCAAACAACCATTCCGATCGTGGCGGATGCGAAAGCAGCTTTGACCCAGTTGCTGCGCTATCCTGCGGAGGAATTAGATTGCAAGGAATGGCTCAATCGTTGTCAAAAACGAAAAAAAGAACATCCTTATCGGTATGACCGCGAGGAAACAAAGGAAATCAAGCCGCAAAAATTGATTGAAGAAGTGGGACGCTTGACGAAAGGGGAAGCCGTTATTGTTACCGATGTTGGTCAACACCAAATGTGGGTCGCTCAATACTATCCTTTCCGATTTCCCAAACAGCTGATCACTAGCGGAGGTTTAGGAACAATGGGGTATGGCATCCCCGCAGGCATAGGGGCAAAATTTGCTTGTCCTGAAAAAAAGATAGTCGTTTTTGTAGGCGATGGCGGTTTCCAAATGACCAATCAAGAGTTTGCTCTGCTAAATGATTATGGTCTGGATGTCAAATTCATTTTGATGAATAACCGCTCTCTTGGGATGGTACGGCAATGGCAAGAAACGTTTCATAATGAACGCCGTTCTGCTTCTGTATTTGCTAAACAGCCAAATTTTGGCCAATTAGCAGAAGCATATGGCATCAATAGTGTGCGGATCGAAACCCCAGATCAATTGATCAACGATTTGGCCGATGCATTGCTAGAACCTGGTGCACGACTAATCGAGGTACTGATCTCGCCAACGGAACATGTGCTGCCAATGATTCCACCAGGAAAAGCCAATCATGAGATGATAGGAGTTTAAAAGACTATGAAACGTATCCTTGCCGCCATTGTGCATAACGAAGCTGGTGTTTTAAGCCGCGTCACCAGTGTGTTGAATCGTCGTCAGGTGAATATCGAAAGTATTTCAGTTGGGACCACCGAACAGCCGGAATTTTCGCGAATGACGATCATTATCAACGCAGAAAACCTACTGGAGACAGAACAAGTGACAAAGCAATTGAATAAGCAAATCGATGTCTTAAAAGTTTCAGATATTACAGAAGACCCCCATATTGAACGGGAATTAGTGCTGATCAAAGTGAACGCGCCAACGACTACACGTTCGGAGATCCAAGCTGTGATTGAACCATTCCGAGCCCACATCGTTGATGTTGCATTGAAGACTATCGTGGTTCAAGTAGCGGGAGACTCAGAGAAAGTAGCAGCCTGTATCGACGTGTTGCGGCCTTATGGAATCAAGCAAATGGCCCGTACCGGTGTGACAGGTTTCACTAGAGGTTAAATGCAAGAACAGTTGCTTTTAATAAAAAAAGATTTCGGAGGGAAGCATACATGGTAAAAGTATATTATAACGAAGTAACAGACAATTTAGGAGATAAGACTATTGCAATCATTGGTTACGGTTCTCAAGGACACGCCCATGCACAGAATTTACGGGATACAGGGCACGACGTCGTGATCGGGATTCGTGCAGGGAAATCAGCTGAGAACGCAAAGAATGATGGTTTTACCGTGCTTCCAGTTTCTGAAGCTGTACAACAAGCAAATGTTGTGATGATCTTAGCTCCTGATGAGATCCAAGGAGAACTTTACGAGAAGGAAATTGCGCCTAATCTTTCTGCAGGTGATACATTAGCCTTTGCTCATGGCTTTAATATTCATTTTGAGGTCATCACGCCTCCACAAGAGGTGGATGTCTTCCTGGTGGCACCTAAAGGACCAGGCCATTTGGTGCGCCGGACCTTTAGCGAAGGATTTGCTGTCCCTGCGTTGTTTGCTGTTTATCAAGATGCTACTGGCAATGCACAAGAGACAGCCTTGTCCTATGCCAAAGGAATCGGGGCTACAAGAGTCGGTGTACTAGAAACAACGTTCAAGGAAGAGACGGAAACAGACTTGTTTGGGGAACAAGCCGTATTGTGTGGCGGATTGACAAGTATGATCGAGGCTGGGTTTGAAACACTGGTAGAAGCCGGCTATCAGCCAGAATTAGCCTATTTTGAAGTTTGTCACGAAATGAAACTGATTGTTGACTTGATTTATGAAGGAGGCTTCGCCAAGATGCGTGATTCAATCTCCAATACAGCAGAGTATGGGGATTATGTCTCTGGTTCACGAATCATTACCGAACAAACAAAAGCCAATATGAAGAATGTCTTGAAAGATATTCAAAACGGCACGTTTGCCAAAGGATTTATTGCGGATAATCAAGCTGGTTTTCCGGAATTCAAAAAAATGCGGGAACAAAACGGGAATCATCCAATCGAAAAAGTTGGGTCAGAATTAAGAAAAATGATGCCTTTTGTTACGAAAGATTAAGGAGGAACAGTGATTGCTGGTATCTGTCGATCAAATAGAACAAGCACATGAAAGCTTGCAATCAGTCGTTTCAAAGACACCTTTACAGTATGATCGGTTTTTATCCGAGAAGTATCAAGCGACTGTCTTGCTGAAACGGGAGGATCTTCAGAAGGTCCGATCGTTTAAACTGCGGGGGGCATATTATGCAATCGCACAGCAAGATCCGGCTATACTGAAGCGGGGGGTTGTCTGTGCAAGTGCCGGCAATCATGCCCAAGGGGTCGCCTATACCTGTCATGAATTGAAAGTGTCGGCGGTTATCTTTATGCCGACGACGACACCACAACAAAAAGTAGCGCAAGTTTTGTTTTTTGGCGGTGATTTTGTCCGTATCGAACTTGTCGGTGATACCTTCGATGCATCCGCCGAGGCAGCCCAGCACTATGCCAAAGACCATCGAATGGCGTTTATTGATCCCTTTGATGATCCCGCCATTATTGCAGGCCAAGGAACATTGGCAGTTGAACTGATGGCAGAAGCAAAGCAGCGCAATTATTCTATCGATTATGTTGTGGCAGCAATTGGCGGTGGCGGGTTGATCAGTGGTGTTGCAACTTATTTGAAAGCAAAACAGCCTACAATCTCAATGGTTGGCGCTGAACCTTTAGGTGCCGCTTCGATGCAGGCGGCTTTTGATAATCATGGTCCGACCACATTAGAGCAGATCGATAAATTTGTAGATGGAGCAGCTGTCAAAAAAGTCGGTCAATTGACCTACCAGCATGCGGCCCAGTACGTCGATCGACTAGTAGCGGTAGATGAGGGCTTGATTTGCCAAACTATCTTGGACTTATACAGCAAACAAGCAGTGGTGGCAGAACCAGCGGGAGCACTGAGTGTCGCCGCTCTGGAATTGATCAAAGAAGAGATTAAAGGGAAAACCGTTGTTTGTATTATCAGCGGCGGCAATAATGATAGCACTCGAATGGCAGAGATTGAGGAAAAGTCCTTGATTTATCAAGGACTAAAACATTATTTTGTAGTCAATTTTCCTCAAAGACCTGGGGCGTTGAAAGAATTCGTTAGCAATATTTTGGGTCCTACGGATGATATCACTCGATTTGAATACACCAAAAAAATCAATCGCGGAACAGGACCAGTACTGTTAGGGATTCTGCTAAAAAGGCAAGAAGATCTGCCCCCACTACTGGCGCGAATGTCAAGATTTGATCCACAATATATTGATTTGCGGGACAATCAATCTCTCTATACTCTTCTTGTTTGATTTTATGAACCAAGCGTTACGAAACAAACGACCTTTTTTAAAAAAGAGGTCGTTTGTTTTTTGATTTCAAATCCATGACTTTCCCTCATCCTTTCGCTAGTTAGTAGGTGAAATGGTTGATTCTTGTTATAATAGAAGTAACAAATCGTAGATGGGGGGCGGATGTATGGAATTTGTCTTTTCTAGAAAAGAACAGCAGACGCAAATCTTGTATGGAGAAACATTGAATGCTGTTTTACGGACGCAGGAAATTTCCAATGATCAAGTCATCATTCTCACAAATCAGCGGTATTATGATCGTTTCTCTGAAAAACTGACCCGTTTGTTTTTACCCAAAGAAGTCAGCTGGTATATTTGTACCAATCAAATGTATTGCAATAATTTTACGGAATTTCAGGCCTTTATGTCCTTCCTAAGCCGCTTTTCGAAACAGGAGAACTATTTGATCGTGGGTTTCGGCAATGAAGGCGTGCTGGCGTTAAGCAGTTTTATTCACTACACGTCGATTCTGACGAGCGATCTTTGGTTGATTCCGGTGTCTTTACGGGCGTTAGCTAAAAGTGTCAAAGAATCTGCGATCATTGTTAAGAAACCAGATATCCCTGTTTTGCAAAGTCCCAATGTACCGCAAGTGGTCGTATACGATCAAACGATTGCTGAAAAACAAAAAGATGGGAAATTGGTGGACTTGCTTGTATTGATTCGTTGCGGACTGCTCACGGATCAAGCTTTTCTGCGGGAACTCTTTCGTACGTTTCTGACAGAAAAACAAGTAAACAATCGTTCGTTTGCAGCGTATACAGATCGGGTGATCCAAGCCTATCAAGCAAATGGTGCAGCACTTGAAGAATATGGACAAGTCTTTACAGATGCTTTTTATAAGACGGAAAATGGACATTTGCTGTCTGATGCAATGAAACTTTTTTATGGCCTACTCTTTCACTTAATCTGGAATGTTCAACAACAGCAGTTAGCAGTCAAATTAGATAAGCTTTGCTTGTGGCTTGACCAATTGGGGTACCCCCTCGTATTGCCTGACCAACTATCTTTAAGCGACTATTTTCAGCAAGTTCTGCTGTTACAGAAAAAAGAGAAAAAACTGCTTTTTTTATCAGAAATTGGTACAATAGGGGGCAGAACTAGCGCATTAGAAGAGGATCTCGTCCAGACAATGAGCGCTTACCAAACAATAATCAATCAGATAAGAGGAACTTAGATGGAAACATATAGTGAAAAAATGTTACAGGCATTAGCAGCCGAGAATTTAGCTGATGCACAATTGAATTTTGCAAAAGCCCTGCAATCAGATCAAAATGAAGTCTTAGCCGAATTAGGAGAAGAATTGATCCAAATCGGCTTTTTAGAAGAAGCAAGAGAAGTATTTGATACACTGCAAGAACGTGACCCCGAAAATGAAGAATGGTTGCTATCGTTAGCAGAAATCGCTATGGAAAATGATCAAATCGACGAAGCTTTTGATTATCTAGATCGGATCACACCGCAAAGCTCTTTTTATCCACGAGCATTATTGAGCAGTGCTGATCTCTATCAATTGATTGGGATCCCTGAAGTCAGTGAAGCAAAATTATTGGAAGCCCAAAAGCTGCTGCCCAAAGAATCGCTGATTCGTTTTGCACTAGCGGAATTGTATTTTTCAACCGACCGTTATCAAGAAGCGGCAGAGTTTTATCAAGGATTACTAAGTGAAAATATCCAGGAAATCACAGGTATTTCCTTATTGGAACGGACCGGAGCCGCATTGAGTATGGCTGGGAAATTTGAAGAAGCCATCGAATATCTGGAAGCAAGTCTAGCTGAGGATCAAACAGATGACCGTCTATTCCAAACCGCTTTAGTTTACTTACAATTAAAAGAAAATGAGCATGCGATTCGATATTTGCAGCAGTTGCGGGCACTGAATCCGCAATACCGTTCCTTGTATCTCTATTTAGCAGAGGCATTACAAGAAGAAGAGCAACTGGAAGAGGCACAAACTGTCATTGAAGAAGGAATCCATGAAGATCCATTTCAAGTGGATTTTTATCATTTTGCATCAGAAAATGCGTATCGGTTGCATGACAGCGAAGCAGCCGAGTCCTTCTTATTAAAAGCCCTTGAGACGGGGGAAAAAGAAGATGAAACCCTTCTTACACTAAGTAATCTTTATTTGAATGAAGAGCGTTGGCAAGAAGCTGTGTTGGCTATCGAGAAGATGGAAGACAATGAACAACCCCATGCTCTATGGAATTTAGCACAGGCTTATAACGCGTTAGAAGAGTTTGACCAAGCAGCGAAGTTCTATGAACAAGCTAATGAAGGATTGCAGCATGAACCAGCTTTTATGAAAGAATATGGATTGTTCTTAAGAGAAGAAGGACGATTATCAGAAGCTCTACCTTTACTGAGACATTATCTGGCTCACGAACCGGGTGATCTGGAAGTGCAATCAATCGTGGAGGATCTATTAGAAAGATAGGTGAGGGAAATGAACATCAATGTACAAGAAAAGAAAAAATTTCTCAATTGGTTAGTTTCTACTGTATCATTCAGCCGACGAGAAGTTTCTTGGGTTCTGAACTACCTAGCAAATCATGAAGCCATTTTGACAAATGTTCATTTTGTTGAAGGGGCGATGCAGACAGATCGGGGGTTGAGTGTTCGCAGTACAGAGATTGGCGGTGAGCCATTTGTATTGACGATCCAGAATCAAACCTTTTATGATATCGATCAAATTTTTCACGAAATCAGGATGAATTGGAAACAGCCGCTTTATTTAGAATGTATCTTTCCAAATCCTTGGGAAAAACCACTTTATTTAGCTGTTCTGGAGGACAACCCTTTTGAACGGTGGAATGACCATGTTGACGAAGAAGTACAAAAAAATGTGACAGAATATCTTGACAAAGAAGCTATGCAGTTAAAAATTGAGAAATTATACCGCCAAATCGATCTTGCTTTGGAAAATGGGGATCGGGATGCTTTTTTGGAATTATCGGATGAAGTCAACCGCTTCAAACTCGATCAAAAAGAAAAAAGTCATTAATAAAGCTATTAAAAAGCGCTCTGTGAAGTAATAAAAACTAGTGGAACAGAAAAGAACCGCAAGAAAGAAGATGACTCCCAGCACCGAGCGTTCGTCGTTTGCAACAGTGTGCAGGAGAAATCAAGTTTCTTGCGGTTTTTTCTTTATAATTAGATAGGATGGAAGAATGGGGTTATCCTTTTGATTTTGCTGCCTTGCGTTGCAAAAATCGTGATTTAGGACGTAAATAAGTGAAGCCTTCCCCTTCAACTTCATGGACATTGATCACCGACACGAACGCTTGTTGATCGAAGTCGGCAACGATCCGTTTGACCTCTGAAATTTCCCGGCCGCTTACTACCATATAAATGATCCGTTTATTACCACCGGAATAGGCTCCTTCCCCATTTAAAAAGGTGACGCCTCGTTCCAATTCATTCATTAAGACAGGAGCAATTTCTTCACTATGATTACTGATAACAATGATCCCTTTTGCTGAATAGCCGCCATCTAGGATCGAATCAATCACGCGAGCGAAAACATAGGAAAAGATTAGCGTGTACATCATGCGTTTCAAATCGATATAGGTTAAGGAAAGCAATAGAACGAAAACATCAAAGATCAAGAGAGAACGACCAATCGTGATCCCAAAGTTCTTTTCTAGGATCCGGGCTAATACATCCACGCCACCTGTTGTCCCACCAACTTTATAGACAATACCACTGCCGATCCCGGCAATTAGTCCTGCGAGTAACGCAACGATCAGTAAGTCATGCTGCAGATCGATCAATAATGGCACCGTCTGCCAGAAACCTAGCCAAAATGAAAGACCAAAGGTTCCAATCACTGTATAGACTAGCGAACGTCTGCCAAGAATCTTACCTCCTAGCAAAATGATTGGGATATTCAAAATCAGTGTACTGTAAGCGGGATTGATGCCCCATAATGCGCGCATGATCAACGTGATTCCGGTGACGCCGCCTTCAGCTAAATCATTAGGTATATTTAAATAGACGAGACCAAAACCATAGACACTCGTTCCTAGAACAATTAAGGCAATATCGCGGACTGTCCGCCACGAAAAAAAAGATCGCATCCTGTTTCCTCCATTTCTAAATCTCACAAGTACCAATTTAGCACGAAATTTGGCATTAAACAATATGAGCAAGTCGATCCTCTATCTAGGCAGGTGCGTATTCTTTTGCTAAAATGTGAAAGAAAGGGTGAAGAGGATGACAGAAAAACGTTCACTATATGAGATGCAAGAAGAAGTCGATGCCTATATCCAACAATTCAAGGCGGGGTATTTCAGCCCTTTAGCACAGATGGCCCGACTTACTGAGGAAGTCGGCGAGTTGGCAAGGGAAGTCAATCATCACTATGGGGAAAAGGCCAAGAAGAAGACGGAAGTCGAGAAAACAGTTGCTGAAGAACTAGGTGATGTCCTTTTTGTCACCATGATCATGGCAAATTCCATGGGTATCGATTTGACGGAAGTTTTTGAATCCAATATGAAAAAGTTCAACCGCAGAGATGCGTATCGCTTTGAAAGAAAAGATGGGAAAACGAATGAAGCTGACTAAGTTACCACAAGAATTTGAACAAGCAATCCCTGTATTGCAAAGAATCGAAGCAGCCGGTTTTGATGCCTACTTTGTGGGAGGGAGTGTCAGAGATACAATCTTAGGACAGCCAATCCATGATGTAGATATTGCAACAAGTGCCTTTCCAGCAGAGATCAAAGAACTTTTTCCTCGTACCATCGATTTGGGTATCGAGCACGGAACAGTCCTTGTTTTATGGGAAAATGAACAATATGAGATCACGACTTTTCGGACAGAAGAAGCCTATCAAGATTTCCGTCGGCCAGACAAAGTTGCTTTTGTGCGCTCTTTGGCTGAAGATTTGAAGCGCAGAGATTTTACGATCAACGCTTTTGCTCTGAAAAAAGATGGTGAAATCATTGATTTGTTTGATGGACTGGCAGACCTGCAACAGAAAATTCTGCGAGCAGTGGGTCAGCCGCACGAACGATTTCATGAAGATGCACTACGGATGATGCGGGGCTTGCGCTTTGTCAGTCAATTGGGCTTTGCATTGGAACCACGAACATTTGAGGCAATTTATGACAATCATCAGCTATTGGCAAAAATATCCGTAGAGAGAATCACCATCGAGTTCGTCAAATTGCTGTTAGGGGCACATCGCAATTCAGCTTTAAAGGCTTTTGTAGCGACTGAATGTTATCTCTATTGTCCAGGACTGAAACAAGCCGGTGAAGCTCTGTTGCGAATGGCTGATTTACCGGAGAGACCATTGAACAATGAAGCTTCTGCCTGGACACTATTGATTGACCAGATTGGACTTTCTACAGCAGAAGTTCGTCCTTTTTTGAAGCAATGGAAGTGTTCCAATGAATTGATTCGGATGGTCCAATCATTATTCGAGGGAGTATTGCTGCGGAAAGCAGGGCCGTTTAGTGATGAAGCATTGTACCATCTGGGCAGCGAGGCCGCTCGACTATCAGAAGAATTGATGTACTATTATGGTCAAGAGGTAGATCCCTCTATTAGTCAAGCTCGCTACCAGGCGTTGCCAATCCATTCACTTAAAGACTTGGCCATCAATGGGCGCGACTTGCTGAGCCACTTTGACCAATCCGGCGGTCCTTGGATGAAAGAAGTGCTAGCAGCTGCCGAAAAAGCGGTGATTGAGAGACGAGTCGCAAATGAAGAGAAAGCATTATTGGCTTTTGCTAAAACAATCGTATTAAATAACCCATAAATAAGCAGGTGAGAAAACAATGATCGAAAAAGAATTTTTGGTTACCGAGGAAGATACGGCTCTTGCAGTTGGATCCGGAGGACTGCCTGTCTTAGCGACCCCTCGTTTGGCTGCCATGGTAGAAGCTGTCTGTTTTGAAGCATTGGAATCGCGTATAGCGTCTGGTAAGACAACAGTAGGAACACAATTTACGATCGAGCACCGGGCGGCTTCAGGAATCGGTGCAACCGTTCAGGTATGCTGTGAAGAGATCTCGAATGAAAAGACCTATGGGTTTGCTTTTCGTGTCTATGAAAACAATCAACTGTTAGCGACAGGTACACATCATCGAGCGGTGGTCGATATCGAAGGTTTTTTAAAAAAAGTGAGCGAGAAAGAAAGTTAATTTGTGCTCCTTAGCGGACAATGTGTTAAAATTGAAATGTATTATTAAAAAAAAGGAGCGTTATGTCATGGCAAGAGAAATGAAAGCATTGAAATTTTATTTCCGTAATGGAGAAACATGGACGATTGAGCGCCGTTATATTGGAGATTTGTGGATCAAGCAAATCACTACTAGTTTTGGCCGCATCCACGGAAGCGAATTTGTTGAGATCCATCCTTGTGCAGGATTCAAAATTGAAATCTTCCAAGAAGGGGATCATGTTGCAACACATGATATCAATTTAGGTGGATTGGAATTAGGTATGTTCGCCCGCGCTTTGAAATACGAAGATATTGAACGAATGGAAATTCTTTACCGCAATGGAACACCTGATCTTGTGTATTTCCCATACAAAGACAAAGATACTGAAGGATTAGATAACGTTTATCAATCAACAAAAATCAGTGAAAAAACAAAAAGCTTGTATATTGTGATTGATCCAAACCAAACAGTCGAAGACGTTTACCAAGAACATTTTGAAGAATAAAAAAAAGCAGAACTGAGAGCTTCTCTCTGGTTCTGCTTTTTCATTACAATCACTGATAAGTGCGAAAAAAGTCGGTATATTTTTTTAATAAAAGATAGTCTTGGCTGACGGCATCTTTAAGTATGATTTTGTCTCCAAGCAAGCTTTTACGAGCATTTTGGATGATGCGGTGTTGAATATCATGATCGATCAAGTAATCGATCTCAGTACGTTTGATTTCCGGAGAAGCACTCTCGCGATTTTTTTCAAGATACTGCAAAAGATCATATTCAAGATGTCCGGCATCATTGATTACTCGTTTATATTCGATTTTGTCTACCTTCACACGATCACGCTCCTTTATATGATAAGTTACCTTATTTCCGGAGTAATGTAAAAAAAATCTATATGAATTAGTAAATTTTTAAACACCTGTTTGGTATTGCATCTAAACTACTTCGCGCTTAGAAGAAACAGCTAGGTGTGTCGCAAGACTTAAACAGAAAATGAAAACAAAGGAGAAACAAATGAAAAAAGCAAGAGTTATCGTTGTTAGTGGAGTGACTGCTTCAGGGAAAACCACCTTTATCCAAAAGGTCGCCAATCTATGTCCCGGTACAGCAGTTTTATCTTTTGATGATTATAGTATCGATGCATTGCCTTGTGCGCCATCCTCTGAGGCTCTGTTAAAAGAACCCTACGAAGCAATCAATCAATTTGATATTCAACCATTGATAAATGACCTAAAACAAATCATTCATCACTGTACGCTGATCTTGATCGATTTTCCGTTTGGGTATGTCCATCAGCAACTCGCACCTTCTATCGACAAGGTCATTTATTTAAGAACACCTCTGGATATTGTCTTAGGTAGACTAATCATTAGAGACTTTCAACAACAGCCAGAGAAAATTATTAATTGGGTCACGGGGTATCTAGAGGAAGCGCGCCCGCTTTTTTTGATGCACGAAGAAATCATTTCTCCACAAGCAGATTATATTCGAGATGGGACGATTGATCTTCAAGACCAAATGACTTGGTTCAAAGAAGAAGTTCTAGCGGAAAAAACGATTTTCGCAGAATGATTGTTGGAATTTGGAAAACCACTTGTCACGCAAAGAATAAGGTGATCTTTTGAGAGATAAAAAAAGGGAATATGGGGGTAAGCAAAGCTTTCTTTGATTCTATACTTTCCCTTTCTGTATTATTATTTATGCGCATATTTATCCTGTAGTTGAAAAATAGCATTTTTAACAATTAAAAACAACTTACGCTTTTGTCATCTATCTATTTTAAAGTGAACTTATGGGGATAGCACAAAAATAAAAAGCCGACTGCAATGCTTGATTATCAGCAAGTGCAGTCGACTTAAAATGAATTATTTTGTTTCACGGTGTAAAGTAACTTTTCTTTCACGTGGGCAATATTTTTTCTTTTCCAAACGATCAGGATTGTTACGTTTGTTTTTGTTTGTTAAGTAGTTGCGTTCTTTACAAGAAGTGCACTCTAATGTGATGTTTACGCGCATGTTTTTCCCTCCCATATATTCAAGAATCCTCTAAGATTTCTCTCAGACTAAAATATAATAGCATGTTTGGCAAAGGAATGCTAGTAGTTTAATGAAATTTGTTAAGTAATTTTACTTGACGAATTTTTGATTGAAATCAACTATTTTCATCCAATTTATTTTTCACGTCTTCGATCATTTTTGTATAAGCAATCGGGCCGTTATACAGCCAGCTGGATTCAGGTCCAAACTCCCAAAGATTTCCTTCTTTGACCGCTTTAAGATTTTGCCAAACTTGGTCTTTGAAAAAGTCGGCGCCTTGATCGCTATTTACTAGAATCATGTAATCAGCATCTAATTCAGCTAATTTCTCCAAAGAAACGGCAGACCAGTCAGCTGTTGCTGTTTTGCTGATCTCAGAAACAAGTGGCGGTACAGAGAATCCTAGTTCATGATAGAGGAGCTGACCGCTGGAACGGTCGTCAGCAACCATAAAAGCAGAATTGTTGGTGACCCAGAGAACAGCCACCGACTTCCCATTGATTTTACCTGAAAATTCTTGCTTAGTTGTTTTTACTAAGTCATCATAGTCTTTTTCTACGGTTTTTGCTTGATCTTCTTTATGAAGAACTTTTGCGATATCTGTCAAACGGTCTCGCCAAGAGACATCCTCACCATTTTTGACTACATAAGTAGGGGCGATTTTGCTGTATTGTGCATATTTATCCCCTTCAACCATCGTATTGCTGTCGATCAGCAACAAGTCTGGTTCATAACTTAAGACGTCCTCATAGGGCAAGTCGTAGTTGATCCTTGGTACATCACTTAGTTTCTCTTGCAAATAGCCTTGATCACTGTTATTACCAACGGTCCATTGCGCTACAGGTGTGACGTTCAAGGCTACTAAGTAATCTTCTAAATAACTGCCAATGATTCGCTTTGGATCATCGGGGATTGTTACTTCATGTCCAGCCGCATCTTTCAGTGTTGCCGTCTCAGCTGAGGAAGATGACTTGGTATTATTGGAATTAGCTGAACAAGCACTCAATGCTGTTAAGCTAATCAGAGCACAAGACAGCCAAAAAAGTGTTTTTGTGGTTCGTTTTTTCATTAGGTTCCTCCTTATAGGATAAATGAGAATCATTCTCACCTTCTTTTTGCCATTATCACGAAGAAAAAGCGGTTTGTCAATCCCTAGTTTTTTTGCTTTGAAGCATTGACGGATAGAAGGAAAACCGTCATAATTGATAATCATTATCAATAGAATTTTGAGGGAAAGATATGGCAAACTTACGCACGGTCGATTTGACTGTCGGCTATCAAAAACAAAAAATTGTGCAAAAGATAACAATCGACATCCCAGAAGGGAAGATCATTGGTTTGATCGGTCCTAATGGTAGTGGCAAGTCGACTTTTCTAAAAGCATTAGCCCGAATTCTGCTACCTATGGAAGGGGAAGTTTATCTAAATGAACAGAATCTACAAACAATCAAAACAAAGGAAGTCGCAAGCCAGATTGCTTTGTTGTCACAAGTCAGTGATTCTTCCATCGGCTTAACCATTCGAGAGATCGTTTCTTATGGTCGTTTTCCTTATCAAAAAGGGTTAGGTCGGTTGACCGCAAAAGATTATCAAGCCATTGAATGGGCATTAGCTGCGACAGATTTGACCGAACTAGCGGATGCTAGTATTCATACGCTTTCAGGAGGTCAGAAACAGCGGGTTTGGATCGCTATGGCTTTGGCACAAGATACAGAGATTGTTATCTTAGATGAACCGACGACTTTTTTAGATCCGGCACATCAATTAGAAGTGCTGTTATTGTTAAAACGAATCAATGAAAAATATGGGAAAACGATTATTATGTCGATTCACGATCTGAATCATGCATCTCGATTTTCTGATTATATTTTTGCCTTAAAAGAAGGTCAATTAATGACTTGGGGGACACCAGAAGAAGTTTTGACACATTCATGGCTCCAACAATTGTTCGCTATCGAAGCCGTTTTAGGTACGTTTCCCAATAGTTCGAAACCGTTGCTTTTGACCTATGAATTAGGAGCCAACACATGAAGAAATTTACGATTCTTTTGCTTGTTCTAAGCGGATTATTGGTTGCTGTGTTTTTTCTGGCATTGACGCAAGGAGCAGCTGATATTCCTTTAATAACTATTAAAGAGGCCTTTCGTGCATTTGATCCAGAAAATCAAACCCATCAAGTGATTAGAAATATCCGTTTGCCGCGGATCTGTGCTTCATTTATTGTTGGCAGCTGTTTTGCTGTAACTGGTGCCATCATGCAAGGAGTCACTAAAAATTCGCTAGCAGATAGCGGTTTACTAGGAATCAATAGTGGGGCTGCAGTCGGATTAGCCGTTGCATTTATCCTGTTTCCCTCACTACAACCGAATCAGGCTGCGTTGTTTTCTTTCTTAGGCGCTTTTCTAGCTACTTCTTTTTTATTTTTGTTGACGAAGTATTCAAGGATCGGTATGACGCCGACTGGATTGATTCTAGCGGGTGTTGCATTGAGTTCTTTTTTTTCTGCGATTAGTCAAGTATTGTCTTTACAATTTGATTTGAATCAAGATTTGGCCTTTTGGTTTATTGGCGGTGCAGCAAATGTAACGTGGACACAATTACAAGTGATCACCCCTATTTATCTGGTGGCGCTCTTCATCATCCTAGGACTCGGAAAGTCTTTGAATTTGCTGGCTATGGGAGATGAGACGGCAATCTCTTTAGGCAAACATCCTGAACGGATTCGACTTGTTTCTTTAGCCGTAGTTGTTCTATTAGCCGGGATGGCTGTTTCACTGGTGGGACCGGTCAGCTTTATTGGATTGATGGTCCCTCATGTGATTCGCGGACTGATTGGCAAAAATTATCAAATGATCTTACCTTTGACGATAGTGGCGGGGGGAATACTGGTAATCTTGGCAGATTGGGTAGGACGAATCATTCAGCCACCTTTTGAAACGCCTTTTGGAATCATGATGGCTTTGATTGGGGTTCCTTTCTTATTAGTGAAGATTCGGAGGGAACAGCTATGAAGAAAAAAATCGGTATCCTTTTTGTTTTGGTTCTTCTGGCGTTTTGTGGCAGTATCATGGTGGGAAAGACATTCTTTTCTTTTGATCTCTGGCTCGCTCTTTGGCAGCAAACTCTAACAGCTAGCCAGTCATTGATATTCTTCGATTTCCGACTTCCTCGAGCAGTACTGGCACTGATTGCTGGAAGTGCGTTTGGCTTCTCAGGTTTTTTGTTACAGGGAGTAACTAGAAATGAGTTGGCGGATGCAAGTATTTTAGGAATCAATAATGGAGCTGGCTTATGTGTCATGCTCTACTTAGGCTTTTATGCCCAGGGCTCCCAGCTGTTACCACTAATTGGTATGATCGGCGGACTATTAGCTGCACTGCTAGTCTATGCTATCGCTTATAAACAGCGGCAGCTGCTTTCAATGGAGCGGATTTTATTATCTGGAATTGCTATTAATGCTGGACTTGCTTCTGCGTCGTTATTATTGACTGTTCAATTGTCAAAAGAACGATATAGTTTTGTTACGGCATGGCTTTCGGGGGCTATCTGGGGAACTTCGTGGACGCAA
The DNA here is from genome assembly GCF_001544275.1 of Enterococcus gallinarum NBRC 100675. Classification (GTDB taxonomy): domain Bacteria; phylum Bacillota; class Bacilli; order Lactobacillales; family Enterococcaceae; genus Enterococcus_D; species Enterococcus_D gallinarum. The sequence continues at coordinate 15,151 of NZ_BCQE01000017.1, read as the reverse complement.
GTGCTAAGTTTGTTGCCTTGGTTCTTGTTTCTAGGATTGTTGGCATTCTTGATTACACCTTTGATCAATTTGCTGGGTTTTGGAGAAGAACAGGCGATCAGTTTAGGCGTTCCCCTAAATCTTTTGCGTACCGGTTTATTGTTCGTAGCGATTGGCCTGGCCGCAAGCAGTGTTGGCTATACTGGAAACTTATCTTTTATTGGTTTGTTAGCGCCCCATATCGCTAAACGATTGATTGGCAAAGAATCTCGTTGGGCATTGATAGCAGCGGGAATGATTGGTGCTATTTTGGTACTAGTCAGCGACACAGTCGGCCGTCTTTTACTACAAAGTGGCGAAATTCCTGCTGGTATCGTGATTGCGATCATTGGTGCTCCGTACTTTTTGTTTTTGCTGATTCGTCAAAAAACGCAGTCGTGAGAATTTTTTCACGATTGCGTTTGCTATTTGAGTCCGGTTTTTGGTACTATTCGGAGTAGGAGTTGGTTAATTATGGATAAAAAAATTTTGCGTGAACAAGGGCTAACCCGACTCAAGCAACTGGATCCACAAGCAAAGCAAACTAAAGAGCGGATCATTCAGTCTTTGTTGTTTGCTTCCAAAGAGTGGCTCGAAGCAGAATCCATTGGCGTGATTCGGTCATTGCCGTTTGAATTTGATACAAAGCTAATTTTTGAGCGCGGATTTCACTCTGGCAAACAAATTGCCGTGCCACGATCTGTGGGAAAGAAACTTCACTTTTATCAAGTAGAGCCACAGACAGAATATCAGCTTTCCAGTTTTGGGGTAGAAGAGCCTCTTTCTCAAACAAAAATCGATGCATTGGATCTGGATCTTTTGATCGTTCCTGGTTTGATTTTTTCTCTTGAGGGATACCGGATTGGTTTTGGCGGCGGTTATTATGATCGGTTTCTGGCAGATTTCCAAGGGAAAACTGTGTCATTGGTTTTTGCAGAACAATTTGATGCCCGGTGGCAACCTGATTCTTTTGATATTCCGGTCCAGAAAATAATCACTGATAAAGTTTCTTTCGGAGAAAAAGGAGTAGACAATGAATAAACAAATGAAACGCTGGCTTAATCGTCCAATCTTTACTTATACGTTTTTAGCCATCCAGACGTTAGTCTTTATTATCGGCTATATTAGTCCGATGACTCAAGTGATGGGGGTGATGTTTGGCCCTTATGTTGCTTACATGAACGAGTATTGGCGTTTTGTAACGCCGATTTTCATTCACTTTGGTCTCGCTCATTTTGCAGTGAATTCTGTTATTCTTTATTTTATGGGACAACAGGTGGAAGCCATCTACGGTCATACTCGTTTCTTCATTTTGTATTTGATGAGTGGGATTATGGGGAACGCGATGAGTTTTGCCTTTAATCAGGCCGGTGTACAATCTGCAGGTGCGAGCACGTCATTGTTTGGTCTGTTTGGTGCTTTTCTGATTCTGGGACTCCACTTTAAGAATGATTACCAGATCCAAGCGATGGTTCGTCAATTTGCATTGTTCGTTGTTTTGAATTTCGTATTTGGTCTATTTGATCAATCGATTGATATTTGGGGACATGTCGGAGGAATCTTAGGAGGATTCATCTTAGGCAATGCATTGGCTTTACCAAAGAACTTCGGGAAATATTCGATTCATACCCGCATTCTTTCCGCCATTGTTTTTCTTTTTTTACTGGCAGTTTTTGTGATATATGGTTTAAAAAAGTATCAAATACTTGTATAATAAGCAGGAAGTGTGTTTATGGAAACGTTATATGACGTACAACAACTATTGAAACAATTTGGTGTCTATATTTATGTTGGCAAGCGAATCTATGATATCGAGTTGATTCAGATGGAAGTCAAAAATCTTTATGACAGCCGTTTGATCGATCGAGATACCTATTTGACCGCTTGGCGCATTTTAAAGCGTGAACATCGGATTGAAGAAAGCCGGGAGGAAAATAAGTGATGGACAAAAAAATCATCGGGATTGATCTAGGAGGAACAACAGTCAAGTTTGCTGTGTTGACTTCTGAAGGAGAGATTCAACAAAAATGGAGTATCGATACCAATATTCTTGATGAGGGTTCTCACATCGTACCAGAGATCATTGCATCAATCAATCATCGTCTGGATTTATATGGCATGAAAGCAGAAGACTTCATTGGGATCGGTATGGGGACTCCAGGAAGTGTCGATCGCAAAAAAGGAACAGTTATCGGTGCTTACAATTTGAACTGGAAAACGCTGCAACCTGTCAAAGAAGCGATTGAAAAAGGGACAGGGATTCCTTTTGCTATCGATAACGATGCCAATGTTGCTGCGTTAGGCGAACGCTGGAAAGGCGCAGGTGATAACAATCCGGATGTGATCTTTATCACCCTCGGTACAGGCGTTGGCGGTGGAATCATCATGGAAGGACAACTTTTGCATGGTGTAGCAGGATGTGCAGGAGAAATCGGCCATATTACTGTAGATCCAGAAGGATTTGAATGTACTTGCGGGAAACGTGGTTGTTTAGAGACCGTGTCAAGTGCGACGGGTGTCGTTCGGGTAGCGAGACATTTGGCGGAAGAGTATGCTGGCGATTCTGAATTGAAAAAAAATCTGGATAATGGCGAAGACATTTCCAGCAAAGATATTTTTGAAGCGGCCCAAGCGAAAGATCCGTTTGCATTGATGGTAGTAGATAAAGTCTGCTTCTATTTAGGCCTTGCTTGTGGAAACTTGGGCAATACACTGAATCCTTCAAGTATTGTACTGGGTGGCGGTGTCTCAGCAGCAGGTGAATTTTTACGTAGTCGTGTAGCAGCTTACTTTGCAGAATTCACATTCCCGCAAGTAACGGAAAGCACGGAAATCAAATTAGCTGAGTTAGGGAATGATGCTGGTGTGATCGGCGCTGCGTCATTAGCATTACAATTTGCAAAGTAGAGAGGAATAGGTAAGATGTCTGTTTGGAACTGGATTAATATTATTTTAGGATTGATTTTATTGGCAATCGCATTGAATTGGGCGTACTTCCAAATTATGGGAAGACGATCAGCCAAAATCATTTCCGAAGAAGAATTTAAAAATGGCATGAAAAAAGCACAAGTGATTGATGTGCGGGAGAAAAATGAGTTCGATGCCGGTCATATCTTAGGTGCACGAAATATCCCATTCACGGTATTAACAAATTCGTTTAGCGCATTTCGGAAAGATCAGCCCATCTACTTATATGATACCCGTAAATCTCTAAGTATCCGTGCTGCGAATAAACTTCGCAAAGAAGGGTTTAAAGAAGTTTACATTCTAAAAGAAGGCTATGAAGGCTGGAGCGGAAAAACGAAAAAGAAAACTAGTTAATTAATCAAAAGACTGAGATCAATGATCAAACAAGATGTTCCTAAGAGGCGCAAGAATGAGTCGTTAGAAACCATTCAACAGCTGTAACTAAGGATCTTGTCATCATGGACTCGGTCTTTTTTTTGAAAGAATGTGTTAAGGTAGATTCAAAGGAGTGGATGGAAATGATTAAAGTAAAACGTGTATACGAGGCTGCCGCACCAACAGATGGTTATCGGGTCCTTGTTGATCGAATCTGGCCAAGGGGCGTCAAAAAAGAAGTGGCGGTGATTGATTCTTGGTTGAAAGAGGTTGCTCCTAGTACAGAATTGCGTAAATGGTTTGGTCATGATCCAGAGCGCTATGATGCGTTTTGTCAAAGATACCTAGCAGAACTAAAAAAGAAGCCAACCGATGATGCCTTTAGAGCATTGCAACAAATAGTAAAAGACCACAAAACCGTGACATTGGTTTATGGTGCAAAAGATGAAACACATAATCAAGCGGTTGTATTAGCTGAGGAATTGAAAAAACTGCCATTGAAGTAAAATCTTCAATGGCAGTTTTTGTATTAACGAGAGACACTTTTACGCATAGCTCGTTTTCTTTTTTCTTCATTTAGTGCTTGTTGTTCGTCAATTGGATCGATCACTTGTTTTTTGACAGTCATGACTACGCTAGCAGCAGCTGCGATAGTTGCTACTGTACCAACTAAGAAACCTGAAAGAAATCGTTTCATTCTTCTCCACCTCGCCTTTATCTATTTATTTCTATTATGAAACAAAAGTGCAAAAATATCAAAAATAAGCCCTTGTAACGCGAGTAAAGTATTGATAAAATTTAGTAAATATTTTATAATAAATTTACTAAATTAAATGAAGGAGTGAAAAAGATGGAACAGCTACAACAAATTTTTGCAGAAAAATTCGGTGAAAAAGGCACAGGATCGTATTTTGCACCAGGACGAATCAACTTGATCGGGGAACATACAGATTATAATGGCGGGTATGTCTTTCCAGCCTCTATCACGATAGGAACATATGGTGTAGCACGAAAACGGGCAGATAAGCAAATACGTCTTTATTCGGAAAACTTCCCTGAAAAGGGGATCATCACTTTTTCTTTAGACGATTTGGAGTACCGCAAAGAAGACGATTGGACCAATTACCCTAAAGGTGTGATTCGCTATTTGAAAGCAGCGGGTCATGCAATCGACTCTGGTATTGAAATCGCTTTTTATGGCAATATTCCTAATGGTGCCGGCTTGTCTTCTTCAGCCTCCATTGAATTATTGACAGGAGTGATTCTTGATGATTTGTTCGGATTGGCGATCGAACGTTTAGAGTTGATTTTGACAGGGAAAAAAGTTGAGAATGAATTTATTGGGGTTAATTCAGGTATCATGGATCAGTTTGCTATAGGGATGGGAAAAAAAGACCATGCATTATTGCTAGATACCAACACTTTAGCTTATGACCTTGTACCTGCAGAATTTGGGGACTATGTCGTAGCTATCATGAATACAAACAAGCGGCGGGAATTGGCAGATTCGAAATACAACGAGCGCCGTGGGGAGTGTGAAGAAGCATTGAAACGGCTTCAAACGAAACTGAAAATCCAATCGCTTGGTGAATTGGACGAAGCAACGTTCTTTGCATATACTTCACTGATTGAAGATCCAACCTTGATCAAGCGCGCAAAACATGCTGTAACTGAGAATCAGCGTACCTTAAAAGCTAAAGCGGCATTGGAAGCGGGAGATTTAGAATCTTTTGGTCATCTGTTAGATGCTTCTCATGCTTCTTTAAGAGATGATTATGAAGTTACGGGTATCGAGTTGGACACTTTGGTGGCAGCGGCACAAGAACAGCCAGCAGTTTTAGGAGCTCGAATGACAGGGGCTGGATTTGGTGGTTGTGCAATCGCTTTGGTGAAAAAAAGCGAGTGGGAAGCATTTGCAACGGCTGTCAAAGAAAGCTATCGTGAAAAAATCGGCTATGAGACAGATATTTACCAAGCAAGCATTGATGATGGCGCGCGAAAACTGTAGAATGTAAGACGGATTCATTGAATAAATGAAAGAAAAGGATGATTAAGAATGGCTATTTTAGTATTAGGTGGCGCCGGATATATCGGCTCTCATGCAGTTGATCAATTGATTACGAAAGGATACCAAGCCGTTGTCGTGGATAACCTTTTAACAGGTCATCGTCAAGCGATCCATCCAGAGGCTGTTTTCTACGAAGGAGATATTCGAGACAAAGCATTTTTGCAAAGCGTTTTTGAGAAAGAAACGATTGATGGTGTGATCCATTTTGCCGCAAGTTCTCTTGTCGGTGAATCAGTTGAGAAACCGTTGAAATACTTCAACAATAATGTGTATGGGATGCAGGTATTATTAGAAGTAATGAAAGACAACAACGTTGAGCATATTGTCTTTTCTTCTACTGCAGCGACTTATGGCGAGCCAGAACAAAGCCCGATCACAGAAGAAACACCTACAAATCCCAAAAATCCTTATGGGGAAAGCAAACTCATGATGGAAAAAATGATGCGTTGGTGTGATGAAGCTTACGGCATGAAATACGTCGCTTTACGCTACTTTAATGTTGCAGGAGCTAAATCAGATGCTTCAATCGGGGAAGACCATGATCCTGAGACTCACTTAGTTCCAATCATCTTGCAAGTCGCTTTAGGTCAGCGTCAGGAGCTAGCAATTTTCGGTGATGACTATGATACGCCAGATGGAACTTGTATCAGAGACTACGTACATGTAGAAGATCTATGCAACGCCCACATTTTAGCATTAGAATATTTGAAAAAAGGCAATCCTAGCAATGTTTTCAATCTTGGCAGCAACAATGGCTACTCAGTCAAAGAAATGTTGGATGCAGCGCGTACTGTTACGCAAAAAGATATTCCAGCGAAAGTAGCACCGCGACGTGCCGGAGATCCGGGAACATTGGTCGCTTCTAGTGATAAAGCAAAAGCGGTGTTAGGGTGGGAACCTAGTTACACCGATGTGAAACAAATAATTGAAACAGCTTGGAATTGGCACGTTAGCCATCCAGAAGGTTATCAAGACTAGGAGGCAACAAAATGACGCTCAGTCAAACAATCTGTGATTTCGTGACATTAGCGATCCAGGCTGGTGGTTGGATGGAAATGGATCGTATTTATTTACAAAATAGGATCCTTGGTATGATTAGTGAAGAAGCCTTTGAATCAGCTACTGTCCGACCGGTCGAAGAACCAGCCGTGGTATTGATGGATCAATTGGTCACTCAAGCCAAAAAAAATCAGGTGATCGGCGAGGCACTTGCTGAAACGGAAATCCTTGAAGCGCAATTGATGGATTTCTTGACGCCACCGCCTTCTGTGGTCAATGCTTTCTTTGCCCAGCACTATGCAAAAGACCCACAAGAGGCAACGGACTATTTTTACCATTTGTGTCAGCAAAATGATTACATCAAGACTCGAGCCATCAAGAAAAATATTGTTTTTCCGGTAATGACCGAGTATGGAGAATTAGAGATCACGATCAATCTATCCAAACCCGAAAAAGATCCGAAAGAAATCGCTGCGCAGCGAGCAGCAGCAGCGATCGATTATCCTAAATGTCTCCTTTGTTTGGAAAATGAAGGTTATAAAGGGCGGATGAATTACCCGGCTCGGACAAATCATCGCATTATTCGGATGAATCTGGACGGCGAAGCATGGGGACTTCAGTACTCTCCGTATGCTTATTACAATGAGCATTCCATCTTTTTGTCTTTAGAGCATCGTCCGATGAAGATCACGCGCAAAACCTTTGATCGTCTATTGCAAATCATTGAGGTCCTGCCTCACTATTTTGTCGGTTCAAATGCTGATTTGCCGATCGTAGGCGGATCGATCTTGTCCCACGATCATTATCAAGGTGGACGGCATACATTTGCGATGGCAAAAGCACCCATTGAGAAAACATTCAAACTAACTGGTTTTGACGAGCTAACGGTGGGAATCGTTAAATGGCCGCTTTCGGTTATTCGGATTCAAGGTCGAGACAAGCAAAAAGTGGCTGCTGCTTCTGATTATATTTTGGCACAATGGAAAGAGTACTCAGATCCTTCCGTTTCGATCAATGCTTATTCAGAAGATGGCACACCGCACCACACCATCACACCAATTGCTCGAAAACAGGGCGAACACTTTGAAATGGATCTTGTTCTTCGGGATAACAATGTTTCTGACGAACATCCTGATGGTATTTTTCATCCTCATAAAGATGTTCAGCATATCAAAAAAGAAAACATTGGGTTAATCGAGGTGATGGGATTAGCGGTCTTGCCTCCGCGTTTAGCAACGGAGTTAGAAGAAGTGAGGGCCTACCTTCTTGATCAGCCAAATCAAATTGCTGCTTATCATATTCCGTGGGCACAAGAGATGAAGGAATCCTATACCATCACTGAGGAGAATGTAACAGAGATTGTTTATCAAGAAGTTGGTGGAATTTTTGCAAAAGTTTTGGAATACGCAGGAGTTTTCAAGCGGGATGCATCCGGTCAGGCTGCATTCATGCGTTTTATCAATAAACTTTGAAGTTATTGAGATGAATTGGAAAGAATGGAGGCGCGGGAATGGCTACAATCAAAGATATTGCTGAACAGGCAGGCGTTTCACCAGCGACCGTTTCTCGTGTCCTCAATTATGACAGTGAGTTAGCCGTCAGTTCAGAAACCAAAGAAAAAATATTCAAAACCGCCGAAGCACTGAACTATACAAAGCATAAAAAGAAAAGCCAAGTCGAAAACGGTCGGATTCGTTTGATTCAATGGTTTGATACCGAAGAAGAACTGGCAGATCTTTACTATTTAGCTATTCGGCTTGGGATTGAGAACAAGACGGAAGAATTGGGGATTCGTTTGCTAAAAGAATCGTTTGCTTCTATCAGTGAGACCCAAGTAGATGGAACGATTGCTTTAGGAAAATTTGATGCCCAGCAGATCGCACAATTAAAAAAGACGCAGCCTCATCTGCTACTCGTTGATTTTGACGGGCTGTCGGCTGGAGTGGATTCATTGGTAGTCGATTTTCAGCAAGCAGTGGATTTGGTCATTGATCATTTTGTTGCTAAAGGACATCAAAAAATCGGCATCTTATCTGGTATTGAATATACAAAAGGAAGTCGACAAGAAATTGAAGATCCGCGGCTGACGCTATTCAAGGAACGACTGACACGCTTGCGTCTTTATGACGAAGGGTATCACATTGCGGCACCGTTTACTGTCGAAGATGGATATCAGGCAATGAAACAGTTCTTGCAAGACACCTTGCCACTACCTACTGCGTTATTTGCTTCCAGCGATGCTTTAGCCATCGGAGCACTGCGGGCACTGCAGGAAGAAAAGATTCGTGTGCCAGAAGATATCTCCTTGATCGGCTTTAACGATGTCAGTGTTGCCAAATATGTTTTTCCAACCCTTTCGACAATCAAAGTTCATACGGAGTGGATGGGAGAGTTGGCTGTAACCACACTACTTGAGATCATCAAGAATCCAGCTCCTGTTCCGCGAAAGGTCACTATCGCAACGGAATTGATTAAACGTCAATCGACGAATCAATGATGGGGAAGTTCATCTGCAACAAATAGAAATGTCCTGAGAATCTATGGGAAAAAGTCTCCAGAAATGGAACAGTTTTCCGTCGCAGTCAGAAACTGTCGCGGCTGCCATAGATTCTTTGGTCATTTTTTTAGTTCACCAGTAACCATGCACTTATGAAAACAAATAAGCAAAGTTTGGCATTTTATCAGAATATGGTAAAATATGAGTGAGTTTTTTGATTGGGGAGAAAAAGCAATGAAAACATTAGCGATCGATACATCAAATCAAACATTGGCCATTGCAATCATGGATGGTCAGGAGATCCTAGGACAAAGTCAGACGATGGCTATCAAAAATCACAGCAGTGCATTGATGCCAGCAATCGATTTATTGATGCAATCTGTAGGGGTATTGCCGCAGCAGTTAGAGCGAATCGCAGTTGCCCAAGGTCCGGGATCTTATACAGGATTGCGGATCGGTGTCACGACCGCTAAAACATTAGCCGATACATTACATATCCCATTGGTGGGCGTGTCGAGTTTGAAGAACATAGCTGCGAATTGTGTTGGGGTTTTGAAAGTGATCGTGCCATTATTTGACGCACGCCGCAACAATGTCTATGCCGGTGGCTATCGTTGGCAAGAAGGGAAGCTGCAGTCAGTGATCCCTGACCAGCATGTGGCATTACCGACATTGTTGCATGCATTAGCTGAGTTAGACACAGAGGTACTATTTGTTGGCGCTGATGCTGCAAAATTTGCCCCGCAAATCACTGAAGCAATGCCGTCTGCACAGATCAATCAAGTTTCTTTGTGGAATTATCCGAATGGCGTCGTGTTGGCAGAATTAAGTGAAACAGAGGAACCCGTTTCGTCGATCCATGATTTTGTGCCAGAGTATTTGAAACTTGTTGAAGCGGAAGAAAAGTGGTTGGCATCTCATACTCCAGGAGCGGATACGTATGTTGAAAAAATTTAAATCTTTCAAAGGAAAGCTGACCCTTTTTCGTAAAGTTCAATACCCGGAACAGACGAAAACGATTCAGGATGAAACGTATGTGATCCGTGAAATCGTCGGCGAAGATATCAAAGAGTTACTGCAAGTGGAACGATTGGTGTATGCCGGGGAGCTGCCTTGGACCAAGAGCGCGTTTCTTTCAGAGATTTATTCGCGATTTAAGCATTTGTACTTGTGTATCTTACAAAATGAGCGCATGATCGGTTTTGCGGGCGTTCGTTTGTTGGGAGAAGATGCTCATATTACCAATATTGCTGTTATACCTGAATATCAAGGCCGAGGTGTCGGCTCTTTTTTGTTGACTGAAATCGAACAGTATGCGCGAAAAAACAAATGTGACCGAATTTCGTTAGAAGTGCGTTTAAGTAATCGTGACGCTCAGCGGCTTTATCGAAAGCTGGGCTTTGTCTCACGAGCAATCAAAACTGCCTACTATACAGAAGGAAATGAAGATGCATTGGATATGGTGAAATTTTTAAATGAATAAACTGTTGAATAAAGAAGAGTTGCCTGCAAAAAGCGAAGAGCTGTTATGGCAATTGGCAGAAGCGAGTTATCAAGATGGCTCTCCCTGGACTTGTGAACAATTCAAGCAGGATTTGACTGCTGCCCACAGTCACTATTTAGTACTCCAGCCAATGGAGGCATTTGTTAGTTACCATCGGGTTTTAGACGAAGCCGAAATCTTTAATCTCGCAGTCCTACCGGAAAAAAAGGGACAAGGGTTGGGGAAACTCTTGCTGCAAGCTGTTATTCAGTCTTGTCAATCTGCTGGCGTCGAAAGGATTTTTCTAGAAGTGCGGGTCAGTAATTTTCCAGCACAAGCCTTATACCTGCGAATGGGTTTTGAAATCATTGGGCGGCGCAAAAATTATTATAGTCATCCTCAAGAGGATGCATTGATCATGGAAAAGAAAGTGAGGCCAGCATCAATCAAATGAATGAATTGATTTTAGCCATTGAAAGCAGTTGCGACGAAACAAGTGTCGCTGTCATAAAGAACGGGGACACGATTTTAAGCAATATCGTGGCTTCTCAAATTAAAAGTCATCAACGTTTTGGTGGCGTTGTCCCAGAAGTAGCTAGTCGACATCATGTGGAGCAGATTACTCTTTGTTTAGAAGAGGCACTGAAACAAGCAGAAGTAACACCAGAAGACTTATCCGCTGTAGCGGTCACGTATGGTCCAGGCTTAGTGGGGGCGTTGCTGATCGGTCTTTCGGCCGCCAAAGCGTTTGCCTGGGCGCATGGATTACCCTTGTTGCCAGTCAATCATATGGCGGGGCATATCTATGCGGTCCGTTTTGTCAAACCTCTGACCTTTCCACTGCTTGCCTTGCTAGTGAGCGGTGGTCATACGGAGTTAGTTTATATGACAGAAGATGGTTCCTTTGAGATTATTGGCGAGACACGTGACGATGCTGCAGGAGAAGCATATGACAAAGTGGGACGAGTCTTAGGACTTTCTTATCCTAGCGGAAAAGAAATCGATCGTTTGGCGCATTTAGGTGAGGACACGTACCATTTTCCCAGAGCAATGATCCATGAAGACAACTTTGATTTTAGTTTTAGCGGATTAAAGAGTGCCTTTATTAATTTTGTCCATAATGCGCAGCAACGAGGAGAAACATTGGACGAAGCCAACCTTGCTGCTAGTTTTCAAGCAAGTGTCGTAGAGGTTTTGGTCACTAAGACGATTCGCGCTTGCAAGACTTATCCTGTCAACCAATTGATTGTAGCAGGTGGCGTTGCTGCAAACCAAGGCCTGCGTCAGGCACTAGATGAAGCAATGAGTGAACTGCCTGAGATTGACTTGATTATCCCACCTTTGCGCTTATGTGGCGATAATGCGGCAATGATCGGGGCCTTTGGGCATATTCTGTTAGAAAAACAACAGTTTGCCCCATTATCATTAAATGCCATGCCAAGCCTAAGTTTTGGTCATGAAATGAAATAATCAAGCATTTTCTGCTCAACATTACAGAGAAGACCGTGGTGTCATTGGGATACGAATCCGAATGGCAGCCACGGTCTTTTTTTCAACTATTTGGATATAATTGATTAAAAATACGTAAAATTTCTATATATTGAATAAAAATTATAAAAGTTGTATACTGGCTAAAAACATAGGCAAGAAAGGGTGCAAAAGAAATGAAATCCGTTTTTAAAGGTCGCAGTTTTTTAGCAGAAAAAGATTTTACCAGAGATGAATTGCAGTATCTGATCGATTTTTCATTACATGTAAAAGAATTAAAGCAAAAGAATATCCCGCATCGTTATTTGGAAGGAAAAAATGTCGCTCTTTTGTTTGAAAAAAATTCTACTCGAACACGAGCCGCCTTTACCGTTGCTGCCGTTGATCTAGGAGCGCATCCGGAATTTTTAGGAGCAAATGATATCCAGATGGGATCAAAAGAATCTGTTGAGGACTCTGCAAAAGTATTTGGTCGGATGTTTGATGGGATTGAATATCGAGGATTTAGCCAAAGAATCGTTGAAGACTTGGCGAAATATTCTGGTGTACCTGTCTGGAATGGATTGTCTGACATGTGGCATCCGACACAGATGATCGCAGACTTTATGACGATTCAAGAAAATTTTGGCAGTCTTGAAGGTCTGACGATTGCTTACTGCGGCGATGGAAGAAATAACGTTGCGCAATCCTTACTTGTGACTAGCGGGATTCTCGGTGTTGCTATTCGAATCATCGCACCAAAAGAATTACAGCCGGAACAGCAAGTCATCGAGCTGGCAGAGCAATTTGCCCAAGCATCACAAGCAGAGATTTTAATTACAGATGATGTGACAGCTGTAGCAGGAGCAGACGTCGTTTATACCGATGTATGGGTTTCAATGGGAGAAGAAGCAAAATTTAAAGAACGAATCGACTTGCTGATGCCTTACCAAGTAAATGCTGAATTAATGAAAAAAACCAATAATGAACAAGCTATTTTCCTCCATTGTTTACCAGCTTTTCATGATACACAAACCAAATATGGGGCTAAAATCGCTGCTGATTTTGGCTTGAAGGAGATGGAAGTGACGAATGACGTTTTTCACAGCAAGCAAGCGCGCCAGTTCGATCAAGCAGAAAATCGCCTTCACTCTATCAAAGCCATTATGGCTGTCACCCTTGGAGATCTTTTTATTCCAAAGGTTTAAATAGCGAAATCCATGCAAAGGCGAAAAACCGGCTAGCCAAACCGATTATTTTTTGTTATACTTTCTGGGAACAAAATAGTAGATAATCGATGAGCAAGAAGAGTAGCTTTTGTTTTTCAGCGAGTTCGGGAAGGTGTGAGCCGAACAATCAAGAAAGTGAAGCGCACTTGTGAGATTTTGCCTAGCAAACGGAATTCTGCCGTTATCAGAAATAAGTAGGTTTTTTAAGGATCATTCCTTAAGGGACAAATAGAGTGGTACCGCGGGAAATCTCGTCTCTAGTGCATGTGATGCACTAGAGGCTTTTTTTAGTTGTTCCGCGTGTACATTCGCTGGGCATTGCTTTCGTATCGAAACAAATGGAGGGAAAGAAAATGAATAATAAACAAATCGTTGCACAAGCTATTTATGCCGCTGTCAAAGAAGATTTGACTTTAGAACAAGTCAGTCAATTGTTAGAAAATCCTAAAACTGCTGAACACGGAGACGTTGCTTTTCCTGCCTTTGCCTTAGCTAAAGTCTATCGCAAAGCACCGCAACAGATCGCTAGCGAACTGGCGGAAAAAATTGATCCAGCTTCTTTTGAAAAAATCGAAGTCGTGGGTCCGTACTTGAACTTTTTTATGAATAAAGAAGTGATCAGCGAACACGTCTTACAAACCGTCTTGAAGGAAAAAAATCATTATGGAGATCAATCAATTGGCAATCAGCAGACGGTTCCGATTGATATGTCTTCACCAAACATTGCGAAACCAATCTCCATGGGCCATTTGCGTTCTACGGTGATCGGAAATTCGATTGGCTTTATTCTTGAAAAAATCGGTTATCAGCCAATTCGGATCAATCATTTAGGAGACTGGGGAACTCAATTTGGGAAATTGATCGTCGCCTATAAAAAATGGGGTTCTGAAGAAGCAGTTAAAAAAGAACCAATCAATGAACTCTTGCGTTTATATGTTGAATTCCATGAACAAGCAGAAAATGATAAAGCGTTGGAAGACGAAGCTCGGGCATGGTTCAAGAAGTTAGAAGACGGTGATCAAGAAGCAACCGAATTATGGCAATGGTTCCGCGATGAGTCATTGCAAGAATTCAACAAAATCTATGACATGCTGGAAGTAAGTTTTGATTCATTGAATGGGGAAGCCTTCTACAATGATAAAATGACGGAAGTCGTTGAACTTTTGGAAGAAAAACATTTGTTACAAGAAGACCAAGGCGCAGAAATCGTTGATTTGTCTGCCTATGATCTCAATCCAGCGTTGATCCGCAAATCTGACGGCGCAACATTATATATCACTCGGGATATGGCGGCAGCATTGTACCGCAAACGGACTTATGACTTTGCTAAGTCTCTGTACGTTGTCGGTAACGAACAAAGCTATCACTTTAAGCAATTGAAAGCAGTTCTTAAAGAAATGGGCTTCGATTGGTCAGATGATATGCACCACATTCCATTTGGTTTGATCACCAAAGATGGTAAGAAGCTGTCTACTCGTAAAGGAAAAATCGTTTTATTAGAAGAAGTGTTGAATGAGGCCATCGAATCTGCGAAAGAACAAATCACAGAAAAAAATCCAGGCTTAGCGAACAAAGATGAAGTGGCAAAACAAGTGGGTGTCGGTGCGGTCGTCTTTCATGATTTAAAAAATGATCGCTTGAACAACTTCGATTTCACATTGGAAGAAGTCGTTCGTTTTGAAGGAGAAACCGGACCTTACGTCCAATATTCTCATGCACGGGCGATGAGCATTCTAGAAAAAGCACAATTTGATCCTGCCAATGCGCAAGCTCTTGCTTTGAATGATGCAGAGAGCTGGGAAGTGATCAAGTTGATCCAACGCTACCCAGAAACTATCTTACAGGCTGCAGATAAATATGAGCCATCAGTGATTGCTAAACATGCGATCAAATTAGCGCAAGCCTTCAATAAATATTATGCAAATGTCAAGATTTTAGCAGAAGATGCGCAAAAAGATGCTCGATTGGCATTGGTTTACGCTGTAACGGTCTTGTTAAAAGAAGATTTGCGTCTGTTAGGATTACATGCACCTGATAAAATGTAAATT
>NZ_BCQE01000016.1 GCF_001544275.1 Enterococcus gallinarum NBRC 100675 | reverse complement strand
TTTTCGAGCACCAAAATACCCATTTCTTACGGAAGCGATGATGATTGATCGATTGCTTGGCTTTTCTACGTCCCTGAAGGAGGCGTATCCCTATTTTCATGAATTAGTTGAAGCCTTTCGAGACAAAGACCCTGACTTATTTTTCTCCTTATTGGCAGAACTTCCCGAAACGTTAGATGACGGCTTTCGGGAAAAGCTCCAAAACCTTCTGACCTATGAAGAAGGCATCACCAACGCGATGATCTATCCTTACACCAATGGAAAAATAGAAGCGAAGAATACCCATATAAAGACAATGAAACGAGTATCCTACGGATTTAAATCATTTGAGAACATGAGAATTAGAATCTTTTTGATCAATCAATTAATCAAAGTAAGATAACAAAAAATCTGAGCCAGAATGAGGTTCATTCTGACCCAGATTTGATTTTGTACAACCCATCAGTCCTTATTGACAAAGAGCCGATCTTTTTTCGTTTTTATGCAATTGTTAAAAACACCTATTGAATATTCTCAAAGATTTCAGTTGATCATTTTTATCAAGCTTTAGCCTAACAAAATCTCATACACGATATACAGTTCCCAAGTCGATACTTTGATTTTATAAAATTGCTCTAGAGTATAAAAAATCATCTGTGCATTCTGATAAAAAGGTTTCTGGTTTATTTTTAACTTATTGATGTCTTCCGGTACAGGATAATCTTCGGCTCCAAGAATCGTTCGTTCCACCATCAACGCCAAATGCATCATTAAGTTGAATTTCATTTTTGCATTCAATCTTAAGTTGAACCTTTTCTCGCACTTCTCTACCACATCTTCTACTTGACGAATAATGACGTCAGGGTTCAGGAACTCTAGCTTTTCTGACAGTCCTTCTTTTGAGAAAAAATGGATGAACTCTTTTACTAATAATGGCACGCTACTTGGGTGAATCAAGTTTTTCAGTTGTTTATTCAAATGTCCCTCTGCATCTTCATCTAGTGCATCAATCAAATTGATACTAGGAACAGCCGCCGAATTATCTAGGTAAGAAGTGGTTACGATCAATGCGGTTTCTTTCAAGTAACCTTCTTCTGATGAGGCGCGCTCTAATGTATTCACTAGTTCACTATAATTCAATACAATCAGCTTGATATCAGGATTAAAATATTTCTCGCAAATGGCTTTGATTTGTTTGGCGACGTCGCGGCCAGATATACTGGCTATGATGACATTCTTTTCTACTGCAAACCCTTCAAAATATTGAATGTTCGTAACAAAATCCTGCTCTGCCGTTTTGGCAATCTCATAAAAAAGATGCCCATTTATCAGCTGCTGACCGATCTCTAATGCAAAAGAGGTCGTTAAATTATTGATCACTAATAGTTCGCCAAGAATCTGAGGTTTTAAACTTTTATACAAATGTGTCAATGAGCCCATATCTACTAGCATGATGACCCCTTCAGAAGTATCTCTTTCTGATAGCCAATCGCTAACTTTCAAAACGATATCTCTTGCGGAAGAAGACAAAGGCATATCAATGGCATCAAAAACATAGTCACCGCACATTTTATTTGCCACAGCTTGGATGCTACTAGCGGTGGTATTTCCATGAGCAACAAGAAGCGCTTGGTAGTAAATATCTTCTGTAACTTTGCCAATAAGCAGCACTGCCAGAAGAAAATTTGCTATTGGTTGAATCTCATCGGGTAATGTCTTTGTTAAATTTGCTGATAAAAGCAAAGTTCTTGGGTATTCTTTTGAAAGAAGATGGCGTTTCTCTGTTATTTTTTTCATAGTAATCTCGGTTTGTAATACTTGTATTAGCCGACAAACTAAGGAAGCAGCATCCTCTGTCAAAGATTCATTATCAATCACTAATCGGTTTTGCTGTTGAATGCTAGTGATAATGTTCATTGAAAGACTATCGTTCGTCCAGGATATAGTCCGTTCAAGATACTTGTTATCAAAATCTTGTAACTTTTCTTTCATAACAATGAAATCACTTAAATCAAGTAATGAAAGCAGTTCCTGCTTCAAAAGATGAAGATTAGCTGAAGTAGACTTTGTTGCTGGCGGATAAGAGATTTGAATAGTATGTTCATTGTCCGATCCGATAACTAATGTTGAACTGTTTGGCGCTATCCGTAATGCATTGGCACAATCCATTCTTACCTGGTTTGACAAGCTGCCAATGTTACCTGGAAGTTCTTGGTGGGTTAATTCAGTAAAAACATCATTTGAAATGACGATGCTTTTCTTGATGCGCTTTGCCTCCTGCTCAAACAAATGGGTGACCAGATCTACTCTCTCGAAAATAGGTCGCTCATGAAAAGAAGGTAAATCTACAATCACTGAAATTCGACGATAAAAAGTAGGCAGTAAAACTTCTTCAGGCGCTTCTGTCGTCGCAAATAAGAGTCGCACATTTGCTTGGACCATCTCTGCTTCTTCGCCAACTGGACGAAATCTCCCGGTATCCATAAATTGAAAAAGCTTCTCTTGATTCTCATGCGAGAGTCGATGAACTTCATCTAAAAATAATACCCCATTGTCTGCCAAAGCTAAAAGTCCGCTTTTTTCCTTTTCTGCTCCAGTAAAAGCTCCTCGCGTATGCCCAAATAGAATGGAAGACAATAATTCGGGGTTATTCGTGTAATCAGCGCAATTAAAGACCAAAAACTTTTGTGCGCCTGGACATTTTTTCTTTTGAAGATAATCAAAAATCAACTCCGCCAAAAAACTTTTACCTACACCGCTCGCCCCATGTAAGAGCAAGGGCAATCCTAATGGAGGGTATAAAACGGCTGACTTACACTTTTCAATGGCATTTTTTGCACTACCAGTACTGCCTATATACTGAGAAAAGACGTCTTCCACAAAAGTGTCATCTGAAACAAGCTCCCAGTAGACAGGCTTCGTTCCAACTTTACTTACGATGTTTTGATTTAGCAGTTCATTTAAGTACAAGCTGGTTGCTGAGCGACTCAGCCCAATAGCGTTGGCAATTTCTTGCGTCGTCATGGCCTTTTCTTGTGCTACTAGCTGTAGTATCTGTTCCCGTGTTTCTTTTCGCATATCTTTACCTCCCCCATAAAAAATACAGCATAGAAGAAAAAAAGTCACTCCGTCTCTGTAAGAGAATTAGTTCTGCTATAAACTTTCTTGGTAGGGGATAAAGATTCCTGTACTTTTTAAAAACGTTGCTCGATTCCCCGATTTATGCCCGATTAGAAAGCAATTGTGACAAAAGTAAAACGACAGCTTCTTCTGCATTTTTTGCTTGAATAATAGCAGATTCTCCCTTATCGCCAAAACGATTTAGCCAGATTGGCCGCCAGCCTGCCATTTGAGCGGGGATAATATCATTCGAATAGCTGTCTCCTAAATAATAGATTCGTTGTATTTGCTTTGGCAATTGCTTAGCTACTTTTCGAAAACAGCTTACATTCGGCTTCGCATCACCTATCTCTTCTGAGATAAATTGCCAATTTGGATCAATCAATTGATTTAGCATTAATTGATCGATTTTATTCTGCTGTTGCAATGCAAATCCATTGGTCAGCACGCCACATAAGATTCCGCTTTTCTTTAAGCTTCGCAAAAGAAGTTGCATCTCTTTTGATAGTAGTTGTTTTCCTTGGCGTAGATGGTAATAGTCGTCTAACTCAGAAGTATTAACGCTTGAAGTTTGCTGTAATGTTTGAAGAACTAACCGCCAGCGATCAGTTTTGTGCTTCCTGTTTCCCTCTAAGTAGTTTTGATAGATCTTTTCACTGTTTTGGCGAAAGTTCCGATACAACTGTTTCAAAGCAAGTTCGTTTAGAGATCCAGGAAAGAACTCCTGGATCGTCTCCTTGAAGGCGCAAAAATTATCTAACAATGTATCATCAATATCGAAAAAAACCGCCTGATCATTTAGCATATTCCCAACAGTCCCAAAATAATACCAAGAAACATAATCCCAAACATCACAGCGTTGACGTTCACTTTTTTCCGTAAGAGCCAAAAAGCAATCAATGTGACTGTTAATGGGACAATCCCCACAAATAACTGATCCAAATAATCTTGGATCTTCATTGCTTCCTTACTTCCTTCAACGCTTACTTCGAGAATTGTTTTAAACTTAACGTTGGATGCTGTCATTGAACCCATCATCATTAAACCAAGCATGCTAGATGCTTTCGTTAAAATCTTCATACCACCGGATTCATACATCCGCTGAATAAAACTAGCTCCAACCGAGTATCCGCTATAAAGTGCATAGTAGTGAATCAAGAAAGCAGGAACGTTATAGATCACTAGAAATAAGATAGCGCCTAATGGTGAACCAGTTGCTGCGAGTGAAATACCGATTCCAGCTGCAATGACCCGCAAAATGCCCCAAAAGAAAGAATCACCGATCCCAGAAATAGGTCCCATCAATGAAGCTTTTACCGCTGTGATCGAGCTTGGATCAAACTGGTCATCTTCGCTATTTTGTTTTTCCATAGATGCAACTAATCCCATAATGAAATTGTTGATATGCATCGTTGCATTGAACCAGGTCGTATGACGGACGATTGCCTCCGCACGCTCTTCCTTCGATTGATAGAAACGATTGATTACTGGCAATAAAGTATAGATCACACCTACTGCGTGGTATTGCGTTGCTCCTGTACGACTGGCGTTCATCGTCCATGAACGCCAAAAGACGGAGCGCATCATTTTCTTTTCTTCTTTGGATAAATTCTCTTGAAATTTCATGCGAAAAAGTCCTCCTCTTCTTCCGCTTTTGTCATCGGTCCAACATGGCGACTGTTCCCTCCATTGTTCACGTCGCGAATCTCTAAGTCTCGTTGCGCACTGACCACGCAGATCACTACACCAATAACTGCAACCGCAACTGCCGGTAATTGCAAATAAGCGGTTAGGACAAAACCTAAAATATAAAAGACCGACAGCTTCTTGTCCCACAAAAGTTTCATCAACATAGCAAATCCAACAGCCGGCAACAAACCTCCTGCTGCACTAAGCCCGTTCATCATATTTTGAGGAATATTTTCAACAAATGTATTGACCGGACCACTGCCAACTAAAATACCAATAAAAGCGATAGAAGCGATAATCAAATAATAAATAAGCCACGTTCCATAATGCAAAAGCACGATCATTCTTTGATTATCTTCGCGAGCCACCTTATCCAAGGATGGAGCAAAGATATTCATGAATACATTTTTTAAGAACATCACTACGAATGCAGCTAGCATACCGATAGGAACCGCTAATGTCATGGCTGCATTTTGTTCCACATTCGAAATAATTGCAAAAGTTGTTGCTAACGTTGTCGCTGTCACTGGTTCTGCAGCAATTACCCCACCAATATTTACATTTCCTAAAAAGACCGCCTCTAATGATGCACCCATTAGAATTCCAGTTTTCATATCTCCCATCAATATACCGGTTACAAGCCCTACCACTAATGGGCGTTCCAACATACTTTGACCAGTCAAATAATTTCCGGCAAAACAGATAAAAACCGCTAGAGCTGCCATCGTTGCATGCATTAACATTTCTTTCCCCTCCTATTTTAAAGCATCTTTTAAACTTAATTGCGGATTAGACGGCAAAACTTGGTTGTAACAGGTGACACGGTCCAAACGCACCAATTCCCTTGCCGCAGCTAACTCATCAGGATTTAATTGCACGCTCGGAAAAACCATCGTCTTTGTTGCCTTATCTGATTTGTCGAATCGACCAGCATTAGCAATGTTCACAGTTTCAACGGTTGCAACATTTTGAGCAATTTTGTTAGCATCTTTCACACTGTTTACAATCACAAAAATTCGTTTATCAGCTCCTCTAGGATCATTAAACAGTTGAATGGCATCCTCGACGGATCGAATCAATAACTTCATCCCATTAGGCACAGCCATTTTCAATGTCATTTGCATCACTTCATTTTTTGCTGCCTCGTCGTTGGCAACAACTAATAAGGGAGCATTCAATTCTTTTGTCCAAACGACAGCCACTTGTCCATGAATCAGGCGATCATCTACGCGTATTTGTGTTATCATCTTTTTTCCTCCTATAAATTCTTCTTATTTATCTAAAAAAGTGCTTCTTCCTCTGGTAATTGAGTGGACACTAAGCGAACCTGACAATCATTGATTGCTTCATTGACACTTTTTTGAGTGAAAATTTCACTTTCAGAAGTCAGAACTAGTGATAAAATAATTGCCAAATTACTGTTGGAAATGACGAAGATCTGCTCTTTCTTGTTTCTCATCAGCTCGGTCACCGCTGTTTGATTGACACTACCACCATAAAGGTCAGTAAAGATAATGCCTTGTTCATCAGCGTTGATCGAGTTGATAAAGTCACTAATGATTGGCGTATAATCCTCATTTGTCAAATATGCATCAACAACGACAAGATCAGCGCCTCGACCAGCTAATATTGTCAACGAATTTTGAAAACCGCTGGCTAGTTTTCCATGTGTTGCCACTAAAAATTTTTTTTTCATATCCTTCACCTCACTCTATTAAAAGCAAGATTCATGCCAAAAAAAGAAAGGGTAAAAAGCCCTACACTACAAGCTTTTTACCCTTTTGGGTCTGTTTAAACAGGTTTTTTTGTTTTAAACACATGATACTTTTCTTCACCTTCTAGTCCATTGACTTTGAGTCTAAAAAGTATCACTTAATGACTTTTTATTGTAAATGGAATAGATTGTAACAGGAAAAATTGTCTCTGATTCTAATTTATCAGAGATTGGATGGTATCCAAAACAGCACCAGAGTTATTCGTTCCAATCACAGTTGTCGCTGCTTCTTTAATCTTTTGTTGCGCATTTTCCATAGCAAAACTATTTTTGACATCCCTGATCATTTCTAAATCATTGCCGCTATCTCCGAATGTTGCCATTTCGTCTAAGCTGATTCCCCACTTTTCTCCTAACATTTTAAGACCGTTTAATTTGTGTACTCCCGGGAGGATTAAGTCGATGTCTCCATGTCCACTTGACACTGGAATCAGTATACCGGCTAAAGATTTCTTTAGAATGTGTAATTTTTCATTCGCGTCCTCTTCATCAAATGAAAGAGCAACCTTAAAAATCGCATCGTCTTCATCACCTATATCATATAGGTCAGCTATTTTTTTTAGTACAGGATAATAAAATTTTGCTTCATTTAGCGTGGAGTCTGATATCGTTTCAGAAATATAAGCGCTTTTTTTGCCGCATAAAATCAAATTTTTCGGTTGTAATTTTTCAAGAATAGCCAATGTCTTCGTGATATTCTCAGACGGGATTTTTGCATTATAAATATGTTCACTTCCAATTAAAATATTTGCGCCGTTTTCTGCTACAAAAGCCATTCTTTCATAATGAGAAGGAAAAAAGGAACGTAGCTGAAAATACTGATTGCCACTTGCTACCACAAATTTAATTTTGTTTTCTTCTAGGACCTGAAAAATCTGATTGAATTGAACGACATTATATTTCTTTTCATCATTTAAGAACGTCCCGTCCATGTCAACAGCGATCATTTTTATTGTCATTTTTATACCACCCTTCAAGGTGATTATAGTCAATGAAACGCGTTCCATGTCAAGAAAAATAAGCAACCGTAAATTTTTGATCATGATTTTAAAAATTTTAAAGCCGCCTAGGATAAGGCGGCTAATTTGCTATTTTTTTCCATAAAGTAAATCATTTTTATTCCATACGGATAACCAGATCGACCCGCTATCTTTCAAATGAACATTCGACCAGAACCAGCCACCTGTTCCTTTTTGGGCATTCGTCGCACTGATCACTTTTGCTGAATCAAAAACGAAATAGCTGCCTTTTTCAATCACTTGATCGCTAGTTTTGTTCCCATTTCGATCAACCTCAATCACATCACCTACAGCAATCCCATTGTCTGTCCAATTAAAGCCAGTCGGTACGAGATCATTAGATTTGATTTGCCAAAGCCCATTTATATGCTGTAGATCATCTACTTTATAAACTTTTAGCCTTTGGTTAGGTGTAGGATTTGGATTGGTTTGATTGTTGAACGGTGGTCTGATCCACCCTTTGATAACACCCCATGAGTCATTGTATTTAATATAATGCTTTTGAACTCGTTGAACATTGTTAAAGTTTTGATCCGCTACCGTCATCCCAGTCTTATCAGCATTAATAACAATTCCTGTATGTCCCCAAGGTGAGCCATATACCTGATATATAAAAATATCTCCTGTTTGAGGATAAAGATTTGCGCCATCTCTGATAACTTTGAAACCATTCTTATTACCCGTATTCAATAAATCAATTGCGCCAGCCCCCGAAAAACTCGTTCCAAATAGATCGTAGGCATACTTGTTAATATAATCAAAGCATTGCGCCCCGTACACGCCATCAAAATCATAAGATTTACCAATAGAGCTATTTACCCAGGATGTTGCTTGAGAAGTCGTTGTGGCAGAAGCATCTTCAGAGAAGAAAAGACCCCCAAAAGTAACAACAAATAAGCCCGCAACAAACAAAAGACTCTTTCGAAAATTTTTCATGTTCATTTATCTCCACACTCCTTCGTTTCTTTATATTAAAACCCATCATGATGGCTTAATACCTTATCCTAAGTCAGATCAAATAGTAATTAATAAAATAGTAAAAATATATTTTTTATTTTCTTAATTATACTACGCTCGCTTCTTTGAATCAATAATTTATTTATAAATTATTTTATTATCAAAAGAATATTTGTTGCTTTGTTTGACATACGGTTCGTTAGCAAAAAAAGAGCTTCCCAAATTGGAAAAATCCTTATTCCTAAGTTTTATTTTTTTCTAAGAGAAGTTATTTTAGTGAGCAATGGTGCTTCGGAGCGACATGAAGGCTAATAATCCTCTTTTTTCTTTTCTAAATATTTATAAGTGACTATTTTTTATCGTGGTATAATTTAGGCAAAAGGAGGAGTTCAAAATGTGGCTTTTCAGTTTTGTTTGGTATGGTTTTATTGGCTTTGTCTTATACTGGATTATTCGGCTTGCTGTTAAACATGGCATCAACGATTCCAAAGAAGTATGACACTTGTTTAGTTTGACGACTGTTTGAAAACGATAATAAAGATTAATGTAATAATCACCTATTCTTAACGAACTAAGGAAAAATTAGAATTAAACGTAAAAATCTCTCCTACTTGATTCCGTGTAAGAGAGATTTTTAGTTACAATAATCATTCTGTAAATAATATTTACTTCTTTGGTTATTATGTGACTCTTTTGAGAGAAAACTGATAAACTATTGTGGCTCATTATCGAAAAAGCAAATACTTGGAGACACTAGCTAATAGATTAAACTCCAAAATATAACTATTCATGAGATCCTATTAACAAATTTGATACGGGCTCGATTACATTATCTTGTACCTTATCTGATCAATTAGGTAGTGTGTTTATAATCGGTTGGTTCAACAGTCTTTTTGAAAAGTCAGAAAGACAGAAATTATTTTGCGCTTTTTTAAACTCCCCAATTGCCATAACTATCTCACTTGTTTTTTGTACGAATTTCATCCACTAATTTCCCTTTTCATCAATAATACTTAGTGGTCATATGTTTAAAAATAATACCTAGCTTGTTTAACATACATGTTGCTTTGTCGTTTTATTTATTCGTCTTCTTGGCATGGTAAATTTCAATAAAAAAAGAAATGGTAAATGTGATCGTTACTATCCACATCGAATACATTTTTAAAGACTGGCTGATAAAGGCTAGTAAACAGGCACCAACTATGAAAGAGACAACGACTATAGTATAGTTGTGTGCATTCCGTTTTTGCATGGAAGATTTATCTTTTGAGGTCAAATACAAGTACCACTCGTTAAGCATCTTACGATAATTCCCCGAGGTCATCATAATCGTATAAGGATTTCCTTCAATTTGAGTACCACTAAACGTCAGCATAAGTAAACCACTCCCGAAGGCAAGAATACCAATTTTAAAAAGCTGAAGATCTTGAGGTAATAATGGAATGACGAAACTAGATAAAATCGCAGGCAACATGGTGTAACTTCGCCAGTAGTCACTGAAGTTACTCCGTTTAAGAAGAATCCCTAATAAAAAACCTACTGTGAACATGATGATAGATAGGATTTTAGGAAGCATTTGCTGCCAATCATTGTGAGATAAATTTGACGCCATCAATATTACATTTCCGGTCTGTGTAGCAACTAATCCATGAAAATAATTATGACAATAGACATCTATTGCTCCTCCTGAAAAAGCCATTAGAATAGCAAATAAACGACTATTGTTCGAAACAGCAGGAACTTTTGGAAATTTTTTTTGCATAGTGGACTCCTCAACACTTTTTAAATTTTGTAACCAGATTTACACTTAACGATTCTACAGAAACACACCATTAGGAGACTGTCTCATCAAAGAAAGCATCCAATTAGCATTCATTCATGTGAGCTAAAATGTTCTCCCCTATTTTTAGGGAAATCAGTTAATTTACTTTCGTGGTTTTCATTTAACAGAAGCAGTATACTCCTCAGAATTGTTAATGAATGGGGATAATAATGAGTTTTCGCTAAAATATTCTGAAGTCTCTAGCTTTTTTGATGAAAATCCCATTATATTCTATAAGTATTTTGAACTTTTATTTGATAAAAATCCAGTTATTTATAAAATGAAGGTGATTTTATAAATTGTTTTCAATAAGTAAATATGCAAAAATATTACTTGTTATATGAATCAATTTACAAGTCGCTATTGCTACGATTATTTTATTTATTCAAAAAAATTACCTCTTTTGCCTACTAAGTTTTATTTTTATTCCAATGATATCTTGGTATTACTATTTATTAAAAAGATCGATAAATGAATTCACAGATGATTAAAACTAATGTAGTTTGTTGCGAAGCAGTATTCGGTGATTGGTAAAACGAAGATTATGAACGAATTTGAAGCAATTAAAAAAGGCCCTACTCGATTCTGAGTACAAAAGTTTCTTAGTACAATACTATTTTTCTTCTGATCAATAATCAGGTGACAAAAACGAAAGTTGTTTTTTTTCACCATTAGTGTTAATTTTCAATCATATAATAGTATATATACAATTAAAAAATAGAAAGTTGTGAATTAAATGAAAAAATCATTTATAAGTCTTTCCGTTCTCTCTATGTTATTCATTGGTCTAAGCTTCATTGTAAACGCTTATTCAGAAGAACATCCAAAGAAAACACCTATTACCACTGGTACGAGCAACACCTTCATAACCGATTCATCAAATGATATTTCTAATCCTATAGTAACAAACTCACTTGAAGACGACACAGCGCCCACTACGGCCGCTTCATCAGAGCAAGAATCTCAAACATCTCTTTGGGATATTGAAGATGAAAACGAAGTAAACTATGATTCTGATCAAACAAATCTGCCAGAACTAACAGAGCAAGAAGTAACGAAAATCAAAGAATTATATGAAAAAGGAATATCTGAAGGAAAAGTTACTCAAGAATTGTATTCCTATGAAGCTTTTCAAGAAAATTATCAAGCGAATAAAACAACTTATGAAGAAATGAAAGATATATTTCCCAATTATCACTCTTATGGTGACTGGTTTGCTCAGATAATGAACTATGCTGCTTTTCCAGATGGAGAAGGTCATTCCCCCAGTGAAACAAGGCGAGAAAAGAGAGCAACAAAAGAACAAAATGCCAATCGTTTTAAACGTGATATTCGAAAGGGAGACATCATTATTGTGAATAGTGGAGGATTTGGTCATGCTGCTATCGCAACCAGTGATAATTATATTCTTGAAATGACTGGGGGAGATAACCCTGTGAATTGGTTTTTGACAGGCATATCTAATAATAATAATCAGTTCAATAAGAATAATTGGTTGTGGGGAAACCGAGAACAAGGGGTAAAAGTAAAACCAAGAATAGATGAACCTATACAAATATGGCGTGTCCCTAACAAAACTATGGCTAATAAATGCGGAACATATGCTGATAAAACTTTTTGGAATTCTTCAGGGGGTTACAAAAAAAATCGCAAAATCGATTATTTACTTAGATCAGGTACACTTAGTACCAATCCAAACTATTGTTCCAAACTAGTTTTTCAAGCGTACTGGTATGGCAGTGGCAACGCTCCTGTCGTACAAGGATATGCATCAGGACTTGCTTTTATTGCACCAAGCGCTTTACCTAACTTATTTACTAGTTCGTACAAACCTTACAAAGTAGGCAGTTATTAGATTATAGTGGAGGTCTTAGAATGAAAAGAATATGGAAAAAATCAAAGTGGCTTATACTAATAATACTCTTTCCGCTTATCTTATTCATTAGTTTACTGTTATTTTTCTTTATAAAAGGGTTAACGATTGAGGCAAAAGGTAAGGAGGAGATTGCTCATTATATCCAATCTATAAATATACCTGATGATGAAATAATTATTTTGAATGGAGAACAATACTCCATCGGACTCCTTTCTATTGATGGATTTCAAGAGGAAATCACCACAAAATCAGATTATGAAACTTGGAAACAAAAAATCAAAGAGACAGGTAAATTCTACAACGAAGAAACAGTACCTAGTAATTACACTCCTGAATTAGAAGACTGCGAATTAATTTACACCTTTTCCTATAATTCAAATAGAAAAACAATAAGTTTTGTATACGAGATAGCTGGAGATGCTACGGGGAACAAAAAAATAATTAGGGAAAATTTTGCTTATCCAAATATTCCTTTCGATTACCCAAAAGAATAAAAATTCAGCTTATCCTTCGCGTGCTATCTCAATTTTACAACTAAAAAATGCCTGTTTTAATACTGTCTTTGTTACTTATGTACAAGCCCACTCAACAAGAGCGGGCTATTTGTTTATCACGGCAACTTATTGTTGTTCAACGCTCTCTGTAATGCCTTTACTATATCAGATACTGGACTGATAATACCGTCCACCATCATTCCTAATGCTTTTTGCATCGCTTTGATTGTTGCTTCACCACATAGACCATCAATTACACCAGAATAATATCCTCTTGCTTCGAGGCCCATCTGGATTGCACGAATCATGTCATATCCGATCAAAGTAATATCAAACTCAGCGGTATAGATATTTTGATTGTACTTTTGTTTGTATTGATGACTAATCACTTTACCTCTAGTTGCAGAGTAACGAGTGGTCCCCATTGGGCATCGATTGCCAATTTGATCATTTGAGCACTGTTGTCAGTATTTGCATCAGAATTGCCGATCGTAATAATTCGATAGAAATGATGCGTTAATCGAGTGCTCATATAAGAATCATGGCTGTCTGTGTGAATTCCGTTCCAATAATAGTTGCAATGTATAAAACTCTTATTGTTCAAAAAGATACCGGTATGCCCTTCTGATCTATGAGAAGCCCCAGGAGTTTCAGCGATAAAGATATCAACACGCACGACTAATTTTCTTGAGCATTGTTCCATTCATGGCAAATAACGTTTCTGTTTCACACGTTTCAACACTTTAATTCCATTAACTTCCGTTGTGCATGCTCTTTGTATACTTCTGGCGCTTCACCGATCAAATCCATCAAAGAAAGATAAAAAAACGGACCTGTTGGCTGTCATTTGGTAATATAGAAGTCTGTACCTTGGACAATTACATGAGGAATACCGTATATGGCTTCCAAGTCAACCGCAACATCTTGAGCTAGTATAAACCATGCTGTTTGCGAATAAATTGGTGTGACTTCGTCTGGCAAGTCTTTGGGTCTAGCTTTACCGACTAGACCCGTCCCGAATTCACGAAACATAGCCTGTTGCTTATCAGTAATTGTATAGGATAGTCAACTTAGCTCAAGAACAGTCAAGAGTATTATAATAATGGATTGTCTACGATTCATCGGCTTGCTTTAGTAGTGTAGGGTTCTCGTAAATTCGGCATTCCACGCATTCTTGCTAAAGTTGCTGCAGTACGTCTGAACCTATGAGGATGGACGTTTGTTACTCCTGCTCGCTCCCCTAACCGTTTTACAAGCTGCTGACTTCCTGCTGACGTCATTTGGTTGCACAAAGGAAAATGGTGAACCAGTTACACCTAACTCTATTAAATAGTCAGCAAATAAAGTCAAAAAAATTTGGACCTCGATTTCCATTATCATTCATTGAGACACACTCATGAAACTTTGCTATTAAAAGCAGGAACAAAGCCGAAAGCTGTTCAAGAGCAATTGGGTCATTCAAGAATCTCAACCACTTTAGATAAATATGTACACGTTACAAAACAAATGAAAAAGAGACAGTTGATCTCTTCTCAAAATCGCTAAAAAGGCAAGTTAAATAAAAAATTTGCCTACGAGCTAATCTAATCGTAGGCAAATGGAGGCAGAATATATCTTTGGACATGAAAAACTTAATTCATTTTCAAAAACCCTTTGCTATTTCTTCGGTTCATCCTCGTCCATTTTCGATACCGACAGCTAGCTTATAACCCAAGGTATATCAACATAAAAAAAATAAAAATAGGCTGTGACAGCAGCGTGACAGCAAAAAAGATGGAAAGTTAAATATCAAACCTCGTAATTTCATTTGCGAGTGCTTGATTTGTTTCTGGATATAAGTGTCCATATTTGTCCAAAGTAGTTTTAATAGAGGCATGACCCAGACGCTTAGATATTGCATAGATATTTTTATTATGTTCAATTAAAAAGGCAACATGCGAGTGTCTTAATCCATGCATATGAATTGGTTTTACTCCTGCAATTTCAGCTAGTTTTTTTATTCTGCTTAAAATAGTTCTTGGAGATGGCGGTAATCCATCAAAAGAAAAAACCAATTCTATATTTTTCCCAATTGATTGTTGAGTTTTTTTCCATGTTTTTAAATCTTCAACGGTTTGTCTATCTAACGAAATTATCCGAATACTTGATGTATTTTTTGTTTCAGCAAATTCATAATCTTGTCTTGTACGGATGTAAATTGACTTATTTACGCTACATCTGCCATTTATTAAGTCAAAGTCTTTCCATTGTAACGCTAAGAGCTCCTCACTCCTTACACCTGTAACAAAAATAAAACGCATCAAACGTTTATAAAATTCTTCATAAAAATCCCCGTGATAAACACTATTATATACTTTCTTAAATTCATCAACTGTCCAAAATTCTACTTGGGGACGCTGAGTTTTTATTTTACCTATAGTATCTACAGGATTTTCTTCAATAATTTCAAGTACAATTGCCCTTTTAAAAACTACTCTCAACTTATTGAATATCTGTTTAATATAATTTGGTGATAATGGTTGCTCAATGCCCTTTTTTACAACATGGATTTTCGATAAAAACTGTTGAAATTCCTGTATATGAATTGGTCGAATCTTTACAACCTGCATTTCTCCAAAAAAATCCAATGCACGTTGTAAAATATGATCTGTTTTCATATATGTTTTTTCTACAGTTCCCAACTTATACCAAGGAAAAAAATACTCTCGATAAAAATCATGAAACGTTATTCCTTGCAGATAAATTCCTTGTGAATCAGAAAAACTTTGTTTTAACTCTTCGAGTCCCCTTCTAGCTTCTCCTTGAGTTTTGAAGCCTCTTCTGGTCACTTGAATTCTTTTTCCAAAGCGATCTTGTCCTAAAGTTGCAGAAAAAAACCAAGTGCCTCTTTTTCTGTCTTTATAAACATTCGCAATTTTCCTCATTTTACTATTCCTCCCAAGAAATATGGAGAACTTCTTCTAAAATTGAAATAGGAATTCTTTTTATTTTTGAATTACGATAAAAAAAGTATCCTTTCTCAACTAAAAGTTCTTTACATTCCTTGAAGATTTTATTAGCATAGTACTGAGAAAAACCTAGATTAATCAAATCTTTTCGAGTAGCTGTTTTCATTATAGCACCTTCCTTACTTTCTTTCATTTATTTCTATCAGCTGCTTTTGTCAAAAGCACATAGGAATTTCACCTCTCCCCAAGTTTACGGCGAGCCTTACGGAAGTATCATTATCCCAACTTTAAATCATCGCTTTTTATTGACTATAAAAATTATTTTAGAATATTTATCGCTCCTTCTTTACAGCAAGAAATCATGGCGCAACTAAAATATGCTCCTTAAAGTGTTAACGTACTGATAGAATCTATTTAATTTTCAATGAACAATAGGTTTTCTACCTAAAAGAATCTACTAATTCCTTAACTATTAGAAGATTCTTTTAAACAGAAAAAGTGGAAAGGGGATTTTTTTAATTAGTTAATTTTAAATTTTAAGATCGCTTCTATTAATTTAATTTCTAGCTGACTTATCATATATTCATCTACATAGGTAACCAATTGACCTACCTCGTTAAATCCATTTGTCAAACATAACTTAGCCATATAACTATGATAATGTTTGAGTATCATCTTGATCGAAATTGGATCTCCTTCTAGAGCAGATAAGATAATGGATAGTGGAACTAATAGGTACTGCCGCTTTTTGGATTTATCTACCATAGGTCATACCCCATTTTCAATTGTTCAACTGCCTTCTTTCGTTGATACCAGATACCACTTGTGCTCATATTGAGAATTTTACCGATTTCAGCATCATTAAAACCTGCAAAATAATAAAGTAGGATAATCTTTCTTCTTATCTCCGATAACTGATCAATTGCTGCTGATAACTTTTGATCTGAAATTAATATTTCCATTCCAAATAAGAAATAGACATCTTGTTCATCAAAATGAGTTTGGGAATACCTGCCTTCATTTGAATCTGCCAATGGTTCCTCATTATCCTTTATGTTAGCGTTTCGTTTTCGAATAGAATTAGCTTCGTTTCGTAATACTTTTTTACAGTAGGCATCAAATTGGTGTTGTATAGATATGTCATTGTAATGTTGTTGCATGATAATATGCTCCTTTTTTCCCCTTTCCACTAATACAACAATCAGTGAGCCCCTTTTTTTCGAAAAAACTAGAAAAAAACATAAAAATATTTATCATTCTTTAAACAGAAAATCTTTCTATAAAAAACAAAAAAAACGATTAGGCTAGGCTAATCGTTTTTTGAATATTCTTAAAAAATCCAAATTATTTTTTATAACTGAAATTGGGTATTGATGACCATCGTTTCTGTAGATAGTAAGCAATCATTTTAGGTTTTCTATCTCTAGTAAAGATTCCTTTCTTATTTCCTTGAACTCTTAAAATCCCTTGACTTGTTGCAAAATCTGCAAAATTCCACACTTGTTCACCAACAAAATTTTCACATGTATCTATTACTTCGTGATTTGCTTCGTAATAAGCCACTTGATACTCTTCTGTAAACATTGTTGGTACTGTATCATGAAATCCAGCTACTGTATCTGCTCCATATTCTGTAAAAATTATTGGCGTATCAGGACATCTTTCCATCCATCCATCTAGCTCTTTTTTCAACAGAAATTTTGCATGTGACAGATCTCCTCCTGAAACATACCAACCATAATAACGATTTAAACATAAAACATCGACAATATCTCCTACCTTACAAACATCTGGCGTTGATTTTAGATAAGTAACGATTGTTACAGGTCTTTTCTGCGGATCAAGTTCTTTAGTTAATTCAACTAAAGGTTCAAAATATTCTTTAGCACCTTCGGAATCCGAATCTGGTTCATTTGCAATAGACCACATTACAACACTTGGGTGGTTCTTGTCGCGTTCTATCAATTCCTTGATCACCGTTTTATGAGAATCTTCTGTTCGTATCTCTTTCCACGTATTATGTTTTTCCACATTATCATCTAATAAAGTGGCCATGAAATTTAAATGTAACCCTACTGCAGGTACTTCATCAATAACTACAATACCTTCTCGATCTGCTAATCGCATAATTTCTTCTGAGTAAGGATAATGTGATGTTCTAAAAGAATTAGCACCTATCCATTTCATTAAATTAAAATCTTTAATATTTACAGCCTCATTCAAACCACGTCCATTAACATACGAATCCTCATGCTTACCAAATCCTTTAAAATAAAAAGGTTTATTATTAATCAAAAATTTGCCATTGGTAACCTGAACACTGCGAATACCAAATTCTTCTGTATAGGTATCGATCACTTTATTATCATCAATTAAACTAATTTTCATACTATATAAATAAGCATCTAGAGGTTCCCAAAAAATTGGATTCTTAAGCTGAATCATTCCTTTCTTTCCTTCAGCTTCAGCTACAAGTTGAGCCTCTTCGTCATATATCGCTATTAAGATTTTTCCGGTCCATTCTGTATCGATATTGAATTCTACACTTGCATCCAAATCAGTTATTCTTGTATTAATAGTAATATCACTTATATAGTCTTTCGGAGTTGTATATAACTTAACAGGTCTATGAATACCTGCATAATTGAAGAAATCAAAATTAACTAAGTTTTCCTTTTTTATATCCCCATTTTCCTGTACTGTTTCCTTCATAATCCCCACAGGTAAAGTACTATCGTCAATAATATTGTTTACAGCAACTGTAATTCGATTATTCCCGTCTTTTACAAACCGATTAATTTCAGACTCAAATGGTGTAAACCCACCTTTGTGTTGAGTAATCAACTTTCCATTCAAAAAAACTTTTGCTTCATGTGTTGCAGATCCAAAACGAAGAACTAATCTTTCTTCTAATAATCTTTTAGGAAGAGTCACTTCTTTTTCATACCACACCCATCCAACATGATTTCTAATGTTCTCTGTTTCAAATAAATCATTATAAGAAGAGGGAACTGAAATCGGATAACTCTCTTTTTCATTTATTGGTTCTAAAGCAAGTTCTTCCTGTAAGTCATCATTTGTATCTAATTTAAATCTCCAGAGACCGCTTAAGTCAATTACTTGCCTCGTCTCTGTCATAATGGGATACAACATATAAACCACTCCTATCTAAATATTAAATAAATGTATCCTTTAAACCACAATAAGCATCTATTGGACTTACTCCCTTAAATTCAGAAAGACCCATTAGTTTGTCCACCAATATTTCTAAAGTTTCTTGTTTTCCATCATAAGTATTAATATAAGTCTTTACTTGAGGTACATCAGCCAAATGAAACGGACACTGTACAGATACAAAAATTGTTGGAATTTCATGAATGTAAAACGGGATATCCGGAGTTCCTTTACTTGCTGGCCAGACAATTCGTTGAACTGTGCCTGGATTAACATTAGCTATATTAATGATCAAGTCATATTTTTTAGTTAAATTTTTAATTGGTCTCTTAGCAGCATATATTCCAGCTATATTTTTAATTTTTTCTTCTTGCGATAATCCTTTAAATTCTTCTTCAGGTGAAATGTATTTTTCAACTTCAAATCCTTTTGCTGACAAAATCTGTTTCAATAAATCAATGGCTTGAGGTCTATTTCCAGCAACTACTTCACCAAACCCACCTTTTACCCCATGTACATCTACTAGTAAAATCCTTTTATATTTTTCTGGTACAATAGGCCAAATATCTTGTTTATCTTTAACTAATGTAATTGCTTGGTCAGCCACCTCTTTAAAAATTGATTTATTTTCAATTAACCCAATTTTTTCCAGAGCTTCTTGCTTAGGTAATAAAATTTGTTCTTTTGCTTTTTTGTATAATCCCAATTTAGCTTTTAACCCTAAAATTCTTTTTAAGGCATCTAATAACCGATCATCAGAGATAATTCCTTTACGATAGCCTTCCATCATATAATTAAAGTCTTCATCTGGATCATTAAAAAATAGAAATAGATCACATCCAGCTGCAATAGAAGTGGGCAATAATTCTGATCGTTTCATTGCCCCAGTCATTCCTAACATATGACTAGCATCAGTAACTACTAATCCATTAAATCCGAGTTTTCCTCTAAGTAAGTCAGTGATTAATTCTTTTGATAAAGTTGCAGGAAGTAAATCTTCATCTTTCAGATCAGGATTAAAATGTTTTGAATAAGCTGGCATATGGATATGACCTGCCATAATTGAAGGTAATCCAGCTTCTATTAAGCCTGAGTATACTTTTCCAAAAGAATTATCCCATTCTTCCGTACCTAAACTATTAATACTAAAAGATAGATGCTGATCTCGTTCGTCAATACCGTCACCAGGGAAATGTTTAGCTGCAGGCAAAATTCCACTCTCCTGAATACCTTTCATATAAGCTAAACTAAGTTCTAAAACTTTATCAGGGTTTTGTCCAAAAGATCGACTAGAAATGATAGGATTTCTCCAATTTCTATTAATATCTACAATAGGAGCAAAACTCCAGTTACATCCAATAGCCGATGCTTCAATCCCAGAAACTCTCCCTAATTCATAAGCATATTTCGCATCATTTGTTGCACCAATTTTTACTTCTACACCAACTTCAGTACCATCTGTACAAGCTCCATTACCACCTGCTTCCGTATTAGCAGCAATTAATAGAGGAATTTTACTTTCTGTTTGTAAGATATAGTTTTGATCATATACCTCATCAGCAGTTCCTGGATTATATCGTACAGCTCCAATATGGTACTGATTGACCATATTACTCAAGTAATTTTTATCACGACTAGATCCCATATTAACAAACAATTGACCTATTTTTTCTTCCAAAGTCATAGAATCAATCGTCTCTTCAATCCAAGAAATAGCATCTTCATCTAAATTATATGGTTTTTTTCGTAAGTCTACTTTTATAGTCATTTTCTTTCTCCTCTACTTATTAGTAAGATTTTTCCAAAAAGTATCTATATATTTTTGTTCAATATCTACATACTCTCCCGATAAGCATTTAAATAAAACATCAGTTCTTAAGTTTTCCCATGATTCTTTTTCTTTATTAACCAAAATAGGATAAAAGAAAACTTTATTTTTATTTGCAGCTTCTAGATCACCAGGAGAATCACCAATCATTAATACCTTATCCAAATCACAACCATTTTCAATTACACTTCGAATAATGTCTTCTTTTTTTCCTTTATCTTGACAACACAGTTCATCAACTAATGATAATAATTCATGTCTTTCCCATTCTTCTTGAACAGCTTCCTTATTAGCTGAGCTTACAATAATTATCTTCCCATATTTTTTCAGAGCTTTTATAGTATCTCTAGCACTTAAAAAGGGTTTATCTAATCCTTTAGCTTGACTAATCTGTTGATTGACTTCTTCCGACCATTTTAAAGCTTTTAATAAATCCTCTGACTGAGAATATTCTATTTCCCTCTTCAAAGATGGATTAGACAATTCTTTTGTTAGAGATACCCAGTGCTTTAATCGATTAATCGATGTTACATCATTTTTTTCTAATGTTTTAACTAAACCTAAAAATCTGTTTATTCCACGAGTCCCTGAATATAAATTAATATTATTCCAATCCTGTAGGAATTTTTCTCTATGATGAACATCAAAAATCTCTGCAGCAATTGGTCCGAAAAAGAGATTGTGTTTATAAGTCATCGTATCCATAACACAGCCATCTGAATCAATACAAAATATCCAATTATTCATATTACTCTCCTATTTATGTTTTTGTTTTAAAAGCTCGCAATTTTCTAAGACTTTATCTTTAGATAATGGATAAAGGAAAAATAAAATTAATCCTACAATCAAAAAAGAAATTGATGGAATTAACGTTGAAGCGTTATATAACTTTTCTAAAACATCTCCCGTTTGTACATTTGCTAAAGAGTCATAGCCTATAATAGAAAGAGTCCAACCTCCGACGCCTCCAGCTAGAGCTTGACCTATTTTTCTAGCAAAAGAATATACCGCATATACGGTCCCATCTTCTCTTTGATCAGACTTTACTTCTTGATCATCAATAACATCAGTAATATTTGCCCAAATAACAGTATTAAACACACCCAAACCCATATAGCCAACCGAACTAAGAATTAAGAATACATACATATTACTAGTTTTTATCAAAAATAAGATCAAATATACTATTGCTGAAAAGAACATTCCTACTGATGCCACTTCTTTTTTTCCATATTTTTTACTTAAAAACAAAGTTAAAGGTGAAACAACTATTAAAACCAAAATAGGATTGATAAAATTCATTAAAACTATTCCCTGTGCATCATTATAGTAATCAGGAAATACATAATTATTCATACTCATAATTAATAATTGAGCAAGGAGTAAGAAAATAGCCGCACCAATTATAGAAAGTAATGCCCTATTTTTAACTAACCCTTTTAAAGATTTTAACAATGAAACTTTGAATTGAGATTGGTCAATTCTTACTCGTTCAGTAGTTAATTTATAACATATTAAATAACAAATAAGTGCACATATCGAAAATATTCCCGCAACAATTGTAAAAGTTGATCCACCACGAACTATTTGAGCACCTGAATCATCTCTTGTATAAATAAATAATGGTGTTAATACACCAATGACCAAACTTGCTAAAGTAGCTCCAACATTTCGGAATGTCGATAACATTGTTCTTTCTTCTGTAATAGAAGTAATAGCTGATGCCATTGATCCATAAGGAATATTTATAGATGTGTAAAAAATACTCCCCCATAATATATACGTAACATACATGTATACTACCTTAACGCTCATAGAAGCAGAAATCATAGAAGTTTGATACATTAAAAAACTTACTAAAGCGACTGGACCACTCATTCTTAAAATCCACGGTTTAAACTTACCCTGCTTAGTTGCTTTCGATCTATCAACAATACGCCCCATAGTTACATCAGTAACTGCATCGATAAATCTTGCTACTAAAAATAATGTTCCAACGGCAGCTCCGCTTATCCCTAATACTTTTGTATAAAAGATCATTAAAAAAGAACTAGCAAAAATGAAAGTGAAATCGTTTCCAAAATCTCCAAACATATATCCTATTTTGTCTCTTAGACCAAATTTTCTTTCCATACAATTCTCTCCCTTCTGTTGTTAAGCGTTTTCATTCCGATGAAAGTACGTACTATACTCTGAAGTGTAAAGAGTCAGTATTTATTTTTTACATTTCAGAGTATTATTTGTTTTTCTCCTAATAATTCTTTATCTCATAAAACTTATCTATATATTTACTAGCTACTCGACTTACTTCTTCAAAATCACCTTTTTCAACAGGAGCCAATAAATTCCCACCTACACCAACTGCAACAACTCCTACTTCAAACCAATCTTCTAAGTTCTCTAGACTTACTCCGCCAGTAGGCATTATATTTACGTGTGGTAATGGAGCTTGATAGGCTTTTACAATGGATGGACCAAAAGCAGAACCTGGGAATAGTTTAATGATATCTACGCCAGCAGTAAGTGCCTCCTTTATCTCAGTAATTGTCATACAACCTGGTAAATAAGGAATTTGATATAAATTACAAATCTCAGCTGTTTGTCGATCAAAAGATGGACTAACGATATATTCTGCCCCAGCCATAATTGCGATACGAGCAGTAAACGCATCCAAAACCGTACCGGCCCCGATTATTACATCTTTTTGATCAGCATATTTTTTAGCAATTTCTTTGATTATTTCTTCAGCATTAGGAACTGTAAAAGTTAGTTCAATCCCTTTAATTCCACCCGCAATAATTGAATTTATTGCTTTAATGGCCTCATCCTTATTTTTCCCACGTACAACCGCAATCACTCCAGCCGATTCTAACTTACTTAAAATTTCTACTTTTTTCATATCTATCTCCTTCTTTTATGGATACATACTTTGTCTAGCTGTACTAACTTACAAAGAATAAATTTAAGCTTTTATTTCAAGTATTATTTTCTAATTCCGATTTCAAAAAAATTAAAATAATTATACGCATTACGATAACAAATATTCTCCACTATCTGACTAAGATAAATTTCATCATCTGGAATTCGGCCTGCTTTAACCCACTCGCTTAGTAATTGACATAATACTCGACGAAAATACTCATGGCGAGGATAGCTTAGAAAACTTCGAGAATCAGTCAACATACCTGTAAAATTCGACAACAAACTTTGTTGCGCCATCGTAGTCAACTGTTGACGCATTCCTTCAGCTGTATCATTGAACCACCAAGCACATCCCAATTGGATTTTTTGAATCATACCCCCTTGGAAGCTTTGCATTGCTGTTGCTAGTGGAAGCCAATCAGTTGGATTTAATGAATATAAAATTGTTTTTGGTAAGCACCCACTCTTTTCAGCGGTATCGAACAATGCTACAACATTTTGTGTCAAACTAGCTTGATCCCCCATCGAATCACCACCGACATCTACTCCAATTTGTTCCTTTAATATACTTGAATTATTTCTTAAAGCATTTAAATGCATTTGCATCGTCCAACCATATCTTGTATACTCAGACATCAAATGTAATTGAATACCTGTAACAAATTGTGCAATTTCTGATAAATAGAAATCTGTTTTTCCTGCTAAAGCTTTTATTAACAGATTGTCGAGTTTTTTTTCATCTGCTATTTCATAAAAATAAGTATTCAAACCGTGATCTGCTAATCGACAGCCAATTTGATGAAAATGATCCACTCGTTGGCTCAATGCTTGCTTCAACCCATTAAAGTCTTTGATTGGTATAGCCGCTGCTTGACTAAGTTTTAAAATATAGTTCGAAAAGCCTGATGATTTGATACTCCAGACCTTATCTGGACGGAAAGTAGGTAATACCTTGAAAGAATTATCCTGTTTAGAAAGCTCAGTATGATACCCCAAGTCATCTGTAGGATCATCCGTTGTACAGATGGCTTTCACATCCATCATCTCCAACAATTCTTTCGGGCGATAGGAATCCGTTTGAATTTTTTCGTTAGCACGTCGCCAAATTTCTGGTGCATTCTTCTCAGAAATTGTCAAATCAATATCAAAGTAACGTTGTAATTCCAAATGAGACCATTCAAAAATAGGATTACCTGGCGCCTTCTCCACTGTTTTTACAAAAGCTAAAAATTTTTCATAATCATCACCTGGACCACTGATCAACTCTTCTTCTATACCATTAGCTCGCATCAATCGCCATTTATAATGATCTCCAGCTCCTTTATCATTTAACCATACCTGAGTCAAATTCTTGTATTGCTTATTTTCTAGCAAATATGCTGGGTCTAAATGACAATGATAGTCGATAATTGGTTGGTGTTTTGCAAATTTATGAAAAAGTCTTTTAGCTATTTCATTCTCTAATAAAAAGTTCTTATCTAAAAACATATTTAAACACTCCTTTCCTTCCGTTAGTTTTTAGAAGAGAAATTTTTCCCTCTAAATAAACTCCATTATATAATTATTTACTCGCCCCCTTTTCAAGCGCTTCCCAAATACCATTTAAATAAACTGCACCTAGAGCTCGGTCATATAATCCATAACCAGGTCTACCGGTTTCTCCCCAAATCATCCGACCATGATCTGGACGAATATAGCCATTAAATCCATTATCGTACATTGTTTTTAATATCTTATACATATCTAGAGAACCATATTCTGATTTATGCGGCGCTTCGTAAAAATCGAGTCCATTGTCACTTAAATATTTGATATTACGAACATGTGCAAAAGGAATCCGATCCCGTTGACAAAATTCAGATAGAATTTCATAGACATCATTATCTGGTCGTTCTGCAATACTTCCAGTACATAATGTAATACCATTAGAAGGAGAATCCACTACATTACACAACCAATCTAAATCGTCACGATTTTTAACAATACGAGGTAATCCGAAAATGGAATAAGGTGGATCATCTGGGTGAACTGCCATTTTAATCCCAACTTCTTCACATGTCGGGATAATTGCTTTAAGAAAATATGCAAAGTTCTCTCGTAATTTCTCTTCATCAACTTCTTTATAGTCTTCTAATAATTGCTTAATTTGTGATAACCGATGAGGTTCCCACCCCGGCAATTCAAAATTATTAGTAGAATTTTCTACTTTTCTAATAATTTCCTCCGGATCAGTAGGGATGTTTTTTGAAATATAGGCTAACGTAGAAGACCCATCATCTAAACGATAATCCAAATCCGATTTTACCCAATCAAAGACTGGCATAAAATTATAACAGATAACCTCAATCCCAAATTCTGCCAGATTGCGAATCGTCTGTTTATAATTCTCAATGTATTGATCTCGTGTTGGTAAACCAATTTTGATATCATCATGAACATTAACACTCTCAATAACTTTCAAGGTAAGTCCATTGGCTTCGACTTCATCTTTTAAAGATTTAATTCGTTCTCTCGGCCAAACCTCTCCGGCTGGTATATCCATTAATGTTCCAACAATTCCTTTCATTGCTGGGATCTGACGAATTTCTTGTAGTGAGATTTTTTCTTCATTTGCCCCATACCATCTAAAAGTCATTTCCATAGTTACTTTCCTCCAACTTCTGTTATATATTTATTGATTGTTTTACGAACTGCTTGAGGACCTACTAGCATTTCGCAAAAGATTTTTTCAGTTTTCTTTCCTACCCCAACTTGATATAAATCTAAACCAAAGATTTCTTTATTTTCTAAAATTTCCTGTACCGCACAATGAATCTTTGAAGGATCTTGTTCACCTAATCTCAATACTGATAATTTATCCTGCAACTCTACCAGTAACGGATCAGGACTTGGCACAAAATTTTCTCCTTGATCATCGACTGCCAGTAAATAACGTAACCAAGCAGCAATAGCGATAGGAATAAATGTTAGATTTTCTGCATTTCCGTTTTTTTCGACATACTTTTTAATTGTTTCACCATAGCGAATCGCTACTTTTTGAGAAGTATCTGTTGCAATTCGTTGTGGTGTATCTGGAATATAGGGATTAGGCAAACGTTTATTAATTACTTCATCAATAAATTGTTTTGGATCAATAATGCCTGGACTTTCAACTACTGGTAAACCTTCTAAATAACCTATTCCTTTGATTAAACCAACCAAATCATCATCTTGCATCTCTGCTGAAATTGATTGATATCCTAGCAGACAACCTGTTATTGCCAAAGCAGTATGAAGTGGATTCAAGCTTGTCGTAACCTTCATGATGTCTGCTTTATCAACCGTCTCTCTATCTGTCATAATCACACCAGCCTTTTCCAATTTAGGCCGGCCATTTGGAAAACTATCTTCAATAACTAAATAATGAACTACCTCAGTATTAGTGAAAGCAGCAATATTGGTATGTTTTTTTGTGTGAATGATATCTAAATCCTCAAGCCCCATCATCAATAGATCTTCCTTTACATTCTCTGAAGGATTTGGCGTAATTCGATCAATCATACTCCAAGGAAAAGTCACTTTTTCTTTATCCTTTAAATAAGCAATAAATTTTTCAGAAACATATCCTTCTTTTTGCCAAGCTTCTGCAATCGTAAAAATACTATCTTGAAAACGTTGACCATTCTGTGAGAAATTATCAGTAGAAACCATCGCAATCGGCAACTCTCCAGCATTAAATCTGCTATATAACAAGGATGTTACAATACTCATCGTATGTTGAGGATTACTAGGTCCAGATTTGATATCAGCTTTAACTACCGAAAAGAATTGCCCTTTAGAATCTTTTAAACTGTAACCTTTTTCAGTAATAGTAAACGTTGTAAACTGTAATTTAGGATCTTCAAAATATTTAACCACTCTTTGATAGTCCGCTATATTCTTCGGATTGCAATATAAACTATCAGCCGTTACTGCCAAAAGCCTTTTTTTGAGTTCACCATCTCCACTCATAACAATTTCCAAAATGTCATTGTTGTAGTCATGATAAGCTTTTTCCACTACTTCT
Organism: Enterococcus gallinarum NBRC 100675; assembly: GCF_001544275.1. Classification (GTDB taxonomy): domain Bacteria; phylum Bacillota; class Bacilli; order Lactobacillales; family Enterococcaceae; genus Enterococcus_D; species Enterococcus_D gallinarum. The sequence continues at coordinate 77,495 of NZ_BCQE01000016.1, read as the reverse complement.
TCATCAAATGTTTCACACACAACTACTCCTGTTTCTAATTCATTTTGATCTGCTAAGCATTGAGCAATTTCTGCATGAAATCCTCGATAAAGATTTCCTCCACCAAAATGAAGCCATACTGGATGTTGCTGGCCTTCTTGCTTAACTTCTTTGACATCAAAACACGGCAGTAGAATCTGCATTTCATTGAATTCTTCGATAGAATTTTGCCAATTTTTAATCGAAACCATAATTACCTCCCTGAACTGATATGTTAGTTTTGATACATTTTATATTTTAAAACCCGTTGTAATCGTTGTCAATATAAAAAAAGGAATAAAATTGCTTTTTCTACCATATCAGAATGGTTGTATTTTTTATTCATAAAAATACAATACTCCTTCTTTTTGGACTGGTTTTATCGAAACTTATTTTTTTCTTTTTTCATGTATTCTTTTATTTTTATAACTAGTGTATTATTTCAAAATTTGATATTATATGGCATGAACAGAATTAAAATATCAGTTAAAATAAAAGTTAAGGAGCATTGAGTATGACAATTAAAACTAGTCTCCAAAATCAAGCTTACCAGTCTATTCGCCGACAAATTATCTATGCTGACTTAGAACCTGGAAAAAAAGTATCAGAAAAAAAATTAGAAGAAACACTTTCTATTGGTCGTACACCAATACGTGAAGCACTGATTCAACTCCGACAACAAGGTCTTGTTGATACAATTCCTCAAAGCGGAAATTATATCTCATTAATTGATTTAGATTCGGCCAAAAATGCTCGATTTGTCAGAGAACATTTGGAACGACAAATTATGTTAGAGTGTTGTGCCAAAATGAATAACCAAAAAAAACGGATTTTAGAAACTATAATTTCAGAACAAGAAAAAGCTGTTAGTCAAAAAAATGCTCGTAGTTTTTTTCATAATGATAATTTATTCCATAAAGCTTGTTTTGAAATTGCAGAGCGAGAAGAAGTATGGCAATGGTTAGAAAATAACAATACACACTTAGAACGATTTCGTTGGCTACGAGTAAAAACGGAAGGATTAAAGTGGGAAAAAATTATGGAACAACATTATCAACTATTTGACGCATTAACAAAACAAGATCCAGAAGAAGCTAACTTTCTAACATCGTTGCATCTTCATTTAATGCTTAATGAGCAAAAAATTGTTTTAGCTACTCATCCAAAATATTTCAAAAATATATAACTTTTAACTCTTTTTAAATTAAATGGTTGTTCTGATCAGAAAAATATCGCTTGTTTTCTTATTATGTAATATATTTCATAAACTATTCTGCATAATAACTATTGTTTGTACTTTTTACATCGGATAACTAATTATGACTGCTGATAACTTTTGATATTAAACTAGTATCTCCAATCCAAATAAAAAATAGATATATTGTTCATCAAAATTAGTTTGTGGATACTTACCTTCATTTACATCATTCAGCGGTTTCTCATTTTCTTTTATTCTATTATTTCGTTTTCTAATAGACTTGGCTTCATTTCGTAATACTTTTTTGCAATAGGCATCAAATTGGTGTTGTTTAGATATTTAGTTGTAGTTTTGTGACATGATAAGTATGCTCCTTTTTCTCTTTTCCACTAATACAACGATCAAAGGGTGCTTTTTTCAAAAAACTAGAAAAATCAAAATAAGATTCGTATTTTGATTCTATCCTGTTTCAACTACATCTTATATTTCACAATAGAATAAATAGCCTTTTGCATATCTGCTTAACTTATAAGAAATTGCAATTTACTTCTTCAGAGTGAAAACGAATATGAGTAAAATAAAATTATTCTTCATACAGATAATTAAAAATAGCACGTAACAAAAATCGGCATTCAATCACATAATTAGGATTGATGCCGATTACTTATATTCTACGTATAGTTTTAGTATTCTTATTTTTTTATCACCAGTAACCAATTGAGAACATCCCTAAAGCAGATTAATCTTTTAACTCAAAACGCTTAATTTCAGGCTTAGGAATATGAATAATCTTTTGAGTATATTCTTTCTCTTTTAATCTTACTTAAGAAATACCACTGCCTATTTTTTTCACAAATATTTCATTTGGTGTACAGACTAATAAAACAATATTGGTAATCAATCCTTGCACTAAAGGACTAAAAGGAAGACTATTTAAAACAGGGTGTGCATAACTATAACATGTGAAGTATTTTTTTAACTTTAACTTTTAAAAACTTTAAAAATAATCTTATTTGTTCTTCTAAACAACCATCTTATACTCATATAATCACTCCACTAATTAATCCCCCTAAAAAGACACAGCATTAAGAGATATACCAACACAACAGTGCAACTAACTCTACCATCTTCCTTCGCAACCTTATTTCAATAAACTATATGTACTCTCTAGTAAATTCCCAACAAAATTTATACTCTTGTACTTTTTATTAAATTAACTTGCCTCGGTTGCACCACAAGTAAGTAAAACTGCTGCAATATCTAAATTTTTCCTCCAAGAGAAGCAGCTAAATTCATTGTTTCTTCTCCAAATAACAAATATTACTCCGATTGGATTGCATCTTGTTTGACAACATGAATACGGCCAATTGTTTTATGTTGTATATGTGGATCGTTGTCAATCCCATTTTCTTCTAAAATTCTTTAATAAATAAGAAACCTATACCTATTATTCTTATTTTGATGAAGAAATATCAGACACCTACTGGCTAGCATATCTAAGCCTTTTCATTAATAAAGAAGATCTTACTTCCAATACATTTATTGGAAGTAAGATCTTCTTTATTCCGATTCTCCAATAGCTCTACTTATTTTCTAAAAAACTTATCAATACAGCTATCATTGAAGCAATGAATGCTATTACAATGCAATCACCAATGTTTGCTAAAAATTGGTGATTTTTTATGGTATACCAAATTAATGTTGATAGAAAAACACTAATAAACGAATAAATAAATATAACTTTTTTTATTTTTCAGCATTCTAAAAACCACATGTACCACCTCAAAAATCAAATATTACTCCTAAGATACCAGTTATAGGAGGATACATAATCGATGGAATACCTTTAGCTTGGTAAAAAATAGCTGGCGAATAATTAGAGCGGTAGAAAAAAGCAACAAACAAATATTTATAGATATTAAATATTTTTTCATCATATTATTCACCTTAAAATAGCAAATGCGACTAATGCAACATTATATTTATATGAGAATTCTTTTTGTAGGGATCACAAACTCCGCACAGATCAGTGAAACGTCTACGACTTCCGTGGTAATATCTTCATCGTAGACATGTTTAAAAAGTTTTCTCAGACAAAACAAACACTGGATGACGCTGCGCGATGCACAGCAAGATATCAAATTCCTTGGTTTCAGGAGCACCTCTGTCTTTTGATAGATACCCCTTCGATCTAATGGATCAATCTTCAAAACACCAGTTAAAATCTGCGGCAGTGTACGTCCACGATAACGACGAATAACCGCGCGTATCCGTGCTTTTAATTCTAGTAACTCGAAAGGTTTGACAAAATAATCATCCGCTCTAAAATCTAAGCCTTTTGCTCGTTCTTCAATCTCATCACGTGCAGTAATAATGATAAATGGACTTTTGACTTCTTCAGCACGGAGACTTTGTAAAACAGATAATCCATCCTTCTTAGGTAGATTTAAATCTATTAGTATCCCATTGTATGAATTGATGGAGGCCTTCTTTTATCCTGATTCGCCATCATAAATTATATCTACAGAAATATTCTTCTGCTCTAGCTCCTTTTTTTTACGAATAAAGCCAGCTCACTATTGTCCTCAACCACCAGTACACGTATGTATATTCACTCCTCGTACAGATTTAGTAATTACACTTATGCTTTTTAGCATAGTACATGCTCTTCTTCAAAGTCCACGTTCTTTTTGTGAAGATTTGTAGAAATTCGTACATTCTGTTAGCATAATTAAGAATGATTTTACTGTTTGAAAATACCTAGAATAAAAAAAACTGGAACCTTTGCTCCAGTCTCACTACTTTCTATTTGCTTGGTTTTCTTGTATATACTTTTCAAAGTTCGTTGGTTTATGACCAATAAGCCTCGTTAGAATACTGAAAATTACCATCAAGCCATTAAGCACCCCATGCAAGAAAACCTCTCTAAAGAAAAACCCCCTCGTTTTAACTCACTTACTATTTTAGAATTCGTCCCCCTAATAATGCAGCATGATTTTACGCTTTATGTAAAAAAAAGACTGCAAGCAATTGTGCTTCACAGTCTGATTTCTTATGATAGTGAGCTTGTTAACACTTCCACCGGTGTAGCAGTTTCTTTCAATACGGCATTTAATTCTTCAATATTTTTACGCCCTTGCGTATTCATCCACTCCATCGCTGCTTCTTTTCCATCAACGATATAGCTTTCTACACCATCTGCCCAAGTCGCACGGCCGCAAAGTACACCATTGAAGGTTGAGCCAGCATTTTTCGCGAAGCGCAGTGTTTCTTGGAACAACTCTGCTTTTACACCGGCGCTTAGGAAAATAAATGGCAGGTTGGTGGCTTCAGCCTGTTCCTTGAAGAAGTTAGCCGCTTGTGCCTTTGTGTACACGACTTCGCCTGTCCCATAGCCTTCCACATAATTCATATTGACGGGTACTTCCACCTTTAACACATCTACGCCATAACGTGGATCAGAAAATTCCTTCATCATATCGTTGACTTTATGAGGTTTCTTAACGGCGTATTCTTTCGAAGTCGCATCAGAGATGTTCGCGTCATAAGAAACAAGCTCCAAGAAGAAGGGTAAGTTTTCAGCCTGACATTCTGAGCCGATTCGTTCAATAAAGGCATGTTTTTGATTGTTGATTTCTTCTGCTTCATTGATATCATAGTAAAGTAGGAACTTACAAGCATCGGCGCCTGCTTCTTTTAAACGTTTAACTGACCAGATCGATAATAAATCTGGTAAACGGCCGGGAGATGACGCATCGTAACCAGTCTTTTCATAAGCTAACAGCAAACCGGCATTTTTTGCTCTAACGTCAGCTGCTGGCAAGCCATATTCTGGATCTAATAAAATCGATGAAGCATATTTCGTTAATTGTGAAGAAACAATTTCTTTAAATTCAACGATTTCTGATTCTTCTGCTTCGCTGCCCTTGAATTTTGTGATCATCTTCTTCAAAGCCCCGCGTTGATCAATTGCTAAGGCCCCAATCACTCCATCTTCATTGCATAGTTGCTTGATATATTGACGTTTTTCTTTGTTCATTTCCGTATCCTCCTATACTTTCTCCACTAAGATTTGATCATATAGTTTTTGATAATTGGCTAATTGAACATAACCAGTAGTCGCTTCCTGGGCATTCATCATCCCTAAAACATTGCCCTGTTTTAACACGGCTTCATCCGAAAGACCTTGTTGAATCGCAGCGGTCAATCCAGCAACGGTCGCATCACCAGAGCCAACTGGATTAACGACATCAATCTTTGGAATTGTCACGCGATAAAAAGTCTCGTGATGTTTAGCAAAGGCTCCGTCACCCCCCATTGAAACCACGATCCATTCAATTTCATCAAACATCAAATCTGACAAGGCGGCTTTTAAATCTGATAAGTCTGTTGAGATTTCTCGTCCTAGCAGACTAGCCAGCTCTTCGGTATTGGGTTTTATTAGCTTAGGCTTTACACTGCCTTGCAACACTTCCCTTAATGCTGTCCCTGAACAATCTAAAACGACAGGCTTCGGCTGACAAACTTGCAGCATTTGTCGATAAAAATCAGCAGACAATCCTTCTGGCAAGCTTCCTGAAAAAGAAATGATTTCGGCTTTAACAGCTAATTTTTCGAAATGTTGCAAGAACGCCCTTGCTTCTTGTTCAGTAATAACAGGTCCGTTTTCTAGGATTTCCGTCTGTTTTCCGTCATGTAAAACAGCGATGCAATTACGTGTTTCTCCGCTGATAGGTAAAAAGTCATGAGCAATCTCATTTTGAGTCAGGTCCTTTTTAATCTCTTCACCTAAAAAACCGCCGATTAAACCACTAGCAATCACCTCCGTATCTAATTGCTTCAAGATACGTGTCACATTTAGGCCCTTACCGCCAGCTGTTTTGCGAACATTTCTTACTCGATTGACTGTGTCGAGCTTGAAGGTTTCTAATGGATAAGAAATATCAATCGAGGGATTCATCGTTATTGTTAAAATCATTTGTCCACCCGCTTAATCGTGGTATTCGCCACGATCCCATTTTTCGATAAATTCATCGAAGAAATGCGGATCAGACTGCTTGTCACTGGCTTTTTCGACGTGATCGATTTTGGCGATCAATTTTTTGTTTTCTTCAGTTTCTTGATAATCGGCATTGATGAAGGCCTCTAATATGTCACAGATCAAAAATTCTCCCGTAATCCTAGCGCCAAAGCCGATCACATTGGAATTTAGTTGTTCCTTCGCATAGATAGCAGTCGTCATATCGCGAACCAGCGCACTGCGTATACCAGGTACTTTATTGACAGCGTTGTTAATCCCAACACCTGTTCCACACAAACAAACCCCTAAATCTGCTTCTCCGCTAGTCACAGCTTCTCCCACTTTTTTTCCGTAGATTGGATAATGGGTTCTGGTAAAGTCATAGGTCCCCATATCCAACACTTCATGTCCTTTTGATTTTAAGAAATCTGATACTGCCATTTTTGTATCTGTGACGATGTGGTCACAGCCAATTGCGATTTTCATTTCATTCATCCTTCCTAATTACGCCATTTTATTTAACATGTCGACACGTACTTGATGACGACCGCCATCATAATTTGCTTGTAGAAATTCCTTAACAATATTCAATGCCAACTCATCGCCAACAATTTTTGATCCAAGTGTGATCATCCGGGAATTATTATGTTCGCGGGTCATATACGCACTTCGTTCATCCGAAACTTCTGCCGCTATCATTCCTTTAACCTTTGTTGCCGTGATAAAACTGCCAGCGCCGTAGCCATCAACCGCGATTCCTAAACTACCTTCGTTTTCATTCAGATCATTTGCGATCGCCAAAGTTGATTCCACAAAATCTTCTGAAGCCGTTTCACTCTTATCTACTACTATAATACCTTCCTTGATCAATTTTTTCTTGATTAATTCCTTTAATTCCATGCCGTCACTGTCTGAACCAATTACTACACGCATTTTTGTTTCCTCCTATTTTTTACTGAATGATTTTAGTGAATTGCTGATAATAACTCTTCAGCCCGGCTGAAAGAGTAGAATCCGTAAATAATTTGTCGATCTTGCGCAAATCATAGAAATTATAAAAATCGCTATGGTCGAATTTGTTTGCATCTGAAACCAAACATTTTTCTGCCGCATTATCTAAAACAATTTTTTGCAAGGTACCTTCTTCAATACTGAAATTCGAAACCTCTGAACCCTTTAATCCATTCACTCCGACAAAAGCCTTCTTAATACTGATTTTTTGAACAGCTTCATTGGCAATTGAACCGACAAAGGCTCCAGTCTTTTCCCGATAAAGCCCACCGATCAAATACAGTTCAAATCTTTTTATTTCACTTAATAGATTGAAAACCGGCAGACTATTGGTAACGATTCGGAGAGATGACGGCTTGATGTATCGTGTCATTAATTCGATCGTTGTACCCGATCCAAGAAAAATCGTGTCGTCTTCTTGATTGATATGAGCCGCCGCATTTTTAGCGATGTATTCCTTCTCTTTTGTATGAAGCTTCTTTTTTTCAGTATGAGAAAGCTCGTTTGCTTCTATAGAAGTCGACTTTTCCAGATAATCGATTTTTTCTGCACCGCCATGAACGCGTAAAAGCTTTTTCTTCTGCGCGAGTTCCTCTAGATCTCGGCGGATCGTCATATCTGAAACATTCAGTACTTCCTGAATAAATTTGACTGTGATCGTCCCATAGCGATCACACATCGCTATGATCGAACGCTGTCGTTCTGTTTTCAGCATATTCTGTACCTCCACGACCCAATAATAAAACATTTGCGAACATTTTTCAACACATATTGTTTGTTTATTTTCGTTTATGTGTTGACAATGATTTTGTAAGCGATTATACTCAACTTGTAAACAGATAAATAAACATAAACGAACTAATAAAGGAGCTGTTTTGTGTGAATGAATTCTTTTTCAAAGACACGGTCTATGTTTCTGACAAGCAATCGCAAGAAGAAGTGTTCGAGCAAGTCTATCAAGATCTGTTAAAGAAAGAATTGGTAACCGAAAATTTTTTGGAGAACCTTTTAGAACGGGAGCGTAATTATCCGACGGGATTGGATCTCTCACCTGTCTCTAATATATTGCCAAATATCGCTATCCCTCATACCGAAAGTGAGTTTGTGCGAACCACCCGTATCATTCCAATCAAAGTAAAAAATGAAATCCCTTTCTACAACATGATCTCGCCAAGCGATCAGATTTCCGCTTCATTTCTTTTCATGATCTTGAACGAAAATGGTGAAGCACAGGCTGGCATGTTGGCTAATATCATGGATTTCATTAATTCTGTTGACAAAGAAAAACTGTGTTCGTTTTTCAAATTAGAGGACACAGAAGCGATTTATAATTTTTTAGAAGAACATTTTTATATAGAAGTCTCTGCCTAACCGCAGGATAAAAAATAAACTTATTTTAAGGGGAGAATTATTATGATCAAAATTTTAGCAGCATGTGGAGCAGGCGTTAATTCAAGCCATCAAATCAAAAGCGCTTTGGAAACTGAATTGAAAAATCGTGGCTATCAAGTCACCTGTGACGCCGTTATGATCAAAGACATCAATGAAGAAATGCTTTCTCATTATGACATTTTCGCACAAATTGCCAACACCAACTTGGGTTTTAACATTAACATCCCTGTCGTTGATGCAGGTGCTATTCTTTATCGTATTCCTGCTATGGCTGAGCCTGTTTACCAAAGTATGGAAAGCGCAATCCAATCATTAAACAAATAGGACTAAAGAAAGGAAAAACATATGAATACAATTATTGATATTGCCAATAAAGTATTTACCCCCCTAATTAATTTAGGGGCGGCACCGTTAATGACCATCGTATTAACTGTTATTGCCTTATTTTTTAAAGTAAAACCGTCACGCGCTCTTGAAGGCGGGATCAAATTAGGGATCGCCCTGACTGGGATCGGAGCTATTATTGGAATTTTAACTACTGCTTTTTCAGACGCTATGACAGCTTTTGTTGAACGCACAGGTATTTCATTAAACATTACAGATGTCGGTTGGGCCCCACTAGCAACCATCACCTGGGGTTCGCCATACACCCTTTACTTTTTACTAATTATGGTGATCGTCAATATTATCATGTTAGCAATGAAAAAAACCAACACATTAGATGTGGATATTTTCGATATTTGGCATTTAGCAATTGTTGGTTTGTTCGCGATCTTCTGCGGTGCTAATCTGTTTATTGCTTCTGCATTAGTTATCTTCATTGGTGTATTAAAAATTTGGAACTCTGACTTAATGAAACCAACCTTCAATGACTTGTTAAATGCACCAGACAGCAACCCGATGACCACGACTCATATGAACTACATGATGAATCCGATCATTATGGTTTTCGATAAAGTTTTCGACAAAGTCTTCGACAAAGTCTTCCCTTGGTTGGATAAATATGATTTCGATGCTGCCAAATTGAATAGTAAAATTGGCTTCTGGGGATCAAAATTCGCGATTGGAATTTATTTGGGGATTTTTGTTGGATTACTAGCAGGACAAACACCAACGCAAATTTTCTCGCTAGCCTTTACTGCTGCCGTCTGTTTGGAATTGTTCTCTTTGATCGGCGCTTGGTTCATCGCAGCCGTAGAACCGTTATCACAAGGGATTACCGATTTTGCCAATAAACGACTAAAAGGACGTACCATCAACATAGGTTTAGACTGGCCTTTCTTAGCAGGCCGCGCTGAAATCTGGGCTGCCGCCAACGTGTTAGCACCAATCATGTTGCTAGAAGCCATCATCTTACCAGGAAATAAATTGTTGCCACTAGGCGGAATCATCGCAATGGGTGTTACCCCAGCACTATTGGTCGTAACTCGTGGAAAATTAATACGTATGATCGTAATCGGCGCGATCGAATTACCATTATTCTTATGGTCAGGTACCTTGATTGCACCATTCGTTACTCAAACAGCTAAAGCAGTCGGAGCCTTTCCAGCCGGCTTGAGCGGGTCCGCCATGATCTCTCATACCACGATGGAAGGCCCGATTGAAAAATTCCTAGGATATTTGGTCGGTAATGCTTCTCAAGGACAAATCGAATTTTTGTTATCCACTGCCTTAGTATTAGGTGCATACCTTTTAATCTTCATTTGGTACGCTCGTCAAATGAAAAAACGAAATGCTGCATACGTAGCTAAAAAAGAAGAGAAGGCCTCTCCGTCAATAGCGCATGATATGACTCATGCATCCGAAGCTAAGTAAATATCCACCCGTTTTCACGGGTGGATATTTACTTTACCTATAAAAAATAAATAGATGTAAAACACATTTCAAAAATCATAGCTCTTCTCTTGCCATTCCCAATAAAGAAATTATCAACGTTTATACTTCTTTTTACCTAATTTAAGCTTACCTTTATTTGTTTTGTGCTTTTTGACTTTTTGTTGTTTAATTACGTATTCTTTGACTTCTTTTTTTCTAAATCGCTTCGTATCCCCCTGTTATGTATGCGATTTTATCATTACCTTCACTGATCTAACTCGTTTCATATCAAGGAGCTTCGGCTGACTTAGTGCTCATGATTATTTTGATATCCCTTTCCCTCCTTAATAAAGCGGTGATTGATATTGATATTTTTCCTTCTCATAAACATAATATCCCCAAAAAACGACTATCTTTTTTCAAATGGTGTATTCAAGTATTGGGAGGAATTAGTAATGTTACACACTAAAAATAACATAATTTGCTTAAATTAAAGGCTACAAAAAAACTACCAAGTCTAATTGTTTAGAGTTTGGCAGTTTCTTATTTACACAACATATTTTTCTTCTTTTTCGATTTTTTCATAATGCTTTTGTTCATCTTCATCCGTTATAACTACTGTTACGTCATTTAGATTATAATATACTGAAAAATCTCTTTTCCCAATTTTCGAATGATCAATCAATAAAAAGCGTTCAACAGAATTATTCAAAGCGATCTGTTGAGTTTGGCCCTCTTCAAAAGTCGAAGTCATAATTTTCTGTTCATTTAAAGCATTGCAACTAAAAAATGCTTTATGAAAATTCATATTCTGTAGCGATTTATTCGTGATTTCACCAACAAAGCATTGAGTCGTTTCCCTCATCTCACCACCCAAAAGATAGATTTTTCGATTGCCTTTTCGCTTATTTAATTCTTCAAAAACAGGCAAACAGTTTGTAACAATTCGCAGTGAATTCCCGTGAATGATTTTTGACATGAGCTCGATTGTAGTTCCTGGTCCAAGAAATATCGTATCACCATCGTTGATCATTTCATTCGCCTTTTCCACAATCCGCTGCTTTTCTTCTTTCAACATAATCTGTTTTTCTCTATGAGAAAGCTCCACATGCCGATAAAAATCCTTCAATTTTGCTCCGCCATGGACGCGTTCTAATAATCCTTGTTTCTCCATTTCGTCCAAATCACGTCGAACTGTCATATCCGAAACCGAAAACTTTTCCATAATATCGCTTACTCTTACTGTACCATTAACCTCTAATAACGACATGATCGCTTGGAATCGATCCGTTTTTAACATTTCATCGCCTCTTTTCTTTTTAAGATTATCAAATTCTTAAGAAAAGTGCTAGAACAAGTTTTCTTAAGAATCCTTTCCCAGGAAATAAAGAATTTTTTTTCAGAATTTGCAAGCTGCTGTTCTAAAAAAATAAAACTGAACGAGCCTGACTATCATAGTGACAGTGTTGCTCATTCGAATTTTTATCTTTAATAAATCATTTTATTTAACTAGAAATTATTGTGCAGGTTCAAAAACAAAGTAGTTAATGTCTCCTCGATATTTCGAAATCGAATACTCAACAAGCAGACGTTCTAGCGAAAAACTCTGTGTATGGAAATAGAAAATTAGATCTCCTTCTTCCACATCTAACAAATCGCTGATCGTATCATCCGCTTTAATTACTTCTAGCTTTCTGGTGACTGTTTTAATTGGATAGCCCATTTCTTCAAAAATTTTATACATTTTTTCTTTTGTAAAATCAACCTTTTGAAATTTTTGAAACAATTCATAAGGAATATAGCTAGTAACTAATACTGCTGGTTTCTTTTCCGCATAACGCAAACGCGTTAATTTATAGACCTAGTCTCCTTGCTCTAATTCTAAGTTTTCAGCTACCTCTTCACTAGCAGCAACTTGTTGAAAATTTAAAACTTTTGTTTTTGCAAAAATTCCTTTTCGGCTCATTTCCGAATCAAAACTCTCGATCACATATATAAATTATTGCTGAATCTTAGTTTTTTTTACAATCATTCCTCTTTTCTACACTTCTCCAAATATCCTTTATTTACCAGCGCCTGAACCGCCTAACGAACTGTAGGCCGGCTAACCTTGTACTGTTCCGCCAACTCCATTTTGAATTTTTCCAATAAGTCCATTCGAATTTTTGTGCAAAGAGATATTCATAAGTTACCTATTCCTTGATTAATTGTATCCATTATAACATAGTTATATTCTACAATATTTTATTGGTGTAGCTAAGACAGCTCAATCCTTTCTGACAATTCAAATATCTCAGCTTTTAATAAAACAATACTTTGTCCGACATTGCAAGTACTACGTCAACAGTGCATCAGTCTATGGAAAGCAAAAAAATAAAAGTTATAATTTTTCTAATTGAAAATCAAATCAACGTGATAATTCTTCGGCTTTCTTAGATGACATGACTTCTTTATCCTAGAATTAAAAGTAGCCCGAACCATATTAAAAATGTAATGAACGAATGTTGTATCAAAAATCAACAAAATTTACAGTCAATGAAATTCGTGACACTATCTATGCTATGCCAAAAACTTAGCGAAGCAATTTGATAAAATTGTGAATTTGTCAGGAAGCGTTTATCACTTTTCAAGTAAAAATGTTTTCACAACCTATGAAACAAGCAAACACATTAGTGCAGCATAGGCTTTGAAAAGTCTATGATCGAACAATTTATTTTGCCCGATCATCAGCGTTACACAGATCGCTTCCGAGATTAACGCTTAGCAACTAATAAAACCCAAGCTCTAGGTATCGAAATTTCTACTTTCGAAGAAGATATCGATAACAGCTTAACTGATTTTGATTGAAAAAAATGAAGATCCTAAAAGATCTTTCGCGAATAGTAAGATATCTTTTCTGATTTTTAATCTTACCAAAAACAAAAAACCTCAAACAGAAAAGGATTTTTCCCTTTCCATTCAAGGATTTCTCTAATAATTTAATCTCCTCCTGCAAATATCTCTTCGCGATTGTAAATCGGATTATGATTCTTTAAATCTTCAATCGTTCCTACCTGTTTGCCTTTTGAATAATAGCCATCTAATAGACCTAACGATTGGAAAATCGTTTGTTTATAAGCAATTTCTGCGTTCCACTCAGTTGTATCTAGAATTTGCAGCGCTTTATGGATCGCTTCAATACCCGTTTCTCCTGGCGTACTGATCAAAACACCGTGGCTGTTTAGCAGTAGCATATTAGGCAGCTCAAGCTTTTCTTTTTCCATGTAGTCAGAGACTAACTCGGCTAGTTCGGTGGAACAATTCGGTTCAAAATCTAATACTGGAACGTAACCAATTTTTTGAGTTGCTTCAGTTAAATTCGGCATATCTAATCCAGCTGTTGCCCAAAACATTGAATTTGGTGCATGAGCATGTAAAACTGCTTTAATTTCTGGGTTTGTATCATACACAGCTTCATGTAAATTGATTTCACGTGTCAAGTTCCCTACACCATCAATTATCTTTCGTGTATGTGGTTCAACAACTAGAATTTGCGCTGGTGATACCTCACCTAAATAAGCTTCCGACATCATTGTCGGAGTCATAATAATGTATTCTTTTCCTGTTTGATCCGTTGTTTTGAATGAAAAATTGCCGCCTGCGACATTCGTATTCTTTCGTTCAAAAATCAATTTCACGATCCGAGCTAAATCCTCGCGCTCTCTTTCAAAAATCATTCGTCCATCTGACATATTCGAGACCACCTTTTTTTATTTTTTTAAAATTCGTCTACTCGTAATAACTGTTTGAGCTGCATCTCTAACCTGCAAAGCTTCTTCATATCTCTTTTTTCGACGTTCTTCATATTCCTTGAAAAGAATCGGATTGCCATATTTATAAACACAGATTGCTAAACTAATAGCGATAGCGTTAAAGATCAGCTTCTGGGTCATGAAGGCTAGGATAAAACTAACATTCGCCAGAAATAATACAAGCAGCCATTTCGTCTTTTCTTTATTCTCTCTTTTAATCATACCTACCCTCCATTCATAGTCATTACCCTGTGACTTTTACGCCGTTGACTTTTTTATCTCTCAATTCTTCATATCTTTGGCTCGGAACTTTTGCTTTGGACATATATTTATACAACCAAACAAACATTGCGACAAAAATAATTGTACCAACGATACCTAAAATATTTCCTTTGAAGGTTTCCGCAAATAAAATTCGAAATTCCGGTCCTTCAATAGAAGACCAGGTAATCTGCTGGCCTTTCTTAATTCCTTCAACCGCGCCAGTTTTGTCCGCTAAACCAGTTAAAATTGGTGTCAAATACGTGGCCGCGTACAGATAAATCGGCATGGAGATTACACCCATAATTAGCATTCTGACTAGATTTCCTCCAGTTAATAGCAAACCACCCACAGCGATTGAATAATTGATAATGCCGGCCAATGGCAGTACAGCATTCCCCGGCAAGATGATTGCATAGCCAATAAAGACTGGTACTAATAAAATTGCAGTAACCCAAATTTCAGAGCGACCTGCTAGGACCGGCCAATCTAAGCCAATGTATACTTCGCGATCCTTAAATCGCTTTTTCATCATTTCTGACATAGCATCAGCTAATGGCGAAAGCGACTGCATAAACATTTTTGAGATCATTGGGAATAAAGCCATTGCTGTGGCAATTTGAATGGCTAAGTTCAGTGAACCAGATACGCCATAGGCGGCTGCTAGTCCAAGTCCTAAACCAATGATAAAGCCCATCACAGAATTCTCAGAGAAAACACCGATTTTTTTCTTCAATGCCTTCGTATCTGCTCGTTTATTAAAGAAAGGAATCTTATCCATGATCACATTGATCGGTAACAGCAATACCGCAGAGATGTTCATTAAATGCGTAACCGTCACTAATGGAATTCCTGTCAGGTCTTCAATATGTCGTTGGAACATATCTCCCATCTTCAATTCCAAAATCACTTGAGCAATCGCCGTCGCAAATCCCGCTAACAAGCTCCCGCTGATAAAGTAAACAAGGTAGGCGGTTAATGCCTTGCCCCAAACATTCCACATATCAACGTTTAATGTTTTCGTCCAATTCAAAAGCAACATGACGAAATTCACACCAAGTACCACAGCGAAGAAAACAAACGCATAGGACCAAGACCAAGTAATACTAGCAGCACCTGTCCAGCCTAAATCTAAAGCCGGTAAATTAATCCCGGTATTTTTCGCCAACGCTTCTGAAGCCGGGCTTACCGCATTCGACATAAAGCCGATAACCATTGACATCCCAGTAAAGGCAATCCCTAAAGTGATGGCAGACATAAACGCTTTTTTGAATTTCATTCCTGCGACCAATCCTAAAATCAAGATAATCAATGGAACAAAAATGGCTGAACCCAGTCCTAAGATATAATTAATAATGTCTTGAAATATTTTCACGTTTTCCACTTCTTTCCTTAATTAATTCTATTGCTACTCGACCAACGCTTTAATATCATCATAAATTTGATCTGCACCCATACCTGTCAAAAATGGAATACCAGGAAAAACCTTCACGCCTAATTCCTCAGCCTTTTCTAAAACTTCGTCATCCGGCTGCGCAACATAGACATAAATTCCGGTAGATGGCAGCTCATTTTGAATGGACTTATAATCTACCGCTTCAACCGGAAAATCAATCCCGTCATCTTCTAATAATCCCGCGATTTTACTAGCGATCGTTTGGCTGGTTGCCACTCCGCTTCCACATGCAACAATTAGTCTTCTTTTCATCATGAATTCCTCCAGCTTCTATAATTTAATGAATTGAAACCTTATCTAAATATTTTGGGTAAACAAATGATGGATTTTTTGTTTATCCTCTTCCTGTATAAATGCTCTGACAAACTCTTCGTTCATAAATAATTCCATAAATGCTTGCAGCAATCCGACCTGTTCTTTGGGATCTTTAATACCAAGAAAGAACAAATTTTTCACCTTCATTAACTGACCATCGCCCATTTGCTTGACCCTTACTTCATTTTTCAATCGCGCAATATAAACAAATGGTTTCTCCACATACTCTGGATCTGAATGCGGTAAGGCAATATTTAAATGCTGTGTAATCAATCCTGTTGGAAATTTTTGTTCTCTGCTCGTAATTCCTTTTAGATACCCTTCATTAACAAAACCCAGATTCTTTAAATGCTCTGCGACCTGTTCAAATACCTGTTCTTCGTTTTCACCATCAATCTCTAGACCAATCAGCTGCTTGTCGAACATCTTTTTATAGTCCACAAATTTTACGCTCCTTTCAAATGCAAAAATTGAAATAATTTGTTAATCTTTGTTAACATATGTTTTACAATGTAAATATACATTGCTTCATTCCTTTTGTCAACGCTTACTTAACATTTAATTTCATTCCAAAACATGTATTCGCAAATTCTATTTCATATTTTTAACAAACTTTAACACAACTGAACATTTTTCTCTTGCTTTTTCCTTCTTTAAATGCTATTAATTAATGTATAAACATAACCGTATATTTCACGGTTTATTGTAAGAGCTTACTATTAGAGGTGATTTCATGTTAAAAAAAGAGCGTCAGGAAAAAATTTTGGATTTGTTAAATAGAAACGACTACTTATCCATTCCAGAAATATCTTCAAGTTTAGACGTCTCCGATATGACAATTCGAAGAGATATCAATGAGCTTGCCGACAAATCTTTGCTAGTAAAAATTTACGGTGGCGCACAAAAACTTGAAAAAATTGAACAAGAATTGTCCACTCAAGAAAAAATCGATACTAATGTACCAGAAAAGAAATTTATCGGAAAAGTTATGAACAGTATTATTTCTGATAATGACACGATCTATATTGGTGCCGGAACGACCATGCTCCATGCACTGCCAGAAATTAAAAAAGCAAACTTATTCGTGATTACAAATAGTCTGCTAGCATTTAATTATTTGATTTATAATACAGATTATCGTGTCCTATTAACAGGAGGCGAATTTTCAAGGACAACTGAAGAATTTTATGGAGAAATCGCTGAAAAGAGCTTTGATAATCTAAATATCGATATTGCTTTTGCTGCAACGAATGGTGTCTTTGACAATAACGTCACCACCGCAAATTCTATCGAGGGTTCAATCCAACGAGTGGCCTTTGCCCACTCTCGGAAAAAATGCGTGGTGGCTGACAGCTCCAAGTTTAATCGGTCGGATGTTTATACCTTCTACTCCTTATCGGAAGTCGATTATTTAGTCACCGACAATGAATTGTCGGACAAACAGTTTGACTACTACAGCTCTTATACGAAAATTATTAAGGAGGAGCAAGAATGATCCTAACAATTACGCTCAATCCCTCAATGGATTACAACTACCTTGTTTCTTCATTGAATTTGGATCAAGTAAACCGGGTCGAAAATCCCCACACGTCGATTGGCGGAAAAGGTATCAATGCTGGTCGAGTCATCGCACAATCAGGTAAAGAAGTAATTTTGACTGGCATCCTGGGTGGTCCTGTCGGAAAAATGATTTTGGATACCTTAATTGCTGAGGAGCGTTACCATCTTGAATTTTTAACTGTTGAAGGGAATTCACGAAATGCAATCACAATCATGCATGACGGAAACACTCACACTGAGCTAGTAGAAAAAGGTCTCTATCTTTCCAAAGAAAATGAGCAGCTTTTTTTCAGACATATTAGTAATCTCTTAAAAACATACGAAATCGATGTAATTTGTATTTCTGGGTCAGTCAATTCGGACGATGCCAATTTCCACTACCATTTGCTTCACTTTATCCGCTCAATCGTTGGAGAGTCTTTCCCGATCTTGATGGATATCTCTGGTGAACAGTTGGAAAATTGTTTAAAACAGAAAACAGTACGACCAAGCTTTATTAAACCCAACACCCATGAATTGGAGGAACTAATTGGCAGAAAGATTCAGTCAATCAAAGAACTAATTACAATCCTGCACGATCCTATGTTTGACAATGTCGAAACTATTATGATCTCTCAAGGTGAAGATGGAGCACTTGTTAAGCATGGGACTACTATTTATGATATTCAAATTCCCAAGGTCACTGTCGTTAATACCACAGGCTGCGGCGACTCTACAGTTGGAGGAATGGCTTATGCTATCAGTCAAGGTTATTCCATTGAAGATTCTCTCAGATATGCAATGGCCTGTGGTATTTCTAATTCTTTGTTCGAAACAAATGGAACAATTGACAAAAATCAGGTAGATAAATTTATTGATGACATCCAATTAACGAAAATCAAGGAACTAAGTATCAATCGATAATAGCAGAAAAAAGCACCTATTCCAAAAAAAGGAATGGTGCTTGTATCATATAAATTAGGCGGTCTCAAAAAACGGCATTATTCACATCTTCATCTGACGAATTTTTTCTATGTGCATCGTCAAATACACTTCCTCCTCTAATGGCGGCTTCACATTATCGACCTTGTTCAAAAAACGTATCACTTTTTCTACACATTGAAAGGAGGACTGATATTGATCAAGGACAATGCGAATCATTTCTTCACTTATATCCATCATTTTGGTTCCCTTTACCTAGCGAATCAAAAAATATTGAAGATGGGATACTAATCTAGAAAAATTTATCGAGTTCTGGTCGATTTTGATTTGAAAATGGTATTGGATGGTGGAAATAATCTCCAAGATATTTTTCGTGACGTTCACTGTCTGTTGTATAGAATCATAATTGCTTACACTACTGAATATAAATTGCATAGCAATTGCCGTTGATTCTGTCTCGTCTAGTCCCAAATCCTCTGTCTCATTGATCACAATGACATACTACAAAGGACAAAGCTGATTGACATCTCAATGCCTTTCACACCTAACAATTTTGTCACACTTATCTTTTCTTAAGTTATATTCTATATAATTTAGAAAAACAAAGAAGGAGAATCTATGAAAAAATCATTATTTCTTGTATATTTATTTTCTTGAGTATTTTGTTATTTTCGACTTCTGTCCTTGTCGGTTCTTATCTCGATTCATGCGGAATGCTAATTGAATCAGCGTTCTTTTGTGTTGCGTTGGTCTACTTAGCATTAGGACTTGCTTTCTTTACTGTCTTATACAGTTTCATCAAACAAAGAATATCGAGGAAATACTCGGCTTGATTCGCACGTAAAACCTCTGTTGAAGAAAAGTTAGTTTTTTTCAACAACGAGCTTTCGAGTATTAAAAAAGATGGTGATGTAGACATCAAACGTCTGCATCGCCATTCATTTTATTCCTCCATTATCAACAATTAATCCCAATCGCCAAAAGAAACTTTTTTCGGAATTACCTTCTCCATTTTTTCACCTGCTGGTCATATTGTCTTTTGTAATACCGATAATCCGCTTCAATCATTTTCAATGAGTTCCTTTGCTTGTTAATCGTAGCATTTTTCTTTAATTCTTCTATTTGAAAAGCTAGCGTTAATACATGAAGTTCTAAATCTTCGAATGCTGCATCATCCACAATAATAAACCATCCCGTTGTTTTGTTTGTAATTCACAACAACCTTCTGATTATATAGATCAAATTCATCCCGAGTAAGCCTAGTATCTTGGCTAATATCAACTAAACAGCTGTGAGTGTACTTTTTCATCACTATCCCCGAGAGATCATGTCGTCCCTCTTGAAATAAAAAATTAATTTCATTTCCTACCACATACTGCAAATTATAGACATTCTCGCGAAGCTCCATCATGGAACTTCGCGAGAATGACTTCCGTTATTCAATTATCTTCACTCTCCTTGGCCTATTTCACATGTAAAACAACAAACCATATTATGTTACTTTTTTGTAAAGAAGCCTGTTTACTAACTATTTTAGCTGATTATAGCCTGTACACTCGGATATTCTTAGTTAAAAATAAATATTTATTGAGGGACTTTCATATTTTTGTAATTAGGAGTCAAAAAAGTACCCGAATGCCATTTTTTTATGGTAATCTAAGTATTTAACATTTGATTTATCTATATTAATCGCGCCTTATTCAAAAGTTCAATCCATATTTCCTTTCGGAGTCATTTGTGCACTTTTTCAAAAAAATAAACTGCTTTGATGTTCTTTTATTTCTCTAACAAACTCTTTCCGAAATTCTTCTCTTAGTAAAAGCGAATGCTCTTCAGAAAAATTCTGTGGGGTAGCTTATAACCAACGAAGTATGGGGAAACGATAAAACGTGGGAATAGCTTAACGATATACTTTCCTTCTTTCTCAAAGAAAAATAGATTATAACTTTCGCAGCCTTCCATCTGAAAAAAGCACGTCTATTACACACACAGTACCCACTAAAGACTGTTAAAACAGACTTGCTTCTTAGTTTTCAACCGATTAATTCAATTATAGCATGATTTGAGATAAGAAATGACAACAAATTCTTTAATCGAATAGGTCCGCAACTCAGATGAACTGCTGAAAAAAGGTGCCCAAAAGATCCTTACAGATCCCTTGAACACCTATAAATTATTTTTTCTTTTTAGATTATTCGTCGATTTGTTCGATGATTTTTTCCGCAGTCAAGCCAAATTCTTTCTGTAGAAAGGCTGGCGTTCCCACCTGTCCAAAACGTTCATCGACACCGATACGTTTCAGCGGAATAGCAAGGCCGTTATCTGCTAAAACTTCTGCTACCGCACTGCCTAGACCGCCAGTGATCGAGTGATTTTCAATGGTAATGACCATTTTCTTACCAATTAATCGCTCCAATAATAATTCCTTGTCTAGCGGCTTAATCGTAAACATATCGATCACATCTGCCGTAATACCTCTTTCTTCAAGATGCTCCGCCACATCCAAAGCCTCAGAAACTAGTTGTCCAGCCGCGACGATTAGATAATCTGAACCTTCTTTCAACAGGTTGCCCTTGCCTAATGTAAAGCTCGAGCCTTCTTCATAAACATCGCGAACGCATTTACGATTGCCACGAACATAATGCACACCAGTCAATTGACTAAATTCTTTAATGATCCACTCCATCTGAACAGCGTCAGCTGCATCACAGATAACCACATCAGGGATAGCACGTAATAATGCCACGTCCTCCCAAGTTGTATGGGTTCCGCCGTTATGCCCAGCTGCAAATCCAGGATCTGAACCAAAAATATTGATGGTATTTTTAGAATAGGCACCTGATAGAAAAACTTGATCCAATACACGTCTTGTTGCGAATGGCCCGAAGGTATGGACGAAAGGAATGTATCCAGTAAGATTTAATCCTGCAGCGACACCTACCATATTGGCTTCAGCAATTCCGACATTGATGAAACGATCGGGATTAGTCTTGATTAGATCCGTCCATTTGCTGGCAGCGCCTAAGTCGGCATCCAGAGCAATCACCTTCTCGTTGTTTTCCATCGTTTCTTTCAGAGCATCGACCACTGCAACACGAAGTTCTTTTCCAACTTCTCTAGTATCTGCTAATATAAACATCTAGCCACACTCCTTTATTCGTTCTCGCAAATCAGCCAGGATACTCTCTGTCTGTGCCAATGTTTTCTCATTGTCAAATTTTACTGAGTGATTAGCCGCCATTTCTTCAAAAAAAGGTACGCCTTGACCTTTGACAGAATCAAGAATGATACAAACCGCTTGATCTTTGATAGCTTTACACTCAGTGATCGCCTGATCAATGGCTGGTATGTCATCTCCTTTGGTCTTCACTGTTTTAAAACCAAATGCCCGCATCTTTTCCTCAATATTAAAAGGATTCAAAATTTCTTTTGTTGTTCCATCCAGCTGCTTTTTATTTTCATCAATGATTACGATGCAATTATTCAGCTTGAAATGAGCCAAATACTGAAAAGCCTCCCAGCATTGTCCTTCATTTAATTCGCCGTCACCAACAATTAAATAGACATAACTGTCTTTCTTCTGCAACTTCAATCCTGTCGCGATTCCTGCCGCAACCGAGGTTCCTTGACCTAAAAAGCCTGTCGTTGCATCTACTCCGGGTGTTTTTGTCCGATCTGGATGAGAAGGCAGTCTTGTACCGCCTTCATTCAAGGTCATCAGCCAGTTTTTCTCAAAGAAACCAACTTCTGCTAACGCACTATACCAAGCAGTTCCTGCATGTCCCTTGGATAAAACAACTCGATCACGTTCCTCCCACTGAGGATTCTTTGGATCATAGTTCAATTGTTTTCCGTAGAGCACTGCTAATAATTCCACAATGGATAACGAGCCGCCGATATGTCCGGCACCAACCTTTCTGATCGCCTCGATCGTATCGATGCGAATGTTCGTGGCTAAAACTTCTAACTTTTTAAGCGT
This sequence comes from Enterococcus gallinarum NBRC 100675, assembly GCF_001544275.1. Classification (GTDB taxonomy): domain Bacteria; phylum Bacillota; class Bacilli; order Lactobacillales; family Enterococcaceae; genus Enterococcus_D; species Enterococcus_D gallinarum. The sequence continues at coordinate 54,758 of NZ_BCQE01000016.1, read as the reverse complement.
TACTTCTTCCACACTATCTTCTCCCTTGAATTATTCAGAAACCGCACGTGATTTTTTTCCTTTGGTAACAGCTGTCAAAACGATCAAGATTCCTAATACTGCTAAAATTCCAATAATCGCAGCGACCTGTCCACCAAAATTGGCAAGATTTCCTAAGAAAATTCCGGTTACTCCATAATCTGTGTCAGAGAAGGTTGAACCCTGGAAGCCTAGTTCACCCATAACAGGCATTAAGAGAATCGGCATAAAGCTGATAATAACACCATGAACAAAAGATCCGACTACCGCTCCTCTCAGTCCGCCAGTCGCGTTTCCGTAAACACCGGCAGTTGCTCCACAGAAGAAATGAGGCACAACCCCTGGAATAATTACCGTCGTTCCGGTTAAGACCATGATCACCAAGCTCACAATTCCACCAACAAAGCTGGTTAAAAAGCCGATCAATACGGCATTGGGTGCATAAGGGAAAACGATTGGACAATCCAATGCTGGAATTGAATTTGGAACTAATTTCTCCGAGATTCCTTTAAATGCCGGAACAATTTCTGCTAAGATCAAACGAACACCTGCCAAGATAACAAATACCCCCGCCGCAAATGAGCCAGCCTGCTGCAGCGAATAAATAATATAGTTTGTGCCACCGCTTAAGTTTTCTGCTACAAAAGTATTTCCCGCAAATAAGGCAACAATCACATAAACGACTGCCATTGTAATCGTAATACTAACTGTGGAATCGCGTAGGAAGGACAAACCTTTCGGGAAGTTGATATCTTCAGTCGATTTTTCTTTATTTCCTACAAATTTACCGATCAGACCGCTCAGTGCATATCCAAAATTCCCTGTATGTCCTAAAGCAACCGTATCGTTCTTCGTAATTTGGCGAGTAAATGGCTGTGCGATAGCTGGGAAGATCGTGTTCGCCAAGCCCAAAGCCAAACCTCCAAATAATACCAATGGAACAGTTTCCATATCCGTCACACTCAAAATCACCGCGATCATACACGCCATGTAAAGTGTGGCATGTCCAGTTAAATAAATATATTTAAACCGAGTAATCCGCGCGATCAAAATATTAAAGGCCATTCCGACTAACATAATAAGTGCTGTGTACGTACCAAATTTATTAAGTGCCAAAGCAACAATCGCTTCATTATTCGGAACAACGCCCTGCATATTGAAGGCCGCTTGGAACATTTCTCCGAAAGGTGCCAATGAGCCTTCAATTACACCTGCTCCAGCTGTTACTACTAAGAAGCCCACAAATGTCTTGATTCCGCCTTTAACAATTGAAGCCGTATCTTTCTTTTGTAAGATATTTCCTAAAATAGCAATCAGAGCCACTAATAGCGCTGGCGTACTGGCAATATCAATTAATATGCTTAAAATACCGTTCATTTTTTGATCCTCCTACTTTTTCTTTCCTTCCAGACATCTCATCTTATAGCAGTCCTTGTTTCACACATTCTGCTTGAACCTTTTCCTTTAGCTCATCCATATCAATGATGCTATTTAACACAATTACATTGCCTAAATGCTGTGCGCTATCAGCTAAATCACCGCCGACAAAAAATGTGTCCGCTAATTCTGGGGCTGCACTGCCCATATCATAATGAGCAACCTCTACGCCTTCTACTCCTAAATCTTTAAGTACAGATTGAATATTCATTTCCACCATAAAGCTTGAACCCAAGCCTGATCCACATACCGCCGCAAATTTCATTATTCATCTTCTCCTTCAGTCATAATTTCTAAAATTTCTTCTTTTGTTGAAGCATTTAGTAAAGTATCTAATTTCTCTTTATTCGACAAAATTCTTGTTAAGCTCGCCAGCGCCTTTAAGTGCATTTCATTATCAATGGCTGCTAGACAAATAAAAATTTGAATCGGATGCTTTTCATCATCTGAAAGCAGCACAGGCGTATCCACCTTCAGCAGTGACATTCCTAACTCATTGACCCCATCTTGTGGACGTGCGTGAGGCAGTGCCACACCTTTACCAATATGGATAAATGGTCCATAATCCTTCACTTTGTTAATCATTGCTTCTATATAGGTTTGATTGATTTTTTCTTTCTTCTTTAACGGGTCAGCAGCTGTATTAATCGCTTCTTCCCAGCCCATCTTACGGTCTGTCAATTGAATCATGTCAGCTGTTAATAATTCTGATAACATCGGTCGATCATCTTCCCTTCTTTTCATTTCCTTGTTCATTTTTTTTTGCACAATGTTGTATAGCTTTTCTTTTGTAATACCATTCTTTAATTCAATATGAGGGATTAAAATATCTAGAATTTCATTCACCGATGGAATCAACACCTTCGGAAAGAGAAAATCTTCCTGAACTCTTCTCATTAATGCGTTCTTTTCTAGTTGTGTCATGATTGGATTGATCACATAGAGCTTCTTATCTGTCTTTACTGGAACACTAGAGAAAATAAGATCAAATGCACTATCCATACCTTGATGATGGAATTGTTCAAAGGAACTTGTTTCGGAAAAATCAATCTGCGGAAACAATTCCTGTAGCTCAGACTTCATAATCAAAGATGAACTAATACCGCTAGGACAAAGAATCAGCGCTCTTAACTGGGCATTTCTCTTCTTTTGTCGTTGATTGCTGATTTCGCCGCCGAAGAGAATCGTGAAGTAGCCAATCTCTTCGTCAGGAATATCCTTTTGAACGAGCTTCCTTAATGGAAATAACACTAATTTGGTCAATTCAAAAATCTCATGGTATTGCATTTTTATTTCGTCAATTAAGACATTGCTCAATTTAAAATCAAATTTGATTCGAAAATAAGCCGGAACCAAATGATAGAAAAGGTCCAGGAGTAGCTTGCGATAATTCTTGAATTCAATCGCAGAAAGGCGTTCTATTTCATGAATGATCTCACTGGAGCATTCCAACAAAAACTCTAGCGAGGTATCTTGAATTTCCCCTTGAAGAACCGTCATGAAAATAACTGTGAAGTAATAGGATTCTATGCTTCTGTTTTTAATTTTCGAAAAATGCGCTAAGAACTGATTGCTAGCCTTGTGTGCGATCAATGGCGCTAAAAGCGCTTGATCCTCTTGCAAAAAGTCAATCTCATAGTTTTCCGTTCGGCAAATCAAATAGGAAATGAAATACACCATTTCTTCAAAACGAGTAGGGACAAACACTAGATCAAATTCTTCAATCGTCATTGAAAAATTTAAGCGAACATCCGTATACAGGTTTGGGGATTTTAATGATAGTCCTTCATACAACAAACGATTGCCATTGGGGCTGGCAGCTAAAATACCTAGCAAATAAAAAGCGGCTCCGCGGATCGAAGCTTCAGCTCCATTTAGAAAAAAACCATTTTTTCTAGAATATTCGAGGGTTACTCCACGTTCAACCAGTGCTGCTCGAAGCTTTTTCAAATCCTTTAAAATCGTATTTTTACTGACGGACAGGAAGTCTTGGAAATAGTAGACAGATAGTTCCTCAAATTGTGCAAAAGTCAGCAAGAAAATCATTGCCTGACGTTCTTCTTCAAGAAAAACAACTTCCTCCCGCTTTTGATTAAAAAAGAGATCAATCCAATTCCGCGTAATCGTTTTAGGAATTTCAATTTCTGTCTCCGTTATTAAAATTTCTGTTTCAAATAAGTCAGACGCCATTTCATTGATCTTTTTAATTGCAAAAAGAAGATCTATTTTCCTCATTTTTGTCATTTCAGTTGCTTGATCAAGCAAATATTTTTCTTTTGAATCTCCAATAAGATAACTTAACCGATAATCTATCATATCCCTACCCCCACTTATACTATATATCCAGACCAAAGAAAGCGCTACGATTCTTCGGTACAATCTGTTTTCACTTTTTCTCAAACAGTGTACCGTTGTTTTTACCCTGCGAAAAAAGAGCATAAAACAACGATTTATTTTTCTAAGTAAAAAGCTTTTCAATACAGCCTCTAAACTCAGTTGCTAGACTTATGCATTCTTAATAAAAAAATAAGCAAACTTTTTATGTAATTGTTCCCTTCGTTATTTTTCCGGCTTTGAAAAAATCTTGAAATAAGAGTTGATTCCGTTCGATCCTCTTATAAATCATTATAGCAATATTCCATTCTCCATTGCCGATTGTTTCTAGATACGACTAAATCGAGTCCACAAAAAATACAAACACCTTTTTACTAATGCTCTATCAGAAACAAACGCAAATGACGATATCAGGATTTTGTTCTCAATCGCTTTTCATCGATACTTCGGAATAAAGACCATGTGATACTTACAATTTCATCTCGTATGTGTTAAACCTTTATTGCTAAAGCTATTTCGCCCACGCGTAGAAACACGCGTTTTTTGTTTCGTACGCCACAAGAACGAATCTGTCTAAAGCAAATAACAAAAAGACTTCTAGCAGTCTCAAACTAAAAGTCTTCTTATTGTGTTATTTAATATTTCTAGTCAAAAATAAATGATATTTTTATCTAATCTTATTCTAATCTAACTAATAAAATTTATACATTCCTTAAATATCTTTTAAGTTGATATACTTGCATAGAAATTATATGCTGATAAGCACAACAACTATCGCACTTCTACTTTTAAAAGTGACCCAAAAAAATATATAATTCCGTAAGTTTATTTATTAAAAAACTTACTTGTAAATCATTAAGATTAATGTTACCTTTTTTTAAATACTGTCTTAATCATTATTTTCCTTTTAGCTAAGTTTAAATAGTTTTTCAATTTCTACATTTATGTCTAAATTTTAGTTGCAGTGGATTTTTTTAGTTTTTCAGAGGATTTTGTGGATTTTAAGAAATGTTCTTTCATTTTTGGACATGCTAAAAATCCTTAGCAACATCAATTTTTCGCGCCAAGTATACCACTTTTTTATCTTTTTTCAATAGATTAAGCAAAAATGAAACTATTTATTTTAAACATCATATTTGTACCATTTTTCTACTCGACTTACTTGAATTTTTGACGGGAATTTCTCACGTACACCTTTTTTAAATACCGTCGGGTAGTTTCTAACTTCTCAATTCGGAGTTACTCCTCTCTCCACTTTCAAAAAAATAATTCTCTTAACTGATTTTGCTTGTATCAATAATCATTTTGCTCATTGTTTTTCCACCATCAAGAGACCAATACATTCCTCTCTTTTTCATACGATTGGCAATTTTTGATTGCTGAGATTCCATTACACCAATTCCTGATCCAGAAAAGCCGTATTGCTTCGGCGATTTCGTATAATAAAACCTTTCAATATTTTTCTACTAAAAACACCAAAACGAATTTGTTCTTCCTCTCCTTCAATCGTATCTAAAACTAATCGAGCTTCTTTTTTACTATGAACAGTCAATGCGTGAAAAAACGTTGGTATAAAACAGAATCATATCTTTTAAAAAACTCTTTGACCTTTTCATGTAAATGGTATTTATCCCAAAAATGTATATGCTTTTCTGAAAAAGAACCTGCAATTTCTTTAAAAACATACGGTGTGTATCCAGTCTCCATATCCGAATTCGTAATAATTAACGTATTTTTATCTATTTCATAGTGATTATAAATATAATCTACAACTTCTTCTCGAGCTTTTTTATTACTAGAAGAAATAATTTCGTGATTATCAATTAATTGATTTCTTCCGCGATATTCCTCTTTACAACCCTTGTGAATTAAAAAGTGAGCTAAATCAACACGACTTTCTTCTTTTCTATTGGTTTTAATACTGATTCCATCACCCTCAATATACAATACAGAAACTTTTTCTCTAGTCCCAGAATTCTTTTCAGATCGTAAACGATATTCTTCCTTCTCTTTATAGTATTTTCCAGCCAAATTTACAGCTTTCAATACCGTATCTTTTGTAATATGTATATCTTTTAAAAGTTCGTATGTTCTTGCTACTTCTCTATAAGGCATTTTTGTTGCTAATTCCGCAATTTGCAATAATAATTCCATCGAAAAACGAGTATACTGGGGTAAGCTTAATGTTTCATCTACTGGATATCGATATTCATGATTCCGTCAATAACACTTTCGTGAAAAAGTCATTTCACCAAAAGTGAAAATCACTGTTCGCTGAGCCGTTTTCACATATTTCCATCCTTGTGCCTGGACTTCCATACCTACTTTCTGTTCAATGACATGAAGATTTTCCAGAAACCGTTCAATTGCTTTTTCCCGGTATTCTCGTTCGAAATCTAATTCGTTAAACATACGCAAATTCTTTTACTCTATTTCTTTTTTCTTTCAGTATAGGAATCTTGTGTCTTTTCACCAAATCTTTTTTTGATCTGCTTCATCAGCAAAAAAACTTTTAAAAATCTTTTGATATAACCTCTATATTCAAATTTTTCTCAAAAGCAAAAATATTCATACTTTATTTTAACAACAAGCCCGAAGTAATTAACTCGATCCTTTTTATTTACTTGTGGCCTCCCTATTTATTGTTGCAAAATATTAAAACCTAAATCCTTTACATCATCATTAACATTTTAACCGTAAACAGTGGTAATTAATTCAAGTTTATCTTCAACTAAAAAAGCACTCTTTCCTTATTAATCTTATAGCATCATTACTATCTTTGAAAGAAAATTGAGAATCAAACAGCTACAAAAAAGAAATACGCAACTCGAGGAGGAAAATTTAATCCTAAAAAAAGCAATTGTCATATTCACGCCTCATTCGACGAACGATTAAAAGCTTTACACATTCTTCGATATGAACACAGTTTTATTACACTCTGTCGTGTACTCAAAGTCAATCGTTCCACTTATTACAAGCGTTTTTCTGGGAAAATAGCACCAAGAACAATAGAAAATCAACACCTAAGAAAAACGATCTTAGAAATTTATACTTCTTCTCAAAAACATCTTAGTGCTGCAAAGTTCCAACGGATCCAGACACACATTTTCATAATTCTTAAATAGATTCGTTGATATTCGAGGTCGTCCTCTGTATTCGTCATAATCTTCAAAGGAAGATTGGTCGTAATAATCGTTTGTTTTTGCTTCAAGTACCTTGCATTAATCACATGATAGACTTGTTCTTTTGCAAAAGAGGTCTCTCTCCATACCTAAATCATCAAGAATTAAAAATGGAACATTGGCAAGTTTTCCACTATATTCATTCTTATCGAGTTTAAGTTCTCTTACTTGAATATCGTTTAAAATTTCAGCAAAATTTTCATTAAGACTCTTGTCTGATATTCCTTGATGAGATAATTAGCATTCGAGCTTGCTAGATAAGATTTACCACTTCCGATACTACCATAGAAGAGAAGTCCGATATTATCCCTCACCATTTGTTTAAATTCTTTAGCAAAGTTTTTAGCGATGATATATGGTTTCGTCTTTGTTCCTTATGCTCCAAAATTCCATTTACAGGTTCTAACAGAGAAGTCTCCAAAGGATTTTCAAAATCATTTCCCATTAACTTACCTTCAGAACAGGATTTGCTGAAGAAAATTGAAAATTTTAGTACAAATGATTAAAATCTATTTTCAGTCAAAACTTGAGTTCCAGCAATTAAATCTCCTAAATGTGTTAGATCAACTTCATTTATTGTTCATTTGCCTAATAAATACTATATATTCAGAAGATTATAATACTAAGATTTTTTTCTTATTATATTCATAAACGCAGTTGAGTCTACAATGTAATCGAACTCCACTGCGTTTAAATAAATAAAAACACTTCCATAAATATACAATATATTAGTAATTCTGTATACAAATCATCTTGTTAAAAAATATATTTTTTATTGATACCATCTTACATAATCTACTTCCATTTCTTGTGGTAATCTATTATCATCAATTTTCCCAATCCATCCACCTAATCCATAACTTAAAATAAAAATTTCTGGCTGATTTGGAATATTTTCATTTTGTACGGCAACAACTTTACCGTCTAATAGAAACTTAATACTTTTTTCAGTCCATTCAATACCAAATTCATGCCATTCATATGGATTTAAAAGAGTAGGTTGAACATGAAACTTATCATGAAGATTATACAAATAGTTATCATAATGCATCGTAATCCAATATTTATCTTTTAAATTACTATATTCCTTAGCTCCATCAGGATGTGGTCTCTCTAAGATATCTATCTCAGCTCCAATACTCTCCTTATCCCCCCATAACCACTCAGTATTTAATTCATTTCTTTGAGGCATCATCCAAATCGCAGGGTTACTTCCCGCAACGTCAGGTATTCTCACTTTTGCCACAATATATCCATATTTACTCTCAAATTTTTCACGAGTATGGACAGTTCCAGATCTATATTGACTTTTTACTCCTTCAAACAAAGTCTCCTCTTTTGAAGCTAACAATCGTAACGTACCTTCACTTACTTTTACATTATTAGGATGAACAATCACTTCAGGAGAATTACCGTATCTAAAAAGATCTGATTCTTTTAAGTCTACATTCCAATTACTCCATTTACTCATATCTAAATGCTCTCCATCAAAATTATCTTCAAAAACTATTTTTTTACCAGGAATTTCAGGTGCCTTGTAATCAGAAACACTTATATCATACTTTTTTTTAATGCCATTGGCAGTTATACCAGTAATTGAAGCACTTCCCTCATTCTGTGCAAAAATTTTCCCGGCTTTATCAACTGTAATAACTGATGGATTACTAGACATCCATTGCGTAAATCTAACGTTTTCGGTATTTAAGGACAGCGTTTCACCTACTTTAATAGCTTTTGATATGACATTATTATCTATTGATTGACTCTCATAAATATTTAATTCTGCAATAGCAGCATGTGTTTGAGAAGTAGAATTTAGATAACTACCTTCTTCAATTTCTAGAATTAGTGATTGATAATAATCATTGCTAGAAATTTTTACAGATTTCATGGAATGGTTATTATCAAATCTACCATTAGATACTATTGTAGAAGTATTTCCATATTTATTTATTCCAAACAATTCATATTTTAAGATCATTCCATTAGGATTGTCATCTTGTCTCGGTAAATATTCAAGTTTAGATAGACGTTTAGGTGAGTTAAAGTCTATTTGAATTTTAATAGGTGTTTCGCCTAATCCCTTATCCCCTTCATACCAAGCAGAATCCCAATAGGTATTAATATCATTATCAAATGCTTTTTCTATTTCTGTACCATTATGTTCACTATTTACAGAAGTCATCATTAATTCATAATTAATCTTTTTTTCAATTGTTTCACCATGAACATAGTTGCCACCATACTTAATATCAACAATTAATAATCCAACTAATAATGATACCGGTATCAAAAATCTTTTTATTAAATTCATTGAATATCCTCCAATTGAGTGTAAATAAAATGGACATAAAAACTATTCTTTTAGCCTTAACATTAATTTAACTAACATTAACAAAAAAGGAACACACATATTATATCTTTTCCTTCTGAAAGATTTTTATTTAGTCTCTTCTACTTCAAATCGTTTTTCTATTAACCTAAAAAATGGGTAATAAAGTAAAATATCTATCATAATTAGAAGAGTTTGTAGTATTGCTCCGTTTATACTACCTGTTGTTAAAAAACCACTAATAATAGGGGGCATTGTCCATGAAGCCACATTTCGTGTTAAAGGAACAAGTCCACTACTCATTGCAAAAAACGCAACAATTGCATTTAACATCGGAGTTAAGAAGAATGGTACAAGTAAGAAGAAATTCAATACCACAGGAACACCAAACATCGTTGGCTCATTAATGTTAAACAAGCCCGGCACAACTGTTATTGGTGATAAAACCTTAGTGCGCTTACTCGCATTCTTTTTTCGAGAAAAATAAGCAATAGTTAAGACTAAACCAATTGTAGCACCACTACCACCAATATAAACGAAATTATCCATAAAAGGTTGAGTAATCACATGTTGGAGTTTTTCTCCTGATTGATAAGCTAATCTATTTGCATCAATATTTGCGATCCAAGCTGGCTGCATAAGATTATTAACAAGACCGCCATGAACACCTACAAACCACAATAAACTGTTTAATCCAACTATAATTAATGTGCCAAAAATATTACTTCCCAATAAATTTAAAGGTATTCCTAAAACAGCTGCAGCTATTTCGTGTAAATTAGGTAACGATAGTTTTTCCAATAAAGTAAAAATAATTAACCAAAATGTGATGATTACAGCACCAGGGATAATCGCACTAAAACTTTTCGATACAGCAGGAGGTACAGTTTCAGGCATTTTGATTTGAATATTATTATTAATAAACCATTGATAAATATATGCACTCAAGATACTCAAAATAATTGCAATAAAAAGGCCCTTTGAACCTAAATATTGGATTGGGAGTCCCGCACCATCCTCACCACTTAAAAATGGAGTAATCAGAATAAATGCTGATAATGATACGATACCAGCAGGTACACCATCAACTTTATGTTGATCAGCAAAACTATTCGCAATACCAAAACTTGCTATTAAGCCAACAAGACCAAAACTACTATCCACACCTTTCCACAAGTAACTGGAAATACCCACATCCCCAAGATAATCTTCCCATCCTGGTACTGGGAAACTTGCTATTACCATGAATATTGAACCAATAATTATCAAAGGCATTGCTAGAGTTATACCATCCCTAATTGCTATAAGTATACTACTTGAAGCTAATTTAGTAGCAATTGGAACTACTTTCGACTCCAAGAAAGCGCTTATTTTTTGTTTCATTGAATTACACTCCTATACTCATTATATTTTAGATATTACATTAATTGAAAAAAACTTATGCCTCTAACAAGTTTACTGCAGTATTCAATACTTTTTCACCATCCATACTCCCATAGTCTGCCATATCTATTACAGCTAATTTTGTAGACATATTCTTTAATTTTTCTTCAAACGAAGCTTTCTCAAAACGGATTTGTGGCCCCAACATAACTAAATCTACTTTTTCTTCAAAAATATATTTTTTTGCAGTAACTTCAGCCATCGCTTGTATCTTTGCTTCAATTCTTTGTTCTTCAGCAGCTTGCTTCATTTTAGTTACCAACAAACTAGTACTCATTCCCCCAGCACAAACTAATAAAATATTGTACTTTTTACTCATGTCTTTTCCTCATTTCTATAATTATTTGGATTGTCATCCATAATTTCTCGATTTAATTCCTAAAATCTACAACATTTCTATTATCAACTCAAAATTAATTGATAGAGTTAATGTATTATTTCCCTTCAATTTTAAATTAACTAATAAATATTCGCGAAATATCATATATACAATAAATATAAGTAATCACCATTTTTTCAAATAAGTTTTTCCAAAAGAATAGAAATACCATACATTTTTTGCTTCTATTTTATTTACTTTAATGACTGACACTGCAATATCACTACCTCATACGGAGATAAGTGTATTTCTGTTCCCACTTCTTTTTCAGTTAATAAATTTATACTGTTAGTTAAAACTGAAATATTTTTATCTTTTTCGGAAAAGTTCATAATAAAATGAAAGTTTTGATTTCTTCCCTGTCTAGTTTGTACAGAAACATCATCATCTCCAGAAATAATAAATTGATTAAACAATCCTAGCTTTCCACAAATCTGTTCATAAAAGAAATTTAAAAAGTCATAGTCTGTACGTGATCCAATAAAATATGTCTGCCCTTTACCAAAACTATTTTCTGTAATTGCAGGTTTCGCTTTATAAAAGTCATTTTTATAAACACCAATAGTCTTAGCAGTCAAAATATTCATAACTGTGTTATAGTCTTTCGTCTCAAAAATATTATCTCCTATCTCAATTGTATTATTTTGACTTGGGTAATATGTATCATATTCTAATACATCAATACCAAATAGCGCTTTCAATTCTTTTGGCCATCCATCTTGGAATGTAAGATCAGACTCATCTACTAATCCTGTAAGATAGGTAGAAACCAGATTCCCTCCAAATTCAACATAGTTAGTTAACTTATCTATGGTTTTACTTGAAAGTAAATAAAGCATAGGGGCAATAATTAACTTATAGATACTAAAATCTGCACTTGGAGTAATAACATCTACTTGTATATCCTTATTCCAAAAATAACGATAATGTTCTTGAATTGTCTTTGAATAGCACTTTGTTTTATCAGAAAATCCTTGCGAATCATTTAAAGCCCAATTATTCTCCCAATCAAAAATAATTGCTACATCTGAACGCTTAGTTGATAAACTAACTGCACTAATTTTTTCAAGAGCGTGACCAACTTCTCTTACATCACAAAAAACACGACTTTTATCACTATTATCATTTCCAACTACTGCACCATGAAATTTTTCTGAGGCTCCTCTTGACTTACGCCACTGAAAATACAAATTGCTGTTAGATCCATGAGCAATATGCTGTAAGGAAGATAAAAAATGCATCCCTGGTCTTTTTGATTTATTTACAGGGTGCCAATTTACATTACTTGGTGTTGATTCCATTAACAAAAAAGGCTTTTGCTTTAAACTTCTATACAAATCATCCATAAAACCTACTTTACTTGCAACATCTGCAGTACTTTCCTTATCATTGTGCCAAGCAGGATAACAATCCCAACTAACCACATCCACATACTTTGAAAATTTCTCATAGTTCAGTTCCTGATACGGTAATAAATCCAAATTGTCTGCCATAAAATTTGTAGTAATTGGAATTTGTGGAGTAATTTGTCGTATACTTTCAATTTCATGTTTATAGAAATCTATCGTCTGATCAGTAACAAAACGTTTCCAATCCAGATTCAAACCATGAACCAATGATTCACCTAAAGGAGAAGGAGACTCTATTTGATCCCAGTCAGTATATATATGGCTCCAAAAAGCTCCCCACCATGCATTATTCAAATTTGTAAGATTAGTATATTTCTTCTTCAGCCAAATACGGAACTTTTCTTGACATTGTTCACAATGGCACTCCCCACCGTATTCATTAGAAATATGCCACATTAATAGTGCAGGATGATTGCCATATCTTTCAGCAAGCATGCTATTCATAATTCCTATTTTTTGTCTATATATTTTTGATGAAAAGCAGTGATTATGACGACCGCCGTATAACATTTTCTGACGATAATTATTTGTTCTCAGAACCTCTGGGTATTTTTGAGCCATCCAAGCAGGTCTAGCTGCACTAGGACTTCCTAAGATTACGCTTACATTTATAGAATACATTTCGTCAAAAATTTTATCTAACCATTTAAAATTAAAGTTCCCCTCTTCGGGCTCAAGCATACTCCATGAAAACATACCTATTGTGACAGTATTTATTTGTGCTTCTTTCATTAATTCTATGTCTTTAGCTAATACCTCCGGATAATCTAACCACTGCTCAGGATTATAATCTCCACCATGTAAAAATAAATTTGCTAATTCATGTTTTATCATTTGAATCTAGATCCCTTCTGATTTCATATTTACATAATAATATAAAAACCAGAAAAAGTAAACTATTTTATTTATTAAAGTAAAATAATTTAATAAAACTAATAAATATAAAATTTAATTAGAAAAAACTTTACTCTTCGAATGCCTTAAGATAGTATTCTAATTAAAGTATTTCAGTACAATTACTCATTAGATTAGGAGGATAATCAATGGTTAGTATTAAAGATATTGCTAAAGAATCAGGATATTCCCCAGCAACAATTTCACGTTTATTTAAAGGAGACGAATCCTTTAATATAACAGATAAGACGAAGAAAGAAATAATTGCAGTGGCCTTACGATTAGGATATGAACGTACAAAAATTAAAACGACTTTTGAGAAAATAGCGATACTTTTTTTAGTTTCTGAAGAGCAACTTTCACAAGATATGTATTTTAGACAATTACGTGAGTCTTTAGAAAAACATGCAAGGCTAGCAAATATGGAACTAATTTTCTTAACAAAGCATGAAGAAGTGACTTCTTTTTCAGATGATGTGACTGGTTTTATTGCTTTGGGATCAATTACATTAGAAGAACTATTATCACTAAAAAAAAGAGGATATAAAGGTGTAGTTTTAGAAGTTAATCCTGCACCAAAATATTTTGATACAGTAAAACCCGATACTGATGCAATTACTAAAGAAGCAATTGATCTATTTATAAGTGAAGGATATAAAAAAATTGGCTTTATAGGTGGAGAAAAAAATGCTCTAGGAAACAGTGACAATAAAATAGATAGTCGTGAAATTATGTTTAGAAACTACTTATCTAGTAAAAATCTATTAGTAGAGGATTATATATTTACAGAAGGATCCTTTACAGGAGAACAAGGATATAAATTAGCAATGCAAATGATCAATAGATTAGGGAAAAATCTTCCACAAGCTTGTTTGATTGCTTCCGATTCTATAGCTGTTGGCTTTTTACAAGGATTATATGAAAAAGGTATTTTGATCCCTGATGATATGGCTATTATTAGTATTAATAATAATGAGATTTCTCAATATTTATCTCCGCCACTAACAACGTATAACATTGATACAAATGAACTTGCTAAGACAGCCATTAATCTATTATCAGAACAATTGATTCATCCGAGAAATATTTCCAAAACTGTTTTACTAGGTTCAGAACTAATTATTAGAAAAAGTTTTTTACCAACTAGCCATGATTCATTTCAATCATCTAAAGATAGGAGTTAGCATGTCATCAAACTTCTTAGACTGTAGACAAATCTCATTTTTGTATAAAGTTTGTCTACAGTCTAAAGATGACTTTGCATTTTTTTGTTGTTCGCCTAGATGGTGGGGACGATTGGAGTGTGGCAAGCAATAAAAATTTCTATTACTTTCTCACGGCTTACTTGCTAATTTCCATAATAAAAATGGATACACAAAGCTTATAGACAATAAGAAATTAACTAGAACAAAAACTACTCTCCGATGTTTATTTTCTAGATAACAACTAGCTATAATCCCCACAATTCCTATAGGAAAACTAAATAATAGTATTGTGACATCAATAGTTGTCATAGTGAAAAATAAAAGGTTGAGAATAATATTGATGATAATTGTACCTATAGATATATATTTCAAAGTTTTAATCATCTATATTTAATCTACCCCTTCCTGTTGCAACCTATACAAAGAAATCTGGATTTATAGCCACGGCTAAAAAATAAATAAAAACAATAAGAGTAATACTACTATTAGCAATAAGAAATAGCTTTCTCAGATGATTATTGGTGGGTAAAAACAAAGCCATGATTATTCCTAAAATACCAGTTACAGGAGTATACATAATCGGTGGAATACCTTTAGCTTGGTAAAAAAATAGCTGGCAAATAATTAGAGCAGCAGAAAAAAGCAACAAACAAATATTTATAGATATTAAATATTTTTTCATCATATTATTCACCCAAAAATAGCAAGTGCGCCTACCGCAACATTATATTTGTATGAGAATTTTTTTGCGCTTTTTATAACTGCACGCAATCTATCTGCAAATTTCCGATTACAATCTGTGTTATTCCCACCATGAACATAACAATAATCATGATACATACAAGCAGTATCTAGATCATCGATAGGCATTTTTCCTTTACCTTTATTTCCATACCCACAATAATTACCATAAACTAAAAACGTTGCTCTTTTAACGATTCTGACAGTTAAGTTATCATTTTTCTTTTCTTTTTCTGCTTCTAAGACAATATTATTCATCGTGTTGCCAATCTCTAATATTTCATCAGGTAAATTATTATCAATAGCTCTATTTAAATCGAATTCTCTTATACCATTCTCATTAATATATATATACTCATTCATAATATTTAAAATTTGATTTTCATCCATATCATAAACTGAATTTTCAACATCAAATGTCTTTTCATCAGTATATCCTTTTATAGAAATTCCGAATAATATGCTTATTGTAGCTACTAATCCAATTACCAAGTAAAGAAACTTTGAACATTGTGGTACTCGTAAATTCATACTATCGCCAACTTTCTATATTTTATTTTTTGTTATCTTTTACAATCAACAAGAAAAATTATCCCCACTAATTTGCCCTCCTTCCTTTTCTTGTGATAGCTTTTACAATTGAAGTATTCCATAAAAATCCTTTTAAAAACAGTCTTTTAATTTTATTTTTTTACTGTATAATTAAATTGATTGCAACATTTATTTTATTTTTATTTTAAAACTATTTAATTATATTAGTTATTTAAATTTATAGATAAAGAAACAGAAAACCAAGGTGGCGCTTCTTACTCCACCTTGGTCTCGTTTTTCTCTAAATTTTCTTTGATCCTATAAACAGTTGGTCGAAAGACACCTGCTCTTCTAGAAATTTCCGAAATCCCCATTCCTTGTTTTAGCATTTCGACAATTTGATAATAAATAATTTGTTTTTGTCGATTTCTACTTGTTGGAGAATAATCCGGCTTTCTCCCTCTAAACAGTCCTTTTTCATGCGCTAATGCGATTCCTTGTGCTTGTCTTCGTTTTATTTCCGCCCGTTCGTGTTCCACTACCATAATAAAATTTGCATGATCAAATCTTTAATAAATTTATCTAATTTCGTCACGCGTAGAAACGCGCGTTTTTTTGTTTTGTACGCTAGCTAACGAAACTGACTAAAGTCAATAATAATAACAGGGATCGAAGAGGGTACTTCGATCCCTGTTCATTCTCCTCTTATTTCTTTTTCTTGTATGAACTCTACTTCTAATTTCTCAAAAAAATTGGAAAGAATTCGATCAAAAAATATCCATTCATTTTCGGAAAATGGACTTCCATCTTTTTTAGTCATTGTCAATATCATTTTTCTTAGAGAAAGATTGATTGTATAGTTGATCCGATCATACGGGTTATACATATAGCCATGTAATTGAAACACAATATAATTTTTCAACGAGTATGCATCATATTTTTTCTCTTACTGCCTCTTTACTAATCAGAATTTTGTAAGAATAAACCATTCTATTTTTTACATTATCCATCGTAAACTTACCTTACATTTTATTACATCTTAAATATTCTTTTATTCGTTCATAAGAACACCCTGCATAGATCACACCTACAATTATCCCAAAAACTACTGCACCAATAAAATGATAAAGAAGAACTTCTTTTTCCACATAGTTTCGATAAAAATTTGTCATGACGATCATCATGAATCCACTATTACATACAGTATACATAAAAAATAATCGAAGAAAGAGAAGAGAAATTGTTCTCTTTCGAGCAATCCTTCTATAAAAAACATACATCCAATAGAAATAAATGAATAAAGAAAGCAACAATAAAAACAACTTTAGAATAAACCACCATGAAAAATGTGGATAGAACAAAAAATCAAGCAAACATAGGAATGGAACAAAAGCAAAAAATCGATAGGAGTGAGACAGATAATTCCAAAACGTTGCTTGTTTTAAGCGTTCCATTTGTTGGTAAAATTTTTTATCATCCATCATTTCCATCTTTTCTTACTCCTTTTCTTTTAATGACGCAGAAACTTGTACATCTTTTTAATGCTGGATATGGGTGAGCATAGGACTGTTTGCTTTTACAACCACGTGTACAACACCTTCTGATTTTCCTAGCACTAATTCTTTTTCTCTTTTTAATGGTTTTTTATTCGATCCTACATATTCATAATTTGTTTTATCAAGTAACTGAATACTTAATAAATAGGTCTTTTCTGGATCTGCATGTTCAGCTATCTAACATTTTTAATAAGTTTTTAAAAGTTCCTAAATAAAAGCGATATAACAATATTTTCGATATATATGTTTAACTAGATTATATCAAATAGAAGCTTGTTCTGGGTCAAAAAACTTCATCTAGTGTGGGGCATTACATAAAATTTTCTTACCTTATATACACAAAATACAATTGATTATTTTTTATAATATGTTATCTTATTTAATATAAAAAAGTGGCGGGTAAAGTAAGGAGACTTCCCCAAGCTTCCCAATCCCGCCCACTTTTATTATAAAGTGATGTTGCCAACACCTATCCATATTTTATGGTATATTTTTTTAAATTTCAAGAAATTAAACGTTCATTTTATTCCGGACCTTTAGCTCAGTTGGTTAGAGTAGACGGCTCATAACCGTCCGGTCGCAGGTTCAAATCCTGCAAGGTCCATTATTCTTTTTGAGGAGGTGATTTGAATGACAGATAAAGGAACAACAGATAAAATCAAAGGCAAAGCGAAAGAAGTTGCTGGTGATGTAACCAATGACAAAGAAACAAAAGCAGAAGGTCTTTTAGATCAAGCCATTGGTAAAGTTAAAGAAGTTGCTTCTGATGTAAAAGAAAAAACAGAAGAAGTAGTTGAAGACGTAAAAGATAAACTAGATAAAAAATAGTTTATAGCAGTTCTATTCTTAAGACTGTAACTTTCATTATCAATAACTGTGTTTAAACTAAATAAAGTATGACCACATTGAACCTCACGTGACTTTAATTACGTGAGGTTCAATAAAATGAATTTGACAAATACAATAGCTCATAATTCTCTTTAGATAAGTTTCATTATACATAACTTATCTATCTACAAAAATTAAAAATATTTATAAAATAAAAGACACAAAGAATAAGAGGTTACGATGGGATTATTTGATGGAATAATGGGAAATACAACCTAACTTCAGACAAATCAGTAGAAAAAATTGAAAGATGTACTGACTGCAGATGAAAGAATTGACTTATCATTTAAATTAGTTCGTGATTTGATAGTCTTTACCAATAAACGCTTAATTATAGTTGATAAACAAGGAGTATCTGGTAAAAAAGTAGAATACAAATCAATTCCTTACAAATCGATTTCCAGGTTTTCTATTGAAACTAGTGGACATTTTGATTTAGATACTGCATTAAAAATATGAATCTCTAGCGCAGAGCTCCCAGCATAAGCACTTCAATTCCGTAAAGATAAAAATATTATTGCCGTTCAAAAAGCATTAGCCTCTGTTGTGTTGCATTAATTAAACAACGCAGTTTTTCTCAATAAAATATTCTGGGAATACATCATAGCTAAAAAAGAACCCTCTCACTCGATCCTGAACAAGAGGGTTTTCATTATTTCAGTTGAAGATCTATTATTTCCTATCTATGCGTTATTGATTTGCTAGCCCCATTAACGTAATAAGTAGGAAGAAGCCAAAGCTAATAATTGATACGAGTACCATAACCCCAAAAATGATTTTTTGATAGTTACTCTTCACATTATAAAGACTATAATAACAACCAACTATTGATAAAACGGGAATTCCTAAAAAAAGAATTAATATTGACGCAGGATTGTTTTGTACAACCCGATCCATAAAATTAGATAGGGTCATAAAAGATTGATGAAACACAGATATTTTACCAAAGGTACCATAGCCTAGATGCAGCCAAATCAATAATAGAAAAGGAACTATTCCTACCATTTTTTTCATAGTTAATACCTCCCTATATAAGTTGGTTTATAACTATTCGAAAAGGTTGTTGGAAGATTTGCAGGTGGTATTACACCCCAAGGAATTGTTGGTTTCATTACAGGCAAGTCTCCAGTCCCGTAATAAAAAGCTTGATAGACCAATTTTGAACAATAATTTGGATTTTTATTTTTGAGAAGTGAATCAATCTTATAATCAATATGAATATCTTTTGTTGCAGTACCTTTTGAAGAGAAATAATGCGTATCAACATACCTAGCAACTTTTTTAGCTAATTTAGAATCTGATATTCTATATATGCTTGTCCAATCTTTAATATGATTTTTAATCCATGTCCTTTTTGAATATTGATGATTATTATCTGGAATTCCTTTTTCCCATCCTTTCCCGCCACTCATTTCCAGCACTGTATTATCAGAATTCATTATCGCAGCATGACCTATCACACCGGTTGGAAAATTGCCACTAACTATTAAAATATCACCAGCTTTAGCATCTTTACAAAATTTATTAATATTGTCTTGTGCAGACCGAGCCTGTCTTCTGTTAGAATTTTTATTTTGTAGCAAAGGCAGTTTTGTATCACTCATAACACCATAGTTATTCATTTCTAACCATTCGTTATAGCTTACAGAATCAAGTATATTGGATTTAAAAAAATCATAGTTTGGTCGCATGTACTTCTTCTCATCATCAAGCCAATCACTTTTAGGATAAAGTGTTGGATCAATAATATTCTCTTTTACGGCATTATCATATATTGTACTTACATCTGTAATCTCAGATGCATATGCTTTCACTCCGCCTACCAATAATAGTCCTAATAATACACTAAATATTGAACGCTTTATTTTTCTATACATTTAATCGACCTCCAATTCATAAACCATTCTCAAATGAAGAACATGTCTCAAAAGAAATAAAACATTGAACAACTTATATTTTTCTACTCTGAAGCTTATATTTCATTCTTTTACTCCTTTCCAACTGAGATAACTTCACAATTAAGTTATAGCACACTAATAAATACAAACAAATTGTTTTTTTATCTTTTTCATAAATATTAAAAATAGCATAATGAGTGTTTTTATTCTATGTACATCCCCGCCGAATCGGGCTATTTGCATATAAAAAATACCCACTCCGAAGAGTGGGCGATTTTGAAAGAAGAATAAATGAACACTTTTTAGATAATCATATTTTAAACCATAAAATAATTTTTTTCAATAGAAACTGGAATCGTTTTCTATAATTTTTTAATTTTATTGAAAGGGAATTCATAAAAACAAATCGTAGGCGTATACTAATAAAAAATATTTTAAAAGGAGTGATAAAATGTCACGATCAAAAAAGTATTATTGTTATTTGCTGCCGCATGTTTATTTTTAGGAAGTCTCATTATTCTTTTTTCCGCTAGCGCTGAAGAAACAAAAACTGATTTATCAGAAGATACAAGCATCTCATCTGTTGTTGAGTCACCAACCCCACAAGACAATATACAAAAACTATACGAACAAGGAATTGCTTTGGGAAAAATCAGTAGAGAAAACTATCTGTTGAATAAAGAGACTTATGAAGAAATGAAAGATCTATTTCCTAATTATTCTTCCTATGATAATTGGTTTGCGGAAATCTTAAATTACGCAGCTTTCCCTGATGGTGAAGGACACTCTCCTAGTGAAAGAAAAGCGAAATCAGAAGAACGCGCTTCAAAGCGAGAAAATGCGGATCGTTTTAAGCGTGATCTTCGTAAAGGAGATATTATATTAGTTAATGATGGAAAAGGATTTGGTCATGCTGCAATTGCCACCAGTAATAACTATATATTAGAAATGACTGGTGGAGCAAAAGGCCCCTTTTTCTCAAACTGGTTTGGTGGAGGAATTAAAGACAATAATCATCAATTCAATAAAGAAAATTGGTTATGGAGAAAAGAAGAGCAAGGATTTCAAAAAAAAGATGCAATGATCGATTCTTATTTACAAATCTGGCGTGTTCCTAACAAAGGAATGGCAGAAAAATGTGCAACTTATGCCGATCATACCTTTTGGAATTCTTCTGGAGGATACAAAAAGAATCGTCATATTGATTACTTATTACGATCAAGTACATTAACTACAAACCCTAATTATTGTTCTAAAATGGTTTTTCAAGCTTATTGGTATGGTAGTGGGAAAGCACCTGTCATACAAACTTATGCATCTGGTTTGACTATGATTGCTCCGAACGCCTAGCCTGATCTCTTTACAAGTAATTATAAACCTTATAAAGTAGGAAGTTATTAATTGTGAAATCTAGGAGGATATAAAATGAAAAATGAACAGCCAAATTTCCGAGGTCTTAAATGGCTCCTGTTATCTCCTTTTATTTTATTTTTTTGTTTTGTAATATATTTTGAAATATTAGGTTTTACAATTGAAACAAAAGGGAAAAATGAAATTACGCATTTCTTAAAATCTCAAAATATTCCAGATGACGCAATAATTATGTTGAATGGAGAGCAATACTCCATTGGAATTTTATCTATTACTGGTTATAGCGAAACTATTACAACGAAATCTGATTATAAAATATGGAAACAAAATATCGAAAATACCGGAAAATTTTATAATAGAAAAAAGGTTCCTAATGACTATATTCCTACTCCTAAAGATTGTGAATTAGTATATTCTTTTAATTACCATGCCTCTAGAAACAATCTTTCCTTTCGTTATGAAATACCTTCTGGGTATCCTACTGGAAATAAAAAAATAATCAAAGAAAATTTTGCGTATCCGGATATTCCTTTTGATTATCCAGAAGAATAAATAATGTTTAAGCCCGCCATATAGACGGGCTATTTCTTTCTGTTCTTAATAAAATCTTCCTCAGTAGTCAATACGTCTTCCGTTTTCTCTTGCTTTGCGTTCAGAATTTCGTCTGAAACCTCTACCACCATTATTCCCTTCCACTCGTACATGATTCACTTTATTCCTTATAATCATATTCGCATGAGCATTTTCGGTTATTTCCATAGGTTCTTTTGTATAAAGTACATCAATCAAATAGGCTTTGTGGTCAGAAGTTTCAGCTCAAACAGGTGATGATAAGTAATCTTCTCCTTTATCGGCTGTATCTGTATAATTCCAAACCTTAATGATATTGTCAGGTAATTTATCATATGTCTGAAACTTTTGGTAAAGCCGTCCTTTTTGGTCAATCGGTTCTTGCTGATAGTTCGCATTTGCGATTGCCGTCCCCATTGCCGCACGTTTCTTTTTGAAATCTTCATAAGATAAAATATCTGGGCAAAGCATTTCATGTGTTTCTTCGTTAAGAAGGGCTTTTTTTATAACGACGCGTAACTTATAACCCATCGCAGGCATCTCATCAATGATGCGTCCTGCCAGATCTTTCGAATGCCATCTAGTCATAATGACTATAATTTTCCCGCCTTTTTCAACACGAGAAAGCATTTGTTTTGTGAACCAGTCCCAATGCTTTTGTAGTTCATTTTCGTTAGTTGCTTCTACAATCCCTTTGATTACGTCATCAACTATGAGTAAATCAAATCCTTTACCAGTTGCGGCTCCTCCTGGTGATGTCGCCAGATAAGAAAGCTTGCTTCCTTGTAGCGCCCAACGTTTAGCTGCTGCTGATCCTTGTTTCAATTTTGCTTTTGGAAAGATATCCGTATAAACAATTTGATCATCTATTACTCTTTCTTCAGCGATGTTTTCCCTCACGTCTTTTGAAAAATCGGTTGCCATATCTTCGTTATATGAACCAATAGCAACTCTTAATTTGGGATTTCTGCCAAGTTCCCACTCAACAAAACGGCCAGCAGTCGTTGATTTCGCATGACGTGGTGGCAGATTGAGCAGCATGATGTCGTCATCAGACTTCATGAATTCCTCAAACTCCTGACAAAGATCTTTCAAATATTTCCTGTTACTCTTATAGAGGTCAGGTATCCGTAATTGACAATAAGAAAAGAAGTCATCACGCGCTTTGCGTAGCAACTTCTCTCGTTTTAATTGCTTCAATTCTTTCAGATACTGATATTTTTGTATTTTATTCATCATCATCACTTGCTATCCTTAGTTCTCTTTCTAGCTCAGCAATACGCTCTTCTAATTCTGAATCTGTTAAACCATCTGCATTAATATTTATGGTTGATTGAATTTCATGTACATCTACAGCTCTATAGCCAGCACGATCAAGCAAATCTTTCGCTGCAATAATCCGATCTGCATCTTTACTTTCCGGATTATTGACAATATCAGATAATGCTTTTCGAGCATCTATAGCATCAAAGAAAAACTCACGTTTCAATTCCTTTTCCAACTGCTTTTCCAACTGCTTTTCTCGTTTTCAAGATATTCTAAAACTATAGGATTTTGAAGGAGTTGATAAGCTTGTGAGCTTGCAGATGCAGGACTATAGCCAGCTTCAATGACGGCCTGCGTCTGGTTCTTTTTTCGGTTTTTAAGGTAATTATATCTACGAAAAGTTTCTGTTGTCTTGTAGGGCCTCTCATAACCATTTAAAATCACACTCCTTTCAATAAAAAAAGACACCTGAAATCAGATGCCTTTTCATATTATTTTTATTTTTTTGACTTTGATACAATTTGAAGTTGTATTAAAGTTACAATAACTAATCCTAGCAATCCTTCAAAACGAATATCCTTATTGACTAAATACTCAATTGATATTCCTAAAACACTACCAAGCACCACAGCAATCAAAATGCTGACAATTGGATGTTCTCGTGTATAAGAAACCCATTTTCTATACAATAGTCTTCACCTACTTGCTATTTGGTTTTATATTCTGTTGCCACATGCTTACCGTTAGCATTGTAACCTTTTCTCATATAGAAACCAACCCATTCGTTTTTGTTCGTATCCCATTTTTTGGCAATTTCTCTTCCTGGAGCTGAACCAAACTCTGTCCAACTTGTTACACCCAACAAGCCTGCAATTGCCCACCCAGGAATACCAAACATAGAGATAGCAGCCGCACCACCAGCATAAAAAGCAGCATTTATTGCATTAGCTAAAACACCTGTGGACACTGCAATATTCGTATATTTCCAACTACCCCATTTTGTTACACTTGTACTAGCTCTTACAAAAGTAGTGGGACTATTATAGTATTCATCTTCATATTTTCTAACAACTGTACTTCCATCTTCATCTTTGTACACTACAATATTTTCTAAGCCTTTGTCTTTATCGATAACTGTATTCTGTCCTTGGCTATCTATCTCCGTGGCAACTGCAACTCCACTTGATGAAATCGTTCCCCCTAATACTAAAACAATTAGCGATACAATAAACAACTTTTTCATACCAAGTCTTCTATATTTTTTTATCCTATAATTATTTTAACACCCCTAAAACATTATTTCAACATTACAACATTTTCGGACACGAAAAGACAGCACAGGCGAATTTTGAAAAGAGGAGTCACCTCCATTAAATTAACGTGCTGTCTTTCTATTCAAATTAAGAAGAATGAGCAATGAGGGATTAGCCCCAATTCGGTATTTGGATTAGTGTGAGTAGCCCGATCACCGTTTCTCTAATTCTTTCGACACTATCATAATACCATCTTAAACCGAACAATTTGCGCCAAATTTACGCCAAAAACGCCAAATTTGCGCCATTTACGCCAAAATTTTCATCGATAAGCAACGATTCCGAATACATCGGCAAACTCTAACAATGCCTCCGACTTCATGCGATTCAATGTGCGAGTCGCTACGCCTAAATTGTCTGCAATCTCATCATTTGTCATTACATCTCTTACACAATATGTATAATATAATACCTGTTTACTCATTAACCCCAACCGACTTAATGCATATTCAATTGCTTGGATTTTTTCTTTTATTTCGATGCTTTGGATCATTGCATCTTCAACCCTATTCTCGTATTTAGGTGCTTTAGGCATATCATTTAGAAAAGGAGAGCGAATATCGATCGGACTTCGTCCTGCCTTGCGTTCTAATCCACGATACTGTTTTAAAATATCCTTTGCATTTGCCTTTGTCTGTTTGATATCAGCTTCTTTAATCACTACAATCACTCCAAGATATGGTATAATGAAAAAAGATTTTTGATACCATTCAATATTCTATGTACAGGCAGCCAGTGGTCGGCTGTCTTTTTTATAAAAAAACATTGACAATTTTATTTTATATACTATTCTAAAAGAAAAGGCTAATTCTGGATCCTAAGTTCACTTTTTTCTGAACATTCATAGCTAAGATTTTGTTGCCTTTTTAGCCTTTTCGAATCCTTTGTAGTCCCTGAAACACCCAATCAACTATGGAGGGTTCGTTTTTTGATTGATAAAATAATATTGACAATTTTATTTTTTATATTATTCTAAAGAAAAAGGTTAAGAATTAATCCTATGTTACTTTTTTTTGGCTCTTAGTTAGCATGTTACCTTCTTAGCCTTTTCGAGTCCTTTGTTCTCACACCAGCACTGAAGCAGAGGATTCGTTTTTATTTTAATTATAAAATACTATTGATTTTTTTATAAAATCCTATATCCTAATAAAAAAGGTTAGTTTTAGGGTATCTAAAATCCTAATAATTTTCTTTTCTTAAGACAACAACGGCTATTTATACTAACCTTTTTCGAACCTTCTACTTCTTTGTTTTTTCAAAAAGCAACTCTCTCTTCAAGTAGAAGGTTCGTTTTTTTTATGCCGTTTCCCATAAATCCATTTGAGGATAATAGCCTTCTTCTTTCACAAATCATAAATAAACAGCCTTCCTTTTTGTGTCCACCTGGTACTCATCACAATTTTTATCGTTCCGTCCGTTTGAAGAATTTCGCTCGTGTGAGATTTTGTATATCCGCAATTCATATGCTTCTTGTAAAGTAAGCATTGACCGCCTACTTATCATTGTATACCTAATTGATGCAACAACTTATTCAATTTGACTGCTGACATTCCATAATCCGCTGCAATCTGTGAGGTAGTCACTGCATCTTTCGATACTAGAATTGTATCGAGATAAGTGATTCTCGGTTCATATTCTGCAACTTTCTGTTCAAGCATCTGTTTTTCTTCTTCCAAATCAGCTGCTAAACGCAAAGCTTCTGCAAATGAGCGAGGTACATTCATATAGGCACCTGTTTTTCTAATTTGTGGTAACACTTCGGTAGCAAGCCAATCCTGAAATTTTTCGGCTAAAGTGTTATTGGCTTTAAATGCAAGTTTATAAACCATTGGTTCACTTATAAAATCATTTTTCCAAACTTTTTGGGAAAGATATTTTCTCAAATATTTGTTAACTGTCTCCCATCGAATATATTCTTTACCATTTTTTTATTTGTGTAAAACCTAAACTTCTTGCTACTGTCTCGACATTAAATAGTGATTCACCGTTCAATGTTTTAACAACTAATTGAAACAAATTGTTTTCAAATTTTTGCGTTTCCATCTGTTTTCTTCTCCTTCTTCCAATATTTATTGTTCACAGTCCCATTCATTTGGGCTTTTTCTAACAGCTTCCGCTTCTTCTTTTTGATCTTTGATTTCGTCTTCCCCAATAAAATCATGCTCTTTTTTATCCAAACTCTTACCAACAATCACGCATACGGTAAATATTACCGTAAACGCACCAACTCCTAATTTCCTAATTTATGGAATTTATTGATGTGCACCAAAAGTTCTTTAAACTGATTTAAACTCATTGGTTTACGCATATTGCTCTCCTTAATTTTGTATTTCTGTCAATTACTGACTCACAGTAATCTTCATTATTTTGAACACACCCTGTGCAACCATTGCTTGTTGTTCAATTTCTGAGTAGCTGTAGCCGTGCAAATACATCACCGCATGGCGACCTTTCCAATCCACATAATCGACTCTGTATTGTCTCAGGCCCATCTACATCACCTCTAACAAATCACGAACGACGCCTTTCGTTAATCCGAGCGATTTCTTCCATCGAGCTAAAGCATATGCGGTGATATTGAAAATATACTTGATCTCACAGTCTAGATAGCCCTGTTTTTTTAGCTGTATATAACTATTTACACTCAGTTCCTCCATCGTGCAGATCGGTTGATCACTAGACAACTGTTTTTCTTGTGTTCCCACTCGTTCTAGTGCTTTGCTCAGCCGTTGGACTTTCTCCACAATCTCTGGATCATTGTCCCAACCTTCTAAGTAGGTCAATTCACTGATTTTTTGACGTAAAAACCGTTTTTGATAGGTGGATCGAGACGATTGAGTTTTCTTTGCTTGCTTCATCCGGTCTTCTCCTTTCTTGCCATCAGTCCTCGATATAGCAACTTTGCTTCTTGCCACATGGATTCAGTAGTTCCGGCAGTGAGAAATTCGCCATAGTGCATCTTTGATACTTTGCCCAAGCTAATTCGAGTATGGCGATACATCACCATGAAGATTCGAAAGCGGACCTCTTCTGGCTGATCACTATCAAGGATTCGCTTAACATTTTCCATCAAGTTCTTGTGACTAGGGTCTAATGCAGTGTAGATTTGCTTAATTACAGTGATTCGGTTTAATTGATCAATTTCCAAATGGATCGTCCCCCGCTTCTTTTCGTAATCGTTCCATGATTTCCGCTTCTTTCCGGGCGTTGTATCCTTCTGGATCATCTAGCCATTCTGGGATTGGTTCGGTGTGGATTGCTTGTTTGGTATAGCTACTCTGGTTTTCGTGGCGCACATCGTCAGCTTTTACCTGTGCCATGGTTTTGATATTCTTGGCTACCCACTTTTGCATAATCCCCTTCGCATAGCCGCATGATTTTTGCTTGAATGCTGCACGCTTCATTGCCTCGCAAACCATTTCTTTACCAAGGTCTTGCACCCAGTATTTGATTTCCTCAGCCGCTACACTGTTTAGCACACCAAACACTTCTTGGTAAAGCTGATACGGGTTTGGACCAACCACAGCCACAGTATCCTCACGCGCGCCATGCGCACTCTGTGCTGATGATGGTGATGGTTCTGTGTTGGTTATGTGTTGTGTTGGTTGCGATATCGTATCAATAACGTATCCATACCCTATCGATACGGTATTTTCTTTTGGTTTTTCTGTTGTGATAGGATATCCATACTCTTGACACTTCATGATGACTGTTTCCGCAAATTCAAGTGTCTTTATCTCCTTCAATTCCTTGTCAATCACTGCCGCCACTTTAGGAGATCTGGCGCTGTTGTATTTGAGCCAGTTGACGATCATCAACTCTTCCGACTTTTCATTAAAGGCAATCCGGCCTTCGCTGACGAGGAAGTCAATATTTGTTTTTATTTCTTCGGCAGTCATATCTAGTTCAAATTTCGCGTATCTTCGGTTAAATTCATACACGCCACACTGGGTAGTGTAATCATTGGTTAGTAAATACATGAAAAATAATTTTTGTTCTCTACTCCATTCGCCCACTCGCTTGTCTTTCCAAAACGTAGTATGGAGTTGTCTATATATAGCCATTCTTTAAACGACTCCTCCTAATCAGAGGGAGATAAACTCCCTCACTACATTAAAATGGCAAATCATCATCTGTAACTGTTGCACCATTAAAACCACCATTCGCAAAGCTTCTGGTATCAGCTAACGGATCGATACCAGGTAATGATT
Source organism: Enterococcus gallinarum NBRC 100675 (assembly GCF_001544275.1). GTDB lineage: Bacteria > Bacillota > Bacilli > Lactobacillales > Enterococcaceae > Enterococcus_D > Enterococcus_D gallinarum. The sequence goes on along the minus strand of NZ_BCQE01000016.1, from coordinate 25,780 downwards.
CTTGAATCCTGTTACTATGAGTTACTTGATTTGTCGCCTGATTAATCTCATTTGGCCGATTCTGATTCATTTGCTTTCCATTTGGTCGTTCCACACCATTGGGTTTACTTCCTTCTTGGTCGAATTTGTTATACCCTTTAACAGATAAGTTCCAACGATCATTGTATTCACTATGTTTCCAATCTACAGTGATGTTTAGTGTTTTCCCTTTTAATCCATTAACAAGCTGTTCGATACTCTCAATCCTTGTTCCATCAAGAATACCTACTGCAGCTAAAATTGTATTGAATCGTTTAACAGACAGTTCTATATCGTTGTTATCCCAGACAATGTTGTCATAGAGGATTTTCCCGCCTTTATATTTACCGTCCATCACTTCATAATTAAATACTGCCATATCACTTTGCGTTTCTTTTGTCTTTTTTTATTCTGAATCATGAAGGATAGTCACATTGTAACTCCCTGCTTCTCTCACTGATTTTCCTAATGTATTTTGTGAATCAACTACAAATAATGTCATTTTAAATCCTTTCTTTTTGATGATTATTGATTAGTTCATTCTCTTCGATAAGTTTTCTGTCGTCTATACAATTTTTAGCGTGATTACCATTTTCAGGGTCAAGATCGATCAAGTGCTTTCCACCCTCGATATAGATACGACCCACTAAATCAAACATATAGGTAAAGGCATTGAATGTCTTTTCATTCATGTCAGGACTAAAACGCCCTTTACCATCTAACCCGCTAGCCCCATTGTCTACTTGATGTGCTGTCTCATAGATCGTTTTATTGCTTTCTTTTAGCAACATTCCTAACTGCCTGAACCATAGTTGCAATTTTTGATAGTTCTGTCGTCCGTCTCTTGATGCACCATCGATATTTTCTAATACTAGGTTTTGTAATGCGGTAACATTATCTAAAATGATTACTTCATATTCTGTGCTACTGATCACCTTTCGAATCGCTTTTTCTACCAATCTTTGAATGATAGGTGCATCTTGTTCTTCTATTACAGTTATAGAAGTATCCTTGTCTGCTCGAATGGGATTGGTCGATTTATCAAAGGTAATCATCCACATATTGCCTTTAAATTACTTTGTCAAAGATGTTTTTCCTGTACCTCCATCACCGTAAACAAAATACATATTCGCTTGTTCAGGAATCGTGCCATTCGGATAGAATTTCATCTTTACGCCTCCTTCACGATAACTTTCTCACCTTGCGCAATAACTTTTATGGATTCAATCAGTTCTCCATCAGGGCTAATGACACGGCCATCTTCTAACACTCGAACTGCTTTTTTGAGTTCTGCTTTATTAATTGATTCTTTGATCGTGATAAATTCAGTTAGCTCTAGTTCTTTCAATGTATCCAATACATCTTCTCGATATTCCCATGAGTCCGGTTGTTTCCGTGTACTCACCGTTCCATGCGGTGTTTTAATTTTCGCTTTTGGATCATTTTTTCGAAGTTCGTGCAAGTAATCTGCTAATTTACTTTCAAAAAATGCAATACTTTCTTGATTAGTATATGTTTCCTTCTTTTCCCATTCAGCAATACGTTCACGCTCATTTTCCGCAAGTTGATGGATCTCATCATTCTTTTTCTTCAGAACAGCAATTTTACGTAAGGCCCAATTAGCACTTTTTAGACTATCAATCGTCCATGGAAATGTTTCTTCAGAAAAAGTGGTTCTTTCCAATTCTCTTAATTCATAAGCATCTAGAGCATTCAGCAAGATTCTCCCTCCTCTTTTGGAGTCGGCTGTCCCCAACCAGGTGTAGTCAAATACTGATCTAAGGCACTCTCAAATGAATCAATCATTTAAACTCACCTCGCAAAGCACGTGAAATAATATCAAGCACATCGTTTGGGTTGTCTATCACGAATGTATGCGTTTTTTTCGGAGTATTTTCCATTTCGATGCCGTATAATTCTTTTAACATACGGTGTTTCGGACAGTCGCAATCCAATTCGGTTAATTCTTCTTTTACATGGTTATATTGTTCAAGAGTAGCGATTGACACAAGTGATTCTGGACCTGCTTGCGCTAATGCCATTTCTCCTTCAGCATCAAGCACGGCTAAGGACAAGCCAACTTTTTCTTTGCGACATTCTTCTGCTAGTTCCTCAATTAATCTTTGAATTTTTTCGTTCATTTTGTTATACTTCCTTTGTATAGATTTTTTGTTGTAGTTTTGTTTGGCTCACACTAGCGGAAACTGGTGTGAGCACTTTTTTTCCTTAATAGTTCTTACGCAATAATGGTTACTACTTCTTCTTTAAGTAATTCATCTAATTCACTATTCAAAAATTCGTGAATATTCTCCATTGCCGTGTGTTTCCAGATACCACCATCTGCTTCAAACAAGGCACAGTTGCCGATTTTATCAATTCGAAATACAAAAGGACTTGAAGGCTGTTCGACTTCTAAAAAGGTGCGATACGGACGTAATTCAGCAGGACTAGGTACTTCTGCTTTTATTAAAGTCGCAGCTCCTTCTTTGACTGTAACGGTTTGAGAGATTCCGTTATCAACCAAATCGCCACCGCCTTCAATCCGAATCGAGCTCGCACAAGCCAGAATTGCTTCTGCATCAAGATCACGCTGAATAAGTGATTGAACATTGATAATAAAATCTTCTGAGTTCATAAAACGTCCATATGGAAAAACATCTAATAATGCATTTGTTTGAATCACACTTTCACGCTTGCGGTCTGTATCGAGTGAAGAATAGACAACTACCTTTGTTGGACTTTCTACGTGAACAAGTAGCTTCGTATCACTTTCAAGAGTACGAATGTTCGATTTTAAATACCCTACAAGCCCTGATAACGAATTAACTGTCAGCGTTTCTGCACGTTTGATTGGATCAAGTTCAGTTAAACGAGCTTTTGTCGTATCATAGAATACTTTTTGATCTTGCTCATAAACTACTTTTTGCCCTTCACGTAATTCCACTGCATATTCCAACGCATCTCTTAACTGTTCTGTCATTTTCATTCACTCCTAATTGGTTTTAAATTTTTTAATTTTATCTGTTTCTTCAATTTCTGAAACAGGAGTTCCTTTATCATCTTTCAATTCGGAATCTTCGGGGTCAAAATACATTTGCCCTCTTTGTCCGCTTTTCAACTCATTCGCAAGAGGTTTTCCTTTTTCGTCTTGACCGATGATGACTTTCGATGTCAGCGAATCTCTAGAGACTAGCTTAGATTTCACCTGATAATCAATGAGAATATCTTCTCGATATTCATCAGGAATAATCGTTAAATCAATAGTAATTTTTCTTTTTTTGTTGGGTCTGTGTTAGGATCATGAATGTTATTGATTACCTGAGCCAATTCAAAATCAAATCGTTCTTGTAACCTTCCATCGCTGATCCCGCTCAAAGGAACATTAATATTTTTAGCCATTTTGTTTTTTTCCTCCTAGCTGTGCTATAATTTTTTTACCTTTTTCATTTTTCATTTTTTGAGCTTACACTGGCGGAAAACGGTGTAGGCTCTTTTTGTTCTCTCAGTTCAAATAATGCCTCATCATAAATCATCATCAACCACATGGCAGCTGTTGGATAGCCGATTCTAACCCACATTGGTACTTGTCCTGTGATTAGTGCGCTAACGCAAAAATCGTTAAGATAAATGCGGTCCGCCGTACCCAGTAGATTTTTTTCATTCAAACTGCGCCTCCGTCAACTCGTAGTTTACTTTTTGTTGCGCTTGTTCAAATAACTTTTCTAAGTTATCTTCTGTCGCATACTGAATTATCTTTTCAGCATGTGGAAATACCGTTGTGATAAAATCTAGTTTTTCTTTTGACATTTACTCTCCTCCATCTATTAGTTTTTAATATTTACGTCCCAAAATTAACTTATTATAATTAATGGGGAGGTGATTCTATGAAACAAATTCCTGTAATTGCTTATGATGTTCTTGCGGTTGCTGAATCTTTTGCTCCTAGAGATCATCCAAAAGCTGACACTTTCTTCCAGCATCCATATTTATTTTCCTATTCTCGCGAAGAAATTGAGAACGCTTTATTGTTCTTAACTGCAAAAAAACTTATCGATAGTGAAGTTGGTTATTTGCCGAATGGTAGATTTTATTGTCTCTTCATAAGTGTTTTGCCCGATGGATATGAGATTTTAGAAAATAACTATTTCCAAAATTCATAGCTATTTTGTCGTATAATTTCCTTATCAGGGTGACAGACTGAAATATCTTATAGGGGGGTGAAAAATATGAGTATGACTGATAAGGAGATTTCTCTGGAACTGACCAAAGCGTATATTGAACACTTAAATAGACGTATTGATGTCAAAGCAAGCCACTCACAAATCGACATTGAACATGTTAGATGCTATTACAAGACTGTTTTTGATACAGTTTCGTCTGTTGATAAACCTGCTAAAGTAACCAAGTAGTTATTCTTATTGATGCTAAAGGCAATATCATATTTTTCACATAGAACTTCTAGGTCGGCTAGGAGTTCTTTTGCTTGCTCAAATGTTTCTACTACGGCATTTACTTCGAGTTCCATTTTTTTCATTCTCCTCACCTCATTTCCATTTGCTGATTCAATCGGTTTTGATAAAGTAGCTCTTGATACTGATAAGCTCTCTTCTAGCAATTTCAAGCTATCTATCACTTAACACGCTTTTCTTATCGTGCAAGAGTTGATGAATGTCTCTAACTTTTTCTTTGACAAGGTTACGAATAAGTAACTCTTGATTTAGTGTGTAAGACAATCAATTCCCCTCCTAATCCTTGCCCCACGCTAGGATAATTATTTTTTGTATTTTTCAAGAAACTCATCAGCATCTGATTGCCAAATTCGTTCATAACCTTCAATAATTACTACCGGTAAGCCTTTCTTTTTAATAAATACATACTTTAAGGTGTTGTAACTAGTATTCATGTATTTAGCAGCTTGCGTAAAATTCATATAACGAGGCATCGATAGTTTTTCTTTTAATGCCTCAATAGATGCTTCTGCTTGTTTTCTTCCTTCCTCAGCTGCTAATTTTTTAACTACTCCTTGCAACTTCGGGCTTAGATCTATTTCATTAATTTGCAAAATCGACAAGTCGTTCACCCCCTCCTATGATAGTTGTTTTGTTCCTCACCTCTTGATAAAATCATTTTGAAAGCGAGGTTAAATTTATGATTGATTATTTCGAGCTTTATAAAACTTGCCTAAAAGTTATTGCAGAAAAACATCCAGAACAAACACAAGATTTCATGAAACTGATAAATGATGAGCCACTCATCAAGAATAAACTAAAGAAGGGTGTTAGTAGTGATTTACTCGTTCGAGCGACTTTTGAAGTTCTTGATAACTTAACTGATGATGGACTAGTCAAAGCCATTAAACGTAAAACTAAGATGGAGGGTACCATCTACTTATTTAACGGTCTTTCCACAAATGGATATCAATATCTAGAAACTTTAAATGACCCGACATTCATAAAGAAATTGAAATCAACTCTTAAGGATGAAGGCATTCCGCTAACGCCAGCAACAATTACTAAATTCATAGCAAAACTCATTTTTTAAACTCGTGCGTTTCATCCGGAAGGTCAAGATTCGGTGTAGACTCTCCATAATACCGATTCCTTGTTTTTCACCTGATAACTCGCGCAAGTGATACGGCTTGATAATTTTCCAATTTCGCCGCAAATACGCTCTTAACTTTTTGACATGAGTTTCTTGTTCTTTGGTTTCTATATGCGATTCTAGTGTATCTAAGGCACATTGCAAATCTATAGTAGAATAATTATTGATTGCATTCTGAAAAACAGGAATTAATTCTGGTACAAAGACACGTTGCTCTAATTTCAATGAGATGTGATAACGATCTAAAAAGTGTTCATGTCTTTTTACTACTGGCAAAAGACTTTTAAACGTTTTTTGGCTATACCCTTTTCCACCGTCTGAATTGGTCACAATAACGGTGTTTTTCATATCATAGGTACGATACAAATAATTTTCTACATGATTCAATGTTTTCTGATGACCTAAACCGACAAATTGTTTGAGGTTTTTAGTCATTTTCCGTTGACCGTTTGTCTCTATTCCTTCGTGAACGATAAAATGTGCCAATTCTTTGTTTGTTCCATCTTTGCCACCTACAAACACACCATCACCTTCGATATAAAGATAGTCCACTTTACACTTTCCTTCTGTGCCATATTCTTCTAGATATGCTTCATGTTCTTTGTATTTTGTCTCGTATTCATGAACAACTTTCATGACGGTATCTTTTGAGGCTTGAACATTACCAACCACCTCAATCAATTCTGACGCCTTCCGGTAAGAAGTTACCATACTTAACTCTGCCAAGGCGTATTTTGTTCGTAAGGAATAGCGATCATATCTCTCTAAACCAAGCAAATTATCAATCGGGTAAATAATGTGTCCGTTTCTTTCAACCGATTTTCTTGTATACGTAAGCACGCCAAACAAGAACTGCACACTCCTACATAAAAATCAGCACAATCTATCTCAAATCGTTTTTTTAATACGTTTAAACAATAGTCTTGTCTTTTTTTCGACTGACGAATATTTAACTCTTGATACCCATATATGCCAGGGCAATTATTTTTGAACATTTGGCTTGCTAAGTATCTTTCACGCTTCAAAATAAACCGATAATCTTCTTCTGTGTATTCACTAGCTTTCAATAACCTGCTACTTTTTACATCATTTAAATAGTATTCAAGAAAATCTTGTTCTGAGATCACTCGTTCGTTTTCCTGAAACAACTCTGAACGATTGATTCTCCATTCTTCAAAATACTCTATCAACACATGATAGTCTGGTTTATGTTTGTGCTTGGCTACGTAACAATCATATTCTTGTACCGCAAGCAAATACTCATTATGCAAAAGATTCAAGGAGCGCCGACTCGTCAAATCACATTCAGGATATAGACGAGTCACACCTGTTTTAATGATTTCAATATAACGATCAACATACTCCTCCAATTCCATCATTTCACCTCTAGATAAAGACTTTTTTCTAAGAAAGGCATTCAAACTGCCTTGTGCCTCGTATTAATTGATACTTATTTTTACAGCTGGAATATTCCAAAATATAGGTTGGATAGAAATTCCCTCGATTTCTTCTTATTTGGTGTTCTGCCAACTCGGAACAATCACATTTTACATGGCTTGGCGGCCAATGATGGTGCTGATTGAACTGATTGACTGGAATCAAATATCTCCCATTAAAACACTCGCGATTTGAAAATTGATACATCTTTTTCCCTCATTTCTTCATAACATCTTCATACCGATCAAAAATATTGACTTTTTCGATCGGTAGTTTTCCAGTTTGTTTTTCAATCAGTTGAGGCAAGATTGTTTTTAACCATTTTTGATCTGGCACATAGTCCAGAAAATTGCCGATCGTAGTAAGCACTGTGTCATCTGTTCCAAAATTAACGAGCAAAATATTTTTGTAAGGTGGAATACTCGCGACATAATTAATGATATTTTCATTCGTTTGTACAAAAGATCCTAAATACTCCTGGGTATTTCGATCATAACAGTCAACAATAGGTTTTGTTTTTGACATTAGCTTTCTCTCTTATTCATAGATCATTTTCCCTTTCGGTTAAGGGGCTTACGCCCCTTAATAGTAGCTACTTTCATATACTGGTTGACCATTATAGCGATAGAAAGTGTCCCAACTGCGATTACCATATAACTCATTAGGATATAGCGCTGAATTGATTCGTTTTCTAATAATGCTATCTTTTGTTCTTGCGAGCGGATATTCGATAAATTCATTTGGTACTGGAATTGTTTCACCACTCATAGAAGTATATGTTTTGACGATCTGCTTTTTTACTGGTCGAAACCAAGCGGTTTTTTCTGTTAATTTCACAATCTGCCAAAAAGTAACATTGGTTTGTTCATAGCCCCAAGAGCTATAAAAGATGTCTCCGACTTGATATGGTGTGTTTTTTGTTTGTGTGATCATAGTTGATTCCTCCTAAAAATAAATTTTTTTGTTTTCTTTGGGATTTGAGCCTTTCCCCCAACCTTTTCGGCATTGCGTCGGGGGCGCAGGGGTTTTGGGGGTGCAATCCCCAAGGTCTTGATTCGGCTCGTTTTTAGACAAAGCCCTGCTTGTTTGATTTTGGTTTTCAGTTTTCAAAGATCAAAGTGGAATGCTTTTTAACGTCCCTTTTCGTATATCGGTCGTTCGGCATAACCGTCTCGAAACCATGTTCTGACGGTTGCCAAGGGCGCGCAGCGTGCATTTTACCCTTGGCAATTGGCAGGTTATGGTTTAGGTTATACTAGCCGAATGACTGATATACGATTAGAGTCGCTTGAACATTCACTTCTTTGGGAACTGAGAATCAAACAAGTTAGTACTTCCGAAAAACGAGCCGATTCTTCAGGCCCGGGTGCCTGAACACATGCGCTTGCGCATAAAAAAGACCGTGGCAAATGCCACGGTCTTTCTCTTTTCAGATAAAGCAAAAAACATCTAAAGTAGAAAAAGGATTCTACCTTAGATGTTCTTATCTCACTCTATCTTATTTGACAAAAAGTGCAGATAGTTAGATAGTTTAAAATATTTAATAAAAGCTATTATCTTTTCAAAATTTATCCAAACATTGTGTATAAATATAAATGATCATTCAAAAATATATAATTGATACAGTAAAGACTAAGTCCTCCTCAATTTATTTGCGGAAAATGGACTTCCATCTTTTTTACTTATCGTCAATGTCATTTTTCTTAGAGAAAGTTTGATTGTATAGTTGATCAGATCATACGGATTATACGTATAGCCATGTAATTGGAACATCATATGTTTTTTTACGAATACAACTCATATTTTTCTCTTACTGCCTCTCTACTAATCAAAACTTTGTAGGAATAAACCATTCGATTTTTTCATTATCCAACGCCCATTCACCTTACTTATTATTATATCTTAAATATTCTTTTATTCGTTCATAAGAACACCCTGCATAGACGATTCCCACAATCATTCCAAAAACAACTGCACCAATAAAATGATAAAGAAAAGTTACTTTTTCCCCATAGGTTCGATAGAAATTCGTCATGACAATCATCATGAATCCACTATTACATACGGCATACATAAAAAATAATCGAAGAAAGAGAAGAGAAATTGTTCTATAAAAAACATACATCCAATAGACATAAATGAATAAAGAAAACACCAATAAAAATAATTTTAGAATGAACCACCATGAAAAATGTGGATAAATTAAAAAATCAAGGAAGCATAGGAGTGGAACAAAAGCAAAAAAACGATAGGAATGAGACAAGTATTCCTAAAATGTTTCTTGTTTTAAACGTTCCATCTGTCGATAAAATTTCTTATCATCCATCATCTCCATCTTTTCTCACTCCTTCTCTTTTAAATCGCTTCTTTTTTCAACTTCAGTTCTTATACTCTTTACATAAATAGCTTTTTATTAGCAGCTTGATTAGTGAGCTTCTTTCTTACTAGCCAAGGCTTTACTATCCGACTCCAACCAGATAGTAAAGTGACTTTTTATTTTATACTATATATTTCTCTATAGTTCCTCAATTTCTCTTTAACAAATTCTTTTTCCTCTGGAAAGTCTATTAAATATGACTCACAAATAATTTCTAAATAGAAATAAAATTCTTTATAAGTGATTACTATCTCTTCTCCACTGTACAATCCAAATTCAACACCAACAAATCCATTTCCTTGTGCAATATCATAGGCGTCTAAATCATTTGGAAACAAGCAAGCACCAGCCTCTACTCCAAAACCTTCTCCGTTACATACCACCTTAATAACATCTAGAAAGCATTCGTTTTCTATTTCATTAAAAATAATTTTTACGGGAAAGTGACTTTCACTTATTAGTTGATTCTCTTTAATTCTTTCTTTCAACAGTTATCCACTCCTTAATTAATCTGGGAAAATTGTATCAATTTTACCGTCTTTAAAAAATCCTCTCCATGCTTTACCAGAACTATCTTTTCCTACCCATTCTCTAGGCATACTACCATTATTATTTTTTATAGCATCATTTGCTGCTTCTAAACCTCGTCTTATATACTCATCATCTGAAATAATAGACGGATCATATATTGATTTTTTGAAAATAGTTTTCTTGTAGTTACCAGTAGGTAATCCCTTTGCGTCTAGCTCTGGAATTTGATACTCTAGAACACTCACTCCTGGAACATCTGTTGATGTTTGTTTTATAACTTTAACATCATTTTTAAAGAATTCTTCACTGTTATGTGCTCCACCAATTCCTCGTTTTCTAGGAACACTAAAATCTGTATATTTTAAGTGCTTTTCAATTTCAGGAGTTCTCTTAAATATATCATCAACCCCACTGGCTTTCTCTGGGCTATAAATTAATTTTAGATGTAGAAAGAAAAAGAAGCGACAATATTGAATCACTTCTTTTTCCAATAATGAACTTTTGTACAATAAATACAGCTAGGTTTTGTTAGCTATTGGCAACTTGATTAGTGAGTTCATCCTTACTAGTCAAGGCTCTATCTTTTCGATTCCCGTCGAATGATAGAGTGCCTTTTTAATTTATCTAGTAATCTTTAATTACTGTCAAACACTTCTTTTTCTAAACTATATATATCAAATTTTCCTTCTTTAAAATAGAAAAGTCTTCCACAAACCCTGCATTCCCACATTGACCCTAAAGGCATATTATCCACAAGCTCTTCTACGGTTTTCGGATTTGACTCTAACACATCATAATACTCGTTCTCTGGAAAAATAATTAGAGGATTCGTTGTTTCCAAATTCTCATCATTAAGCACATTTCCACATAAACATTTTATTTTCACGATTAAATCACTCTCCTATTTTATAAATGTAATTCTATCAACTATATCCTTTCCATACTTACCAATTAATCTAGAAATTATTTCATCCATTTGTTGCGGTGTAAAGTTTGCTTTTGATATATCATAAACAATTTTACCTTTCCCATCTACTTGTTTTAATGCTTTACCTACTTTCGTAACTAATGTATTGATATTATTTCCATTAAGTGTTTTAATTTCAGTTTCTATTCCATTAACTAAAAGATCAGGAGTCTTACTTACATTCGGAGCTTCTGGAATAAGTTTAACATCTTTCCCTTGTTCCAAAAGTGATTCTACTACTTTTTTCTCATCCGCAGTAAGTGATTCAAAAGATTTCGATGATACATCTAATTTACCTTTAGCCCCACTGGCTTTCTCAACCAATACTTCTGATTCAGTCTTAGGAACGGTTGTGACCACAGGTTGTTCTTTTACTTTCGGTATTGTTGTAATTACTGGTTTCTCGTCCACTTTTGGTGTGGTAGTCACTCCAGGTTTTGATTCCACTTTTGGTGTCATCGTGATCGCTGGTTTGGCTTCTACTTTTGGGGTTGTCGTGATCGCAGGTTTTGCTGGTGTAGAAACAATTGTTTGAATCGTTAAGACTTGACCCGGATGGATCGTATAATTTTTGATCTTGTTCCATTTCACTAGATCATCCATACTCACGCCGTATCGATTGGCGATCAACCAAACAGAATCCCCTGCTTTTACGGTATAGCTGGTTCCGCTTTTTCCTGCAGGAGTTGAATGACTCGTGGTCGTACCTTTTTTGACGACTAATACTTGGCCGGGGTGAATCAAATCACCTTTGATGCCATTCTGTTTGCGTAATTCATCGACGGTCACACCATATTTACTACTAATCAGCCATAAAGATTCACCATAAGAGACTTTGTGGGTGACTGGATTTGTAGAAGCGGGTACTTTTGTCGTTGGTTTCCCTGATGAAACAGGTTGTTTGACTGTCAATTTTTGGCCTGGATGGATTGTATTATTCTTGATCTTATTCCAATTCACTAGATCATTCATACTGATCCCATGCATATTGGCAATCAACCAGACCGAATCCCCTGTTTTTACCGTATACGTCGTGTTAGTCGTAGGAGAAGTTTTTGGTGCTGGTTTTGATGCCGGTTTCGGTTCTTGTAAATGCATCACTTGTCCTGGATGAATGGTATTATTTTTGATCTTATTCCATTGGACAAATTTTGAAACGGGTAACCCATACTTCTCACAGATCCCCCAAACTGAGTCTCCTGCTTTTACTTTGTAAGTGGCTGGCGTACTTGGTTTTGCCGCTGGCTTTGATGTGCTTGCTGGTTGTTTGACGATAACTTGTTGGCCTGGATGGATCAGATTATTTTTGATTTTGTTCCATTTGATGAAGTCATTCATACTGATGCCATACTTATGGGAAATAGACCATACGGATTCTCCCGCACGTACTTGATGCATCGTATTTTTTGGGGTCGTCGTTGGCTTCAGTTTCGTTGGAGAAGTTGGTTTCGTTACTGGTTTGGCAACAGGTTTGGCAGGTGCTTTGGGTTGGGCTTTGATCACTGGTTTCGGACGAGTTACCGGAGGAACATAGGACGCATTTGACTTTCTTCGGGCACTTGCGGCCGCCTGTGCCCGAGCTCGAGCGGCGGATTGTTGTTTGGCCCAATTTTGTGCTTGTTTTCTCGCTTTTGCTGCGGCTTGGGCACGAGCTCGTTGTGTGGCTTGCGCTTTGGCGCGGGCTGCTGCTTGTAATTTGGCACGGGCAACGGCTTTGGCGCGGGCTTGTTGTGCGGCTTGATGCCGCTTTTGTGCTTGTTGTTCATGGTAACGCCAGCGTTCGACCATTCGTTTCTTTTCCGCACGTTGCGCTTCCATCGTCTTATAGAACTGATGACTTGAATAAGCAGCTACCCCCGCCCCGATTACCAACATCGCTCCTTTGACAAGCAATGGAATGGCTAGAGGTAACGCACGTTTTTTTCGTGATCCGCTTGCTTGACGATTTCGAGAAGCACTGATTTCAGAAATCACTTGTTCCAATGCTTGTTCATCTTTTGCCTCTAACATCCGATCGATTTCCTCATCGGTACTTGCCAGAAAGAAGGCACTAAATGCCGTTCCTTCTTCCAGTTTTTTCTCTCGTTCATTATAGTACTGCGTGAGCAGTTGTTCAAATGTCTCTAGCGACGTTTCATTTTCTAGTCGTTCAATCTCATCGGCAGTGAGAAACTTCTTCAGCTCATCAAGTTCTTCCACACCAAAAGACTCATCCAATTGATTTAACAAAAGATATTCTAAAGCATCGGTCATTTCTTTTTCATTGCTTGATTCTATGACCAAACCTAATTCCTCTTCTGTCGCATGATCAATGTATTGATCGATTGCAGCATCAAAGGCTTTTTCATCAAACGCGACCACCGATTCCTCTTCTGGCTGATTTGAAGAAACCGCAGAAAGATCTCGGCGGCTTCGCCGTGAAACAACTGCTCCTTCATTTGAAGAGATTGGTTCGGCTATTTTTTCGTTAGGTTTATCAATACTTGGAGAGATATGTTTACCGAATGATTCAGAAGATCGTGTTCCTTCAAAATCAATCGTTGATGAATCAACTGCTTCCTTCGTTTCTTCTTCATGAGAAATCGTTTGTTCCTGAGGATCCGAAGACTCTTCGGTAGACTCATCGACTTCTTCTGGCACAGTTTCTTCGCTGGACTGGGTAAGATCACTTGATTCATCTGAACTGCTCGATACCGTCGTTTGAGTAGTTTCTGTTTTCTGTACTTCAACCTTTCCAGTTTGTCCATCTGATATATCGTCCGAGCGTTCCGTAAGCTTCTCTTCCTCCTCACTATCAGATGCGATCCATTCTTGTATCACCACCGAATCGGCCACTGCAACCATACTTGGCACAAAAGTGGAAGATGTTACCAACCATATACTTATACATACCCCAAATCGTAACACTTTTTTCAACATATTTTTCTTCCTTTCTTCATTTACACCTAATTAAAATAACGATCATTATCATACTTAAAATTGTAGAAACAAATTTAAATAGGTGTTTAAAAAATAATATCATCATTTTTAATGGTGATAAATAACAGAGAAGAAAAAAATGACCTTTCATTTTTGTAATATGATCAAGCAACTATAAAGATGGAACAAAATAAACAAACCGACAAAAGTAGAACAGATATTCCCAAGACATGTCCGATTTCCGTCAGTCCGTTTTCTCTTTTAATGTCATAGACACTTGGATATCTTTTAACTTCTGAATATGAGTCAACATCGGTCTATTGGCTTTTACAACTACGTGTACGACACCTTTAGCTTTTCCTAGAATCAATTCTTTCTCTCTTTTCAATGGCTTTTTATCAGGCCCTACATATTCATGATTCGCTTTATCTATAAACCAAATCATTAGCACATACGGCTTTTCCGGATCCGCATATTCAAATGAAAGATCTCCTTGATAGAGCTCGTTTTCCGAAGGAATTGTCTCAGGTTTCTTTGTATCAAGAACTTCTGTCTCTAAAAATAACTCTGGTGGTATTTCTTTTGTCATGCTAGTAGGTGTTTGTTCTGTAGCTTCATTTTTAGAGAATAATGAACTTCCAATAAATAATCCACTGCCAATAATGGTTAACCCGACAATTAATAACGTTAAACTTTTTTTCATAGATATCCCTTCCTATATTCACTTATTATTCTTTCAAAATCTCTTTATCTTAACTTTTTTCTAAAGGCTTTGCTTGTACAACAACTTTATTCATATTCTACATTTCCATCGGTACTTAATATATAATAGCATTATCAAACTGTGTCTCCATCCCCCCTCAAAAGCTTCAACAACTATTTCAAAGTCAAATTGTCTTTTCTTTATTACATGTTTTACATCACTCAAATATTTTAATACTGAAATTAAGCGATAAAAATAGATAAAGAAACGATAAAATTAAGTAGTCTAGTATTATGTAAAAACTCTCTAAGAGTAAGTCCATTGAGTTCTATTGTGTTTGTAAATAAGATAAAACTATCTATAAGAAAATATTCTTGAACAGTTTTTATTTCTAACAGACTTTGTTGTTAAGTTTAGAACTTAAAAATGGTTTTCACTCCCAATTTATTATCTTAATTCTTCCATACATTAAAAAAGATAAATTAAATCAATTTTTGTAATATAAAGCAAATTTGTTGAGATAATATTCGGGTATTTTTTATAATAAGTTTAGGGATATCCCCATATCACTCTCTAGGGGTAACTCAGGGGAAGGAGTTGCCCCTAAAAAGGTATATTAGAATGATCAAAAAAATAAAAGCATGTTAACTTATTTTTTATAGTGTTGTAGAGAAAATATCGTGCAAACTTAAAATCAAGATGCTCATAAAAGTAATCTCAAGCTGGCAATCATTTTTTCTTTTGTATATCATATGTCTGAAAACTCTTTATTGAGTCAATAAAGAGTTTTCAGACATCTCCTTGCTATAATAATATTTTTTCTTTTGAGCATGAAACTCATTAAATTCAGCAAAAATATTACATAGGTAGAATGTATCTAACAATAATAATTCATAGCTTTTCTTTAAATTCATAGCTTCATAAAAATCTACGTATTTTCCTCGCTTATACCTTTCATGGTTCTCTATACTTTTTGCTAATTCATCAGAGGTTATTTCTCCAAACAATGTTTCCATATATAAATCAAAAATAGCATAATTAAAATCGTTTTCTTCCAACATATTCTTTACTCGTTTTTGAATCTGCGTATACATATCTGATAAATTTTTAGGCTTTATATAACTCCATAACTCCTTATTAACATAATTAATTGCATATATTTTTGCATTCTCATATACTTCTCGTTTCGAAGAAAATAACTCATAAAATGTTGCAACACTTATATGCGTTGATTGAGATATTTCATTTACTCTAGTTTTTTCATATCCTTTTTTACTAAACAGAAGGATAGAGTTCCTCAATATTTTTCTTTTTTCTTGCTCTTCGTTTTGATTCATGCTCTCCTCATCCTCGCAAAATAATTTTGTATAATACTTTTTATTAAAACAATTCTAAACTATAAAGTTTATTAAATAAGATATTCCTAAAGAAAATTTTACATTGTTTGATTTCCTAGAATTCAATATATAAAAATTTACTATTCATGTAGTTTTACCTACTTAAGAAAGCCAGTTTTCTGAAATCTCACTCTTACTAAAAGGCTAGTAATATATTATCCTACTAAATATAAATCTTTCTGCGTAAACAAATACAAAGAGTATCCTAAAAACAGAAAGAATAAACAATTGTCTTACCTATTAAAAAAATTCTGATCTAGTAGACATATTAGCAGATAACAAGCATCAACTTTATGCATTAACAAGAAGCATCGTAAGTAAATAAATAATAAATTACTATTGAAACAAATTCTGGAATAAAAAAAGATTTTAGTAAGTTTTAGTTCGATGTATTTTAAAACATTTTATCCTATAAAAATATTCTTAGTTTTCATTTTGTTTTCTGATCATTAATTTTTTCTTACAGGCCCATACGGGCGCACTCCGAAAGTCATTCGGTAACCATCTTAACTCATTTCGCCTAAAGCAACCTGTAATCCTAATTGATCACGAATAGCGCCTACTAAAAACTGTGCATCTGGTCTTTGTGTCGCAAAAAAACTCTCCCTCCACTTAACGCCCTTCAAAACAATTTGACGTAAATCATTCATAATCATATCTCTATCTTTTTTAGCAGGAATACTAGTTAACCACACGATATGTTCATCAATCACTGATTTTATGAACACCCTGTCCATACTTTAAATATAGAAACAATAGATTATTTATTCTAATTATCAAAAGTGTTAAAATAGTCAAAAAGAGTGATTAATTTGGATTTATATGGATTAGTAAAAACAAAATTGAATGCGCTTAAAATTAATTTGAAATAGTAGATCATCCACCGGAATTAACTACAGAAGAAGCAGATAGTTTTATAGAAGGTATTGAAGGTGTACGAACAAAATCAATGTTTTTGACCAATAAAAAGAAAATGGCATATTATTTGTTAATTATGGATGATCAAAAAAGATTAGATATGAATAAATTAAAAGAAATTACTGGAGAAAAAAGAATCAAATTGGCTTCTAAGGAAAGTTTAATGGAAAAAATGAAGTTACCTGCAGGTGTCGTTTCAATTTTTGGTCTTCTAAATAATGATGAAAAAGATATCCATGTATACTTTGATAAAGAAATTACTAAAGAGTCACGTATGAGTTTTCACCCTAATGTAAATACAAAAACTATCTTTCTCGATACTAACGATATTTTTAAATTCTTGGACAATATCGATTACAATTATTCTATTATTGATATTTAGTTTTTAAACAACTATAACAAGAATTACTAAGCTAAATAAAAAGAACTTCTGTTATTTGTTTGTAATTAATAATAGAAGTTCTTTTTAAGAAAAAATTGCCATTTAACAACAATTTGTTTTACCATTTGAAAAGAAAAATGACATATACTTAAAAATACAACGGATAAAACACGCCAAATCAACGTTCTGCGTCATTTCCGAACCCTCAAACCTTTATAATACCAATCAATATAACTCAAAAAAACTTTATTTTATCAATAACAAATACAAACAATCTAGACAAAAAAATTACTATTATGATAAAATTTAACTATAATTGTGAAAGGAGTAACATATGGAAAATTAAAAAAATATTATTGATTATGTCGCTTTGTCAATTGCTCCCATTGCTGGTTTCGTCATCTCTCTATTAACATATCTTAATTCGCAAAAAGAAAAAAAAATAAATAATCAAGTAAAAAAACAAATACACATGGAAAATACAAACGGAAATAACTATTATTATGAGGATAATCGTAAAATAGAAGTTTCAGAAAAAATTTCATATTTAAGAGAATCTCAACAACGCTTATCAACAAAGCAACAAAATATTGATTATATTAGTAATGGTTTATCTAGGTTTTCTTTCGTTTTTCTTATTTTGATTTATGCAAATAACTTATGGACCTATATTTATCCCTTACCAAATTTGCCTTTTGCAAACTTTGATAATGTCCAAGAATCAATTGTATCATTTGTCGCAATATCTTCATATCAAGCAATAATACCAACGATTAAAAATATTCTTATATTAATTGCTTTAATGTGTCTAGTATTAATTATTAAAAATTTGTTTAAAAAAATTAATTTCGCTTCAATATTTAACGCCATCATATACCTAATTATTTCAATAGTATATTTTTTATGCGAAAAAGTTGTGGGAAGAATTGATGTTACTAGAATTGATTTTTCGTTCTCCCAAATACAAGATTTTTTTAGCTATTTAAAAAGTCTTACCCCGTTTATCATTGTTCTTGTATTAATCTTTTTATGGACAATAGCAACTGTGTTGATTAAAATTGTTTTTGAAACAGAATACACAAAACCAGACTACAAGCTGCTTAAAGTTGCAATACCAAGAATAGTTTTTTTACTATTTTTAGCAATCTTCCCTATTGCTATAATATTCCTTTTAAATTATATATAAGGAAACATCAGTAATTATTTTTAAAAATATACGGAGAACGAACTACATTACATTTATTGATTTTGCAAAATAAATAAAGAGACACAGTTTATCTAACAAAGTCAATTTAACGTATAAACATAGAATTGTTTTTAAAGTCACAGGCAATTTAATTCCTCCAATTAATAAAAGGCTTCTCTCTACAAATACTAACTATGGTAGATAGAGCCTTTTTTATTTTTTCGTTGCCTTATTTTATTTCTGTAGCATCAATAATTTGTTCATTTTCATCAGCTTTTCTATCTGCTGGTATCATGGGCTCAATTTGTACCTCAGTAAAACGATCATTAATGCTACCATATGAACACATTTGCTCAGATTGATTTTCATAAGAATTTGCGCTTGCTTCGTTATCATCTGTCACTGAAAATGCTTTAGGTGCATCTAAAATAGAATTACTTTTTGTACGCTGAAAGAAAGTCTGTGCCACTTCATCAGGCACTTGTCCGCCTTCTTGCGCTTGTACAACGACAGGCATTATCATACCTACTAAAATTGTAATAGTTGCTAATCCTTGAATAATCGTTGTTTTTTCATTAGTTTTTCCCCTCTTTTATTTATTCATCATCATCTGGATAAGGATAATTACACGTATCACATGAAAAACCATATTCATTATCTATACCCAACTCTATAATTGAAACGCCATACCGCGGACAATCATATTTAACAGTTTTTTCTTGTTCTTTTTCCATATCGAAACCTCCTATTTCTCTACCTATTTTGACAAAAAAATAGGCGAGCCACGAATACCAATCATTTCTCCACCTCCACATTTTATTAGACTTCTATTTCCTATTTGTTTACTTTAGCTTTATTTTTTTCTGTTTCTTTGTCTATTCTTTGAACTTCATCATAAATTCCTTTCTAAAAATTAGTTACCTATTTTTAACTACTAAAAATTTCTTCCACCAGTTTCCATAGATATTTTTGTGCTAAAAATATAATTTGCAGTCCTATATCTGATAACTTGTTTTCTGAATCCATGTAAATGGTCTTTAAAACATAGGGATAACAACGTACATCATAACAAATTTGATGTTCGAAAATATCTACTGCAATCTCTTCACCGCCACTACAAAATAGCACTTCACATTTAAACACACTTTCCATTTCTCTTTTTGTTCTTATTAATTCATTTTTATCCATATACTCTTCCCCTATTATTTTTAACAGTGCGAGGTGGAATCGAACCATTATTATAGAACCATCATGCAAAAATTAAAAAGCAGGGTAGTCCTATGTATTTAAAATACAAGCATTCGATACATTTTTACCCTAAACATGAAAAGACCTTCTTTCCCCCGCCTTTTAATTATAGAAATCAATACCTTACCCAATTTAAATAGCTAATTATTGAATTTAAATTACTTGATTAAAGAATATTCTTTAACAAATAATTTTTTGAGCCTGTCGTTTACCATGCAGTCACACTACCTCTTGCAAACAGCTTGGTTCCCGCCTAAGCTAAAACGACAGTTATAAGCTTTGATAAAGGGTATACTACTTTAAAGCTTGGTTATCGAATCCAGTAGTATTGACTCAACCCTACACATATTTAAAATATCTCTTTTCTACCCAATTTTAGGTAAAGAGCAAGAATGAACACTTTTTAGAAACTGATTAAATTCACAACGAGGAATCGTATAACGTCTTCAAATTTGTTCATCAATCAGAAATTTTCGCAAATCAAAATAGCCTTGTACTGTCAGTGGATTTGTATTTCAGTTACAATATTCTTCGTATTCTCTCAATTTCCAGAAAGGACTGTTTAAAATGTTTGAAATAGCCTTCCGTGGTCTAATGCTTTCTTTTAGTCTTACAAAGCGTTGATATTTACTCAATCTATAAGATTTCTTTAATTCAATCCAACAAGTATTTATTCACTCGTAGTCATGGTTATCCTTTTCAATTCTTCTTTCGTTTTCAATTTTACAATGTCAAACGCTACTTTTTTTGAATTAGAAATTGCTTCAATTGTAAAAGAATATCCACAATACGAATAATCAGGCTTACAAACAATAGTTTCAACTACCCATTCACAAACTATCATTAAACACCTTCCAAATAAAAAAAACTGTAAATTACAAAAGATAATTAAATAATTATCACCTTTTGTAATTTACAGTATAATCTGCCATACAAACCAATTATTGAAATTTGGGGACAAGAGGAGAAAAATAACTAAAAGAAAGGACTAAGCTATGAAACAACAAGATTATGAATTCATTGAAGAAGATTACTCAGTTTGCCAAAATCCAGACAATGAACTTGCTGGTTTTGGTATAAATATCTCGTTAATTGCAAAGAAAACAAAATGTAGCTATAACCTCCAAAAAAAAAGATACAATTAACTAGAAAAGAAAGACGAAAATTAGATCAAATCATACAGAATTGGCAAAAAGAAATAGATAAAAATCCTCATTCCAACTTATGTCATTTATCCACTCAATTAAAAAATTAGAAAAAATATTAACAGATACTTATTCAGTATCAAGTGAGATCATACTCTACACAATCGAACTTGAAGGAAGCTATTATTCCTACTTTGATGAAGAAATATCTGACACTTACTGGCCTACCATATCTAAGTCTTTTCCCTAATAAAGAAAGGTCTCTATTTTCAATGAATGTATTTTGAAACAGAGACCTTCTTTATTCCGATTCTACAATAGCTCTACTTATTTTCTAAAAAACTTATCAATACAGCTACCATTGAAGCAATGAATGCTATTGCAATGCAATCACCAATATTTGCTAAAAATTGGTGATTTTTTATGCTATACCAAATTAATGTTGATAGAAAAACACTAATAAACGAATAAATAAATATAACTATTTTTTTATTTTTTAGAATTCTAAAAACCACATGTACCACCTCAAAAATCAAAGAAGCGACATCATAAGCAAATAATAAACCTTCAGATACACAATCATTTTATAATTTGAATAACAACTATTTTTTCAACAATATTTTACCTGTTAGAAATATCAATATTAAAATATTTATCTAAGTAATACCAAAGTGCTTCAGATAATCCTAAAGTTATAGCGAATAGAACAATACAGCCAAATGTAAAAATCACAGCATACTTCCATTTTTTAGATAATAGAAAACAGAGTTCTGCCAATACATATAAAAAGAAAAGAAAATTGAAACGCACTAATTTAATACCAAATGATTCTAAAACTAGGCCAGAAAATGGAATAACAACAAAAACAAGTCCCGCAATAGCTAGTCCAACTTTCGTCAGTAAATCACTATTTTTCCAATTACTAATCATTAACTACTCTCCTATGGTAAAAATGGTGCCAATTCAGGAAATTGTTGTTTTAACAATGCTGTTCCTCCTACTTTTCCTGCAAACAATACTATTGCAGCAACGGCATAGGTTCTAGCATGCCAACCGATTTTATTTATAGCACCAAAGTTTTTTGCAATATTCCAAACTAACTGTTTATCACATTCAGAATTCCATTGCCCATTAGATTCATAACACTTATCATGTTTTTTACATTGTTCATCTAATACATCTATAGGTTTTTTACCATTATTTCCTTTACCGCACCAATTTCCATAATGAGACAAACCATTAATTATAGCACGTTTTTTTCTGTTAATATTCCCTATGTTTCCTTGACGTTCGTCATTAAGCATATCATTATAAGCTTCTCCAATAGCAATCACATCTTGACTTTCATTGTTGGCAAGAGCATTCTCAACATTAAAAAATTTATCTCCATCGAAGTCTATATATTTTTCTACATCGCTTAACAACAATTTCAATTGTGATTGATCTTCACTTGTTGTAGTAACATCAGACTCAAATAGTAACTGATCTTCTAAATCAGAGGCATACACACTTGCTCCGGCACTAACAAAAGTACTTAAACTTATTAACAAAACACCTAAAACACCCAATATTTTAACTATTCTTTTCATAATTTCTCCTCCTCTAAATAGTTTTAAGTTACTTTTGAGAAATCTCAATTATGTTACATTGAAATAATTATCACATTATACCTAACAACATAGAAAGCCCTACTCTATCTCCTTGTCTTCCTTTAATAACAGCTTCTTTTAACAACTCCCAACTCTTACTTTGTTCTTCCGATAAACGTAATCCTTCAAAAGCAAATGCCAAGTTTACTTTATTTGTAAATTCAGATAATCGAATAGGTAAAGTAATTCCCTCGTAATTATTTACTTTAAGGTCTTGCAATGTTAGATCTAACTCTTGAATAACCTTTTTTATAGGTTCTTGATCCTTAGAAACAATCAAACATTTTTTAAACTTTTCTAATAGTGAAATAGCAATTTCTTTGTCCATTGACTTATCCTTTCATAGTATTAGTGTTTGTTTCCATACATACCGTTAATTGCTGCATCAGTCATATTTCCAATGGTATCATTTACTACACCGTCCCAACGAACACGACATTTTCCATTTTTTAGATTTGTCGGACCATAAGGATAGCCTTTTTGACATTCAATGTTCGAATTATACCAAATAGGATTATACCATTCAGCCGCAGAAGCAGATTCAGTTGATAAAAACAGTCCCACACCGACAAAACCAATACACATCACACTATAGCCAATTAGTTTTTTCATCTCGTATCCATCTCCTAAAAAATAGAATAGTTCTTGTAGTTATTCATAAGACATATTTTTTCCGTTTTTGTTTTATCCTTTCTGTCCTATAACAACTTTTTTCAAGTAAAGATTGACATACTTCTTCTAAAAAAAACAGTCTGTTTTTTTCTATTTTTTCGGTGTATAATAAACATGAATGTTCATTTTTTATTCTAATTCATATTCTAAAATATACATTCATAAAATTATATTATTTAGAAGTTTATGATTCGTTACTTTTATATTATGGCAAATATCTTTACAATAATCATTGGACAATAATATTTGGATAATGAACTTTCATCCATTGAATTATAAAAGAAAGGAAAATAAGTTATGAGAAAATCTTTTTATTTTCAATTAATTAGAATTTTTGTTTATCTCATTTATCTAACTAATACAACATTCCATTTCATTAAAAATATCCCATTTACACAATTTCTTTTTATTATTACACTTTCTTGTTTCCTGATAGATATAATAAGTACTATTCATTATATAAAAAAAGAGTATAAATAATGTAAATAACTACTAGAGAGTACATATAATTTCTTATTCAATAAACTATATGTACTCTAGTAAATTCCCAACAAAATTTATAATCTTATACTTCTTATTAAATTAACTTGCCTCGGTTGCACCACAAGTAAGTAAAAATGCTGCAGCTGCTGCAACACCTAAAATTTTTCCTCCAAGAGAAGTAGCTAATTTTGCAGCTGCAGCTTCAAATTTACCAGCTTTTAACAAATTAACAATTCCTTTTATAGTAACTAAACTAATTGCTCCTTTCCAAGCTTCTTGAATACACTTTGTAATTGTATCCCATGCAGAGCGTTCAGAAAACATATTAGCAGGTAACAATTTATTTATATCATTCCCATCCAAAATATAATTAGATTCATCAATAGCTGATGAAAGAAGAGTTGTAGCAGAAACTATAGAACTTTCTTTTTTCTTATTATTCAATGCGTCTTTCAAATAGTAAATTCCTTGAATTTCCTTATCAGTTTTATATATTGATGCAACAAGGGAATCATTAACTACATATCTCTCAAGGGAACTATCGTATCGAATTAACTTAGTATAAATGTCATGTACTTCGTTTTTCAATTTATTCACATAAGTTACATTATCATTATTTTCTTCTGAAGCATAAACACTAGTTCCAGCACCGACTAATATACTTAATCCAATCAACATTACACCTAATAATGAAAAAAATTTAAAAAAACGACTCATTTTTATCCCTCCTGAAAAGTATTATTGTTTATCAATTTTTATCCTTTTAAGCTGTTCAATAAGACGTTTTTTTCCGTTTTTGTTTTACCCTTTCTGTCCTATAACAACTTTTTCAAGTAAAGAATGACATACTTCTTCTTAAAAAAACAGTCTGTTTTTCTCTATTTTTTCGGTGTATAATAAATATGAATGTTCATTTTCTATTTTAATATGCACTCCGTACATAATAAATCTTGATCGCATCAATCTTTTGTGATTCTTGATCCACTTTTAATTGAAGTAATACAAATCGAGTGACCTCATTCGTTGTTTCTTCTCCAAATAACAAATATTGATCCGGATTCTCTACATCTTGTGTCACCTGATAAAGTTTCCCAGTTGTATTGATTTGTACATGTGGGTCTATATCAATACTATTGTCTTTAATACAACGATCTGTCATATAGTCCCTTACAGCTTGATTGCGTTTATAAACATCTGTGAAATTACTCCATTTTCTAGCAAAATCTTTTAAGAAATTTTTTGTCATTTCATCTATTTGTTGCGCTGTCTCGTCTTCTAATGAACCAATTTGACTATTACTTTCAGTACTTTGAAAAGTTTCGCTTATTTCTTTTACTGCTTCGATTGTATCTTCTGTCGTTGTCAATTGTGTTTTTTGTTTTTCAGAAGAAAACCAATGACAACCAGTAAAACCTATCAAACATAACCAACTAAATACTAAAATTATCCCTTTTTTCACACTTCTAGTCACTACCTTTCTTATTTCACCTTACGAACCAGACTACGAATTTTTGTTTGATTGTACGTGCGTTGATACCGAGCCATAATCCGTCCTTGCTCGGCATTCTGTTCTACAGTGGAGAAACTTTGTCCATTATTTGAGACATCTGTTATGATACCAGTATGACCATAAATTCC
Organism: Enterococcus gallinarum NBRC 100675; assembly: GCF_001544275.1. Classification (GTDB taxonomy): domain Bacteria; phylum Bacillota; class Bacilli; order Lactobacillales; family Enterococcaceae; genus Enterococcus_D; species Enterococcus_D gallinarum. Next base: position 509 of record NZ_BCQE01000016.1, on the reverse strand, counting down.
AGGGGATAGTGCACCACCTGCTTGCCAATTGACCACATCTCCTGCTTGTAAATCACTTGGTTTTGGATTCATGATTACTTGCCAGCCATAGGTTGCCCAGTTATAATCTTCCCCTATTAACATCGCAAACATATGCCCAGACCCCATTAATTGTGGACCTCCTAATTGGGAGACATACCACGCCGTGCCACCGTAGCACTCCCCATTATTTACAGATCGTCCAATGATTCGGTCTAAAATTTTCGCATTGCCTTTACTTTTTCCTGCAATAAGCGAAGATTTTTTTGTTGGTAGGGTATTCCAATGTTTGATCGCAAAGTCATCATATTCCGTTAAGTTATAGGACTTTATGATACTCATTGCGCCTTGATAATACGGACTGCCTTCGGTAATACCTGCTGCCGCATAGCCTCCACGACCTAGAATCAATAAACAACTTCCAGGATCTTTATTGCCCACACATTGATTAAAGTTACTTTGGCTCGCCACCATAAATCCATAATAGTCAT
>NZ_BCQE01000015.1 GCF_001544275.1 Enterococcus gallinarum NBRC 100675 | reverse complement strand
ATACGTCGTTAGACATAAAAAACTCCTTTCGATCTGATATGCGGTTGGTAGCCACTATTAGTATATCGAAAGGAGTTTTTTATCGCTAAAGCTATTTCGTCCACGCGTAGAAACGCGCGGTTTTTTTGTTTCGTACGCTACGCGAACGAAACTGACTAAAGTCAATAAATAAGAAAGATACCAACGGCAGCCCAAATGCTTGCCGTTGGTATCTTTTTTTCGATTCTTTAGAGAATGGCATGGGACTTGATATATTCAGTCAGCTTGATGGCATCTTCATTTGTACGGGAAATAACGGCTACTGTATCAAAGCCGGCGAGAGAACAAACTTTCTCAGGCATCGAAACTTCATCTAAAGCCGCTGCTAATAAAGGTGCATTGTCAGGGATCGTATTGATCAGCGTCATAAATTGAACACGATCCACTTTGGTGACGACATCTTCCAGCATATGGATCAGCCGTTGTTCTTCCGCTTTTTCATTTTCTTGAGTATTCATTCCTTGAAAGAGAACAAATTTTGTTTGTCCAGTCTCATCAGGCTGTTTGACGATTTTTAGATCACGGATATCGCGGGAGATCGTTGCCTGCGTAGCGGTTACTCCTTGTGCTTCGAGCAACTGCAGCAGTTCTTCTTGAGTTCCCACACTATGTTCTGCAATAATCTGTTTGATCAATAAATGCCGGTCGGATTTACGCATAAATAGACTCCTTTAATTGAATTCTTCAGCATTATCATAGCAGAAAAAGGATTAAAAACCTAGGCTTTAGTCAGACTGAACAGCCGTTGTTTGTAAGAAAAAAATGTGAAAGCAAATAGCTAGGTTTATGAGGAAAAGCAGTTGCAATTCTGTAGTAGCTACTGTATACTGTTTAAGGCGTGAGTTTTTTGACTCCGCAAATCCACATCTTGTTCCATCTGCGAAGCGGTGCTGATAATCAGTTCTTCGAAGAGCTAAAGAGCAAGAGAGGAAATCAAAAACCAAATTGGAGGAAACACATCATGGCAGTAATCTCAATGAAACAATTGCTAGAAGCCGGCGTACACTTTGGACACCAAACACGTCGCTGGAACCCAAAAATGAAGAAATATATCTTCACAGAAAGAAACGGTATCTACATCATCGACTTACAAAAAACTGTTAAGTTAGTAGATGCAGCATACGACTACATGAAAAACGTTGCTGAAGAAGGCGGAGTTGCTTTGTTCGTAGGAACAAAAAAACAAGCCCAAGAAGCAATCAAAGAAGAAGCAATCCGTTCAGGTCAATACTACGTAAACCATCGTTGGTTAGGTGGAACATTGACGAACTGGGAAACCATCCAAAAACGTGTTGCTCGCTTGAAACAAATCAACAAAATGGAAGAAGATGGCACATTTGATGTCCTTCCTAAAAAAGAAGTTGTTGGTTTGAACAAAGAACGCGAACGTCTTGAAAAATTCTTAGGCGGTATCGCTGATATGCCAAGAATTCCAGATGTAATGTACGTTGTTGACCCACGCAAAGAACGCATTGCGATCCAAGAAGCACGTAAATTAAATATCCCAATCGTAGCGATGGTTGATACAAACTGTGATCCAGATGAGATCGACGTAGTTATCCCATCAAACGATGATGCGATTCGTGCCGTTAAATTGATCACTGCTAAAATGGCAGATGCATTTATCGAAGGCAACCAAGGCGAAGACCAAGTAGTTGAAGAAGATTTTTCTGCTGAATCAACAGAAAATGCTACTTCAATCGAAGAAATCGTTGATGTTGTCGAAGGCGACAATGTATCAGCTGAATAAGAAATGATGGAGCTGTTTCAAAGGCTAGGCGCCAAGCCTCACTCTCCTTTGAAACAGCTTTTTTAAAAGGCAAGTTCAGGCTTGTTAAATGACATTTAGGAGGAAAACAAAAAATGGCAGAAGTAACAGCTAAATTAGTAAAAGAATTGCGCGACATGACTGGTGTAGGTATGATGGATGCAAAACGTGCCTTAGTTGAAGTCGAAGGAGATATCGAAAAAGCCGTTGATCTATTACGTGAAAAAGGAATGGCTAAAGCTGCAAAGAAAAATGATCGTATTGCTGCTGAAGGATTGGCATCTGTTGCTATCAACGGAAATGCTGCTGCAATCGTTGAAGTAAACTCTGAAACAGACTTCGTTTCTAAAAACGAAATGTTCCAAGATTTAGTTAAAGAAATCGCAGAAGTAATCGCTGCAAACAAACCTGCTGACATGGAAGCTGCTTTGCAGTTGGAAACATCAAAAGGTAAAATGGAAGCAGCATTGATCGAAGCAACTCAAGTTATCGGTGAAAAAATCAGCTTCCGTCGTTTTGAAGTTGTTGAAAAAGATGATAACTCTGCTTTCGGTGGCTACTTGCACATGGGCGGACGTATCGCTGTCTTGACTGTTCTTGAAGGAACAACAGACGAATCAGTTGCAAAAGATGTCGCTATGCACGTTGCTGCAATCAATCCTCGCTATGTGAATGAATCTCAAATCTCACAAGAAGAATTGGATCACGAAAAACAAGTTTTAACTGAACAAGCATTGAACGAAGGCAAACCAGCCAATATCGTTGAAAAAATGGTTGAAGGCCGTTTGAAAAAATTCAAAGCAGAAATCGCTTTGGTTGACCAACCATTCGTTAAAGATCCTGACATGACTGTTGAAAAATTTGTTGCTTCAAAAGGCGCAACAGTGAAATCATTTGTTCGTTTTGAAGTCGGCGAAGGTATCGAAAAACGCGAAGATAACTTTGTAGAAGAAGTTATGAGCCAAGTCAAAAAATAATTCTGTTCCTCGAACAGATGGGAACGCATGGAAGTGCGCTCCCTTTTTTTAAGCAAAAACCGATTTTCAAAAAAATTGCACAAATTCAAACAGAATGGCGCCAATATGCTACAATAGTATTGGAGAATGTACGGAGGAATCATCATGGGTAAACCAAAATATCAACGTGTTGTGTTAAAATTGAGCGGCGAAGCATTGGCAGGGGATGAAGGATTTGGTATCAAACCGCCAACGATCCAAGAAATCGTCAAAGAGATCAAAGAAGTCCATGAACTTGGTGTTGAAATGGCGATCGTAGTAGGTGGCGGTAACATTTGGCGTGGTCAGATCGGTGCACAAATGGGCATGGAACGAGCGCAAGCAGACTATATGGGAATGTTGGCAACTGTCATGAATGCATTGGCGTTGCAAGACACTCTTGAGAACGCTGGCGTACCGACTCGCGTCCAAACATCAATCGAAATGCGCCAAATCGCAGAACCTTATATTCGCCGTCGGGCAGAACGTCATCTAGAAAAAGGGCGTGTAGTGATCTTTGCTGGCGGCACAGGGAATCCTTATTTCTCAACAGATACGACGGCTGCCTTAAGAGCGGCTGAAATCAATGCAGATGTGATCTTGATGGCAAAAAATAACGTCGATGGTGTCTACTCAGCAGATCCAAAAATCGATCAAAGTGCAGTGAAGTTTGAAGAACTTACTCATCTAGAAGTGATTTCGAAAGGATTGCAAGTCATGGATTCCACTGCAAGCTCATTAAGCATGGATAATGATATTCCGTTAGTTGTCTTTAACTTAAATGAACAAGGAAATATTCGCCGTGCAATCTTAGGAGAACATATTGGAACGACAGTAAGGGGGAAATAGAATGGCTGACAAAATTTTAACAGAAGCAAAAGATAAAATGAAAAAAGCAGCAGAAAACTTGCAGCGCGAGTTAGGACAAATTCGTGCTGGCCGTGCGAACGCAAGTATTTTAGACCGTGTGATGGTAACCTACTATGGTGTTCCAACACCGCTAAATCAAATGGCATCAATCACGATTCCTGAAGCGCGTATTTTGATGATTACGCCTTTCGACAAAACAATGATCCAAGAAGTCGAAAAAGCGATCATGCAAAGCGATATCGGTATCACACCTGCTAATGATGGTACAGTAATCCGTTTAGTTATTCCGCAATTGACGGAAGAGCGCCGGAAAGAATTGGCAAAAGATGTGAAAAAAGAAGCGGAGAACGCGAAAATTGCTGTCCGTAATATCCGTCGTGATGCGATGGATGCTTACAAGAAGCAAGAAAAATCTGGCGATATCACGGTCGATGATTTGAGAGAATCAGAAAAAGAAGTTCAAACATTGACAGACAACAGTATCAAAGAAATCGATCAGATCGCAGCTGAAAAAGAACAAGAATTATTAGAAGTATAAGAAACAGGGGCGCACAAGCGCCCTTTTTTTATTCCTAACAAAGAGAAAATGTTTTTGTTTTTCTTTAATATAGATTTCTTTTTTTACTTTTCATAGGCAAGAAATATGATTATTGTTATAATGAAAAAGATGAATTTTACGAAATGGAAGAGGAGCGAATCATATGTTGCGTTTTTTTCCACAAAAAGACAAATATGTTAAGGAAGAAACTGAATACGAACTTGATCCGGCATTACCTGTGCCTCAGCATATCGCGATCATTATGGACGGAAATGGCCGCTGGGCACAGAATCGGCGTTTACCGCGAGTGGCAGGGCACAAAGAAGGGATGGAGACAGTGAAGACGATCACGACCCATGCCTCGCGGCTTGGAGTCAAAGTCTTGACATTGTACGCATTCTCAACGGAAAATTGGAAACGACCAAATGAAGAAGTCGATTACTTGATGCAATTACCAGTTGATTTTTTTGACACGTTTGTACCAGAGTTGATCAAAGAAAATGTGAAGGTCCATGTGATGGGCTTTACCGAATATTTGCCTGCTCACACTCAAGATGCTGTCAATCGTGCCATCGAACAGACCAAGGAGAATACAGGAATGGTCCTGAATTTCGCTTTGAACTATGGCAGTCGTGCTGAAATGCTGCAGGCGATCCAAAAGCTGTATGAAGAACTAGACCACACACAGGAGACGGTGGAAATCACCGAAGAAATGATGGATCAGCATCTCATGACTGGTTTCTTGCCTGCTGCACTTCGCGATCCTGAATTGGTGATTCGAACGAGTGGTGAAGAACGGATCAGTAATTTTCTTCTTTGGCAAATTGCTTATAGCGAGCTCTTTTTCACTAAAGCATTGTGGCCTGACTTTGATGCCCAATTGTTAGAAGCTGCCATCGGCAGTTTTCAACAGCGAAATCGGCGTTTTGGCGGGTTGAACAAGAAGGAGGACAAAAAGTGAAACAACGTGTGATCACCGCAGTGGTGGCATTAGCATTTTTTTTACCAGTTATTTATGTCGGTGGAATAGCCATCGAGTTGACGGCAGCTTTACTTGCCGGAATTGGTGTGTTTGAATTATTTCGAATGAAAGGACTAGCGGTTCTCAGTTTTGAAGGGGTTTTATCGATTCTTGGGGCTGTGATCTTAGTCTTACCTAAAGATCCTTGGTTTGCTTTCTTACCAGCAAATACAGATAAAAGTGCCTTGTTTTATCTGATTGTCTTGTTGTTGCTAGGGATCGCTGTCGTTTCCAAAAATATGTACACCATTGATGAGGCAGGTTTCCCCGTTTTAGTCAGTTTGTATGTGGGTGTCGGCTTTGAACGTTTCTTGACGGCTAGATTAGTACCAAACGGATTAGTTGTGCTGATTTTTGGCTTGTTTATTGTTTGGGCGACAGATATTGGTGCTTATATGGTTGGCCGCCGATTCGGCGCACATAAGCTATGGCCGGAGATCTCACCGAACAAGACCATTGAAGGGGCATTGGGCGGAATTGTGTCGGCAGTCGTTGTGGCAGCTCTTTATTTGTTGGCATTCCCAGGCAACGATTACTTTGGCCATGGAAGTCTGATCATGATCGTATTGACGATTATTTTTTCGATTGCTGGTCAGTTTGGTGACCTTGTCGAATCAGCTATCAAGCGGCACTATGGAGTAAAAGATTCAGGCAATATTTTGCCTGGTCACGGCGGGATTCTTGATCGTTTTGACAGTATGCTGTTTGTTTTTCCGATCATGTACTTATTAGGTGTTTTCTAAAGCAATCATTTAGTTAGCCTAGATAAACGAGCAATAATCACTTGCTTGACTAGATAAATGCTAGGTCATTAATTTGTTTGATCAGCTCCGCAGAAAGAAGACAATTTTTAACCTCATTTTAACCTTATTTCAACCTCTAAATGAAGCCTGTTTTCACGGGACTGAACATTTAGAGGTTTTTTAGTTCTCGACTATTTGGCGGTTGAGGCTTTTTTGACGGACCACTGTGAAGAATGCGAGGATAAGGAAAAAAGAACACTCTTCCTGTTAAGAAATGTGTTGTGAGAAAGAGCCACAGTCTTTTTATGCGTGTTAGAGTTTGGTTCTTTAAATTCTTGTTACAATAACGCCGGAAGTTCCTCATTAGGTGTGGGTGTGATAAAATAAAGAAAGGTTTCCCCTTTAGCAAGAGGGAACAGTGAAAGCGAGGAAACAGAATGAAAACGATTCTTGTGTTTATTATCATATTTTCTGTTGTGGTCGTAATCCACGAATTTGGACACTACTTCTTTGCCAAACGTGCAGGGATTTTAGTTCGGGAATTTGCCATTGGAATGGGTCCAAAGCTTTTTGCCCACCAAGGAAAAGATGGAACGACTTACACGATTCGAATGTTGCCATTAGGTGGCTATGTTCAAATGGCAGGCTGGGGTGAAGATGAGACAGAGCTGACGCCAGGTATGCCGATTTCACTTGTGCAAGACAAGGATGGAAAAGTCATCAAGATCAATACTAGCAAAAAGGTGCAGTTGCCTCATGCGATTCCGATGGAAGTGGTAGACTTTGATCTCGAAGAAAAGTTAACGATTGCAGGGTACATCAATGGAAATGAACAAGAAAAAGTTGCTTATGCGGTCGATCATGATGCAACCATTATTCATGAAGACGGTGTTGAAGTAAGGATTGCACCGAAAGATGTTCAATTTCAGTCAGCGAAACTTTGGCAGCGAATGTTGACCAATTTTGCTGGACCGATGAATAACTTCATCTTAGCTTTTGTTTTATTCACAGGGTTAGTGTTTGCACAGGGTGGTGTACAAGATGTGAATACGACCAGCATCTCTGGTATCCAAAGTGGTTCACCAGCCGCTGAGGCAGGCTTGAAAGATGGCGATGAGATCTTAGCAGTCAATGGCAAGACAGTATCCAACTGGCAGGAATTGAGCAGTGAGATCCAAAATTATCCTGACACGAAGATCCCCCTTGAAGTGAAGCGGGGAAGTGATACATTAACGATTGAAGCAACGCCAGAAGGGAAATCTTCTGAAGGAGAAAAAGTAGGATTTATGGGAATCAGTCCTGGCTTGAAAACAAGTCTTGGGGACAAGCTATTAGGTGGCTTGAAATTGACCTTCAACAATGCTTTACTGATTTTCCGAGCTGTCGGTAATTTGATCGTACAACCAGATCTGGACAAATTAGGCGGTCCGGTGGCCATTTTTCAATTGTCCTCACAAGCAGCCTCACAAGGGGTAGCCTCTGTCGTCATGATGATGGCGGCGATCTCCATCAACTTAGGAATCTTCAATTTGTTGCCTATTCCAGGGTTGGATGGCGGCAAACTCGTTTTGAACATTCTTGAAGGTGTCCGAGGTAAACCGATCAGTCAAGAAAAAGAAGGAATCATCACGTTAATTGGGTTTGGTTTTTTGATGTTGCTGATGGTGTTAGTGACTTGGAATGATATTCAGCGCTTTTTCTTTTGATTAGAGGAGCAACTGATATGGGCCAAGCAGGGTGTATGGTATAGCAAAGTGTTTGCAGCAAAGGAGAAAAAAATGAAGCAGTCGAAACTGTTTATTCCGACATTGCGGGAAATACCAAGTGATGCGGAAACATTGAGTCATCAACTTTTAGTTAGAGCCGGTTATATTCGGCAGGTGGCAGCAGGCATCTACATGTATTTGCCTTTAGCCCAGCGGGTGTTGGAGAAAATCAAAAAATTGATGCGGGAAGAATTAGCTAAAATTGATGCAGTAGAAATGACGATGCCAGTTTTATTGCCCTTGGAACTATGGCAAAGTACTGGGCGAGATGGGCTTTATGGACGCTCACTGTATCAGTTAACGGATCGAAACGAGCGGGAGTATGTGTTGGGGCCAACCCATGAAGAGCCTTTTACGGAATTGATCAAAAGTGAGATCTCTTCCTACAAACGTCTGCCGATCAGTTTGTATCAGATTCAGTCAAAATACCGAGACGAACAACGTCCGCGCTTCGGTTTGATTCGCAGTCGCGAATTCATCATGCAAGACGGCTACTCATTTCATGCCGATGCGTCAAGTTTAGATAGGACTTATCGCCGGTATGAAGCAGCCTATCACGCAATTTTGCAGCGTTGTGGGCTGGAGTATCGCGCAGTGATTGGTGATAACGGTCTGATGGGAGGCCATGATTCAAAAGAATTCATGGCGCTGTCGCAGATTGGAGAAGAACTGATTTGCTACTCAACGGAAAGCGACTACGTGGCGAATTGGAAAATGGCCACAAGTTTGTATGTATCAAAGAAATCTCACGAAACCTTTCTTGAGCGCGCAGAGTTGCAGGTTGATCCATCTTATTCTCTGGAAGAAGTAGCTGCAGCTTGTGAGAGTGACTTGACTAAGATCGTTCAGTCCTTTCTTTTGTTTGCTGATGGAGAACCGGTCATGGTTCTTCTTCGTGGCGATCATCAATTGAACGAAGCAAAAGTCAAAAATTTTCTAGAAGCCGATCAATTGAAAATAGCTACACCAGAAGAATTACGTTGCCATCTGCAAACTGAAGCAATCAGTCCAATTGCGCTGTCGGAAAATGTCCGCTTATATGCTGATCAGCATGTACAAGATTTAGCAAATGTGATCGTCTTTGGGAATCAACCGGGCCATTACTATCAAAACGCAAATGTAGGGCGAGATTTTTCCCCATTGGCATTTGCTGATTTTCGATTGGTGCAAGAAGGTGATCCTTCTCCAGATGGCAAAGGGGTCCTAACTTTCACACGAGGAATCGAAGTTGGCCACATTTTCAAGCTAGGAACCAAATACAGTGAAAGACTTGGTGCGACAGTTGTCGATGAGAACGGTCAGGAGACGCCAGTCATGATGGGGTGTTATGGCATCGGTGTATCTCGTCTTCTATCAACAATCGTTGAACAGCACGGCAATGAAGAGGGAATCGATTGGCCGAAAGAGATTGCACCCTATGATATCCATATTATTCAAACCACCATGGAAGACTCGTATCAAACTGCTTTGTGCGAGGAAGTAGAGCAAGCGATGCTTGCTGTCGGTTATGAAGTTTTAGTAGATGATCGGAACGAACGTGCTGGTGTCAAATTTGCGGATGCGGATTTGATAGGCTGTCCGATTCGATTGACTATCGGCAACAAAGCGACAGAAGGGATTGTCGAAATAAAAATCAAACACACAAATGCAACCGTTGAAGTTCGTAAAGAGGAAGTGGCTACGACATTAACGATCTTGTTGACTGCATCTGAATAATCCGTGACAAAAATCGAGGAAGGGGGAGCCCTTTCTCGATTTTTTAATGAAAGACAAAAGAAAAAGAGGTATACTAATTAATACTGAGAAAAAGGAGGATGGTCAATTGTCAAAAGAAAGAGAGACCTTTGAGATCTTATTAGAGCAAATCAATGCTGGTCCTAATTTACGCCAACATCCTTTGATACAGACCGCTCAAATCAAACAAGTCGTGGTCCATCGCCAGTCAAAAGCTTGGACATTTTACTTGCAGTTTGATGCATTGCTACCCGTTATGGTCTATCAATCGTTCAAACAACATTTGGAACTGGCCTTTAAGGAAATCGCTGCGGTGCGAATGATCATTGAAGCCAAGGATAATGCCTTCGATCAACAACTGATCCAAGAGTACTGGCCATTGGCACTCGCAAATCAAAACTGTGATCGTCCGCTAGTACAGCAAGTCATTAAGAATCAGCTACCGGTAGTGAATGAGAAAAAAGTGATCCTGCCTGTTACCAATGAAGCGGTAATCGCGATTTTGCAGCAACAATATTTACCAATCATTGAAGAAAACTATCAAACATTTGGTTTTCAAAAATTTCGTATCATTCCTGAAATGGATGCCGAACAAGCAGAAGAAGCTTTAAAAGAATTGGAAGCTCGTAAAGAAGAACAGACTGCTGCTTTCCAATTACAGGCTGCTGAGAACTTGATCGCCCATGAACAGCGGAAAAAAGAAGTGAAAGCTGTTGAATTTGACGGTCCGATTGCATTGGGAAGGAATATTCCAGCCGATGAACCCGTTACCCCAATGATTAACATCATTGAAGAAGAACGCCGTGTGACGATCCAAGGTTATGTCTTTGATAAAGAAGTTCGGGAATTACGTTCAAAGCGGAAGATCTTGATTCTGAAAATTACGGATTATACGTCATCTTTCAGTGTCAAAAAATTCTCCAACAATGAAAAAGATGAACAAATCTTTGAGGCAATCGCCAAAGGCAGCTGGGTAAAAGTTCGCGGAAGCGTGCAGGAAGATACCTTTATGCGAGATCTTGTTATGAATGCTCAAGACTTGATTGAGGTAAAACACGAGATTCGGAAAGACTATGCACCTGAAGGAGAAAAACGGGTGGAACTCCATCTTCATTCAAATATGAGTACGATGGATGCCACGAATAATATCAGTGATTTAGTCGCACAAGCTGGAAAATGGGGACATAAGGCGATCGCTATTACGGACCATGGTGGCGCGCAAGCTTTCCCAGATGCCCATCATGCGGGTGAAAAAGCTGGTGTTAAGATTTTATATGGGGTTGAAGCCAATATCGTTGATGATGGCGTTGCAGTAGCCTATAATCCTAAACCAGTTCCTTTGACGGATGCAACGTATATTGTGTTTGACGTGGAAACGACGGGGCTATCTGCTGTTTATGATACAATCATCGAATTAGCGGCTGTCCGCATGCATAAAGGCAATGTGGAAGGCTCATTTGATGAATTCATTGATCCAGGACACCCATTGTCTCGCACCACCGTAGAGCTTACAGGGATCACCGATGAAATGGTTCGCGGTTCTAAATCAGAAGAAGAAGTATTGCGACTCTTTAGAGAGTTTTCTGAAGGAGCAATCTTGGTTGCCCACAATGCTTCTTTCGATATGGGCTTTTTAAATACGAGTTATCGAAAATATGGGATTCCAGAAGCCGAAAATCCAGTTATTGATACATTGGAACTGGCACGTTACTTATATCCTGAGTTTAAACGTTTTGGTCTAGGCGTCTTATCTAAAAAATTCGGCGTCAGCTTAGAACAACATCACCGAGCAATCTATGATGCGGAAGCCACGGGCCATTTAGCTTGGATCTTTGTCAAAGAAGCGATGGAAAAGCATGACATGCTGCTGCATGAAGACTTGAACCGCCATGTGGGAGGAGAGAACTCTTTCAAAGCGGCGCGACCATTCCATGCGACGATCTTGGCGAAGACGCAAGCCGGATTAAAAAATTTATTTAAATTGATCTCGATGTCGAACGTGAAATATTTCCATGACAAAGTCCCGAGAATTCCTCGCTCGGAATTGGTGAAGCTGCGGGAAGGATTACTTGTAGGAACCGCCTGTGACAAGGGAGAAGTCTTTGTCGCAATGATGCAAAAAGGGGTGGATGCTGCCCGTAAATTATCAGAGTTCTACGATTATATTGAAGTCATGCCCAAAGAAGTATACGCTCATTTGATTGAAACCGAACTTGTTAAGAATGAATCAGACCTAGAAGACATTATTCGCAATCTGATCGAGATTGGGAACGAATTAGGCAAAGTGGTGGTAGCTACAGGGAATGTTCATTATTTGAATGAAGAAGATGCGATCTATCGTAAGATTTTGATCAATTCAATGGGGGGAGCCAATCCTCTGAATCGCCATAGTCTCCCAGCTGTTCACTTTCGGACGACAGATGAGATGCTGACCGCTTTTCAATTTTTAGGACCAGATACAGCCAAAGAAATCGTCGTGACGAACCCTAACAAAATTGCGGATATGTGTGAAAAGGTCATTCCAGTCAAGGATGATTTGTATACGCCAAAAATCCCAGGTTCCGAACAAGAAATCACAGATCTAAGTTACAATCGTGCCAAAGAATTATATGGGGATCCTTTGCCTGAGATCGTTGAAAAGCGATTGAAAAAAGAATTAGATTCCATTATCGGAAATGGCTTTTCCGTGATTTACCTGATCTCCCAAAAACTGGTACACAAGAGCAATGAAGATGGCTACTTGGTGGGCTCACGGGGATCTGTCGGTTCCAGTTTTGTCGCAACGATGACGGGGATCACTGAAGTGAATCCATTAGCCCCTCATTATTATTGTCCGGACTGTCAGTACTCGGAGTTTTATGAGGACGGGTCATATGGTTCTGGCTATGATATGCCAGAAAAAAAATGTCCTAAATGCGGCACACGTCTAAATAAAGATGGACATGATATCCCATTTGAAACGTTCTTAGGTTTCCATGGAGATAAGGTCCCCGATATCGATTTGAACTTCTCTGGGGAATACCAGCCCGAAGCGCACAATTATACGAAGGTTCTTTTCGGAGAAGATTATGTTTACCGTGCAGGAACGATCGGTACGGTAGCAGACAAAACCGCATTCGGTTTTGTAAAAGGGTTTGAGCGGGATCACAATCTTCATTATCGTGCAGCAGAAGTGGACCGGTTGGCCAAAGGAGCTACCGGAGTGAAGCGTACCACCGGACAGCATCCAGGGGGGATCATTGTAATCCCCGATTATATGGATGTCTATGATTTCACACCGATTCAATACCCAGCCGATGATATGAATTCTGAATGGAAGACGACACACTTTGATTTCCACTCGATCCATGACAACATTTTGAAACTGGATATTTTAGGACATGATGATCCGACAGTGATTCGGATGTTACAGGACTTATCTGGAATTGATCCAAAAACGATCCCTACCGATGATCCAGAAGTTATGCGTATTTTTGGCGGAACGGATGTTTTAGGTGTAACAGAAGAGCAAATTTATTCTAAAACTGGTACCTTAGGGATTCCTGAATTTGGGACCCGTTTCGTACGGGGGATGTTGGAACAGACCCATCCGTCCACCTTCGCAGAGTTGTTGCAGATTTCAGGACTTTCCCACGGAACGGATGTTTGGCTGGGAAATGCCGAGGAACTGATTCGGCGCGGTGATGCCAACTTGGCAGAAGTCATTGGTTGTCGGGATGACATCATGGTCTATCTGATCCATGCAGGATTAGATGACGGTATGGCTTTCAAAATCATGGAGACGGTTCGTAAAGGACAATGGAACAAGATCCCGGATGATTTGCGAGATACGTATCTGCAAGCGATGCGGGAAAATAATGTTCCTGAATGGTATATCGATTCTTGTTCTAAGATCAAGTATATGTTCCCAAAAGCCCATGCGGCAGCCTATGTATTGATGGCATTGCGGGTCGCTTACTTCAAAGTATATTTCCCAATTCTGTATTACTGTGCCTATTTCTCTGTTCGTGCGGACGACTTTGATTTGATCGCCATGTCAAAAGGCAAAGAAGCGGTAAAAGAGCGGATGCAAGAAATCAATGACAAAGGCATGGATGCATCGACAAAAGAAAAAAACTTGCTGACTGTTTTAGAATTGGCCAATGAAATGTTGGAAAGAGGCTATGAATTTGGCATGATCGATTTGTATAAATCGGATGCTGAGAATTTTGTGATCGATGGCAACAAGCTGATCGCACCATTTCGAGCTGTACCAAGTTTGGGTCTAAACGTAGCCAAACAAATCTGTGAAGCGCGTAAAGATGGTCCGTTCTTGTCCAAAGAAGATTTGGCCAACCGAGGAAAAGTTTCCAAAACATTGATCGAATATATGACAGACAATGGTGTCTTGAAAGATTTACCGGATGAAAATCAATTGTCGTTGTTTGATATGCTATAAGGAAGAAATATATTATTAACTATAAAAACGATTCGCAGGCACTATCTTTCTCAGAAATGATAGGTCCTGCGAATCGTTTTTTTGTTTTTATACATCGACACTTTTGCTGCATGTCATAATAAAACCATCAACAATAATGGAATGTAAATCATATAAATCAAAACGGAGTAGCCTAATGAAGAAGCAGCAAACTCTTCATCTCCTTGGTAATTTCTAACTAGGATCGGCACAGAATTTTGAACAGGCATCGATGCTTGGATGATAAAGACTTGCAGCATCAATGAAGGAACCTGTATCCATTGACCAATCAGCCACACGATCAATGGAGAGAGGAGAAAACGACCTGCGAGCACGCCGGCAAGATCCTTGGTCATACGTAAATTCTTGATACCACTATAGTAAACGATGATCCCAATAATGAACATGGAAAGAGGCGTAGTCAACTCAGAAAGATAGCCTCCTAGACCTGCAATAAATTTCGGTAAAGGAAAATCGAAGAGCATCCAGATCAATCCAATAATAAACCCAATCAATGCAGGAGAGAAGATTTTTTTCAACACAACTAAAGGGTGAAAGGAGACTTTTGCTTCTTCGAAACTAGGGCTATCTCGAGCGATTTCATAGATCCCAACCGTCCAAAACAAACTAGTGTTGACAATATAATAAAGCAAGACATAAGGCACAGCCTTTTCGCCAAAAATAGCCAGGTTGATCGGTAATCCAATAAAAATTGTATTGGAAAAAGTAAACATGGTGGAGAAGGATCCATGATGAGTGGGAGCTACTTGAAAGAAACGCTGCCAAAGTTTACTGATCCCATAAGTAATGACAATGGATAATAATGGAATGATCATTCCAGAAAACAATGAAAGGAATTCGTCGCGGGTAAAATTCTTGATGATATTCAAAAACATACTTGCCGGCAGCGAGAGATTCAAAACAAGTTTTGAAAAGGTATCTGCTGTACGATTTGAGAACCATTGTTTAAAAGACAACCAGTAGCCAATAAACATCAAACTAAAAATCACAAAAATATTGCTATATGCTTGGAACATGAACTCACCTCTCTTTCACTATAGCGAATCTTGATTCCATAATCAATTCAATCAGAAAAGAATACCCCAAAAAAGCAATCAAAAAAACTATGACCGAGAAGAGTCGGTCATAGTTCTAAATTTATTTTCGTTGTTGTTTGCCAGCATTACGGCCTTTTGCATTTTTATGATTCAAGTTTTTTGGCGTTGTAGGCTGCGTCTGCTGCGTAGGAGTGACATCTTTACGAGGCGTCACGACCGTTTTAGGCGGATTGGCTTTCATTTCCGCTTCAACTTGCGCACGAATCTTAGGTTTCATGATGACATTTGTAATAAAGGTTTGCAGGCAGCTGAAGACCCCGCCGACAACCCAGTACAACGTTACACCAGCAGGTGCACTTAGCGACATGAAGACGATCATTAATGGCGAAACGATCAACATTGTTTTCATCGTTTTTTTCTGTTCTTCTGGGATTCCAATGGTTGAAATATATCCTTGTATGAGATACGAAATACCAGCAATGGCTACAAATAGGAAACTTGGTTGTCCTAAGGAGATCCCAAAGAATTCCGAATTTTGAATCCCTTGTGTGTAACGAGCAGTAAAATACAAGGCTGAAAATATTGGCATCTGAATCAGCAGCGGCAAGCAACCGATTCCGCCAAACATGCTGACATTATTTTCAGAATAAATTTTTTGCATATCTGCTTGTGCTTGCATTTGTTCTTCACGAGTGGTCGCTTTTTTCAAGTTGGCTTGTGCGATATCTACCTGCGGTTTCAAGAACTGCATTTTTTCACTTTGGATCATCGTTTTCTTCGATTGATGGATCCCAAGCGGTAAGATAATGAGGCGTACAACGATTGTCACAGCGATAATTGCCCAACCATAAGACCAATCGAAGTTTTCTACCAGCATGGTGATCAAATTACCTAATGGTTTCACTAAGAAACGATAGATCATGCCGTTTTCATTCGGTGTTCCATCAGAGTTTGTGCTGACACATCCGGACAAAGTCAGTAAAAGTCCTAACAATCCAGACGAGAGCAGCCATTTATTCATTTTTGACATTCTTTTCTTCCTCTTCACTATAAATTTAGACAAAAATAACTATACTAAAAAAGACCGACTATTTCAATGTACAAAAGGAAATTCATTGAAAAATCAATCTTTCGTCGTAGATTTAGTAACCATATTCAACATCAAAACTTGTTCTTTCCTTAATAGAAGGATCTTCTTGGATCTTTGTACTTGTCACTTTACCAGAAGGAGACGGTGAATCTTTGACCGCTTCAACAAAAGCGTCTACCTGTTTCTCTTCGCCGATAGCTTCGATCGTTACTGAACCATCAGATTCATTTTTGACGGATCCTTGGATCCCCATCCGGTCCGCTAATAATTTTGTCGTGTAACGAAAACCGACTCCTTGGACTCGGCCTTGAACTTGAATGCGTATTTTTTTCATCAAATCATCCCTCGTTTCAGTCAACCTCTATGGTATATGATAGCGTTTTTCTAACGAAAGAACAAGTTTCATCCTTTGACTCATGCTATAATGAGGCGAGGTGAACAGGATGAGGGAAATTCTTTCAAAAAAAAATACATTGATCAAAGAGGTCAAAAAACTCGCACAAAAAAAATACCGCAATCAAACCAATACCTATATAATCGACGGTTGGCATTTGGTACAAGAAGCCATTGCAGCATCAGCAACGATCAATTATCTATTTGTTACTGATAAAGGAATCCAAGAAACCGGCGATCAGTTAAAAGACTATCAAGACAAAGTATTTCGTATCTCCGATGAAGTAGCTGCTTTTCTATCAGATTTACCAACACCCCAAGGGATCTTTGCAGTGATCGAAAAAGAGACGGTTCAAGAAACGATTCATGGAAATTGGCTGATTTTAGATAATGTCCAGGATCCAGGGAATGTTGGGACCATGATTCGTACAGCCGATGCTGCGGGTTTTGCTGGGGTCTTTTTAGGAACCGGCACAGCTGATCGTTACAACACAAAAGTCTTGCGTAGTATGCAAGGCAGCAACTTTCATTTACCGATCCTTGAAGGGGATGTGCCAGCATTCATCCAAAATTTAAAAGCCCAAGGGACTGCTATTTACGGGACTGAATTGAATAAAGAGGCGGTTTCTTATACGGATTTACCTAAGAAAGGCACAGCTGCGTTTATTTTAGGGAACGAAGGACAAGGCGTCCATCCAGATATTTTAGCGTTGACCGATCAAAATGTCTATATTCCTATCTATGGGCAGGCAGAATCACTGAATGTAGCTATTGCTGCTGGTATTTTGATGTACTTTTTTGTCAGTTAGACTTTTTTAAGGAACTGTTAAACTCAAAGCAACTCTTTGGATTCTCCTAGAATTCTGTCTGAGCAGATGCTATACTTCTATTTGTAAGAAATAAGCAGTATCAAAAAGGTGGCAGGCATAAATCTATGACAGAAAAATGGCAAGAAGATAGCGAGTATATGTCTTATGTATCAGATTTGTTAGAGACAGAAGCTGTAAAAAAATTAGCCAATTATGTTCAACATATGAGTTCCACACGTTTAGAACATTCGATCAGCGTTTCTTATTACAGTTATAAATTGGCAAAAAAATGGGGCGGCAATGCTCGTGCAACAGCTCGGGCTGGATTATTGCATGACCTTTTCTATTATGATTGGCGTACAACCAAATTCGATGAAGGAACACATGCCTATATGCATCCGCGAATTGCCGTTAAAAACGCAGAGAAAATTACTGAATTAAGTGATCTTGAGCGGGACATTATTTTGAAACATATGTGGGGAGCAACCATTGCACCACCCCGATATAAAGAAAGTTATATCGTAACTATGGTGGATAAGTATTGTGCGGTGAAGGAAGCATCAGAACCAATGACTCAAGCCATGAAAGCAAAATGGCAACAACGGTTTTGGCATAAACAACGACCAACACATCTCTAATAAAACAGGCAAGCGCCTAGAATCTGAAGTGATTTATCAGATTCCAGGCGCTTTTTTTGTATGGTGGTGAAACAATTGGATCGTGGTGCTCATGATTCCATTCAAAGGGCATACTTACGCTAGTTTCCAAAGAAAAATTCGAGAATAGTCATCAAAAAGATGATGCTTGCAATTCCGCCAATAGCTAACGCATGTCTTTTTTTGTGCATGAACAAAATGGCGATATATTCCCGTAAAAAAGCATTCGGCAAGTAATAGAAGGCTGTGTGTGAGCCAATCCCATCTGCTTTGACATGCGCTTGGTCGGCGTACATCCCTGCCCGGAAAATATGATAGTTATTGGAAGCAAAGATTGCGTGATATCCTTCTGGACGTAACGAATCCATAATTTCTTTGGAGAATTTCATATTTTCGTAAGTCGTTGTCGAATTGGCTTCCACTAAGATTTCACTTTCAGGGATTCCTTGAGAAACGGCATATTCTTTCATGGCCACTGCTTCAGGAATTTTTTCGTCGCTGCCTTGACCACCGGACATCAAAAGACGAGGGGCTGTTTTCTTCGCACGAAATTGAAGATGATAAAAAGCGATGGCTTTATCGATCCGTTGGGCTAATAATGGAGAAACTTTCTCGCCATTAAGGAGTCCTGCCCCTAAAACTATAATGAAGTCCTGGTCATAGCGGGGATGATTGAATTGATAAATAACCGAGATCGACAAAAAGTTAAGAAAAACAACAAAAAAATAAAGCAGCGATGCCGGGAAAATTGTAAATAAAACACTGACCCAACTTGGTAAGGCATGTAAAAAGGAATCCGATACCAACAAGATCGTTAAAACGATAGCTAAAACCAATGTCAGCAGGTTAGCCAATGAGTGGGATTCTCGGCGTAAAACGACGATTGAATTCCAATAGAGGAAAATAATCAATCCATACAAACCAAAAAGAAAAACGAATAGAAAGCCAACTAATGCAACAGCTAAAATCCCGCCGACTAAAATATCTTCTGTCCGATAAAGATTAACGAGCAAATAAATCCCAAAGGTCAAGATGAAGACATTAAAAAGCAAACCATTCACTAAACGATGCTTGTTTTTAAAATAGGAATATAAAAATAATCCGGCCAAACTAAGCGGGGCTAAGATAAAAAAACTGCCAGTACGTAATTCCGAAATGGACAAATAGGCCAATAAAGCGGCAATCGTCCAACAACACTCGAAGAAAAAGATATCTGGGTCATCTTTTTTCTTGCGGTACCAAAAAACAAAAATCGCTCCTAAGATATAAGCGATACTGAAAAGCCCAATTTGTGTAAAATCCATTCTTTTCACTCCTTTAAATCTAAGAACAGTATACCTAATTTTCGCAGAAAAAGCTTGCAGATGTGGTCAAAGTTGCTGAATTTTCTTGAATTCGCTACAATGGATAGAGAAGAAAGAAGGAGGCACAAGCATGGAATTAGGTGAAGTGATCCGAGTAACACTCCCAGCGTTTTATGTTGTCGGAAAAGAAGGGAAAGGTCTTGCTGAAGAAGGCCCTTCATGGGTTCCGGCACTATGGGATCTTGCAACGAAAGATTTTGAAGAAATCGAGTTTTTGCTAGCCGATCAAGAAGCGGAAGATCTGCAGTTCTGGGGATTGATGAGTGACGGAGAGAACTGGCTGGAACCATGGCAAGAAACAGGACGTTACCTTGCGGGTGTCCAAGTCACTACGGATAATTTTCCACCAGTAGATTGGGTCCGTTGGCAAATGCCAGAGATGGAATACATGGTCGTAAAAACAAATGAAGCCAATCTAAACATGATGACAGAGAAGATGTTGAGAAAAGTTCTTCCAGAAAATAATGTTCAACTGGCAGCAGCTATTCAGGAACGCTACCTGCCTAATTTTCAAGAAGGGGAAGTAGAACTGTATTTTCCTATTGAACCGATTGCGCCTGTTGTGACCAAAGAAGAGTTACTCTCTTAACAAAAAACTTCCAGTGTTTTAGTGATCACCGGTCTTACCGGTAACGCCAAACACTGGAAGTTTATTTTTGATTAAAAGAGATTTGTAAAGAAATTGGCAACTGATCGCCAGCCGATAACAAAAATATTTGCTTTTTCAACGGCTTTAGTAGTGATCAGCTCAGTAGTAGGGACTTCTTTGCTACCATCCATATAGCCTAATGTATCTGTAGGAATCGTTGCTGTTACTTTTCCTAAATCCGTTGCTTTGGCAACTGGTGCAGAGACGGTTTCTTCGTTTATTGTTTTGTTATAATCGATTGTTGTGGTGAAGTCTTTTGGATCCATATCTTTACGTACCCAAACAGAAAGATCATTTTTTACCGCTATGGGAACAGTAAGCTCTTTTCCGTTTTTAACAGCGACTGTTTTTGTATCTGCTAACTGATCACCAGCAGATAGAATAGGAACTTGTTCCCACGCATCAAATGAGTAATCCATCAGTTTGCCTGTTTCGGTGAAACGTACACTAGGATTCTCAGCATGACCGTTGACGTTCAACACTACGGTGATAATACGCTGGCCATCTCGCACAGCTGTTCCAACAAAGCAAGCACCTGCTAAATCAGTGGTTCCGGTTTTCAAACCGTCAACACCATCTTTGGCGTTGATAAAACCAGGTAGCATCCAATTCCAGTTGACCATCTCAACTGGTGAGTAGGAACCTTCACCAAATGTTTTGGTAACCGTGCTGGTGACTTCTAATACTTCTGGGAAGTCTTGGAGCAAATGTCTCGCTACGATGGCGACATCTTTTGCAGATAATTCATTTTCATCAGTGGAAGTGGAACCAGGGTAAAGGTTTTCTCCTAGATAGGTGTTATTCAGTCCGGAAGCATTGACGATCTTAGCGTCTGTGATTCCCCATTCAGTGAGTTTGTCTTTCATTTGATCGACAAACGCTGGCTCCGACCCGGCAATTTTCTCTGCGAGGGCAACGACCGCAGCATTAGCTGATTGAATGTAGCTCGCTTCATAAAGGTCTTTGACGGTGTATTGAACATCACGATGCAAAGGAACATTGGACAAATCAGGTGTGACACTGAGGTCGGCTGCATATTGTGAGATTTCAACAGGGTCTTCCCAAGTCAATTTGCCTTCCTTGACTTGTTCTGCTACTAGATACAGACTAATGATTTTTGTCACTGAGGCGATGCCCATCGGGGTTTCTCCCTCTTGGTCATATAAAATCTTGCCTGTATCGAAATCCACTGAAAAAGCAGCTTTTGCATCGATAGAAAAGTTTTTGATTTCTTCAGCGGTAAATGTAGTCTCCTCAGCGTGGGAGATCAATGGTATTCCGGCAATAAAAAAGAGGGTTGCTAGACCCGCAATCAATGAATACCAGATTTTGGATAATTTCTGCATAGGTAAACTCCTTCGTTTCTGTATCTAAATCAAAAGTTTAACAAAGAGTTTCCTGAGTTGCAATACTCTAACAGAAAGTTCAAAAATTCATAAGAACCAGCTTTTTTCTTCTTGCCGAATCACACCATTGATCGCTTTGTCTTGAAACAATAGTTATTTTTAGACACAAAAAAAAGCTTTTCTTTAACGAACAAAGAAAAGCAGTTTTTTTATCTAATAAAACTATCGGCGAATATGATTTCGGGGATCCTCACTTTGCACTTTTACAGGTACTTTCACTGCTCTTGTTTCTTGCTGCATCAATTGGCGAGCAAGAAACAGCGTTCCTCCAAGTAATGCGGCTAAACCAAAGATTGAAAAAAGTGAAACAAACGTCGCTAACATAGAAATCCCTTCTTTCTGTTTTTAATTAATGTGGAAGGTAGGAATCGAACCTACACCTTAAACTATGAACGATCATCTATCACTCAACGGAACACCTTGTTCAACCACTTCTTATTACTATCATAGCATGAACCGTCTAAAAATGCTGGTAGAAAGTCTGAGCATTTTCAGAGGAAATCAAGAATAAATAATGAAGAAACTTTGAAGAAATCATTCGATCTTTGTCAAAGGATATTGCCAATCTTCTGCTTCATCATAAAGGGTGAAGCGCTGGTCCTTTTGTTCGATGATCAAATGGTAACCCAATGTATCTAATAAAACCAATCTTGATGGGGTCAGCTCAACGATCACAGTAGGTGAATGTTTCCCATCAATTATCAGTGAATGCTCCTCCGTGATCTCAATGGATACAGTGTCTTTCATTTTTGAAGTGAACTGCCATTTCCCCACGAATTGTTGGCGGGGCTCAGTTTTTTGCTTTTCTTTTCTTAATATGAGCGAACTGGCAACACCGGTCAAAAGTGACAGACCAATCAACAGTGAACGTTTTTTCACATTTTCACATCCATTCCTACCTATGATGGAACTAGTATACCATGGGGAACAAAGAAATCCTCCTACTTTGGTCGGAACTTTAAAAGTTTTTTATTGACTACATAATCCATTTACCAAATCTTACAGTCCTCAGAATATACCAGAAAATTGCAGCGGCAGCAGATGGCGGCAGCAATGATGCTGACCCAAAGCATTGTTCCATAGCTTATGGTAAAATCAGATAGAAAGTTTTCTGCTTTCTCCTACTTTAATTGAAAGAGAGTCTTTCACTGAGCAATCAGAGCATCATCAATTACTAGATCAACTGATTTAGCGTTTATTTAAGGAAGTCCGGCTGTTTTAAGGCCGAGGTATTAATGGAGAGGGAAAAAGATGGAATATCCAAATAGTCACTTAGCGATATTTATTATTCGGGAAAATCGCTTTATTGCCCGCTGTCGATTGATGTCAGGGGAGGAAGTAATCGTTCACGTCAAAAATACTGGTCGAGGAAAAGAGGTACTTGTTGCTGGTGCGTTAGTCACTTTGCAATACTGGAATAGTCCAAAGAGAAAAACTAATTATGATTTGATCGCAGTAAAAAAGGGCGACCAATGGATCAATATCGACAGTCAAGTCCCAAACCGTTTGGCCTATGAATCCTTATTGGACGGAACGATTCTTTTACCGCAGATCACAGGTAATCTAACTTTACTAAAGAGAGAAGTGACGTATCACCGCTCAAAGTTTGATTTTTATTTTGAAACAGATGCCGGAGAAAAGGGCTTTATAGAAATCAAAGGGATGACTTTGGAAAACAAACGAGTGGGTGCTTTTCCAGATGCGCCCACCAGTCGCGGATTGAAACATGTAAGTGAACTGATAGATGCCAAGAAAGAAGGGTACTATGCCGCGGTATTGTTTGTCGTTCAATTTGAAGACATTGATGTCGCGACGATCCATCGTGCCATGCAACCAGAGCTAGCAAAAAAAATCGGACAAGCAATTGCAGACGGAATCCAAGTTTTCGCGTATAATTGTCTTGTGGATGAAACCAGCATTTCCATTAATAAAGCAGTACCTTTTGATCTTACGGCTGCTTTTGAAGACCCAAACTTATAAGAAAAGAGGGAATATGAATGATTCATTTAGGGATAATCGGTACAAATTGGATCACGGATCAATTTGTACAAGCTGCACATGAAACGGGACGCTACCAACTAACGGCTGTCTATTCTAGAAAACTGGCGACTGCTCAGTCTTTTGCAGAGAAATACGGAGAAGTAACTTGTGTAGATGATTTAACGGCTTTCTTTCAACTTGAAGAATTAGATACGGTATATATTGCATCTCCCAACAGTTTGCATTTTGAACAAGCAAAACAAGGAATTTTGTCAGGAAAAAATGTGATCGTCGAAAAACCTGCCTTTTCGACACCATCAGAAATGGCTGAGATCATTGAATTGGCCAATGAAAATCAAGTTTTATTTTTTGAAGCAGCGCGCAACATTCATGAGAAAAGTTTTGACACCATTGCGTCTGTTTTAACTGAACATGGCAATATCATTGGTGCAAACTTTACCTATATGAAATACTCTTCTCGGTATGATGCAGTGTTAGCAGGAGAGGAGCCAAATATTTTTTCTCCCCATTTTTCTGGCGGCGCATTGGTAGATCTGGGCGTTTATCCCGTTTATGCAGCACTAGCTTGGTTTGGCAGACCACAAAATGTTTATTATTTTGCCCGGAAAATCATGACAGGAGTCGATGGGATCGGTACGATCATTTTACGTTATGAAACTTTTGACGTAACCATTCAAACTGGAAAAATCGGCAACTCTGACTTGAAATCAGAAATATATTTTGAAAATGGAACACTGGAACTAAATGCAGTCAATGCCATTGAACAAGCGGTATTTTATGACCGTACAAATAATGAAACGGTATTACCGGTGACTGCGCAGGCAAATCCGATGGTCGAAGAAGCTGCAGATTTTGCAGAAGTCATCGAAAATAAAGCAGATCCCCAATTGGGTGCGCGCTATGAAGAATGGATCGAATTGGCCCGTGATGTCAATGAAGCGATCTATCTCATGAGAAAACACGCAGAAATCTCCTTTGACGCAGACAAAGAGTAAGGAATGGAATGTATGACAGCAACTTATTTAGCAGAAGTTTGGCAAGAAAAATGGCAAAGCAGCGGCTTTTCTGAGCCTTCACTGATTCAAGAACAAGTTTATCCGCTTTTGAAAGCAGGACAATCAGTAGTAGGCGTTTCGCCGACAGGTTCAGGGAAAACATTGGCCTATTTACTACCTTTATTGGAAACTGTAAAAGTTGGTGCAGGCAATCAGCTCCTGATTTTGACCTCTTCCCAAGAACTGGCCATGCAGGTCACACAGGTCGCACGAGAGTGGGCCCAGCTTTTAGATTTGCAGGTTTTACCACTGATTGGCGGCGCAAATACTAAGCGACAAATTGAAAAGTTGAAGACCAAACCAGAAGTTTTGGTGGGGACACCAGGACGAGTATTGGAATTGATCAAATTAAAAAAAGTCAAAACGCAACAGATCCATGGGATAGTCTTGGATGAAGTGGATCAATTACTGAAAGAGGGGGCCTTTGGGCTCGCTAGCAAAATCTTAACGCTTATTCCAAAACAGGCGACTCGCAGTTTCTTCTCTGCAACTGCCAATGAGGTTCTAAAAGAAATTCAAGAACTGGCTTTTGAAACACCACAGGTCATTGATGTGACAGAGGAAGACCGGAGCAAAGGGGTGATCCATCATTATTATTTGAATTACCCAAGTCGTAAACTAGTGGATGCTTTGCGCCGGTTGGCTTACTTACCAGATTTTCAGGGATTGATTTTTTTCAATGAATTAAGTGCATTAGGTAATGCTGAAGAAAAACTGCTCTTTCACGGTTTGCCAGTCGCCTCCCTTGCTTCAGACCAGAACAAACTGACCCGCCGTGCTTCGCTTGATGGGTTCCGTCAGGGAAAGATTTGTGAATTACTAACGACAGATGTTGCTGCCAGAGGATTGGATGTCGATCAGCTGGGGTATGTGGTCAACACCGAGGTTCCACAAGAGAAAGAATCTTATCTTCACCGAGCAGGTCGTGTGGGACGGATGGGAAATGAGGGCACAGTGATCACAATCGTCCAAGACCATACATTAAAGGACCTGAAGAAAATTGCCGCACAGCTGGATGTAACGCTGCAAGAAGTTTTCTTGCATGGAGGTGCGCTTCATACAGAGCGTCCGGAAGTTAAAAGTGAACCTAAAAAAGAGCAAAGTGTGCAGAAAAATTCCAGAAAAACTTCTGAAAAATTACACACTATGCCAAAGAAAACGAAGAAAAAGCAAAAAAACCAAAAAGATAAAGGCAAAAGACGCCATTGAGCGTCTTTTTGTGTTACCATTAACGGTGGTTAATTACTAGTGTGTAATATTGAGGAGGCATTTTCGTGAATTCAAGGAAAGAAGAAATCTTTCAGACGATCGAACTGCACAAACAAGGTTTGACAGCCTTAGAGGTTGCGGAGATTTTACAAATCGATCGCAGTAATGCAAGCCGTTATCTCAGTGAATTATTTAAAGAAAATAAAATCAGCAAGCGAGCTGGTCGGCCAGTAATCTATGAACCATTGAATGAGGAAGTTCATGTGGATGTGTCCTCCGAGGTTAGTTTTGAAAGTCTGGTGGGAGTTCAAGCTTCTTTGAAAGTTAGTATCCAACAGGCAAAAGCGGCCATTTTATATCCGCCCCGTGGACTGCATACCATTATATTCGGCGAAACCGGGACCGGGAAATCATTATTTGCGGAGTGTATGTATCATTTCGCTGTGGAATCAAAAATGCTGAAAAAAGATGCCCCATTTGTTGCGTTTAATTGTGCGGACTATGCGCAAAATCCCCAATTGCTATTTGGTCATATCTTTGGGATCCGCAAAGGAGCATACACTGGCGCTGCGGAAGATAGTCCCGGATTAATGGCGAAAGCCGATGGCGGTATTTTGTTTCTGGATGAGATTCATCGTTTGCCGCCGGAAGGCCAGGAAATGCTCTTTACCTTTATCGACAAGGGAGTCTATCGTCCTCTAGGTGAAAGCAATCAAGTGTACGAAGCTTCTGTGCAGATCATCGGTGCTACAACAGAATCTTCAGAAACATTTTTGACGACATTCAACCGAAGAATTCCAATGGCCATCACTTTGCCGAATGTGGAGAGTCGTTCACTGGATGAACGATATGAGATCATCTCCTTATTTATCAAGCAAGAAGCAACTCGGCTCAATCAACGGATCGATGTTGAGCGAGATGCGATTTTGGCCTTTATGCTGTATGAAGCAGAAGGCAATATCGGTCAAATCAAACGTGATTTGAAATTAGTCTGTGCCAAAGCATTCCTCCATTATCGGACCTACGGCAAAAAGCATTTATTGATTCGTAAAGAAGATTGTTCACTGCAAGTCCAAAAAGGATTATTGAAAATCAAAGAAATGTCGGAACGTCTCGATCGCTTTTTAGAAGGCAAAGGCGATTTTTTGAGTTTCGAGCCTGGGGATCAAGATGTTGTTTGGTCACAAGATCCTCAAAGAAATATGCAGGTTTATAATGAGATTGAAGAAAAAGTCAGCAGCTTGATCGAGACAGGTGTTGCAACGATCGATCTGGAAAATCTGATTTCCAAGGATGTGGATGCCTATTTTGAAATGTATGTAGAAGAGCTGACGCAAAATCCCGTCCACAAAGAGTTGATTCCAGAAGATATTTGGAAACTGACCAATCGCCTTTATGATATCGCTCAACAAAAATTGGATCGTACATACAATGAAAAAGCACGTTTTGCCTTTGCCCTTCATCTCCAAAGTACATTAGAACGCGTAAAAGAAGGCCACATGATCGTTCATCCAGACTTAAATACGATTCGGAAAAATCTGAAATCAGAGTTTCAGGTGGCGATGGATTTATCAACTATTATTGAAGAGGAACGACATGTGGAGATTCCCTTCGATGAAATTGGCTTTATTAGTATGTTTCTAGCTATTCAGGTGAAAAAACAGATCATGCCGCTTGAGAAGGTAGAAGTCGTCGTCTTGATGCATGGAAGAGCAACAGCTAGCAGCATGCTGGAAACCGCACAGGAGCTATTGGAAACCACTAGCGGTTATGCAATGAATATGTCATTGGATACAGAAGTGGGCGCAATGTATGAAAAGTTATTGGCCTATGTTTCTAAGAATAAAGATAAATTAAGTAATGGTCTATTGCTTCTCACTGATATGGGATCATTGAATTCTTTTGCAACACTTATTTATGAAGAAACGGGCATTCGGACGAAAGCAATCTCCATGTCCAGTACGATGATCGTGCTGGAAGCTTTGCGCATGGCAGAGAGCGGACGCAGTCTCGAGGATATCTATCAAAACATCCAACGTTCCTTTGAGACGATCGTTCAAGAACAATTCCGCACGGTTCGGGAAGCCAAAGGCAATAAAAAGGCAGTAATCGTTACGTGCTTTACGGGAGAAGGTGTCGCTGCCAAGCTGTATCAGCGAATCTATCCGGTCGTCGATCAAGAGAAGGTCGAAATTATTCAAATGCAATTTATTGAGAAAGAAACCTTTAAGAAACACATCGATGGGTTGCTAGAAGAATATGAGATCAAAGCCATCGCTGGCACAGTAGATATCGATTATCAAAACATTCCTTTCTTTTCGGCCTATGATGTCTTTGATGACGAACGGTTGAATGTGCTGAAGCGAATCGTTTCTGATGAAGTTCCCATTGAGAAAATTGTTCGCTCTCTTGAAAATACCCTTACGCATGTCGGGTCTGTCTACCATTTGATCGAGAGCTTGCAACGAATCGTCCATCAGGTTCAGAATCAGCTGCATGTGACACTAGAACCGACAGTAGATGCCGGGTTAGTGATCCATCTTGCTTTTCTTGTGGAGAGCAATTTGAAAAAGGAACCTTCCCGAGCATTTAAGGATCTAGCAAACTTCCAAAAGCGGTATCGGATCGAGACCGATGTGTTGCGAACGAACTTGCTGCAAATCGAAAAAAATTATCAAGTCAAGATCTCTGAAGATGAGATTGCGTACCTCACACAGATGTTCTTAGAAAATGAAATATAAAATCATCATGAATCCGCACACAATATTAGTGTGTAATGAGAAAAAGGAAAAGTGTGTAAGCGTTAAATTGGTGCAGACCATTGTTAAATCAAGGTTTGCACTTTTTTTATTTTGGCACGCTTCTTGCTTTATAGTTAAGTGTAAATAATAATTTAGAAAGGAGTGACAATGATGGCGAAAAAAACGATTATGCTCGTATGTTCTGCTGGCATGAGTACTAGTTTGTTGGTAACAAAAATGCAAAAAGCAGCTGAAGCAAAAGGAATGGACGCAGATATTTTTGCAGTATCCGCTTCAGAAGCAGACCAACATTTAGAATCAAAACCGGTGGATGTTCTATTGTTAGGCCCACAAGTACGTTTTATGAAATCACAGTTTGAACAAAAATTAGCACCTAAAGGGATTCCTTTAGAAGTCATCAACATGGCTGATTATGGCATGATGAATGGCGAAAAAGTTTTAGCACAAGCAGAAAGCTTAATGAAGTAGTGAAGTAAGAGGAGGATTTTTTGATGGACGAGCAAAATTTGGAAGCCATTATGGGTTTGATCATGTATGGCGGAAATGCGAAAAGTGATGCAATGGAGGCAATTGCGGCAGCCAAAGAAGGAAATTTTGAATTGGCAGACCAAAAGATTGCGGATGCTGAAGCATCTTTAGTAGAAGCACACCATTCACAAACTGGTTTGTTGACACAAGAAGCGCAAGGCAACCATATGACAGTGACCTTGTTGACGGTTCATTCGCAAGACCATCTAATGACATCAATCGCATTTACAGATCTAGCGAAAGAAATCATTGATATTTATCGACGTATGAGTAACGAATAATCTTTGAACGGATAGAAGTAGTTATTTGTTGATTTTATCTCTTAGAAAAATCTTCTTTGGCGAATAGAACTTATAGGAGGACATAAAAATGGATGGATTAACGAGTTGGATGGAGAAATACATTCTCCCCGTAGCAGCGAAGATCGGTGCTCAAAAGCACTTAGTAGCGTTGCGTGATGCGTTTATTGGAACAATGCCCGCGACAATGGCTGGTTCGATCGCTGTAATGATCAATGCGATCATTCGCGATCTGCCACCACAGTTTTGGCCTAGTTATGATGCAAGTACAATTCCAGTTATACGTGAAATTATTAGTATTAATGGGTTTGTTTGGAATGGTACACTAGCTGTAGCTGGATTGGTTTTTGCTTTTTCTTGGGGGTATAACTTAGCCCGAGCATACCGTGTCAATGACCTTGCCGGTGGGATCGTCGGAATGGCGACACTGATCCAAGGAATCGCTTTTTCATATAGCACATCTGTTGCGACGACAGTTCCTGCAAATTTGATGGATGAAATCAATGCTGGTACAGCAACAACTGGTTGGTCAGCAACAGCTGAAGGAATTACAGCTGGCGGCTGGGGCTGGTTGAATTTGAACCATCTAAATGGGAATGCATACTTTACTGTAATGATCATGGGAGCAATCTCAGTCATCATTTTCTGTAAATTAATGTTAGCCAATATTACAATCAAAATGCCAGATTCCGTTCCACCAGCAGTTTCGAAAGCTTTTGCCGCAATTTTACCGGCAACGATCGCTTTGTATGTTATTGCTATTATTAACTTTATTGTTGGACAATTGACGGATGGACAATTGATTATCGACCTTGTTCAGAAATATATTGCTGAACCATTCTTGGGTCTTTCTCAAGGAATAGGTGCAGTCCTGATCGTTACTGTTTTCGTGCAAATCTTCTGGTTCTTTGGTATCCATGGTCCAAACGTATTGGCACCAGTTTTGGAAGGTATCTGGGGACAAGCACAGTTGATCAATATTGATATTTTCCAAAAAGGATATGATGGAAAAACTGGAACAAGCGCGGTATTAGCAGCCATTGAAGATGGAAAAGCGTATATGTGGGTTCGTGGATCATTCGATGCATTTGCATGGTTTGGTGGTTCAGGTGGAACGATCGTTCTTTTGATCGCGATCTTAGTTTTCTCTAAACGTGCAGACTATCTGACAGTTGCCAAATTATCAATTGGACCTGGTATCTTCAATATCAACGAACCAGTCATGTTTGGTTTGCCAATCGTATTGAATGCGATCATGTTCATTCCTTTCATTGTTGCACCGCTTGTTGCTACAACAATTGGTTGGTTAGCTACTTACTGGGGATTAGTCTCACCAGTTTCTCAACAAGTAACTTGGGTTGTGCCGCCAATGTTATTATCATTCTTAGCAACCGGTGCAGACTGGCGCGCGCCAATCGTCACTTTAGTATGTATGGTGGTCACCTTCTTCATCTGGGCGCCATTTGTTATCTCAGCAAATAAAATTGATCCAAAATTAGGCGAATAGTCCTTTAATCGAGAGGAACTGCTATCGCTTCATAGTCGAAGTAGCAGTTCTTCTTTTCATTCATTTAGAATACAGTTAGAAAACAGCAGCAAGAAAACTGCTCAAGGAGGAATAAAAAATGATCTCAATCGCAAGTGCTATGCAACAAGATGCAATCAAAGAATTATTAGAAGGATACAATGAAGACGGTGTGTCTTACACATTTAAAGAAAAGCAAGGGATCAAATTGATTTTTACTACCACAGCTGACGATGCAGAAGCAGCAGCTAAAAAAGCAAAAGAATTGATCAAGGCACAACCATGGGGATCTGTACTATACTTTCAAGCAACCGCTGTTTGACGTCGTAATACAACTGATGTCAGGGACGATTAAATAGATAGGGATGAATCAAAATGATAAAAAACGGCTTATTTTTGTGCAGTATCGGGTTGCTTGTGATTTTGTATAGCATGAACCCAAGCAATATGCGTTTAGACATTTTCAGTTTTACAACTGGAATTGCTTTGCTGATAGGCGGCGGTTTGTTGTTTATGAAAGGCAAGAAAAAAGCTGATCAATCAAATGGAGGACAGTCTAAATGAAAATTGAAAAAACATTGAACGTTCCAAGTCCAGTCTTTTTCGATAAAATAATCGACTCAGTGATATTTGATATCCGCAAGGCAACAGGCAAAACGGTTTCCCGCAAACAGTTAGCCGGATATGAGTACGTCAAGGAATTTTCAGCTTCCAGCCGTGCAAAAATCAAAATTGAAGAAGTCATTGAGAATCAAGTCTATCAGTTTCGGACAGAGACAACCAAAAATGAGTTTGTCGTTCGCTATGAGCTGGAAACGATAAATGAAAAGCAGACAAAGGTAATTTATACGGAAACGATGAAGTCATTCGGTATTTTGCAACAAATGAATGATATGCTGCTTGGAACGATTCTAGGTTATTTTAAACGAAAACAATTCAAAAAAATGCTGGTTATGATGGAAGAATCATATTAAAGGGGTCCTGTGACGCCTTTTTTGTGTTTTCCAGGTAGGTAATAGGAGGAAATCGGATGAGTGATGTACGTAGAATGGATGAAGCAGGTCCACAAGAAGTTTTGGATTTAGTGGCTTATGCTTTCCAATGGGAATTAAGTGAGAAAAATAAGGAGCGTTATCGCTTACTAGCAGAGAATTCATGGAACTATGGTTCGTATGATGATCAAGGAAAGTTGGCTAGTCAAATCATGGCCACACCTTTCGCCATTGATTTTCATGGAACAAGCTATCCGATGGCAGGAATCGGTTTTGTTGCGTCATATCCAGAATATCGAAGTCAGGGAAGAATCGACCGCATCATGCGCCGCATCTTGGAAGATTGTTATGAGCAGGGAATTGTCCTTTCCTATTTAGCACCTTTTTCTTTTCCCTTTTATCGTCGCTATGGGTATGAATACGTCTTTGAACGTATGGTCTATGACGTTGCTGCTCATGAATGGGCCGATAGTCCCAAAGTAACAGGTTCGATTCAGCGTCTGCCATGGTCAGAGGCTAAACGTGTGATCCACGATATTTATCATGCTATGCCAAGACATAAAAAAGGCGGATTGCTGCGAGCAGATTGGTGGGAAACGATCAAATTTACGTATCGTAAGTCGTATACATTTGCCATTTACCGCGATGAAGCTGGGAATAATACCGGTTATCTAGTTTATACGATTCAAGAAGGCAAATTCATCATTGAAGAGTGGGGCTACTTAAACATTGAGGCTTATCACGGATTGAATCGATTGATTGTCTCTCATGCCGATTCTGTTGCCCGAATCATTTATCAACCAGGTTATGACAATGATATTCGCCAGGCAATTGCTGCCAAACCAATAGCACACTATCAGGTGAGACCGGATATGATGGCGCGAGTAGTCGATGTTCATCGCTTTTTGGCGCAATATCCCTTTACTTATCAGCTAAATGGAGCTTTTGCTATTGAGATCCAAGAAGATAAATATGCGCCTTGGAACAATGGAATTTATGAAATCTCTATCAAGGACGGTCAGCATTCAGTCGAAAAAGTAACGCAGACGCAACAACCAATAGTAAAAACAACCGTGCAACGTTTTGTCCAGTTATTTATGGGATACCAAACAGTTGATACAATGGTTTTCTTGGAACAATTAGTGGCAGATGATGTAGCAATAAACTGCATCAAGTCTAATCTTCCAATAGGAAAACCAATATTAGAAGACTATTTCTGATTTATCGAGTCGTCCAACCAGCAAAATACCTGATGGTCCCCTCGCGTTTTAGGTAGGAATCCTTTAAGAAATGAGAGCAGTGATACGGACAGCTGATGGACCAGATATGTTTTATCATCTTTGGTTTTAACTTGATTCTTAGACAAGTGTTCTGTTGCAGCTAAGAGTTTTTTATCTGATAAGCAAAAAAACTCTTGTCCAACAAGAGTTTAACAGGTTCTTTCAACGTTCCCTGCCGGAATCGAACCAGCAACTAATCCTTAGGAGGGACTTGTTATATCCATTTAACTAAGGGAACACAACAATCCCATTTTACCTGTAAATTCATCTTCCTGCAACCCTAAGTCATAGTTATTTTTGTTGCTGGATAAGGGAAGATGAGGAATAGAAACCCGATTTATGCAATCGTTTTGCTTTATGGATAAAAATAGGCATGGTACACTTTAGGTGTAACCGATCAAGTAGGAGGTAATGTTGAATGGTAAAATTTGGGAAAGCTTTTTTGTTGCAATTAACAACTGACGGAATCAATGGACCATTTGTCACGATCATGCTAAATACTCACGTAGGTCACCAAAATGTTGAGAAAGATCAAATCAAATTCAAAAATTTTGCTAAAGAAGCAAAACGCCGATTTGAGAAGAGATATCCCGACCACTCATGGAACAAATTCCAGGAAAAAATTGAGACCCTGCTTGCTGATCAGGCATTTTGGCGCAGCAGCACCAAAAGTGTGGCAGTGATCTTAACAGCAGAAGAAACATTGATCCATCGCTTGAGTATTACCGTGGATGATCAGTACTATGTCGGAGATACACCTTATCTGTTGGCGATCATCAAAAATGCCCAATTCAATTATGCCTTTTATTTACTTGCATTGAATCGGGATTCCATGAAAGTATACCGTGTTGAAAACAAGCAAGTCACTGAAGTGGCATTGCCTGAAGACGCTCCTGTTGACCTTGAGACTGCTCTTGGTGAAGAAATCAGCGGTGGTGGAGATTTCAATTATAGTGCACAAGGTGGACCAAACAGTTCTGGTGAAGGCGTTGCCTATCACGGCTTCAGTGCTAAAGACGAAGAGGTTGAGATCGATCATGTCAATTACTACCAAGCTGTAGACAATTATTTTAAAAATGAATTTCCAAATGAGGAAAATTTACCGCTTTATCTTTTTGCACTCCCTGAAAATCAAACATTATTTAAGAAGATTGCAAAAACAAGTTACTTCAAAAAAGATGCTTGTATTGCGTCATCACCTGCTTCATTATCCCCACAACAAATTGCTGAGTGTGCGCAAAAATTGATGGACGATCTGATGCAGAATGAAGTAGCTTCTTACAACAAACTGCTTGACCGCAAATTTATAGATCAATTAGTGGACATTGTACCAGCAGCAAAAGAAGGACGGATCGCGCAGCTCTTTATCGCCACTTCAAATTTAGTGGATGGCTTCGGAGAAGACCCGGATACTGAGTATGATCGTCGGCAAGTGCTGAATACATTGGCCAAAAATGTGTTGGAAAACAGTGGAGAAGTCTCTATATTGGAGCAAAAAGATGCGCCGGATGAGAAAAGTTTGACCGCGATCTTGCGGTACTAGTCTCCTAGATATCCGTAAAGCACCAGTTGAATAAATTAGCCTGTGACATAAACAACAAGAAGAATAATCTGAACGATTTACCAGGATTGCGTATCCCTTGGATAGTTGCTACTAGGACTTACAAACTGTAGGAGCAATCGTAGGATTCTTCGGATTAGTCCCTTTGTTGTAGAACATATGTCACAGGCTTTTTCTCTAAAAAAGTGCCTGATCTATGGAGAAAGTTAAGAAATAATTGCGTTTTCATTTTTTTTAAGTTTGCGATAGTCAGGAAGCAAAAACTGTGCTATAATACGAAGTGTAGTTTTTGTTACGGTAATTTATGGTAGCTTGTTTCATTTTAAAACATCTCCCACATTTTCACCATATACAAGTAATTGCAAAATATGTGTTTTAACACAAGGAGGATTTTTATTATGGAAACAGGTACAGTAAAATGGTTTAACTCAGACAAAGGTTTTGGTTTCATCACTGCAGAAAACGGAAACGACGTATTCGTTCACTTTTCAGCTATCCAAGGTGAAGGCTTCAAAACTTTAGAAGAAGGTCAAGCTGTTACTTTCGATATCGAAGACGGACAACGTGGACCACAAGCTACTAACGTAAACAAAGCTTAATTCTTGCCTATCAGAGCAGCCTAGCTGCTCTTTTTTTGTGCTTTCATTCAAAAGAGGGTAGAGTCTAAATTTGTTTGCATTTTCTGTATTTGTTATACTTGAAAAAAGAGGGACTCAGGATGGGACTGAATGAATTTATTTTAGGACTGGCGAATTTGGAAAAGATTCAACGGGCACCGGGGTTCTTTAAGTTTACAGAACATAGCGTCGCAGCGCATTCTTTTCGAGTCGCAATGATCGCCCAGACATTGGCTGATATTGAAGAGCAGGCGGGAAATACGATCGATTGGCAGATTCTCTATGAAAAAGCATTAAATCATGATTATACTGAACGGTTCATTGGAGACATCAAAACACCTGTCAAATATGCAAATAAAGAATTGCGGCAAATGCTTTCGACAGTAGAAGAAAAGATGACAGATACATTCATCGAAGAGGAGATTCCAGAATCATTTCAGCCGATTTATCGTCGTAGATTAGCAGATGGCAAAGATGATTCCCTGGAAGGCCAATTGTTGGCGATCGCAGATAAAATTGATTTGCTTTATGAATCTTTTGAAGAAATTTCAAAAAGCAATCCAGATAAAGTCTACAAAGAAATGTTTCGCGAAGCAGTAATGACGGTCAAGAATTTTAATCACCGTCCTAGTGTGTCTTACTTCTTTGAAGCGGTCTTTCCAGAACTATTGAATGCAGATTTCTATGGAAAAGAAAATTTTCTAGAAGAAATCGCTAACCTAATCAAAAATTGAAATGGTCTGTGAAACAAGTTTACCTATGAAAAAAACATACTAAGAGTAGAGGAGAAACTCATCCGTCGATAAGTTCCTCCTCTACTCTTAGTATGTTTTTGAAGACTTGTTTCACAGGCTATTTTTATTATAACAATGATTCTGCTCCATCAACATAGACTTCTGTACCCGAAATGTTTCCTGCATCTTCAGAGGAAAGAAACAGCACGAGGTTAGCTACTTGTTCCGGAATACCAGTCTCCTGACGCAAAGGACGTTCCCGTTCCGGAAAGACGATTGGGATTTTGATTTTTTCAACAGCCTCTTCGATAGCCGTATTCTCATCAATATTGGTTGAAATCGCTCCTGGACAAATCGCATTGACTCGGATGTTGTAGCCGGAAAGCTCGAGTGCCGCCATTTTCATGAAAGCAACTTGACCAGCTTTTGATGTGCTGTAGGCACTGGCACCGAAATTTTTGAAAATTCGGTTGCCGTTGACCGAACTTGTGATCACGATACTGCCGCCGTTGATTTTTAAAAACGGAATTGCTGCTTTAACTGTGACAAAAGTACTGCGAAGATTCGTTGTAATGGTCGTATCCCAATCATCTAGTGAAAGCTCTTCGATAGGGGTCCAGGTTCCATTGATCCCTGCATTAACGTGGAGAATATCGATACCACCCAACTCTTGTGCCAACGCTGTGACTGCCTGTAAGAGCTCTTCTCCTTTTGATACATCAACCACACGATAAATCGATTGACCTTCGGTGGCTTCTACAAATGCCTTCAATTCTGTTTCATCAATGTCTAATAGACCAACGACTGCTCCTTGATCCAGAAATTGCTGGGCAACTGCTTTGCCAATGCCGGAAGCTGCACCCGTCACGATAACCTTTTTATTTTCAAACCGTTTCATTTAAACGCCTCCTTCTTAATTAAATTATAAAAAAGTTCCTGACCTTTGTCGAAAGATACGGATGGTCCATTGATTTTTGATAGGATGAACGTATGAGGACTTTAGTCCTAAAATCAAGCTTCTCGTCTGATTGATTTCAAAATTTGATTTCCTCGTTATTGGCTAAAACAGATGTAAGGGGCAAAGATTTTGTAGTATAATGCAAGGAGTGCGTAAGGAGGAAGCGAAATGAAACCCATATACGCTGTGGTCGACCTTGAAACAACGGGGACTGATCCTGCCATTGATCGAATCATCCAATTTGGCTGTGTCTTGATCCAAGATGGTCAGGTCATTAATCGATTTGCGACAGATATCAATCCGGATCGAAGAATATCAAAGCAGATCCAGAATTTGACTCATATCACCAATCAACAAGTGAAACGAGCACCGTATTTCGAAGATGTTGCTCATACGATTTATAATTTATTAACACAAACAGTCTTTGTGGCGCATAATATTTATTTTGACTATCATTTCTTAAGTCAAGAATTAATCCGATGCGGGATGCCGCCCCTTGAGATTCCAGGAATCGATACCGTGGAATTGGCACAAGTTTTTTTGCCAACAGAAAGCAGCTTTCGTTTGGGAGATCTGGCTGAAAGTATCGGATTTGTTCATGAGAAACCACATCAGGCGGATAGCGATGCGGAAGTGACCGCGGCATTATTGCTGTACATCGAATCGATCATGCGTGAACTGCCATGGGTGACTTTAAAGCAAATCGCCCAGTTGAGCGGTCAAATGGGGATGCAGACCAGTCAATATATTCAGCGGATCGTCAGTGAACGTACCGAAGAGCCGCTTCCTGAACATTTGGAAGAAATCGATGGATTGGTTCTGCGAAAAAAGAGCGTACCATTGTTTGAATCAAGCTATTTTCAAGGAGAGTATCCTAAAGTTAAAGCGGATAAGATCAAATGCTTTGATGGCCGCCTCAGTTATCGAAAACAACAAGCGCGGTTGATGAATGCAGTTTATGATCACTTTTCTCATGAAGAAAAAAATCTGATCATTGAGGCAGAAACCGGCATGGGAAAAACCATCGGGTACTTATTTCCTGCAAGCTACTTAGCTACTCCAGAAAATCCATTAATCGTCAGTACCACGTCGATTTTGCTACAGAATCAGATATTGGCTAAAGACATCCCATTAGTCAATCAAGTACTGGAACAACCGTTACAAGCAACTGTTGTGAAAAGTCATCAACACTACATTGATCTCCAGCGGTTCAAAGCAACATTAGAACAACCGCTTGAACAAAAACAGTATGCCCAGTATCAGATGGGACTTTTAGTTTGGCTGACCAAAACTGAGACCGGAGATTTTGATGAATTGAATCTTGTGCGTCTTGATCATCCGCTATTTTTGGAAATTCGTCATCGAGGGGTGGATTTTTTGGCAAAGAATCAAGCTTTTTATGAGCAGGATTTTGTGCGCCATCTCTATAAAAAGATGGCACAGAGCAATGTGCTAATTGTCAACCATGCATTTTTGATGCAGGAAAATCGACGACAGTATCCACTACTGCCAACGAGTGACTTTCTGCTGATCGATGAAGTCCAGCATTTACCGGAGATTGCCGAAAGATATTCGCAAAGTTCCTTTGATTCCCAACAGTTCAAACGACAATTTTTGCAATTGAATGAAGAAGGCTTGTTTGAAGAGATCAAGCAACTCGTCGCTGAAGAATTCGATCTTTCCCATTTATTCTCATTGTATATCGATGCCATCAAATTGATTATCGATACGCTAGAAGCCTATTTTGAAACACTCGTGATCGATGGGGAAGAACTGACACTTGTCCAACGAAAGGACCTTTATGATGGCAGCTTGCAGCAAGATCGTCTCCATCAAAAAATTCATTTGTATTATAAAGAAATTTTAGAAATCCAACAGCGATTGCAGACAACATTCATGGCGACAGAAGAACGGCGATTGGCTCGGGAACGCATCCTGATTGCCCGCTTGTTTGATTATTTCCATGATATGGAGGTACAGGCAGCGACGGTTCAATCGTGGCTGATGAATTGGCAACCTCGGTATGTCCATTGGATCAAGAAAAAAGCAGGGACTGCTGCAGCGATTATTGAAGTGGCAGATCTGCGGGGAAATCAAATTATCGAAAGCAAATGGTATTCAAGGTACAAACATATTCTTTATTTAGGCGGTACATTGAAAATTCCTGGTAACAAATCTTACTTTGCTCACCGATTAGGCATTCCTGAAGTGACAGTCAAAACGATTCCGGCATTCTATGATTATGAAAAGCAGGCACGTCTGTTTATTGTCAAACAAGGAATCTCGATTCAGCAAGCAACGAATGAAGAATACGCTCAATACTTGGCCGATGCATTAACACCGTTGCTATTTGAAAATTTGCAACCAACACTTGTATTGTTCACTGCTCATGACACATTGAAACGGGTCTATGAAAAACTGCATAAAAAAGCCTTGGAACAAGGACGAGAACTTGCAGCACAGGGGACTGGTGGTAGTCGCGAGAAAATCATCAAGCGTTTTTTACTGGCGGAAAATGGGATTCTTTTTGGAACAGATAGTTTTTGGGAAGGCATCGATTTACCCGGTCAAGCGCTCAAAATCGCGGTTGTGACGCGCTTACCATTTGAGAATCCCAAACGGCCGCTTGTTCAAGCACGTCATGCTTTTTTAGCATCGGAAGGTATTGATCCTTTCAAGGAAGATGCATTGCCAAAAGCAATTATTCGGATGCGTCAGGCGTTGGGACGTCTGATTCGGTCGGAAAATGATCAAGGAGTAATGGTGGTTCTTGATCGTCGGATTCTTTCTACGAAGTATGGCAAGCGAATACTTAAAGGTTTGCCAAAAAATCTGCCGGTCAAAGAAGCTACACCACAAGAAATGACCGAGGACATACGGGAGTTTTTTGATTCTGAAGCAGAAGAAACACCAAAAAAACATTTTTCTTAAAAGATAGCTGAAATCTGCTATAATAGAGCATATTATTTTTATGGAGGATAACGAGTGAAAACGAAAGACAAAGAACAACGCCGTGTGATGATTTTACTGGGTGCGATCGTTTTT
The DNA here is from genome assembly GCF_001544275.1 of Enterococcus gallinarum NBRC 100675. GTDB lineage: Bacteria > Bacillota > Bacilli > Lactobacillales > Enterococcaceae > Enterococcus_D > Enterococcus_D gallinarum. Next base: position 75,028 of record NZ_BCQE01000015.1, on the reverse strand, counting down.
TTATTGATCGTTATCATATTCTCATCGATTTTCTACATCCGTTCGACTCGTCCGATGCGACAGGCACGCAATGAAGCAATTGAAATTGCTCAAAAGTATACGGATTTGAAAGAGGTCGATCAATTTTATTGGTTTAATCGCCAAGCTTCTTCTTTTAGTTTAGTTGGTACAGATGATAAAGAAAATAAAATCGTCGTCATCATTCCTAAAAGCGGTGAAAAAGTGTCAGTTTTTAAACAATCAGATGGTCTAACGGAAGAAGCCGCTCGTCAATTGGTTGCCGAAAAACATCCAGAAGAAACGATCCAGAAAGCTACTTTAGGATTGTTTAAAGAGCAAGCTGCTTGGGAAATCATGACGAAAGATGCTTCTGGGGAACTTCAGTATTATTTGCTAGGTTTTAAAGACGGCAAGGAAATCAATGCCATCAATAATATTTGATTTAGAGAAAGGATGGTTGACATGACACTCTCCAAACGAGCGTATCAAGTAGAGCCCTCAGTTACATTAGCTGCAGCTGCCAAGGCTAAGGCGTTAAAAGCGCAAGGCGTTGACGTATTGAGTTTGACGGTAGGAGAACCCGACTTTATTACTCCTGAGAATATTCGTCAAGCCGCTATCCAAGCCATTGAAAATGGGAAGGCAAGTTTTTACACCCCGACAGCAGGGATCCCTGAGCTAAAAGAAGCCATCCTACGCTATCTGCAGGAGTTTTATGGCGTAACGTATGACACCAACCAAGTGATCGTAACAGATGGCGCTAAATTTGCGCTTTATGCGTTGTTTCAAGCAGTGATCGATCCAGCAGATGAGGTGATTATTCCTGTGCCATATTGGGTTAGCTATGCAGAGCAAGTGAAACTAGCAGGAGGGCAACCTGTCTTCGTCTATGCTGCGGAAACCGAACAATTTAAAGTAACGGTTTCTCAACTAGAAGCTGTTAGAACAGCCAAGACTAAAGCCATTATTTTGAATTCGCCCTCCAATCCAACGGGGGCAATTTATTCGAAAGAAGAACTACAGGCTATCGGAGAGTGGGCAGTTGAACATCATATTTTGATTGTTTCTGATGATATCTATGGTCGTCTGATTTACAATGGGCACTCCTTTACGCCGATTGCTAGCTTGTCTGAGGCTATTCGTAAGCAAACGATCATCATTAATGGTGTCTCAAAAACATATGCCATGACTGGTTGGCGGATTGGATTTGCCGTTGGCGATCAGACGATCATTCAAGCGATGACGGATATTGCTTCTCAAGCAACCAGCAATCCCACAGCTGTCAGTCAATATGCTGCTGTTGAAGCATTGTCAGGGAATCAAGACTCCATTGAAATCATGCGTCAGCAATTCGAAGACCGATTAAATAAAATCTATCCGATCGTTGCAGCCATTCCAGGATTTCAATTAGTAAAACCGCAAGGCGCTTTTTACCTTTTCCCAAATGTCAGGGAAGCAATGAATATGTGCGGATATGAAGACATCAATGATTTTGTGGAAGCAATTCTGGAAGAGACCGGAGTAGCAGTCGTTACTGGTGCTGGGTTCGGTGCACCAGACAATTTACGGATCAGCTATGCAACCGATTGGGCAACCTTGGAAGAAGCCGCAAAACGTTTGCAGGATTTTGTTGAAAAGAAAAGCCGAAAAGCTTAAAATGCTTTATGGAACCCTTATTATCAGATTGGAGAGAAACGTGTGGAATCTATTCAAATTTTAGATGCAAAAAAACATGTTGGCGAAACAGTACAGATTGGTGCTTGGGTCGCAAACAAACGATCAAGTGGAAAAATTGCCTTTCTGCAATTACGTGACGGTACCGCATATTTTCAAGGTATCGTGGTAAAAACTGAAGTGGGCGAAGAAGTCTTTCAGCTTGCCAAAAACTTAAATCAAGAAACGGCAGTTCTAGTAACTGGTGAGATTCGTGAAGATAGCCGTTCGAAATTTGGCTACGAAATCGGTATCAGTGGCATTGAAGTAGTGGGCGAAAGCCATGAATACCCAATCACACCGAAAGAACACGGCACCGACTTCTTGATGGATCATCGCCATTTATGGCTACGTTCTTCAAAACAACATGCCATCATGCAGATCCGTAACGAAGTGATTCGTGCTACCTATGAATTTTTCAATAATAATGGCTTTATCAAAATTGATCCACCAATTTTGACAGGGTCTGCACCAGAAGGAACAACGGATCTTTTTGAAACCAACTATTTTGATCAAAAAGCATATCTATCTCAATCTGGTCAATTATATATGGAAGCTGCAGCTATGGCGTTTGGTAAAGTCTTTTCATTCGGACCGACTTTCCGTGCAGAAAAGTCTAAAACGCGTCGTCATCTAATCGAATTCTGGATGATCGAGCCGGAAATGGCTTTCATGCATCAAGAAGAAAGCTTGGAAGTACAAGAACAATACGTTGCTTTCCTTGTACAAAGCGTTTTGGACAACTGTGATTATGCATTAGATGTTTTAGGCAGAGATCGTGCCATCCTTGAAAAGTATACGAAATTACCATTCCCTCGTATTTCTTATGATGATGCCGTAGAACTATTGCAAAAAAATGGCTTTGAGGACATTCAATGGGGAGACGATTTTGGTTCGCCACACGAAACATTTATTGCGAACTCATTTGATCAACCAGTCTTTATTCTTAACTATCCAAAAGCTATCAAACCTTTCTATATGAAACCACATCCAACAAGAGATGATGTAGTGATCTGTGCAGATATGATTGCACCAGAAGGCTATGGGGAAATCATCGGTGGGTCAGAACGGGCCACAGATTATGAATTCTTGCTAGAACAAATCCGTAACCACGGATTAGATGAAAATGAATACTCTTGGTATTTAGATCTTCGCAAGTATGGCTCAGTTCCACATACCGGTTTTGGTCTAGGTCTTGAACGAACCGTTACATGGTTATCAGGTATCGAACACGTGCGTGAGGCCATTCCATTCCCACGCTTATTGAATCGTATTTATCCATAGGGGATATTAAAATTGCATGAATATCTCACTAAGAGTAGACAGATCCAGCTAGAAATTTTATCTAGCTGGTTTTTTCTCGAATTAAGAGTAGATGAAAAGACAAATCATTTTAGCCACCTTTAAGAATTGAATATTCAAGTTTCTGTCTATGAAAGCAATGAAAAAGGAGTTTTTAAAATATGTTTTTCTTTGCAGGTGTCACTTATTTTGACCTATCTTTTTTTAACTCGAGGGATATGTTATAATAATCCACTGACTAGCATTTTAAATACTATTAGAAATAAGGACAATTCAAAAATGGACAAAACAATCATCAGTATTGTAACTCATAATAGCCGCGATATTTTTAAGACGCTAGATCAGCTAGGTATTGCCATAGCTGATGATCCGCGCTTCGAGGTGAAAATATTCGATAATGGCTCTGATTCAGAATATATTGCCAAACTACAACAGTATTCATTTGTTACTGTTGTTCAAGCTTCTGATAACTTAGGGTTTGGGCATGGACACAATCAATTATTGATGCATGCGACTGAAAAATATGGAATTATTTGTAATCCTGATATTCTTGTGTCAAAAAATTCCTTAGATGGCTTATTAAAAAGAATTCAAAATAATGATGCAGCAATAGTTGTGCCTCAAGTTCTAAATGAAGATGGTACCATTCAGCATCTTGTAAGAGAACGATTGGCTGTATTTGACTATTTTTTGCGTTTTGTCCCATTATCTTGGGTAAAGAAAGTTTTCAGAAAACGTCTATTTAATTATGAATGCCAAAATCTTCCCCAAGACAAAACAAGTTATATTCGCATGGGATCCGGTTGTTTCATGCTAATTGACATTGAGAAATTTAAAGAGATTGGTGGATTTGATGAACGCTTTTTTATGTACTTTGAAGACAATGATTTATGTCTAAGATATGAAAAAGCTGGTTATCGAATTTTATACACTCCTTTTGAAAAAGTTGTTCATCTGTATGGAAAAGGAGCGCACAGAAGCTTTAAACTTTTCTGTGTCTTTATGCAGTCAATGACGAAGTTTTTTAATAAATGGGGTTGGAGGTTTTTTTAATGAATCGATTGTTTGTGACAGTCGTTTTGTACGAAAAAAAATGGCAAGAAGTACTCGCTGCACCGCTGTTAGAAAACGCAATTTACAATAAAAAAATTCAGCTATTGATATATGATAATAGCAAAAAAAAACAAGAAGACGATTTTTTTTGTCATTCAGAAGTGACCTATGTACATGATAAAACTAATTCTGGGCTAGCAGAAGCTTACAACAAAGGGTTTTCTTTAGCAAAAGAGGATGATCTACTCCTTCTCTTGGATCAGGATACGGTTTTTACTGAGGCGTATTTGGAGCTGTTACTTAACCAACCTCTAGATGCTACAATAGGAGCAATCGTTCCTTTGGTTTTTAGCCAAGGGAAACAAATTTCGCCAGTCATGTCTGATCGTTATATCAATAGAAAGTTAGTCTATCCAGGCGTAGGCAGAAAAACAGTCCGTCTAATGGCAATAAATTCTGGAACTGCATTGTCTATAAAAGCTCTAAGAAAAATAAACGGTTTTAACCGAAATTTTCCACTTGATTTTTTAGATCACTGGTTATTTTATCGCCTTTATCAAGAAGAGTACGCTATTTTAGTGACAGAAGAAATAATAGAACATGATTTATCTGTGATGCATTATCAATCGATGACAAAAGAAAGATATGACCAAATCCTTAAGAGTGAAACTTACTTCTATCGTGAGTATGATAAAGATAAACAAAAGGATCATCAGAAACAATTATTTTTTCGCACGATCAATCAACTTTTGTCAGTAAAAAAACGTCCATTTTATCGCAGAACATGGGCGGAATATCGCTCATTTAGAAAGGGTCAATCATGATTTCAGTTTGTGTTGCCACTTATAATGGGGAAAAATATCTAAAAGAACAATTAGACAGCATTTTACAACAACTATCAGAGACAGATGAGTTGATTATTTCAGATGATCGATCCTGCGATAACACCAAAAAAATTCTTGAAAGTTTCCACACAGATAAAAGGATCAAAATAATCGATGGTCCTCAAAAAGGTGTTATTAAAAACTTTGAGAATGCAATTCTACATGCAAAAGGGGACATTATTTTTTTGGCAGACCAAGATGATGTTTGGTTTCCCAATAAAGTGGCTCAGACAAAAAAAATATTTGAAGAGGATAAAAACTCTTTAGTGGTTATTTCGGATTTGGTTATTGTTGATAAGGATCTTGTACCAGTTGAAGATTCTTACTTTGCGTATCGAAATGTTCAAACTGGTTTTTTTAAGAATATTTTAAAAAACAAATACATTGGTGCTGGTATGGCTTTTCGTAAGGAACTCAAATCAGCTATTCTGCCATTTCCCAAGGCAATCCCTATGCATGATATGTGGATCGGAGTGATGGCTGGAAATCGGGTTAAATTACTTCATGAACCATTGACGTTGTATCGCAGACATGGAGAGAATACGAGTGAAATAAGTACAACTGCTTCATTCAAACAACAATTTCGCTGGCGATGGGCACTAATTTCTAGTATAGTAAAAAGGAAAATTTTCGGTAAATAAAAATTACATTTTTGTTTCATTATTTTGAATCAAATGACAAAGTATTGTAGAAATGAGATAATGCTTTGGTGGGAAAATCAGTAAATATTTAAATAAGGAGAGTTCATTATGAAAGGGATAATTTTAGCAGGTGGTTCAGGAACACGCCTTTACCCATTAACAAAAGCAACTTCTAAGCAATTGATGCCAATTTATGACAAACCAATGATTTATTACCCAATGTCTACATTGATGTTAGCAGGCATTAAGGAGATTCTGATTATTTCAACTCCGCAAGACACCCCTCGGTTTCAAGAATTATTTGGCGATGGAAAGGATCTTGGCTTACAAATTGAGTATGCTGTCCAACCTAGTCCTGACGGCTTAGCACAAGCTTTTATCATCGGAGAAAAATTTATCGGAAATGATAGTGTCTGTCTAGTTTTAGGCGACAACATTTATTATGGTGGCGGACTATCTAAAATGCTTCAACGTGCGGCAAGCAAAGAAACAGGAGCTACCGTATTTGGTTATCATGTCAATGATCCAGAACGTTTTGGAGTAGTTGAATTTGACGAAGACATGCATGCATTATCAATTGAAGAAAAGCCAATGCAACCTAAATCGAATTATGCAGTGACTGGGTTATATTTTTATGACAACGATGTAGTTGAAATCGCCAAAAATATTAAACCTTCCGACCGTGGAGAATTAGAAATCACTGATATTAATAAGGTTTACCTTGAGAGAAATAAATTATCTGTTGAAGTCATGGGAAGAGGATTTGCTTGGCTAGATACAGGTACCCATGAAACTTTACTCGAAGCATCCACATTTATTGAAACGATCGAAAAACGTCAAAATCTTAAAGTTGCCTGTTTGGAAGAAATTTCCTTCCGTATGGGCTACATTACCAAAGATCAATTGCTTGCTTTAGCTGAGCCATTGAAAAAAAATCAGTATGGACAATATTTATTACGACTAGCCGCTGAATAAAAGGAGCAACTTAGATGAAAGTAATGGATACAAATTTAACAGATGTAAAATTGATTGAAATGGACGTGTTTGGAGACCATCGTGGCTTCTTTACAGAAAGCTATTCAAAAGAGAAATTTGCGGAGCAAGGAATTGATTATGAATTTGTACAAGACAATCATTCTTTATCAGCGGAAGCTGGTGTGTTAAGAGGATTGCATTTTCAAAAAGGAGAAGCTGCTCAGACGAAATTGATTCGTGTAGTAACTGGAGCTGTTTTGGATGTAATCGTAGATATTCGTAAGGGAAGTCCTACCTATGGTAAATGGGAAGGTTACTTATTAACGGAGCATAATCACCGACAATTGTTAGTTCCAAAAGGGTATGCTCACGGTTTTGTAACTTTGACACCCAATGTGAATTTCATGTATAAGTGTGATAACTATTACAATGCTCCTGCAGATGGGGGAATTGCATTTGATGATCCAGATTTGGCGATTGATTGGCCAATCGACGTTAAAAAAGCGATTTTATCAGAAAAAGATACAAAGCATCCAACTTTAAAAGAGTTTGAGTCAGAAAATCCCTTTGTTTATGGTGAAATCTAAGGAGTGAACGCTATGAAAAAAATCGTTGTAACTGGTGGAGCTGGGTTTATCGGTTCCAACTTCGTACATTATGTGATCAATAATCATCCTGACGTCTATGTGACAGTTCTAGATAAATTAACTTATGCGGGAAATGAAAACAACTTAAGCGGATTACCAAAAGAACGGTTTGAGTTAGTTGTAGGAGATATCTCGGATCATGATTTAGTAGACAAACTTGTGCAAGATACCGACGCCGTTGTTCACTATGCAGCAGAGTCTCACAATGATAATTCATTAAAGGATCCGTTTCCTTTTGTTCAGACAAATATCATTGGCACCTATACATTGATTGAAGCGTGTCGCAAATACAATGTAAGGTATCATCATGTTTCAACAGATGAAGTGTATGGGGACCTTCCGTTGAGAGAAGATCTTCCTGGCCATGGAGAAGGGGAAGGAGAAAAATTTACAGATAAAACACCGTATAACCCTTCAAGTCCATACTCATCGACTAAAGCTGGCTCTGATTTGTTAGTGAAAGCATGGGTACGCTCTTTTGGCTTACAAGCAACTATTTCAAACTGCTCAAATAATTATGGACCTTATCAGCATATAGAGAAGTTTATCCCTCGTCAAATTACTAATATTTTGAGTGGAATCAGACCTAAACTTTACGGAGAAGGTAAAAATGTCCGGGATTGGATTCATACGAATGACCATTCATCAGCAGTTTGGGCGATTTTAACCAAAGGACGAATTGGTGAGACTTACCTAATTGGCGCGGATGGTGAAGAAGATAATAAAACAGTGATTGAATTGATTTTAGAATTGATGGGTCAGCCAGCTGATGCTTATGATCATGTTAAGGATCGTCCTGGACATGATTTGAGATACGCAATTGACTCAACCAAATTAAGAAAAGAACTTGGGTGGCAACCTGAATTTACCAATTTCCGAGACGGTCTAGCCGACACAATTAACTGGTACCGGAATAATGAAGATTGGTGGATGACTGAAAAAGAAGCAGTCGAAAAGAATTATGCCGCAAATGGTCAATAATGATAAGCAGGGCAACCTGCTTTTTTTGAAGGGATGGATATATTTATGATATTACTAACTGGTGGAAATGGACAACTTGGTACTGAGTTGCGACATTTATTAGATGAAAAAGGTATTTCTTATATTTCAACAGATGCTCAAGAAATGGATATCACGGATGAAAAAGCAACACTTTCATTTATTCAAAAACTAAAACCAACACTCATTTACCATTGTGCAGCTTATACAGCCGTTGATAAAGCGGAAGATGAAGGTAAGGATCTTGATGAAAAAATCAACGTAGATGGCACAATAAACGTTGCTAAAGCAGCAAAATCTGTGGGGGCAAAACTAGTCTATATCAGCACTGACTATGTTTTTGACGGGACAAAAAAAGATGGTGTTTATAAAGAAAATGATACACCAAATCCTCAAAATGAATATGGACGTACAAAACTTTTAGGAGAACAAGCTGTTGAAAGTATTTTAGACGAATATTATATTATTCGAACATCATGGGTGTTTGGAAAATATGGACACAATTTTGTATTCACGATGAAACGTTTAGCAGAAACACATCCAAAGCTGACAGTTGTTAATGATCAATTTGGTCGTCCTACATGGACTAGGACTTTAGCCGAGTTCATGGTGTATATTGTTGAAAAAGACGCTGATTATGGCGTTTATCATTTGTCAAACGACAATAGCTGTTCTTGGTATGAATTTGCCAAAGAGATTCTTAAAGAAACTGAAGTTGAAGTTGTACCAGTTACTTCAGATGAATATCCACAAAAAGCAAAACGACCACAATATTCAGTAATGGATCTTACTAAAGCTAAAAATACAGGTTTTGTGATTCCTACATGGGAAGAGGCATTGTCTGAAATGGTTGCATCTATAGATAAACAAGAAAACTAGAAAAAGAGGGATCACGATGAAAGTTTCTGTTTTTGGTTTAGGGTATGTAGGATTAGCAAATGCCTTATTGTTGGCACAAAACGAAGAAGTAGTTGCTTATGATATCGTTGATGATAAGATTGACCAATTACAAAAAAGAATATCCCCCCTTGAGGACAAAGAAATCCATGAGTTTCTGGCTAGAACAGATTTGGAAGTTGACTTCACTAAAGATATTAACAAAGCTGTTTTGTTTGGTGATGTTTTGATTATCGCTACACCGACAGACTACGATGAACATAAAAATTATTTTGACACGTCAACTGTGGAAACAGTCATCGAAAAAGCTTTGGAATTACGTCCAGAAGCCGTGTTCATTATCAAATCTACTGTGCCTGTGGGGTATACTTTAGATGTTCAAAAACGATTTAATACAAAGAATATCCTGTTTTCACCAGAATTTTTACGTGAAGGGAAAGCATTGTATGATAATTTGCATCCTTCACGAATTGTTGTGGGGGAACGCAGTGATCGAGCAAAAGACATTGCAGATATGTTTAAAAGAAATGCACGGGAAAACAGTGTTTCAGTGCTTTTAACGAATCCAACAGAAGCTGAAGCAATCAAATTGTTTTCGAATACGTACTTAGCATTACGGGTTGCCTACTTTAACGAGCTGGACACGTATGCAGAAGTAAGAGGACTAGATTCACGACAAATTATTGAAGGTGTCGGTTTAGACCCTAGAATTGGTTCCCACTACAATAATCCGTCTTTCGGCTATGGTGGCTATTGTTTGCCTAAAGATACGAAACAATTGCTTGCTAACTATGATAAAGTTCCTAATAACATTATTCAGGCAATCGTGGATGCTAATACCACCCGTAAAGACTTCATTGCGGAACAAATCCTTGATCGCCAGCCAAAAGTTGTAGGAATCTATCGATTGACAATGAAAGCCCACTCAGACAATTTCCGCTATTCTTCTATTCAAGGAATTATGAAACGTATCAAAGCACATGGAATCAAAGTTGTTGTATACGAGCCTTCTTTAAAAGAGAAAACCTTCTATAACTCTGAAGTGATTGATGACTTTGACTCATTTAAAAGTATTTCAGATGTGATTGTAGCAAACCGTATGGAAGATGTGCTGCATGATGTAGAAGATAAAGTATACACAAGAGATTTGTTTGAAAGAGATTAAAACTTGGAGAAAAAGGAGGCCAAATTTCATTTGTTGAATGCGGCTTTCTTTTTTGTCTTGAGGGTCATTTTAAAAATTAAATTTTTTTCTCAATTCTTGAAATGGTCCGGTAGAGGTTGAGAAAGACTTTAATGTCGAGTATACTTTTTAAGGATAGCTTTGAAAAGTTTTACCGTAAAAAAGACTAGTGGAACTTTAAAGGAGAAAATGATGTTCGAGCGTAGAAATAGAATTTTATTGAAAGAATTAGTTAAAACAGATTTTAAATTAAGATATCAAGGAAGCATCATGGGCTATGTATGGTCGGTATTAAAGCCATTAATGTTGTTTACAGTAATGTATGTGGTCTTTGTGCGTTTTCTTAAATTTGGACAAGATGTACCACATTTTGAAGTTGCATTACTACTAGGAACAGTTTTGTGGAGTTTTTTTAGTGAAACGACAAATTTAGGAATGTCCTCAATCGTTACCCGAGGTGACTTGCTTAGGAAGTTAAGTTTTCCCACGCATATAATTGTGATTGCTGTATCGATCAATGCATTGATTAATTTGGTGATCAGCTTAGTTATCGTCTTATTGTTTGCTCTTATCAATGGAGCAGATATTTCAATCTATGCTTTTTTAGCACCGTTTCTTTTGATTGAGTTATATGCCTTTTCTTTAGGTGTTTCTTTTATTTTGGCAACTATCTATGTTCGCTTTAGGGATATTGGACCAATTTGGGAAGTTGTGCTACAAGCTGGATTCTACATCACACCGTTAATTTATCCAGTGACATTAGTTATGAATATGGACGTTAGGATTGCAAAATTATTGATGATGAATCCCATGGCTCAAATTATTCAAGATATGCGACATATTTTAACGAGCCCAAGTAATATAACGGTTTGGCAGCTAGTCAATACGAGTTGGATTGTCGCCATCCCATACATCCTGCCATGGATAGTTTTAGTTGCAGGATACTTGATTTTTAACAAAAATTCGAAAAAATTTGCGGAGATTATTTAATATGAATAATGAAATAGCGGTTAAAGTAGATCATATAGGAAAATCGTTTCGCCTTCCCACAGAGAGCACAACGAGTCTAAAAAGAACTATTGTTAATTATTTTAAGGGAATCAAGGGATATAACGAACAGAGAGTATTGAGAGATATTTCCTTTGAGGTAAATAAGGGAGACTTCTTTGGTATTGTAGGAAGAAATGGTAGTGGTAAATCCACACTATTAAAAATCATTTCCCAAATTTACACACCTGAGAAAGGATCAGTTGAAGTCAACGGAAAACTTGTATCTTTCATTGAGTTAGGTGTAGGGTTCAATCCGGAGCTTACAGGAAGAGAAAATGTTTATTTAAATGGAGCAATGCTTGGTTTCTCTGAAAAAGAAGTAGATGAAATGTATTCCGATATTGTTGAATTTGCGGAATTATCGGAATTCATGAATCAAAAGTTAAAGAATTATTCCAGTGGCATGCAAGTCCGACTGGCATTTTCTGTAGCTATTCAGGCAAAAAGTGATATTCTCGTATTAGATGAGGTACTGGCTGTTGGAGATGAAGCATTTCAAAGAAAATGCAATGACTATTTCATGAAAGCCAAAGATGAAAAAAAGACCATTATTCTAGTTACTCACTCTATGGAATCAGTCCGTAAATATTGCAATAAAGCAATGATGATTGATAAAGGCGAAGTGAAAATTATCGGTACTCCAGATGATGTTGCCAATCAATATTCTTTAGATAATGTAACTCAAACTGGGGCATCTACAGTTATTGAAAAAGAAGAGGTTGTTGAAGAAGTAAATGAGGTTGAAGCAGAAAGCAAAGAAGCAGAACCAATCCAAAATTTCACAGTAGAATTGCTATCTGATGAAATGCTTACTGATAATAATAGAGAAGTAGAATTTTTGATTTCTTATGAAGTTCTACAAGATATGGAGACGTACGTAGCATTTTCTTTGACGGATATTGATCGTAATATATGGATGTACAATGATAATTCATATGATGAGATGACTAAAGGCATTGGGGAAAAGACATTTAAATATTCGTGTAACTTAAATCACATCAATGAATGTAAATTACGCTTAGGCGTTTCGATCAGAAATTCTTCAGATGAGCCATTTGCTTTTTCTGATCATGAAAATTCGCCGATAATTATTGTATCTCCAAGAAAAAATCGATCAAAGAGTGAGCGCATTGCTTCTAGCGGTATTTTAACAAGTAATGGAAAATGGCAACATCTTGGTCAATGAGAAAAAACTACTTAAAGAAAAAGGTGAATCGTTTTGGACCCATTAGTTTCTGTGATTGTAACTTGCTATAATCATGATAAATATGTTAGACAATGTCTGGCAAGTGTGTCTTCCCAAACGTATAAAAATTTAGAATTATTGATCATAAATGATGGGTCGACAGATAACTCCGATCATATTATCAAAAATTTTTTAGCTCAAGTTTCATTGAAGTACAATTATCTTGTGCAAGATAACAGTGGTGTTTGTGTGACAAGAAACAAAGGCCTTGAAAGAGCATCAGGGGATTACATTTTATTTGTTGATAGTGATAACTATCTTGACAATGATTATATTGAAAAGCTAGTTGAGGTTGCTGAAAAAGAAAAAGCAGATATTGTTTACACAGACCTCGTTAATGTTGACAATGGTGAAATTTTCATGGAAGCTAAGCCTTTTCAAGTAGAGGATTTTTTGGCTAGTAATTTCATTGATAATTGTTCATTGATTCGAAAAAAAATTGTTGGAGACTTAACCTATGATCTAGCTTTAAACAGAAAGAAATTAGTTGATTATGACTTTTTTATGAGATTAATTCTTACTAACCACGCAAAGGCTGTGAAATGTCAGTCTACTAAACTTAATTATCGTGTATTGGAAAAGTCAATTTCCAGAAAAGGACAGCACGGAACTGAAAAGTTTTATTATGAGATTTATTTGTATCTTTTGAGTAAACATCAATTGCAATACCCTGATTTGGTTATGTCGGCAATTAAGAAAAACATTATGCAAATAGAAGATCGATATGATGAGTTGCTCAATCATTTGGGTGATTTGACTGAATATATTCATAATCAAAATAAGGATAACGAATTTTTGATATCAGAAATTTACGAGATAAAAAAATCTTTTGAAAAAAAAGCCCATGAAAATCAAATGCTAGCTGAGCAATTAAATGAAGAGACTCTTGAGAAAAATGAGTTGAAAAACCAAAATGCTTCTATGACACAATTAGTTCAATTATTGGAAGCGGACAAGCAAGCAATCATCTCTTCAAAATCTTATAAAATTGGTAATTTTTTTGTGAAACCATTTAGTTACGGATTAAAATTAATAAAGAACCCTAGAAAAGGTAAGGTTCTTATTGTTAAAGTCAAACAAAAGATTCTCTTGAAACTAAGGAAAATACCTAGTTTGAAGTTCTTATTTTTGTCCAATAAAAGAAAACTAGCTCGAAAAAAAAATAACTACGAGAATCCTAAAAGAGCTTTGATTTATGTCATTTATGAAAGTCAAACTCACTTGCAAGACTATAAAACTATCTTCCTTTCTTCATTAGCGCAACTATCTGAGAAAGTATTAATCGTGGTGAATGGGGAACTACCTGACTCTGATTTAGAAAGACTACGTCAATTCGGCGAAGTTAGTCTTCGGTCTAATGAAGGATATGATACAGCTGCCTTCAAACATGGTATTAAGTATCTAGGAGAAAAGGAATTAAAGAAATATGATGAATTGTTGTTAGTGAATGACACGAATGTTGGTCCTATATCAGATTTATCAAGTGCTTTAAAAAAAATGGCTACCAAAAATCTTGATTTTTGGGGAATCTCATATGGCGAAGAGCAACCTGATTTTACCAAATTTAACAAGTACGGATATATTCCGCTTCATTTACAGTCCTATTTTTTAGTGATTGAGAAATCATTGTTTCATGATCCTTCTTTTTATGACTATTGGGAAAATCTTGGCGACACAAACTCAAGAGAAAAAGCAATCGGAAAACATGAAACGGTTTTTACAAAATATTTTAGCGATCTAGGATTTAAGCATGGTGCGTTAACTGAAAATAATACGGACAGTCCAATGTATATCCACCCGTTACAAATGGTTAAAGAGGGAGTACCCATTATTAAATATACCGCGTTTGCGAATTATACAGATGAAAAATTTGCATGGCAAGGACTAAAGCGAAAAACAGAAATACCAGAACTAATCGAGTATATAAAAAGTGAAACAGATTATCCTATCACAGTTATCAACCAAATTATGGAGGATGTCAAAAATAAAAAGCATAAAGAGCATATCCTTATAATAGACGGTGTCGAAAACGCTATACCGCAGTTAACCAAGTATCGTGTACAAAATAAGGTAGAACAACTAATAAACTTAGGTTTTGATGTCTGGCATGTTAACCTATCTACTTTTCAGATGGGTTTGGCGGAACACGCAAGCCATATTATTATTTATCGCGCACCTTACGATGATCGATTAGTAGAATTAATTCGTTTAGCAAGAAAGTACCATAAGCCTGTTTTATACGATATAGATGATTTAGTGATTGATACGAAATATACGGATCAGCTTACCTATGTCCAAAATCTTTCTAAAGTAGAGAAGAACAACTATGATAGTGGAGTTATTAGTTATAAAAAAATGATGCTATTATGTGATGGAGCTATTGCGTCAACAGGAAGTCTGAAAAATGAGTTGTTCAACTATCAAAAAACCGTTTTACTTAACCGTAATCTTGCAAATCAAGAGTTAGTAAAACTGAGTCAAGCAGCGATAAAAAACAAAACACACAATAATGAGAAAGTAAAAATTGGGTATTTTTCTGGATCAATCACTCATAATGAAAATTTTGAGTTAATAAAACCAGCTATTTTAAAAATTTTAGAAATATATCCTCAAGTAGAATTGCATTTAGTTGGACATTTAGACATTCCAAAAGAAATGGAAAAATTTGATTCTCAGCTTGTTATTCATCCATTTGTTGATTGGAAAGAACTGCCCAAATTGATTTCAGAAATAAATGTGAATTTAGCTCCTCTAGTCCAATCTGTTTTTAATGAAGCAAAATCAGAGATCAAATGGCTGGAAGCAGCTTTGGTTCAAGTGCCTACTTTAGCAAGTGACATCGGAGCTTTTAAAGAGATGATTATAGATCATGAAACTGGATTTTTAGCAAAAGATAATGAATGGTTTGAGAAGCTGGAAAGAATGATAAATGATACTTCTTTCAGAGAACAAATCGGTAAAGCGGCATATGAATTTGTCTTGAAGAATTGTTCAACGGAAGGTCAGGAAGATGAATTGAGTATGTTTTTAAGGAGAAAGTGTTAATGTCAATATTAAAGAAAAATTTTATTGAACTAAAGAAAAATACTAAACTGGTTCTTTTATTTCTTTTTATTCTCTTAATGGCCCAGTTTTTATTGCAGTATAAAGAGACAATTTGGCCTAAGACGTATATGCTTATCGGAAGTATAGCGGGATTATTTTTACTAACTTTCTCACGATTGAGAAATGAAAAAAAGATAGCATTCAATGCTTTTTTACTAATTTTTATCATTGGAACATTGAATGCTATTATTTTACCCGTTAGGCAAAATTTAGATGAAAATACTCATTATTATCATGCTCTTGAAGTTGCTGATGGAAAGATTAGAAACCAGACAGACGAAAAAAATTTCCTTATGATATCTCCTGATTTTTTAGGAATAACAAAATTACCAAGTAAACCAGAATATGGAAATGATATAAATACTAATATTTATAATGAAGAATTTATGAAGATGGAATCTATTTCTTCCACCTATAAAGATGAATGGTTAAAAAAAAGTGGCTTTAATAATCCAGCATACTTACCGAGTGCCTTAGGAATCACAATTGGTCGATTGTTCTCAAATAGAGTTTCTATTCATTATTATATGGGTCGTATTTTTAATGTTTTGTTTTATGCTTTATTGGCTTTTTTTGCAATAAAAATAAGTAAAAGGTATAAATTGGCCCTTTTTGTGGTAGCCACTACACCTTTCGCTGTATGGATTTCGTCAGGTTTTACTTACGACAACCTATATTACGGTCTAGTATTGTTAATTCTCGCTCAGTTTACTAATTTTTTTGTAGCTGAAGGAATAATTAAGTTGAAAAAAATTGCATTATACATGCTAACATGTTTTGGCTTGATTTTTTGTAAGGCCCCTGTCATTTTATTAGCTGCGTTGCCAATATTTATTCCATTAAAGTATTATGATAAGAAAAATGATAAAATATATACTGTTGTAGCAACTTTTCTATGTTTCTTATGTGGCTTTCTATGGTTAATCAATGGGAAAGTATTTCAAGTATTCACCGGTACAATTTCGGCGAGTGTTAGTAATTCAGAAGGTAGCGAGAATGTTCTTTCGTATTTATTAACTCATATCGAATATACAGTAACATTATTTCTAAGGTCTTTTTCTGATGTCATTGCTTCAATAGGTTACTTCTTAAAAAATCCCCAACCATTTTTGATGGCTAGTGAAACAACGGGGTTTATAAATTTTATTGTTTTTACAGTTTTGATAATATTGTCATCAATGCTTGTGAAAATTTCTTTGCCCAAAGTAACAGTTAGACTTTCTTTAGCAACTTTCTTTGTTATTCTAGTAGGCACGATTTTTGCAATTACTGGAGACCCGAGAGTTTTTTCATTGGGTGATTTAAGAGTGCCTGGTGTTCAAGGAAGATATCATTTTTATCTGTTAGCTTTCTTGCCATTGCTCTTATCCCCGCTTATTAATAAACTAGAGTTTAAAAAAGTGGATTTGATAAGCAATAGATTGGAGACGCAAATAACAATTTTTTGTATGAAAGCTGTTTATATAATTGCATTTTTGAATTCTTGTGTAGCTATATATGGCTATTTATAAAAAGGAGAAATTAATGAAAAATGTTATGTTCATTTCACCAACAGGCACGATGGACAATGGGGCAGAGATCTCAATATTTAACTTAATGAAATACTTGTCAGACCAAGGAAATCAAGTTGTGAATATCGCGCCAGTTTCTGGTGTTGTCTCTGAAAATGATTATTCAAAATTATGTAAAGAAAACGGAATTAACTGTTTTTTAGTACCAAATCAGCGATGGTGGTGGGAGGATGCTCCGGGCATGTTATTTGGTACTGATGAACAACGAGCAACTTCTTTTAGAAGCAATATTTCATTTATTTCAGAAAAAATAAATGAGTTTGATATAGATCTTGTTGTTACAAATACTGTAAATATGTTCCAAGGAGCTATCGCAGCTGCAATCGAGGAAATTCCTCATATATGGTTAATTCATGAGTTTCCAGAAGATGAGTTTAGATATTATAAAAGTAAGATGGATTTTATTAATGATTATGCAGATGAAATTTATGCAGTAAGAGGAAAATTAAAAGATCGTTTGTCGGAACTTTTTAAAAAGGAAGTAAAATCCTTTGCACCCTACACGGAGCTAAAAACTGTAAAATTAAAGGAAGCCACAAAGCATAGAATTGTTTCAGTAGGGCGGATTAATGAAAGAAAAAATCAATTAGAGTTGATCAAAGCATATAGGAGATTGGATAAACAAGATATAGAATTAGTATTTATTGGAGCTTGGGATGAACCATACAAGAAAATATGTCTTGATTATATAAAAAAATATCATTTAAATAATATTACTTTTATGGGTAACGTAGCAGATCCGTGGGAGTATGTGACAGATAAAGATCTTTGTGTATTCTCATCCTCAATGGAGACATTCGGTTTAGTTTATGTAGAAGCGCTATTAAACGGTGTTCCAGTTGTTTTATCAGATAATCCAGGGCACTTATCTGCATTTGATTTTTTTGACCATGGATGTGTCTATCCACTAGGAGACATTGAAAGATTGTCTCAGCTTATTGAAGAAAGACTTGAAAACTATGATTTGTATAAAAGCGAGACAGTCAATTTCTCAGTAGAGGCCCAAGAAAGATACCAGATTTCTTTTGTTTATCAAGAATTGATTGAATCAATATACACAGTTTCGACTTCTTTGAAATCTATTCGGCATTTGAAAAATCTACTAACATTAAATGAAAGAAAAAGTAAATTAGCTCAGCTTGAGTTTCGTATACGAAATTTTTTACAAAGAGTCAAGTATAAAATAAAGAAGCACTAGACGTATGATTAGTAAACTTTATTGAAGATAAGAGATTTGTCTAGAGTAAACCTTAAAACTATAGGTGAAATATGATTTAAACTGAAACAGAATGAAAGAATTTCTGTTTCAGTTTTTTTGTGTTCTTATTAATCAAAATGAGTAGGAAAGGATTTGATCTTGCTAGAAGCATTGGCATTGAAACATATTTCACAAGATTCTAACTAATCTTATTCTAGATTGATTAGCTGAAGTTTTGACGCAACTAGCTGCACTTAGGAGTATCGGAAAATGAAAGCGACAAAAAGGCTTTACTAATTCTGCAAAACTATCCTGCAAGGTGATACCACAAGAATATGAATTTCCAAAACGTTTAGAAAAAACTGACGAATCATCATCCTCGTCTCACGCATCGCGGTAATCGCAACAGTTTCTCAAAGGTAGGACATTCATACGAATGAAAGAAGAAAGATTTCATGACTTGTAGTTGGTGGCTGAAACCTGTACGCAATATGTGTTAAAGCGTGAATGATATCAAAATCCATTAAATACTAAAGTCTTGCTCTTTTTATGAACAAATTGAATCGGATAAGGAATTCAATCTGGTTGTCATTGCACGTTCTGGATCACAAAAAAATTTTTGCTGATGGAAGAATGATTATTCCTAACAGAAAAAATATGATTGAAAAAATTTGTTGTAGAATTTATTTTCGATTGGCTGAGTATTTGTTTCGGCATGGCTTATTCTCATATTCTAGAGCAAAAAAAGCAAAGTCCATGGTTGGGCTCAAATTTGATGAAATTGGCGTTGTGGAAAATTAAACAGCTTTCTTGCATATAAAAATAGCCTTTCTCAGAAATCTTCTAGAAGATTTCTGAGAAAGGCTATTTTTATATTAGCGTTTACTTAAGTCACCATTTTAACTAAGGGGCTGTGCCATAAGTCTCCTACAAGTAACACTATCCGAATAATATATTATTGCTCCTGCGGTGCAGTGGCTCCTCGTCGCAAAAGTCAGAGGAATCTATCCTAGCAATAGTATATTATTCGGTTTAACTTGTTGGATGATGACTTATGTCCCAGTCCCAATAGAACAGACTCGATAGTGAATCAACTATATAAAGATTTATTGCGGGAAAAACATTAATAATTAATCAAAATCGTATAATCTCCAATTGGAAATCAAAGTATTCAATTTGGTGCCATAATTAGGATCTGTTGCATAAGTATTGGTTAGAGCTTTAGTGGCATCTTTAAAAGATGATGTATTTTCACGCCAAACACCTTGATAGCGCAACGAGTCCCAACTAACACCATTTCGAATACGTTTCGAATATCCTTGAGCAGAATTTTGAAAGTCCTTATATTTTGAAAAATCTGCAATAACGTTATAATAGATGCCATTTTCTTCATCCCATTCTTGTGTTTCAGATGGATATATCCCAATTGCATCTTCATTATTACGATATTTTAAGCCAAAATAATTTTGAGCATTTTTTGCTAGAGCACTGGTCCCGTAAGAAGATTCTAAACAAGCTTGGGCAAGCAAAACAGAGGGGTATAATTTATATTTTTGACCAAGCTCTCTGGCTGTCGAGATATGTTCGTTAATAAAATCTGCTTGTTTTGGGGTAGTTCCTAAAGAAGAATCGGCTTTTACTTTCCCGTAAAAGGCGATATTTCCATTGTTGCTAGATAGAGCAGGGAGGTTTTTCGCTTGTATCACGATTTGAATAGCTTCCATTCGATAAGCTAGTCCCAGACTTCCACTGGGCTCATCATTTTGGGTCCATTCAGTCCAGCCTTTCTTTTGAATATGCGTTCGGTAATAGATATCATAGGAAGTTGCAAGTTCTCCTGTCAGACGAATTTGGATCGCTTCTAAACGCTTTGATTCACCTGAAGTACCTGCAAAGCCACCATTTGAGTGATAAGGTTGCCATCCATAAGATTGAACATGCACTCGATATTCTATACCACCACTTAATAAAGGATCAAAAACAGCTAGTGAAATACCTTCCATACGTTTTGCAATACCTGTTGTTCCTCCAGAAACATTTAAGATACCTGATGTTGATTTATTACCTTGTGATTGAATATGAGTGAAAAGGCTTAATTTTGGTAAGCTTGCATAAAAAGGATTGTCTATTTTACCAGGTGCAGGATTGTTTTTAGCAACAATAGAGACTTGAAGAGATTCAATTCTTTTAGCTATAGAAGCAGTTCCGGCAGGCTCACCATTGGATGCCCAATCTAACCATCCTAATGTTTGAACATGTACACGATAATAAATATCGTATTTTTTTTCGAGCTCTTCGGATAGCCTTATTTTGATTGCTTCCAATCGTTTTCCTTGTCCAAAAGAACCTGCCACTTCTCCGTCAGATACATATTCTTGCCAGCCATAACTTTGAACATGCGCAGAATACTCGATTTTACCTCCTGTAACAGACAATGAAAGAGCTTCCAATCGTTTGCCTTCTCCTATTGTACCAGCAGATACAACACTACTAGCAGAGGTTTCTTGCCAGCCATAGCTTTGAATATGACTTGATAATTTTATTAGTGGAAGTGTAGTTGCTAAGTCTTCCTTCTCTGTACCGTCAAGACTGCTCTCCCCCATTATGTGTGTATTCCGTGTTTCTGTTGTTCCATGAGTTGAATCTTGAACTTCAAAATCAGTTGACTTGTTGATTCCATTCTCTGATCCTTGTTCGATCGATTCACTACTTATAGTTTCTAAATCAGAATTATTAAGTGGTGGGCTGAGGCTGTCTTCAGAAGTAGCACTTTGTTGTTCGACAAAACTACTCTCACTTTCGGCAAATATGAGATAAGGTAAATTCAAATTAATAAAAAGGATGGAGAGAAGAGGTAGATAAAAATGTTTTCTTTTCAGTTAAATCACTCCTACTATTTTTTTTAATAATAACATACATTGTGGAGTAAACGAAAATTAATTTCAGATAAATAAACCGTTTTCTACTTTTTAAAATAAGGCCTCAGCTATTGAATTATCACCGCACTCAATAAAATGGATTTTAATGATAAAAAAGAGATTGCTAGAAATAAATTCTTTTATTAGGTAGATTTTATTTCTAGCAAATATGAACTATTGGATATAATAAATTCAAATCAGAATTGATGATTAAAAAATTACAGTTAAGTTCTTTTATAAATTAATCTCAAAGTATACTTCCTAAAAATTTTAAATTAGTTCTTAATTTCAAGATCTGAACCTTGCATGATTTTTTGATTGTAATAGGAAGAATTTTTACTCAGCTCGTTTTTAAAGGTATCGATACCTAGTTGCTCCATTAATGTCTTTTTATCAGAAAAAAGATTTGTTCCTAGTCCCAATCTATCACCTTCTATTGTCACACCTAAAGAAGCGAGTGTTGTTGGGAAAAAATCCAATGTAGAAAAAGCTCTTTTTTGCCTGTTTTCGGTAGAGATTGGGGCATTAAGAAATAGATTAAATACTGTCCGTTCATAGCTCTCATTGACAGAAGCAAAAAAATTAGGGTCCATACTTAAGTGATCACCTGTTATGACGATAGTCGTATTGTCATAGAATGGTTGTTGTTGAACCCATTCGATAAAACGACTTATTAATTCATCAGAGTAATGAATGACGTTACTATATTGTTTATCAAATAGAACTGGAGTGTCAGCGGTCATAAGTCCATCAGGAAAGTGCGTATCAGCAGTTAAAAGTGTGACATTAAATGGTTGCTCAGAAGAAGCCATCTCATTAATGGTTTCTTTGGTAAATTCAAAAAGTTTTTCATCCTCAAACCCCCACCATACTTTGTAATCATCTGGAATCCATTCTTTTTCTACTGCATAATTGTAATCTCTAATCTCATAGTTACCGTGTTGTGAATAAAATTTATCTCGCCCCCCCAAAGCTAGCGTCAGATCCCATTAAAATTGCTTGATTATAGCCTTGTTCGGCCAAGATTGTTCCTATAGAAGTCAATCCGGGCATAAAACTGGTAGTATTCCCATATTCATTCTCGTTGTAACCGCCAGTTACTTTTAGAGGAACTCCAGCACTCTGAGCAACCATCCCACCAACTGTAAAGCCAACACCAGGAACTTGAATAGCGCCCCCTAGGTTATTTTGATGTGAAAAGTTGATACCATTTTCAGTTTGTGCTAGTTCTGATAGATGAGGTAATAAATTTTCCTCTTGTATCCCACCCAACTCTTTTGAAAGATAAGTTGATTCAAGTGATTCAACATATATATATATAAGATTTCTTTTTTGTGAAGGAAAGGTAATTTTCACATCATGTGGATCAGTAAAATAATCCTCATAAAGAGTTGATTTTTCAAAAAAATATGCTTTTAATTCGCTATAACCTATCGTAGATACCCCAGCTAGTATACCTGTACTCATTATTATGAGGCTAACGATAGTTAAGCAGATATTTTTCTTTGAGGAGAGGGTATAAAAGCTTGTATCTTTGTTGGACCAAACAAAAAGAAAGAAGATACGATACAAAAAAACGATTAAAAACGAAAGTACAACGGCATTAAGTAGAGGACCAAGAATAAAAGTATAAATTTGTCCAGCATCAGTTCCAGTCAAAGGCTGCGACAATGTATATAGTATTTCATCAATTCCTACATTACCAAAAAAATTTTTTGTCCATAAAGCACTTTGATAAACAAGAATTCCACTAAAGGTCAATAACCCCATAAAAGAAAAAATAGCCGTAATCAAGATAAATGACTGAACTGATTTATATGTGTAATGAGTGGTCTTATGAAAAAAGAAATATAGCAAGTATAATCCAACTGCTATTGCAAGACTCACACCGTAAACTTTCAATGAATAATCTTCCAACGATAATGACAACAAGTTTGCGCGCAACTTGGTTAAACCAAGTGATCTAGAGATAAAAGCTGTTAATGAAATCTGGAAAGCTGTCAGTACCAATGAACGTGTTAATCTTAGAATAAAGAACTCATCCCTATATGTTAATATAAGGACTGAAAATAATATCAAAGAAACATACATAATATTCCTCCATCAAAAATAGTATTAGATAAATTATACAACAAGTTAACATATAACGTAAAAAAACTTCAAGCATTTCGCTTTTTTTGAGGAAAATAAATATTAGATTTTTAAAGTTGTGAAAGGAAATTAGAAGTTTCTGGATTATCAGTTGAGAATTGTCAGAATGTCGAGTATAATTTTTTAAGATTGGTTATAGTATATTTAAAATTCAAGTGGTTTAAAGGAAGAAAAAATGCATACACATACATTTATTATTTGCGCATACAAGGAGTCCCCTTTTTTGGAAGAATGTATTCAGTCTTGTATGAATCAAAGTAGTGTGAAGAAGCAAATTTCTCGAATTGGTCTTTACACAAGCACGCCCAATAGTTATATTCAAAATCTTGCGGAAAAATATTCTATTCCGATGTACACCAAAAAAGGTGGAAGTATTGGGAGGGATTGGAATAATGCTTTAAGTTTTGTTCAGACAAAGTACGCTACGATCGTTCACCAAGACGATATTTATTTAAAAAATTATGGGGAAGAAATTCTTAAAACGTTTGAATTAAATAAAACAGCCACCATTGTTTTTACCGATTATGAAGAAATTGATGGAAATGGTGAGATTAGGAATCGATCAATTAATCTTAAAATAAAAACTTTTGGGCTAAAAATGATGGACTTAATACCAATCAAGTGGTATCAAAGAAGAATTTATGCATTTGGAAACTTTATTTGCTGTCCTGCTGTTTCCTATAATTTAGATTTGTTAAAAAACTTCAAATTTAATGAAAATATGCGAATGGCCGTTGACTGGGATGCATGGGAAAGAATCATGAAGCTTCAAGGGAAAATTTGTTTTATTCCACTTAAAGAGATGCATCATAGAATTCACGAGGATTCAGAAACAACAGCAACCACTGTTGACAAGACAAGAGAGCTTGAAGAGTTTGAAATGTATCAGCGTTATTGGGGTAAAGGTATCGCTAAGATCTTAATGAAATTCTATGTCCATAACCAAAAAAGCAATCAATTATAGGAAAAGTAAGGGTGTATAGCGTGAGTCCGAGAATATTATTGATTATTCCAGCATACAATGAAGAAGAAGGGATCCTAGAAGTAGTTACTAAAGTTGAAGAGTATAAGAAAAAGTCACCTTATCAGCTAGATTATATCGTAATTAACGATGGCTCCACAGACAACGAGGAAATCGTGCTTTTAGAAAACGACATCCATCATGTGGAGTTAGTTAATAATCTTGGCATCGGCGGAGCTGTTCAGACGGGATACCTTTATGCTCTTGAAAAAAATTATGATATTGCAATTCAATATGATGGAGACGGACAACATGATGTCGAAAGCATTCCTTTGTTAATTGAACCAATTATTCAAGACAGAGCAGATTTTGCTGTAGGTTCAAGATTTGTAGAGGATAGCGAATCGACATTTAAATCTACTGGCGCAAGGCAGCTAGGTATCAAAATATTGTCCAGTCTTATTTTTATGTTAACAAAAATAAGAATTAAAGATGTCACCAGCGGGTTTCGTGCTGGTAACCAGAAGGTGATTAAGCAGTTTGCCCAAAGATATCCAAGTCAGTATCCAGAACCAGAAAGTTACATGCATTTACTTGCAAAAAACATACGTGTCAAAGAGGTTGGGGTAAGAATGTTTGAACGAGCAACTGGACAATCTAGTATTAATTTATTTGACTCTGTTGCTTATATGGTCAATGTGTCTCTGTCTATTTTGATTGCATCGCTCATAAAAAAGGAGGAGTCGTAAGATGCCATTTCAACTGCAAATTATTGCTATCCTCTTATCTATTGGATTTTTTGTATTGACCATTTACTTAATTAGGAAAGATCACGCAGAAGTACGTCAAATGAATAAGTGGCTTTTTTTGGGGATAGTGATGCTGCTCGCTGCATTTTTTCCAAAAATAGGAACAAAAATTGCTCACTTTTTTGGGATAACCACACTAACTTCACTAGCACTATACAGTCTAACTGCATTTCTTTTATTTATCACGTTAACAACTAGTATAACTTTGATAAAGACTCAAAGGCAGGTTAAAACATTGACACAGCAACTATCTTTTCTAAAAAAGGAAATAAGAGAATTGAAAGAAGGAAAAAAATGAGAGGCATCTATTTTTCCCAAGACCTGTCCCATGCTGGTGGAATCGAGAAAAAAATATTTCGACAAATTGAAGAATTTGAAAATCATGGCTTTACGATTTGCCGCCAAATAAATCCTAAACGAAATATTGGTCACTTGTTTCTTAATCTAGTTCCTTTTGTTTCAAAACAATACTTTGTAGAAAAAGGCATTGATTGGACAAACTATGATTTTGTTTACTTAAGAAAAAGTGCTGTATTAGATAAGAGTGTGATTGATCTGTTAAAGGAAATAAAGACAGTAAATCCGCATATGAAAATTATTTTGGAAATTCCTACATATCCTTATATCAACGAATTTAAAGGAATAGTGAAGTGGGACATTCAACTAAAAGAAAAAATTTGGACTCCAAAACTAAAAAAATATATTGACCGGGTTATCACATTTTCTGATGATGAAGAAATCTTTGGTATTCCGTGTATTAATCTTTCTAACGCTTATGATTTTAGTCGCCCAATTAATCAATTAGAAAAAAAAGATCAATCTCTTCATCTTTTAGGCGTTGCTGCGCTTTGCTTCTATCACGGATATGATCGTGTAATTCTAGGTATGGATAAATACTATAATTCCATTGGAAAAAAACGTGATGTAATTTTCACTATTGTAGGGGACGGTCCAGTATTAAAAGACTATGAAAAGATGGTAACACGGTTTCATTTAGAAGACAAAGTGAAGTTCATGGGAAGAGTTGACTTTTCTGAGCTCGATGAGTTCTATCGAAACGCTGATATTGGTATTGATTCGCTCGCAAGACATCGTTCAGGAGTGACGTATAACAGTAGTCTGAAGGGAAAAGAATATTTAGCCAAAGGATTACCAATTCTTTCCGGTGTTAAGACAGATTTAGATGGTCGGAATTTGCCTTTTTATTATCGAGTACCAGGCGATGATACGCCAATTGATATAGCAGATTTGATTGAATGGTATAGTCAATTGGTTAATGATTCAACAAAAGCTGAATTAAGTAAAAAAATTTTTGACTATGGTAAAAATCATTTTAGTTTTGAGCAAACATTTGCCCCAGTAATTGATTATTTAAGAGGTGCAAAACAATGAGTAGTAAAATTAGTATAATAGTACCTGTTTATAATGCTGAGCAATATTTATATGACTGTATTATTAGTCTCTTACAACAAACATATGAGAATATTGAAATTATTATTGTGGATGATGGTTCAACGGATCAATCGTATCATATCGCTAAAGATATCAAAGAAAAAAATCATTCTAAAGATATTAAGCTGATTAATAAAAAAAACGGTGGTCAATCAAGTGCCAGAAATTTAGGAGTTTCTATTGCTAAAGGTGACTATATTGCTTTTGTAGACAGCGATGATTTTATAACTCCGATTTATTGTGAGGAACTAATGAATGCTGTGAAAAAATTTGATACGCAAGTTGCTATGTGTAAATTTACTAAGGATCAAAACGAACTAAATCAATCGAAGATTATTGAGCCATGTTTGCTTGAAGGAACGTTTTTGGAATTAATTGATAAGTTATACGGCTCTGACTTTCCAGCAGTTTCGCCAACTGTCAAGCTATATGATTCTAGTTTGTTCAAAGAGATTAGCTTTTCGGAAGGGATTATTTATGAAGATGGCCTGTTTTTCTATGAACTGATGGATAAAGTTTCTAGTATTTCGTTAGTGGATAGCAAAAGTTATTATTATAGAACAACTGAAAATTCAACGCTAACAAGTTCAATCGATGAAAAAAATTTTGATGTCATCAAAAAAAATGAACTTACAGAAGCTTTTTTTAAAGTCAAACATCCTGAAGCATTAGGACATTTTTACCAAAAAGCCTTAAATCTCAACGATTTTATTGCAGTTAAATGCATTCGAGACAAAACACCTTTGGCCAAGGAATTAATAAAAAAAATTTTTATGATGAATCAAGTTTATTCAAAGAATAAGGGCATGCGAAGTTTCCTTTACAAAAATTATTACCTATACAGTATCTTTCTTAGCATCATGAGCTATGTTTACGTCAATGATGAGAATGGAAAAAAGAATGTAGTTGCAAAACTGATTAAAAAAATTATCTAGTTAAATAGGAAGTAGGATCAATCATATGGATACAAAAATAGGAATTTTGATTCTTAATTACTTAGCTTATCAAGATACTATCGAGTGTATTGATTCATTGCTAAATCAAACATTCCAAAATTTTGAAGTCATTATCGTTGATAATGATTCACCAAACGATTCTTACGAAGTTCTTTCTGACAGATATGCCGATTCTGAGATGGTTACTGTTTATCGCACTGAAAGAAATCTTGGATTTGCAAAAGGGAATAACTTCGGATTAAAAATTTTTAAAGAACGTGGGATCGTGAAAGTTCTAGTGATCAATGGAGATACTTTATTTGAAGATAGATATTTTTTGGAAAAATTAGTAACGCTCCCTTATTCTAAAAATATCGGGATGATCGGTCCGGAAATTTTGAGCAGAGACGGGAAAAATCAAAATCCTATTAAAGTTAATCTTAAAAAAAATAACGACTTGCTTTTACCAAAAATTAAACTAACATTTTTAGAATTAACTTTACGTGTTAATGTTTATCCTATCCTCAAGAAGTTAGCAACTCATTTTGCGGGGGAGAAAACAGCAGAAAAAATTGTCATAAACGAAGAAAAAATCTTGGATCCTTGTGAAGAAACCTTACATGGTGCAGCGATCTTTTTTACTGAAAATTATTTAAACTCCTATGTTGGGTTTTATCCTGAAACTTTTCTTTATTTTGAAGAAGATTTTCTATCTATTGTTTGCCAACGTTTGGGTTTTAAGCAGCTGTATGTACCAACTTTGAGTATCTATCACAAAGAAGATGCTTCCAGTGATTTGCTATATGACAATAATAGTAAAAAATCTTATCTTTTTAAAATTAAATATGCTAAAAAAAATCTGATCCTCGTCAAGGAAATCTTTTCGTTGTCGACTCCTGAATTAAAGAAAAGGATGCGTAACTAGATGAGAAATGCGTTTAAATCTGGAATGATATTTACAGCAATAGGACAATATAGTAACGTTTTGATTCAATTATTAATTAATGTTATTTTATCAAGATTAATACCAGTTGAGGAATTCGGAGTAGTTGCGAATGTTCAGGTATTTTTAGTATTCTTTCAAATGTTTGTGACTGCCGGCTTAGGACCAGCAATTATCCAAAATAAGAAAATGAATGAAAATGATTATGGTATTGTTTTTAACTATACAGTTTTATTTGCAGTGTTATTGGCACTCGGTTTTGGAACTTTTGGCAATATTGTTGCGGCTATTTATGGAAATCCTATATATAAACCATTATTTTGGTTTATGTCAATTATCGTTTTATCGGAAGGAATGAATGTTGTCCCAACAGCTATTTTAAATAAAGAATTGCGATTTCGCGCTCTGAACTTGCGATTACTTTTCTGCAATCTTTTCGGAGCAATTGTGGGTGTTGCTGCAGCCTTTGCGGGTTTGGGCGTATACGCATTGATATTGAGTACTGCAGTTCCAGCTATTGCTACTTTGTTCACAAATTTTGCAATCGTAAAAATTCGTTATACTAAGAACATGGATTTTAAGCCGGTAAAAACATTGTGGACTTTTGCAAGAAATCAACTAGGTTTTACGATTTTAAATTATTTTTCTAGAAATTCTGACAATCTTTTGATAGGTAAGTTTTTAGGCCCGGTTCCATTAGCCAATTACCAAAAAAGCTATCAAATGATTACTATGCCGAATACTGTTTTTTTAGGAATCATTTCCCCTGTCTTACAGCCTGTTTTGTCTCATCATCAAGACGATGTGAAGTTAATACGAGAGACTTTTTTGAAAATTATTCACGTGTTGGGGCTAATAGCTTTTCCCTTAACGGTGTTTATGGTCATAAATTCGAAAGAAATAATCTTATTTCTTTTTGGAACTCGTTGGTATAATGCAGTTGTCCCTTTTTCAATTTTAGCTTTTAGTATTTGGGCTCAAATGTTGACGTCTGCGACGGGAAGCATTTTTATGGCTAGAAACCATTCTAAAACATTATTGAAGACGGGAATATTATCAACTTTTCTAATTCTTGGATTTACTTTCGTAGGGGTTAGCTTTTCATCAATTACATATGTTGCTTTATTTGTTTGTATAGCATATATTCTGAATTTCTTTACTTCCTACTGGATTTTAATGAATAAAGTATTGGATGGAACACTTTTTGATGTTTTGAAGGAGCTTATTACTCCCATTGTGATAAGTGGAATTTTAAGTATAGTGTTGGTACTGTTTAATACATTTGTTGTGTTAAATGTGAATCTCTTTCTACTTTTATTGATTAGAGGAATTCTTTGGTTAGTTAGTCTATTTGGCTCATTAGTCATTACAGGAGAATATAAGAAAATAAAATCTATTTTTTAAGGGAAGTTTATTTAAGGTAGTAGTTATGCCTCAGAGTATCTTTTAAGAAAATTTTATAGTTTTTTATTAAAAAAGGAGTTAAATCTTATATGAAAACAAAAGTTATTCGGTTTTTACTTGTAGTTACGTTGGTTTTAGGTAATGTTGGACAAGTAACTGGGTTTGCAGAAACACTCAGATCTAGTGAAAATGTTGTAAGAGCAACGATGGAATCAAATACTGAGCAGAGCAACATGACCACAAGCTCTTTAACTGATGATTCTGAAACTGTGTCGAGTTCTCAAAATATTTCTGATAGTTCATCGTCATCTAGTGAAGAATCATCAGCTACTTCTACTATTAACTCGAGCAATAATGAAACAATGCCGAGTGAGTCAGCTACAACTTCCACTAGTCATCAAAACGATGATTCATCTACTAAAGAAAACGAAACTGATTCAAAAAAAGTCTTATCTACTCCAGTAATACCTAATTTAAATTTAAAAGTTCACATTCAATCCATAGGGGATGAAGTAGTTCCGCCTTCAAGTAGCGTCACCGGTGGAACCACTGGATTGGCCAAACGATTAGAAGGTATGGAATTGTCCGTAGATCCAAACAGTACTAAGTTGGAAGGAAGCATTGTTTATTCTACTCACGTTCAGACCTACGGGTGGAGTTTAGGAGAGAAGAAGGACGGAGAATTTTCTGGTACAAAGAATGAAGGCAAACGTCTTGAAGCCGTTAAAATTAATTTAACAGGTGAATTGTCTGAAATGTATGATATTTATTATCGAGTTCACTCACAAACCTTTGGGTGGCTTGACTGGGCCAAGAATGGAGCAGAAGCTGGAAGCTCCGGATTTGCGAAACGGGTTGAGTCAATTCAGATTCAACTCGTATTAAAAGGTGAAAAAGCGCCAGGTGCTACGAATAATCCTTATATTTCAAATGAAAGTCTGACCATCCCTACAATGAAATTAGATACTCATGTTCAAACATTCGGTTGGAGCACCTCTAAATCTAATGGGATTGTTTCTGGGGGGGTAACTAATCAAAGCAAAAGATTAGAAGCAATGAAAATCAGCTTGGAAAATAGTGGATATGATGGAAACATTGAGTATCGTACTCACGTTCAATCCTATGGATGGCAATCCTATAAAGCAAATGGCGAATTATCTGGAACTACAAATGAAGCAAAGCGAATTGAAGCTGTCCAAGTAAGATTGACAGGAACTTTATCACAATTGTTTGATGTTTATTATCGTGTCCATATTCAGTCTTTCGGATGGCTGGGATGGGCGAAAAATGATCAGATGGCTGGTAGTGTGTCTCTATCTAGGAGAGTTGAAGCTATTGAAGTTCAATTAGTGCCTAAGGGAGCTGTAGCACCAGGGAATACATCATTACCTTTTATTTCTTATGATACAATTGAAAAACCAAATATAAATCTATCAGCTCATATTCAAACTTATGGTTGGTCAACAACAATTAATTCTGGTGAAGCTGCCATTGGTACGGTTGGGCAAGGAAAACGCCTTGAAGCTCTAACTTTGGGCTTAGAAAACTCTTCGGTAAGTGGCGGAATAGAGTATCGCACGCATGTCCAGACTTATGGGTGGCAAGATTATCAAGCAGACGGAGGAATGGCTGGAACAGTTGGAGAAGCAAAGCGAATTGAAGCTATTCAAATAAGGTTAACAGGTAATATTTCCTTACTCTATGATGTTTATTACCGTGTTCACTCTCAAACATATGGTTGGTTAGATTGGGCAAAAAATGATCAACGTTCTGGCACAAGCTCAATGGCAAAGCGCGTGGAGTCGATAGAAATTAAACTAGTACCGAAAGGACAAGCAGCTCCTGGAAATACTTCAAAACCGTATATCGAAAAAGCAGAATATTTATTTGTAATGGGACATGGAGGAATTGATCCTGGTGCAATAGGAAGTGGTACGAATGAAAGAGAATTTACTCGTAATGAATTGTTACCTTATTTAAAAAAATATGCAGAGAAGTTAAAAGAAAGTAGAATAGTTTTTTATGATGTAAATAGAGATATGTTTACAGATACAAAAGCTTTGAGTGGAGCTCATACAGTAAGTAATTCAATTGCATCTGTTACAGAATTTCATCTAGATGCAGGAGGAACAAAATCTACCGGAGGGCATGTGATTGTGAGACCCAATGGAAGCAATGCTGTTAATTTAGCTTTAGGAAAAACAATAAGATCATTTGTTGGTTTGAACGCTTCATTTGCTTCAAGTGGCGGACTAAGTTATCGGGATGATTTGCTAAACTTAAATGTGTTTAGATCCAGAAATATTGAGTATCGACTACTGGAGTTAGGTTTTATTACGAATTCGTCAGATGTGATGAGAATTAGAAATAACCTAGATAGTATTGCCAAGAGTATAGTCTCAAATGTAACAGGTGAAAATTTATAAAAGATTAAAAAAAGAATGTCGTTTCTTTCCTCCTTATTTTAATGTATAATGTTGTACAGTCATTATAAAAGTTTAAATAAGGAGGAGTTGTTTTGACTAAACAACAACATCCAGAAAAATCAGTTAGGGATCAAGTAATGAAATCGTTAGAAAAAAATAAATCTAATGAGAGTGTCTCAACTGGAAAAAAAATAAACCCAGATACCATCCATTCTCAGAATGGCTCTGTTGGTTCAAGGCGAGAAAAAGGGAAGTTTGATCATCAGACAGATAGAAATAAATCTCAAAAAAAACAACGAACTAAATCAACTAACAACGCTAAAAAAGCTGAGATAAATGAAAAAGTTTCAGGAAAAGATTTTAGAAAAATACAACGAAGTAAAGAAGATAAAATTGTTAATAGAATTGTGTTAATCGTTGTAATCGTTGTGATTTTTGTTGGTGGTATTTTAGGTTTTTCTGCCTATCGCTACGTGACAACAAGTTTGCAGCCGTTAGATCCAGAAAAAACAGAAAAAGTTGCTGTTGAGATTCCAAGCGGATCATCAAATAAAATGATTGGCGAGATTTTAGAAAAAGATAAGATCATCAAAAGTGGTATGATCTTTAATTATTATACGAAATTTAATAATCTGACTGGTTTCCAAGCTGGTAATTATCAGTTTTCTCCAAGTATGACTCTGGATGAAATTAGTGCCCAGTTACAGCAAGGGGAAGGGTCAGTGACATCAGATGCGAAAGTGACGATTCCTGAAGGGTATGATATAGACCAAATCGGAGATGCGCTTGCCAAAGCAACAAGTATCTCGAAAGATGATTTCTTAGCTTTAATGAAAGATGACACCTTCTTTAATAAAATGCATGAAGCATATCCAGAGTTGTTGGATAGCGCGGCAAAAGCAGAAGGCATTCGGTACAAGTTAGAAGGATATCTCTTCCCGGCAACTTATGACTATTATAAAGGAAACACTTTAGAAGAAGTTGTGACCCAAATGATTGATAAAACAAATACTGTTATGTCTAAATATTACGATCAGATTGCAGAAAAAGAAATGACAGTGCAAGAAGTGTTGACGTTGGCTTCTCTTGTCGAAAAAGAAGGTAGTAAAGAAGATGACCGTAAGAACATTGCCCAAGTCTTCTTTAACCGTCTGGCAGTGGATATGCCATTGCAGTCAGATATTTCTATTCTCTATGCGTTAGGCGAGCATAAAGAGTTGGTAACTTACGAAGATACTCAAGTAGACTCACCATACAATTTGTATGTCAACACAGGATATGGTCCAGGGCCATTCAATAATCCAAGCGAGCAATCTATCAAAGCAGTGTTGGAACCAACACCAAATAATTACTATTATTTTGTGGCAGACATCAATACGCAAGAAGTCTATTTTGCTGAAACATATGATGAACATATGCGTTTAGTTGAAAAATATGTAAACAATACTTCGAATTAATTTTTATTAGGATATTAGTTTACATTTAAAAAAAACCATGGTAATCTTTTGTGGACTATTCGCAAAAGATTACCTTTTGCAGTTGATACGAAGTTAAAAGGAGAAATTAAAATGGTAGAAAAAGTATACCCAATGACATTAGAAGGAAAAGAAAAATTAGAGCAGGAATTAGAAGAATTAAAAACAGTCAAACGTGGAGAAATCATTGAAAGAATCAAAGTAGCTCGCAGCTTTGGAGATCTTTCTGAGAACTCTGAATACGAATCTGCAAAAGATGAACAAGCCTTTGTAGAAGGTCGTATTACCACATTAGAAAATATGATCCGGTTTGCTGAGATCATTGATAATGAAGGCGTAGACAATGATGAAGTATCGATTGGAAAAACCGTCACGTTCGTTGAATTACCTGATGGTGATGAGGAAGAATATACAATTGTTGGGAGTGCAGAAGCGGATCCATTTTCTGGTAAAATTTCAAATGATTCGCCGATCGCTCGCGCATTGATTGGTAAAAAAGTCAATGATGAAGTAACGATTTCAACACCAGGCGGAGACATGCTGGTGAAAATCACAGAAGTGAAAAAAAGCTGATTTTTTCGCAAAAGTCTAAGCAGAAGATCCTGATGATCACTTTCTCAAAGAGAAAAGGACCAATCAGGATCTTTTTTCGGACTCGCGACGGATGTATGCCATCGAAGAATCCGTTATGATAAAATAGAATCATTGGGAGGAGGAGCTTATATGAAAAGCCCTTGGCGTTTTTTCTTTGTCGTAGAAGCATTATTATTTCTATTTGCGGTCTGGCAAATTTTATCGAATCCACCGTTATTGATTTTATTGATTTTAGGTGTTGTGACGATCTACTTTGTTTCTCGCAGAGAACGTAAAACAAATTTTAATAATTTTTTGATGGTTACCGGTGGTATCGCCATCTTTATCAGTCTTTTAAATAGTCCGGCTTTGTGGCTGATGTTGATTTTTGCGATCCTTTTTATTGGATTGAAAGGTGTAGAAATCACTGGTGTAGATTTTACAAAAAACACGTTTTGGCGCAAAAAACAAATGATTATTTTAGAAACAGAAGAACCAAAGCAGTTTCATCCTCATAAAACGAAACAGCAATGGATCGGCAATGAGCGGATCGGTAATCAAGTTTATGAATGGGATGATATCAATATCGACATCTTTTCTGGAGATACGATCATTGATTTGGGCAATACATTATTACCAAAAAAAGAAAATATCGTAATCGTCCGTAAGGGATTCGGTCGCACGAGAATTTTAGTACCTGCTGGAGTTGCTATCAAAATGGAACATAGCACCTTTATAGGCACAGTGATTTTCGAAGGCGAGTCAACAGGTCTGAAGAATGAGAAAGTTACGATCTACAGTCCGGATTATGAAGAAAACACCCGCCGACTAAAAATTTTAACGAACACTTTGATTGGGGATATCGAGGTGATTCGGGTATGATTGCAAAATTTTCTCGAGGAATGATCGCTTTTTATAGTGCAGTCACTAGTTTTTTGATGATGATTTTGATTCTTTTTTCGTATCTTTATGCTAGTGGAAAGAAGAATTGGCTGCTAGAAGTCTTTCAAATCAAACTATTCTTTATACCGATCATTTTTCATTTATTAGTTGTTTCGCTGATGGTGGGCCTGGCTGTCTTTCTTTTGATTTCTCTATTCAGAAACCGCCAATACGGGCCAATCGAAGAGAAACTGCGATTGCTTTCAAATGGAGATATTGATAGTCCACTACTTGACACACCTATCCCTCATGCGCAAGAAAATCGGTTGATTGAAGATGTCGATCGAGACATCAGGAAATTACAGGTGAAAATGAAAGATATGTCAAGTGAGCTTCAACAATTAAATGCTCGGCCGCAGCTAGTGGATGGCAGTACAAAAGAAGAAATCCTAGAAGCTGAACGACATCGTTTGGCCCGAGAATTGCATGATTCAGTTTCACAACAATTATTTGCCGCAATGATGATGATGTCCGCGCTGAACGAACAAGCGATTCGGGATGACGCTCCAGAAATGCAAAAGAAGCAATTGGCAATGGTAACGGACATCATCAATGCTTCGCAGTCTGAGATGCGAGCGTTATTGTTACATCTGCGTCCGGTCACATTGGAAGGAAAAAGCCTCAAACAAGGAATCGAGCAATTATTAAAAGAATTGGAAACAAAAATCAAGATATCCTTGAAATGGGATATCGAAGAGTTTACTATGCCAAGCTCTATAGAAGACCAATTATTTCGAGTGATTCAAGAATTATTATCGAATACACTGCGTCATGCCAAAGCGGATGAACTTGAAGTCTACTTGAATCATATTGAACACAACGTGCTGTTGCGCGTGATCGACGATGGTGTAGGATTCGATGTCGACAATCAGAAAGCTGGTAGCTATGGACTGATGAATATCCGTGAGCGAATCAGTGCCGTTGGCGGCACATTAAAGATTATCAGTTTTAAAAATCAAGGAACAAGTATTGAAATAAAAATCCCGCTGCTTAAGGAGGCATAAAAATGATCAACGTTTTGTTAGTAGATGACCACGAAATGGTACGTTTGGGGGTCTCTTCCTATTTATCTATTCAAGAAGATATTGAGGTGATCGGAGAAGCTGAGAACGGCAAAATCGGTTACGAAAAGGCATTGTCTTTACGTCCTGATGTCATCTTGATGGATTTAGTGATGGATGAAATGGATGGTATTGAGGCTACTAAAGCTATTTTA
This sequence comes from Enterococcus gallinarum NBRC 100675, assembly GCF_001544275.1. Lineage (GTDB taxonomy): Bacteria > Bacillota > Bacilli > Lactobacillales > Enterococcaceae > Enterococcus_D > Enterococcus_D gallinarum. Next base: position 38,359 of record NZ_BCQE01000015.1, on the reverse strand, counting down.
GCAGATTGGCCGGAAGCAAAGATTATCATAGTGACGAGTTTTATTGACGACGAGAAAGTCTATCCTGCAATTGAAGCTGGTGCTGCCGGTTATTTGTTAAAAACATCCACTGCACATGAAATTGCTGATGCCATTCGTGCAACTCAAAGAGGCGAGCGGGTACTGGAACCGGAAGTAACAACGAAAATGATGGATCGTTTAACAAATCGTACGCCGATTTTACATGATGATCTGACAAATCGTGAAAAAGAAGTACTGCTTTTGATTGCTGAAGGTAAAAGTAATCAGGAGATTGCGGATGAGTTGTTTATTACACTAAAAACGGTTAAAACTCACGTATCAAATATATTGTCGAAACTAGAAGTGGAAGATCGAACACAGGCAACCATTTATGCCTTTAAACATGGCTTGACAAAATAAGAATCTCATCATAAGGGTACCTCCTCATAGTCAGTTGAGGAGGTTTTTGATATACTAGAGTAGGATTTGTAAGGTAAAGGAGCGTTTAATGTGAAGCAGAATTACGCGATTATTGGTCTTGGAAGGTTCGGCGGCAGTATTTGTCGAACATTGATAGAATCCGGACAAGAAGTATTAGCCATTGACAGCAATGAGGATCGGGTCAATGAGTATATGAATATTGCCACCCATGCGGTGGTGGGTAATGCACAGGATGAAATGACGTTGCGCTCATTAGGAATTCGTAATTTCGACCATGTGATCGTAGCAATCGGTGAAGATATCCAAGCAAGTATTCTTGTGACTTTGATGGTCAAAGAGATGGGGGTACCGAACGTTTTAGCAAAGGCGCAAAATGAATATCATGCTCGGGTTCTTGAAAAGCTTGGTGCTGATCGAGTTGTCCACCCAGAACGGGATATGGGGATTCGTATCGCTCACAATCTAGTATCGAAAAATATCTTGGATTATATTGAGCTTTCAGATGAATTTTCGCTGGCGGAGATTCGTGTCTCAAATCCGCGTTTCTTTAATAGGTCCTTACTTGATTTGAATTTTCGTCAAAAATATGGATTGACCGTTGTTGCTATTCGTCGAGGACCTGGACAAGTGATCGTTTCTCCCGCAGCTGACTCGATCGTGCGTGAGAATGATAATCTACTCGTGATTGGGAACACGGATGATGTGGATATTCTTGATGAACATATGAATGATTAGGAGTGAAAAATGATGAATATAACTATTACAGAAGCCGCAATTGATTGGTTCAAAAAAGAACTGACAGTCGACCAAGGAAGTGGCGTTCGCTTTTTTGGCAAAATCTATGGGAAAACTCAGATCCATGATGGTTTTTCAGTAGGAATGTCGGTAGATAAACCTGAAAATCCTATCGTTCAAAAGACAGTTTCAGACATGCTTTTTTTTATTGAGGAGGCCGACGAGTGGTTCTTCAAAGGGTATGATCTGCAAGTTGACTACGATGAAAAGCTAGACGAACCTAAATATAGTTTTACTGAAAACAATTAACTAAAATAAAGATACAATGCAACAGTATGAGTCTATGACTGAAGCTTGGTGGATTTCATTTCGCTAACTTTAATCATAGACTTGTTCGTTAGGAGATGAAACCATGTTATCAATTATCGTACCTTGCTTTAATGAAGAGAATAGCTTACCACTTTTTTTTGAAGAGACTGAAAAAGTAAAAGATCAGGTAGGCATGCCTTTTGAATACTTGTTTGTCAATGATGGGTCATCCGATCAAACACTCGCAGTGATGCGCAAGCTGCATCAAGAGCATCCAGAAAGTGTTCGCTATCTTTCTTTTTCACGTAATTTTGGAAAAGAAGCAGCCTTGTATGCTGGCTTAAAAGCAGCAAAAGGAGATTTTGTCACGGTTATGGATGCAGATTTGCAGGATCCTCCAAGCCTTTTACCTCAGATGTTTGACCTGCTTAATGCGAAACAATTGGATTGTGTTGGTACTCGCAGAGCCGACCGTAAAGGAGAGCCTAAAATTCGTAGTTTTTTCTCAGAAGCCTTTTATTCATTGATCAATAAAATTGGTGAGGCTCATTTGGTCAATGGGGCGCGGGATTTCCGTTTAATGCGTCGGAATATGGTAGATGCAGTTTTAGAACTTTCTGAATACAATCGATTTTCCAAAGGAATCTTTAGTTGGGTAGGCTTTGATACAGAATACATTGCCTACGAAAATCGCGAAAGAGTAGCTGGAGAAACTTCTTGGTCATTCTGGAGCTTGTTCAAGTACTCGATTGATGGCATCGTCAATTTTTCTGATACACCATTAAATATTGCTTCTTTTGTTGGCGCGTTGTCTTGTCTAGCTTCTGGAATTGCACTATTATTTATAATTATTCGTACTTTTATTTTTGGTGATCCTACCTCAGGCTGGCCTTCTTTAGTCTGTATCGTATTGTTTGTTGGTGGTTTGCAATTACTTTGTCTAGGTATTATTGGGAAATATATTGGAAAAATTTTTCTGGAAACAAAAAAACGTCCCCTTTACATTTTAAAGGAGACAGAAAAAGATCAAAAATAATTTTTGGGAATAAAAAAGCAGCGCTGGTTGATGATTAATACCCTTTTGTTACATCGACTTGATTTCGAACCAATTTTTTCTCGTGGATAAAATTGCGGAAGTTATCCATAAAGATGGCCATGAATGCTTTTTGAAAATGTGGGGTCAACCCGGAAATATGTGGGGTGATCAACACATTTTCCAGAGTCCATAGCGGGTCATTTGCGGGTAAAGGTTCTTCTTCAAAAACATCAAGAGCCGCAAATGCGATTTCTTTTTGGCGAACGGCTTCTGTCAACGCTACAGTATCTACACTAGGTCCACGCCCAACATTATAAAAAGAAGCGGATGATTTCATACTATTAAAAAAATGGCTATTATAGATTCTTGTAGTTTCAGGTGTCAATGGCAAGATATTGATCACACAATCAGCTTTCTGACTTTGTTCAATCAACTCTTCAAGTGGATAAGTTTCCTTGAAACCATCAACGGCATGCCCCGTTGTATTGATGCCGACAGGTTGGGTGCCAAAAAAATTTAAGGCCTTTGCTAAAGCCTGCCCAATTTTACCTGTACCTGCGATCAGTATTTCTTTATCAGATAATAATGAATAAGGAATACCATGGGGCTGCCATTGTCTCTCAACCTGTTTTTTGATGGCGGTAAAAATTCCTCTGGATTCCATGAATAATAAAGCAATTAAATGATCAGTGATCGATTGTGCATGAATGCCGCTACCATTAGAAAGTAAGATGTTCTTTTGGGCAAACTGTGCTAGAGGTAGGGTATCCACACCGGCTGAAATGCCTTGGACCCATTCAAGAGAAGCGTTAGCCAGTAACTTTCCGGCCCATTCTTCTTTCCAGCCAATCGTGATTGCGACATTTGACCAGTCGATGGAAGTTGCTTTATCATAGTGGATAAACTGATATTCATCACTGATTTCATGAATTTGTGTGATAAATTCATCACGAAATTCTCTGCTAGATAAAATATATTTAGTCATATTTGTTCCTCCTTTATTTTAGTGTATCAAAGAACGAAGAAAAAACCATGCGCAAAGATCTATGCATGGTTGGATAGTTACTAGCTTTTTAATTGGATTTTAGGCGAACCTTTGACGCCTTGAGTGAATAGAAACAGTGCTGCGAATAAGATAAATGTTGTCCCATCAAAATTTGGCATGAATAGTTGGATCAGCACACTCAAAATTGTTGGTAAAGCAGCACTAACGATTAGTATTTTAAGGTTTTCAAAGAAGCTGTAAGAAAAAAGTTTTAGTTTTGTATAAATAGTTGCAATAAATGTACCCATAATCAATGTGATCAATAAATTTAAAAATGTAGGGTAGAGCGCTACTAAGAAAACAATAAGTTGTAGCCACCAAGGAATTTGATTGCTGCTCAGTGTTTCCCGAATCTTTTTGCCATCTAAATTTTTAAATGCTGGTTCATTATAAGAAAATTTTAATTGATTTGTATCCAAGAATGATGTGGAAAGTCCTGTTCCAGGGAAACTGACAACAATTTCTTTTTTTAATAGTCCCACACTCAACACATTTGCAGTGGCATCAGAAGCAATATCAGTAGCGTTGCGCTTTCCTTCAGGGTCGAAAGTAAAAATGATAGAGTCGGTTTGATAGATAAATCCTTCTCCTTGTCCATTCGTTGCTAATTGACCATTTTCAATCGAAAAATTGGGGATTTTTTGCGCAATCTTTTGACTATCTCGCTGGAAATCCTGAAAGATATCATTGACTTGCAAAGTGATTGGTACGGCTAAAATAACGGTAGCTCCAAGTAGAAAAAGAATCACTTTTGAAAAAGCAGCGTCTTTTACATATTTGAGATTTGGGATTTGAATAAATGCACTTTTTAGCATTTGTATGATTGTCATTTGTTTAACTCCTTTTATGTAACTAAAAATAATTGTAACGAAGGCAGCAACAGAACACAAGGACTTATGACAGAAAAGTCCGATTATCTATAAAGTGTTCTTTGCTGATTAATGAGAAGAACTGGAGATCGAGTATGGAAAGTTTAAAAAATGTGAAAAATAAACTACAAGAAAAAAAAATATGGGAGCCGTTGACGTATTTAATTTTTGGTGGATTAACTACTTTGGTCAATTTAGTTGTTTATTTTCTCTTTAGAGAAATCTTTGATTTTCATTATATGATTGCCAATGTGATCTCTTGGGCAGCTTCTGTGTTGTTCGCATTCTTCACGAATAAGATTTGGGTCTTTGAAGCAAAAAGTGAAACAAAAAAAGAATCGTGGCTTGCCTTTTGGAAGTTTCTTTTCTTTAGAGTCCTTTCGCTGGGATTGGATATGGCTTGTATGTATCTATTGATCAGTGTAGTAGGATCCGGTGATTTTATCGCTAAGCTTGTTACACAAATCGTTGTCGTCCTAGCAAACTATGTTTTCAGCAAGTTTCTGATTTTTGCACCAAAAAAAGTTGATAAAAAGTAAGCATATGTTTTGATGAACCACTTTTTATCTGATAATGTTACTTATGTAATCACTATCACTGAGGAGGAATTTTTTATGTCTTACACATTACCAGATTTACCTTATGCTTACGATGCATTAGAACCTTACATTGATGAAGAAACGATGCATTTGCATCATGACAAGCATCACAATACTTACGTCACAAATTTGAATGCAGCAATTGAAAAACATCCTGAATTAGGTGAAAAATCAGTTGAAGAATTACTTGCTGATTTTGATTCGGTTCCTGAAGACATCAAAACAGCTGTCCGTAATAACGGTGGTGGTCATGCAAATCACAGCTTTTTCTGGGAAATCTTGGCACCAAATGCTGGTGGTGAACCAACAGGAGCCATCAAAGAAGCCATCGAAGAAACATTTGGCAGCTTTGCTGATTTCAAAGAAGAATTCAAAACAGCAGCAACTGGCCGCTTTGGTTCTGGCTGGGCTTGGTTAGTCATCAAAGATGGTAAATTAGCGATCACTTCCACTGCGAACCAAGATTCACCATTAATGGATGGTCAAACGCCAGTTTTAGGTTTAGATGTTTGGGAACATGCCTACTATTTGAAATACAAAAATGTACGCCCTGATTATATCAATGCTTTCTGGAGTGTTGTTAATTGGGATAAAGTAAATGAATTTTATGCGAAAGCAAAATAATCAAATTTGAAATATTCTTTTAGCCACCTTAGCTTGAGCCAGTCTTTAGCTAAGGTTTTTTTGTGCAATCATTGATTATATGTGGAAATTGATATAATATGAATTCACTCTGGAAAATAAAACTTCACAATTTTATTTTCAGTAGCCCTTACTTTCATAGGTAAGGGTTTTTTTATTGATAAAATATTGATAACGCTTACGAATTTCGTTATAATACTTTAGAGGCGGTTGCGTCTTATTTTGACTTATTGGAGGATTCATAGAATATGGAACATGGAAAAGTAAAATGGTTCAATAATGAGAAAGGTTTTGGATTTATCACAGTTGACGGCGGGGACGATGTTTTTGTTCATTTTTCAGCGATTCAAGGGGATGGCTTCAAGTCATTAGAAGAAGGACAAGAAGTTCAATTTTCAATTGTTGAAGGTGCTCGGGGACCACAAGCTGCCGAAGTACAAAAAGTTTGATTATAAAGAATATAATTAACTGAAAGAAAATAGTTATAAGGACTTAAAAGTCATTTTCCAAAAGGAAAGTGGCTTTTTTATTGTTATTGATTTTAGTCAGTTTCGTTCGCGTAACGTACGAAACAAAAAAACGCGCGTTTCTACGCGTGGACGAAATAGCTTTAGCAATAAAAGTTTAGCACATACAAGATGGAATTGTAAGTATCACATCGTCTTCACTCCGAAGTATCGAAGAAAAGTGATTTATGGAAAATTAAGAGTAAGTATTGGTCAGATATTAAGAAAATTGTGTGAGATGAAAGACGTTGAAATCATTGAAGCTCATGCAATGCCTGACCACATTCATATGTTAATAAGAATACCGCCAAAGATTAGTATTTCTAGTTTTATGGGCTACTTAAAAGGACGAAGTGCAACCTTAATTCATGAAAAACATGCGAATTTGAAATATAAGTATGGGAATAAAAGCTTTTGGTCCAAAGGGTACTACGTGAGTACGGTTGGGTTAAATCAAAAAACAATTGAAAAATATATTCGAGAACAAGAAGCAGATGATCGAATTAGAGACAGTATAAGTAAACAAGAGTATGTAGATCCATTTAAATAGTTAAAAAGAGATAAGACTGTGAGCGGTTGGTGGTCATTTTAAAAGCCCCTTTTAAGGGGATAGCGAGTGGTGAGCCCTTCTAGGGCTGTTAAAAAGCCACCCGTTTTCACGGGTGGATATTTACTATGAGTATTTTCAATTTTTTCATCAGAAGCGAAAGAATTGATCCAAAGAAGACTGGCGGGGCAAACGAACAAAAGTTAAAGTCCCTTTTATAAAGTACACGAATGATAATGAAATTTTTGTTAAAAGTAAAAAATATTAAATATATATACTAGATCTTTCGTATTTAATTGTATAAAGAAAAAAATAGGATCTTTCTCTTTCGTGTAAGAAAAAGCAACCATTTTAAAAATTGACTAAAAAAATAATAGTTTATGTTTGTCTAATTCTGTTCATATTTCATTTATATTTCAATAACATTAAATTTGTTGTTGATAGATTTCTTACATTGCACAAGTGTCCTTTTTATGGGAAAATTTAAACGATTCTATTAGAACAATTGAGGTGCTTTATGCGAAATTATCAGAAAATAATCGTTACTATTTTATGTGTTTTGGCGCTTGGTATAATCGGATTGACCGCTTACGGTATCAATTTTTATTCTGAGGCCGAAAATACATTTAATAATATCAGTCAACCAGTTGAAAGAACAACAGCGAAAAGGGAAACTCAAGTAAGTATTGAAGACCGTGACGCATTTTCAATTCTATTACTTGGGCTTGATACTGGTGGTAAGGGAAGAACAGAACAAGGCAGATCGGATACTATCATGGTAGTTACTGTGAATCCTAAGAAAAAACAATCAACGATTGTGAGTCTAGATCGAGATATCTATACACAAATCATTGGGTACGGAACAATGGATAAATTGAATCATGCTTATGCGTTTGGTGGGGTTGAGATGTCTATGGATACCGTAGAGAATTTGCTGGATATTCCTATTGATCATTACGCAACCATAAATTTCCAAGGTCTTAGCGATTTAGTTGATGCGCTAGGTGGGTTAGAAATTGATAACAAATATCATTTTGAATTAGATGGTGTTGAATTAACACCGGGAAAATATCATTTAGATGGTGAGCAAGTCCTAGCTTATTCTAGATTCAGAAAGTATGATCCTTATACAGAAATGGGAGATCCTGAAGGAGATGTCGGACGACAAAAAAGACAACGTGAAGTTGTTACAAAAATTGTAAATAAAATTTTGAGTCTGGATGGAGTCAATAACTATCGTGACATTTTAAAAGCTGTTGAGAAGAATACAACAACGGACTTAAAATGGACCGACATGTTGGACATCGCAACCAACTATTTGCCGGCTTTTGATTCCATTAAACAAGATCAGCTTATTGGTGAGGATCAAATGATCAATGATATTTATTATCAAATCCTAGGAATGAATGATTTACTCGAAAAACAAAATTTATTGAAAGAACAATTAGACTTACCTCAAAATGATGAGCTATCAACAGGTGATAAATTTACTCAAGGCTATGTTCCTTATCAATTTTATGACGATAGTGATAATACTTCTAACGGCGATTATTATGAGGATAATGCCTCGGATGGTAACTATTCGAATGATGGGTATTCAGGTAATCAAGAATATGAGGATGATTCACTGAGTGACGATGGTTATTAATAAGCGAATAATATTTAAATAGAGTATCTTAAATTAAAGAACCTAAATGAAGTGATATGCCTCATTTAGGTTCTTTAATTTAAAGTGACTGAAAGAATGAGACTTTTCCACAGATGGAAGATAGGAAAATGTGTTTCACGGGATTAAAATTGGAAAAGATTAAGAAAGCTTAAAGTGAAGCAGATTTTTTCTCAACAAAAAAATCTTTTTGCGTAACTGTGAAACATTACAGTGGATGAGAACGAATTCTTATAATTTTCTCTAAGGATACTTGGATAATTTTGATTTCTTCTGTTTATATTGAAAATTTTTGGTAAAATAAGACGGTAAGCAGTTTGTAATGAGAGGATAGAAGAGATGAAGAATCTAAAAGATAAAGTCATTAAGAATATACGAAAAGGGCCTGAGGAGCCTAAGACAAAATCTTATCGCAAATCCCATGTTCCCTTTCGATTGAATTTTCTCTTTTTTGTGATTTTTGGTCTTTTTGTTGCGTTGATCGTGCAATTAGGTTATTTACAAATCGTGAATGGTGATAATATTGAGAAGCAATTGAAAGCTTCATCCGTGGTAGAAGTCAATGGCAGCTCTCCACGAGGAATGATTTATGATGCATCTGGCAAACCGCTTGTCAAAAATCAAGCCAATGCAGCCATTACCTTTACAAGAGGAAATAAGATGACAGCTGAAGATTTATTGAAGACTGCACAAAAATTAGCTACATTGATCGATATTCCAATCGATAAGAATCTGACAGAGCGGGATCTGAAAGATTTTTGGTTGGCAGATCCTGAAAATTTGAAGAAAGCGCAAGATCAATTAAGTTCTAAGCAAAAAGCGCTCGGGGCTTCTGAACAGTATGCGGCAACTGTCGATAAAGTAACTGATGAGGATATTGCCTTTAATGATGATCAGTTAAAAGTAGCTTCCATTTTTAAACGAATGAATAGTGCACAATCTTTAAGCACTGTTTATTTAAAAAATTCTGATGTATCTGATGAAGAACTAGCAATTGTGGCTGAGAATATGACCGAACTTCCCGGAGTTTCGACCGGCACAGACTGGACTAGAAAAATTGTTGAAGGCAGTTCATTGGCAAGTTTGATCGGAACTGTGACAACAGAAGAACAAGGGATCCCTGAAGAAAATTTGGATGAATATCTAGCAAAAGGGTATGCTCGTAATGATCGTGTAGGACGAAGTTACTTAGAGAAGCAATATGAAGAAGTCCTTCAAGGATCAAAATCAAAGTCTCAAATCACATTAGATAATAGCAATAATATTGAAAGCCAAAAAGAAATCTATGCGGGCTCTAAGGGAGATAATCTTGTACTGACGCTAGATGCCAAGTTCCAAAAAGAAGTTGATGAAATCTTACAAGATAACTTTAAATCTTTGATGGATTCAGGAGCTGCAGAATACTCGCCTGGTGTCTATGCTGTTGCGATCAATCCTAAAACTGGCGGGATTTTGGCAATGTCAGGTTATCAACATGAGGCAGAATCAAGCAAATTGCAAGAGAATGCAATCGGAACCTTCATCAATGCTTTTGTTCCAGGGTCTGTAGTCAAAGGTGGGACGTTAGCAGCTGGTTGGGAAAATGGTGTCTTGAATGGAAATGAAGTCTTATATGACCAACCAATCCGCATCGGCTCTGATGTCAAAGCTTCGATCTTTAACCCGACAGGAGCAAACAACCGTAATTTGTCAGCTGAACAAGCATTAGAAGTTTCTTCCAACTCCTACATGATGCAGGTTGCTTTACGATTGATGGGCATTGAGTATCAGCCTGGGATTTCAATTCCAACAGTTGATCGTCAAACAGAAGCCTACAGTAAGTTGCGTACAGCCTTTGCCTCTTTTGGGATGGGGACGAAAACAGGGATCGATCTTCCTGGCGAAGCAACGGGGATCAGCACACCTGTCGACAAATTAGATACGGTCAGTGATGGCGGTAAGATCCTGGACTTAGCCTTCGGACAGTTTGATACCTATACGACATTACAATTGGCTCAATATGCAGCAACTGTGGCCAATGGCGGCCAACGATTGCAGCCACATATCGTTTCGGGTATCTATGGGAATGATGAAACCGGTGGTTTAGGAAGCTTGAAATCAGCGGTAGAACCTACCGTTTTGAACGAAGTTGGTTTAACTACTGATCAGATGAAAATCATCCAAAATGGATTTTATGATGCCGTTCACGGAACAGATGCTTGGGCTACAGCAACAGGACTAGCTTCTGCTAAAATGGAACTTTCTGCGAAAACGGGTACTGCGGAGACGCCGATTGTCGATGAAAATGGCAAAACCATCAATCTGGTCAACTTAAATATTGTTGCTTATGGACCAAGTGATGATGCAGATGTAGCAGTTGCAGTGGTTTTACCACAGGTTAAATCTTCAACTACTTCGCATCCAAACGTAAAAATCGTGAAAGAAATCATGGATGCTTACTATGATTTATATATGAAATAAGCAAGGCATAATCGTTGAATGAGTAAGAGGGTGTTGATGAACGGTTCGTTCGCTGATGATTTTCCAAATCAGTGAAGGACGGTTCATCAACTTTTTTATAGCAAAATACTTTCTATCGGAATTATTAAGAGATTATCAATAATTCGGAGAGAAACCTCTTTTTTAGTAAGTGGGTCTTGCTATTTTTGGTTGAATGGCATAGAATACTCTCGGTCAACAAGAAATGAAAAAGTAGGATTGGTTTCAATCATTTTTCATTTTAACTGACTTCTATTATAATTGACTAGAATTGCAGGGGGCTATCATGACGAAGCAATGTTTAACGAAACAAGAATTGATGGAACGCCTAGGGGAGTTCTCACCAGCAGAAAAAAAAGAAATCCGCGAATATTTGCAACGGAAGAATCCATTGCTGTTTCGCAAATTTGAACGCATGAAACATGAATTATTTCGTCTAGAATCAAGACGGATTCAATGTGAAATCGAAAAAAATGAAAAGGAGTTGAATCAGCTCGATCATAAGATTCTCATGAAAAAAGAACATTTTCTTGAGTTATTAATCGCAATTCGAAAGAAAAGAGGATAATGGATGGAATTTATTGAACTTATCATCATCATCGCGATCCTCGTGACCTTTTCAAATATTGTCAGCAAAATACTGCCATCAGTACCGATTTTCTTCATTCAGATTATCTTAGGCATTCTGCTAGGATTGACTGAAATGGGACAAGAAATCGCATTTGAACCAGAGATGTTTCTAGTGATGATCATTGGACCGCTATTGTTTCGAGAAGGAGAACGAGCCGATGTTCCGGAAATCTTGAAGAACAGTAAGATCGTTTTGTTTCTGGCCTTTGGTGGTGTTTTGCTGACATTATTTGCAGTGGGAACGACACTGCATTGGCTGATGCCGTCGATTCCTTTGGCTGCTTGCTATGCTTTTGGCGCTGCCTTAGGACCAACAGATGCGGTAGCCGTCTCATCTTTAGCGAAACGCCTAAAAATTTCCAAGAACATCATGCATATTTTAGAAGGCGAAGGTCTTTTGAATGATGCTTCCGGGGTAACAGCGCTCCAATTTGCTATCGTTGCTTTAGTCACTGGTAGCTTTTCTGTTATGGGGGCTGGCTTTCAGTTGCTTTTTTCGAGTATTGGCGGCGGCTTGATTGGTTACTTGATCGTTTGGTTAAAACGGCGGATCATTCGCTTTATTGAAAAAATATCTGCCCAAGATGTCACTGTTTATCTGTTGATCGAACTACTATTGCCTTTTGCAGCCTACTTGATTGCAGAAATGGTTGGAGTATCTGGTATCATTGCGGCAGTTGTTGCCGGTGTAGCGCAAGCACAAAGAAGACGACGAGTCTCTTTGTTCGATGCGGAACTAGCCAATATCTCTGAAAGTACGTGGTCAACAATTGTATTTACGTTGAACGCCCTTGTTTTTTTATTTTTAGGGATTGAACTTTCGCAAGTATTTTCACCCATTTGGGAAAGCAACTCTTATGCGAATGGTCATTTAGTCTTGACCATCGTAGTAGTAACACTCGTTATCTTCTTCATTCGTTTCTTATTCCTTCTTTTTTATTATCAGTTTTTACAATCAAAAAAAATCGTGGACTTGAAGCAAGTAGCTTTGTTGACCTTTGGAGGGGTCAAAGGAACGGTCAGCTTAGCGGCAATTTTTATCTTACCTGTAACGATCAACGGTGACCAATTTGAAGCTCGCAGTTTGCTCTTATTTTTGACGGCTTGTGTCATCTTAGCAACTTTAGTGATCAGTGTACTTGTCTTGCCCTATTTGGCAGATGGTGAAGCTGCCGAATCTGTTGATTTCAATCAGTTGCTGATTTTAGAAGAAGTCATCCAGATCTTGGAAGAAGAAGAGAAAGAAACTACGGATGCCAAAGAGCGCCTAGCGACAGATGCAGTAATCAATACTTATGAAAATCGACGCTGGGAGTTGTATCGCAATAGTTTAACTGATTCTGAAAAGCAAGAGATACAGGAAATTCAAGGATTGATTCTATCCATTGAACAAGATGGTTTGGATGAAGCCTACCGAAAAGGTGAGGTTAGCTCCAATGGGTATCGCTTTTATTCCCGGTTCATTTCGCAGCAGCAGCATTCGTTAGCAAAACAGTTCTTGTCTTTTTTCAGTTTTTGGCTTTTGATCATTCAACGTTTTGTACGGATCATTTTTCATCCCAAGCTGTTTTGGCAGCGCCAGCAGCAGCTGAAGGATGCATTGAAACAAAGAGATATTTCAGAAGTACAAAAAATCTATATCAAAAACAGTGATTATATTTTTCATAGTTTAAGCAACTTAGAAGATGTCTACGATTCATCTTTGATCAACTTCTTTATACGTCAACGGGAAATGAGCTTAAAGCGTTTTGAGCATAATAACTTCATTGAGACCATCATGATTGAACAAGAACCGATTTTTGTCAAAAAAGTTTTACGGGGCTATTATTTAGAACGAAAAACGATCGATGAATATGAGGTAGCCGAAAAAATTCCAACGATCTCTGCAAACGAATATCGACGCAACGTAAATCTCTTGGAATCTTATGCGATGGCTCGCGCAGATGAACAGCCGAAACAGCGAATGTTTCGTAGATAAAACAACAACTTCTTCGTCTCAAGGTTGAGATGGAGCGGTTGTTTTTTTCTTTTTTCTTAAAGACCCTGTCATGCTTATGTGGTACAATGGGCGAAGAAAAATAGATCTCAGGAGGGATTCTGTGAAAGAATTAAAAGTAAGTGAGCTTACAAAAACTTACGGCGATAAAACATTATTTGATCAGCTTTCTTTTCTGATACATGAGAAAGACCGGATTGGCTTGATTGGTGTCAATGGGACAGGCAAATCAAGTTTACTGACGATCTTGGCTGGAATTGAAGCCGGAGATGGCGACCGTCCCTCTGTTTTTAAACCACAAGATTATCGAATCGGCTTTTTGGCGCAAGAAAGTCAATTAAAAGAAGAATTATCGGTTGTTGATGCGGTCTTCCAAGGAACAAGTCCATTAATCAAAACCGTTCGTGACTATGAGAAAGCTTTGATTCAGCTGGAACAAAATGGCTCAGATCCTACAGTGCAAGCTGCCTACAGCAGAGCAGAAGAAGCTATGAATAAAACAGATGCTTGGAATACGGATACAACGGCAAAAATTATTTTGCAGAAATTAGGGATTTCAGATTTAAAACAACCAGTCAACGAACTTTCAGGTGGGCAAAAAAAACGGGTGGGGTTAGCGCAAGTGTTGATCGATGAACCGGATTTACTATTGTTGGATGAACCGACGAACCATCTTGACTATGAAGCTATCCAATGGCTAGAAGGCTATTTGAAAAACTATCGCGGCGCACTGATGATGGTCACTCATGATCGCTATTTTCTTGACCGGGTAGCCAATCGTGTTTTTGAACTCTCTTTTGGTAAACTTTATGAATATCAAGGAAATTATGAAGACTATTTATTAGCCAGAGCAGAAAGAGAACGTATTGAAGAAACCCAAGAAGAGAAACGGCAACAGTTATATAAACACGAGCTGGCATGGATTCGGACAGGCGCCAAAGCGAGAACTACTAAGCAACAAGCGCGAATCGATCGTTTCGACGATTTGAAAGAGAATATGAACCAAGTCAAGCGGAATGGAGAAGTGCAGATTGATGTTGCGACCTCACGTTTAGGTAAACAAGTGCTGGAAATCAAAGAAGGTAGTTATGCAATTGAAGGCAAACCAATTCTATCTCAATTTGATTTATTGATTCAGTCGCGAGAACGTTTAGGCATTACTGGTGAGAATGGTGCAGGTAAATCAACCTTGCTGAATGTGTTGGCGGGACGTCTCTCATTAGATTCAGGAACACGGATTATTGGCTCAACCGTCAAATTAGCTTATTATACGCAAACCAATGAGACGATGGATCCGGAACAGCGGATGATTGCTTATTTACAAGAGGCAGCAGAAGAAGTAGAAAAAACAGATGGTGCCCATGTCAGTGTAGCGGAAATGCTGGAACAATTTTTGTTCCCCCGTTTCATGCATGGAACAAAGATCGGTAAATTATCTGGTGGTGAAAAACGCCGCCTATTCTTATTGAAATTATTGATTGGTCAACCAAATGTTCTATTGTTGGATGAGCCAACGAATGATTTGGATATTGATACATTGACTGTTTTGGAGAACTATCTTGAATCATTTCCTGGTGCCGTAATTACAGTTTCTCATGACCGTTACTTTTTAGATAAAGTTGCTGAAAAATTACTTATTTTTGAAGGCAATGCGCAAATTGTTCGCTTCTATGGTTCGATAAACGAATATTTACAAAAGACAGCAACGAAACAGGGGGCAAAGAAAACGGCAGCCTCACAATCTGACAAAGAGCTACAAAGTAAACCTGTTTCCGAAAAGCCAGTCAAAAAGAAACTAAGCTACATGGAACAAAAAGAATGGGCAACGATCGAAGATGAGATTGCTCTATTAGAAGAACGAGTCGACGCACTAACTGAAGCAATGAATCAGCAGGGGGATGACTTTACGAAATTACAGCAGCTCCAAGTAGAAGTTACAGAAACAGAACAATTGTTAGAAGAAAAAATGACACGTTGGGAATATTTAAGCGAGTTTTCAGACGACTAATAAGGAGGCCCATTATGGAACAAGCATATCTTGATTTAGGGAAAAAAATTTTAGAAACGGGAAATGTCAAAGGGGATCGCACAGGGACTGGAACCAAAAGTATTTTTGGTCATCAAATGCGTTTTGACCTGTCTCAAGGATTTCCATTATTGACAACCAAGCGTGTACCTTTTGGTCTGATCAAAAGCGAGTTACTCTGGTTTCTTAAAGGAGATACCAATATTCGATTCTTACTGCAACATAAGAATCATATTTGGGATGAATGGGCTTTTGAGCGGTATATTAAAAGTGAGGATTATACAGGTCCTGATATGACTGATTTTGGGCGTCGTTCATTAATTGATGAAGAATTCAATGCCAGCTATCAAGAGGAACTGCAAAAATTTTGCGAGCGTATTTTAAATGACGAAGCATTTGCAGAAAAATTTGGTGATCTAGGCCATGTTTACGGTTATCAATGGCGTCATTGGGAAACTACTAAAGGCGAATTTATTGATCAGATCAAAGAAGTGATTGAAATGATCAAAACAACGCCAGATTCTCGGCGCTTGATCGTTTCCGCATGGAATCCAGAAGATGTTCCGACGATGGCTCTGCCTCCTTGCCATACCATGTTTCAGTTTTATGTTCATGAAGGTCGACTAAGTTGTCAGCTTTATCAACGAAGTGCCGATGTTTTTTTGGGGGTGCCTTTCAATATTGCTAGCTATGCGTTATTGACTCACTTGATCGCTCACGAGACAGGACTTCAAGTCGGCGAATTTATCCATACTTTAGGGGATGCCCATCTCTATAGCAATCATATGGAACAAATGAAAGAGCAGCTTTCCCGAACAATTCGTTCTGCACCTACGTTACACTTAAATCCTGAGAAACAATCGATTTTTGACTTTGAGATGGAAGATATCACGATTGAAGGCTACGATCCGCATCCCACGATCAAGGCACCGATCGCTGTCTAACTTATTACAGTTGGGAGTGAGAAGATAGATGACAAACGATTTACAGCGGGGAATCGTCGCAACGCTGCATATTACGTCAAAAGATACCATTTCATTATCAGATGTAGAAAAAACAATTACGATCCTTCGTTCTTATTTTTCGCAAGTCATTTTAGCAGTTTCTGAAGTAACGAGACCTGAAATCAAGCGGTATTTATGGCAGCTGCCGCCGCAGATCTATCTCTTTGAATTGCCAGCAGTCGGTGCTGGTCCAGCACGTCGACAAGCTGTGGCACGCGCTGGAAAGGCATTTCCGCAACTTGCTTCCTTTCAATTATGTGATTTTGATCGTTTGATCACTTGGTGTGAGGAATACCCAGATGAACTGGCAGCTTTGAGCTGTCAGCCATTTCCTACGAATACTTTCTGTATATTAGGGCGTACAAAGAAAGCCTTCCTAAGCCATCCAACTGCTTGGCAGCGGACGGAAAAGCTGGTCAATGAAATTGCAGCGGAAGTTTTTCATATCAAGGGTCTTGATATTACCGCCGGCAGTGTCTTGTTTTCTGCGGAATTGATTCCTTTACTAGTATCCGCAGATTCTTCAAGATGGACGGATGGCGAATGGCCAACCAAAGTGAAGCATCATGGAGGGCATATTTTTTATCAAGCGTGCGAAGGCTTATGTTATAAAGAAAGGAATACCGATCATCTGCAAGCACAGCCTGCTTATCAATTAATGAGAAGACTGCAGATTGCAGCTGCTATTGCAGATTCACTTTATCTAGAAAGGGAGTTTTGAAACATGTTGATTGCACTTTGGGCACAAGATAAAAATGGTTTGATTGGAGAAAACGGCACATTGCCATGGCATTTGCCAAACGATCTGAAATTCTTTAAAGAACAAACTACTGGAAATTCGCTCATTATGGGGCGAAAAACTTTTGAGGGCATGAAGAAAAAAGCATTGCCAAATCGAACAACAATCGTTTTGACCAGTGACACAGCATATGAAGCAGAAGGCGTATTAGTCATGCATGATCGACAAGAAGTCTTGGATTATACTGCACAGCAAGACCATCCTGTGTTTCTAACTGGGGGTTCTGGAGTTTTCGAATCGATGATCGAAGATTGCGATCAGTTGTATCGGACAGTAATCGACGAGACATTTATCGGGGATGTCTATTTTCCTGAGATCGATTGGTCAAACTGGCATTTGGATAAAGTTATAGAAGGCGTAGTGGATGAAAAGAACATCTATCCGCACCGGTTTGAGTTTTATAGTAAACAGAAAAAATAAATAAGACAGCTGTTACAACATATGGTTGTAGCAGCTGTCTTATTTAAGTAAAAGTGAGTTGGATCATGTAAACCAAAGAACGGAAAAATACATTAGTCCAGCTCCGAGCATAACAAACAAATGCCAGATCACATGCATGAAGCGTACAGATTTGATACTGTAGAATAATGCGCCGACGGTATAAGAGACACCACCGCTTGCTAACAGAAAGGTACCCCAAAAACCTAGTGAAGCAATCAATGGTTTAAATGCAATCACGCAGAGCCAGCCCATAATAATATAAATTAGTGTGGATATTTTTGAAACCGTCTCTTTTTTATGCAGTGTGAGTGACTTATAAACGATCCCGCTGATGGCTAATAACCAAATCAAAATGAAAAGTGTCCAGCCCAACCAACCTTGAATACTCAACAAGCAAAACGGCGTATAACTGCCTGCGATCAATAAAAAAATCGAGGCGTGATCAAAGACTTGGAAAACTTTTTTTGCTCGTGTGAACATCAAACTATGGAAGAGCGTAGAGAATAAGAACAACAAAATCATCATAGAGCCATAAATTGCATAGGAAACGATGTGAAGAGGGGAATCTAATCGAGCCCCTTTAATCAAAAGAATAACGAGTCCAGCTATACTTAATCCAAATCCGATACCATGGGTCACCGCATTGAGTACCTCATTCAGAATCAAGTAGCGTCGTGTAAATTTCATATGATCCATCAAGCACCTTCCCTTCGAATTTAAATAAGATGAAAAAATTTTTTCTCTCTGTTATACTGATTATAAATGGTCTATGGTTATTTTACCACGAAAAGAGACTTGATTTAAAGAGAGAGTGAATGTATGATGGCAAAGCTTAAAGTTGTAACGGATTCCTCCTGTACGATGGAGCCAACCGTTCGAGACCAATTGAATATCCATGTAGTTCCGTTATCTGTAATGATCGATGGGATGGTTTATCCAGATGATGATTCATTGCCCGGAGAACGTTTCATGCAAATGATGGCACAAGCAAAAGAACTTCCAAAAACGAGCCAACCACCGATTGGTCATTTTGTGGAACTGTTCGATGAATTAGGAAAAGATGGTAGTGACGTTTTATCGATACATATGACAAAGGGTCTGAGTGGAACTGTCGAAGCTGCCAGACAAGCAAGTAATTTGTCGAAAGCAAATGTGACAGTGATCGATAGTGATACGACAGACCAAGCATTGTCGTTCCAAGTGATTCGGGCAGCTCAATTAGCACAAGAAGGCAAGACATTAGCTGAAGTTTTGCCGGAAGTTGACAAAGTTCGAGAAAATACCAAATTATTTATTGGTGTCTCTACATTAGAGAATCTGGTAAAAGGCGGTCGAATCAGTCGTGCCAAAGGGTTGTTATCCAGTTTATTAAATATGAAAGTGATTATGGATTTCGACCATTCAGAATTGATTCCAATCGTAAAAGGACGCGGTGTAAAAACATTTAATAAGTGGTTTGAAGAATTGAAAGACGAATTGAAACGCATGCCGAATGTGAAACAAATAGGGATCTCTCATGCAGAGGGGTTAGAGATCACAGAACAATTCAAAAAAGAATTGCAACAACTCTTCCCAGAAATGAACATTCCATTACTTCATACCACCCCAATCATCGCTACCCATACCGGCAAAGGCGCATTCGCCATTACGTATTACACCGAATAATTTTAATCACAGTATCCAAGCGATTCGTACTCACGAATCGCTTTTTGCTGCAAATCACAATGATTGGCTTGCGAAGCAAGACAGAATTGATGATGAGCAACACTAGGCGAGCCAAGCGAGCGTAGTAACTTTGAAAAGAATCACTGCGACTGGCACACGAAGAGTGACAGAGCAGATGGTGAGCAACGGCGAGCCAAGCGAGCGTAGTAACTTTGAAAAGAATCACAATGATTGGGCACACGAAGAACGACATTTAAATTCTTTTTAATGTAAGTTTAGAAGCAACTGCAGGCGAAACAATGAGTACAATGTGTAACCGAGCAGTTGATGAAGCGGGACTCAAATCAAGCAGATGGGTGAAAATTGCTTCATACTCCACTGCTCTTCGTTGATTGAGTTTCTCGTCAATCAAAACATTTCGACTATGAATTTCATGAGAATTTTGATAAAATAGCTTAGATTATAGGTTAGGAGATTGAAGATCCGTGAAGTGGAAAAAAGTAGCAATTTATCTCTCAGTTGTATTGATCGTAGCTTTAGGTACTGGAATGCTCGGTCATTTTTTGATTCCAAAAGCGCAACCATTGCTCACGCCAGTTGCGAGAACGGCAGAAGAGGGAAAGACCAAAAATGTGATCAATTACATGGCCTTAGGCGATTCGCTGACTGAAGGAGTCGGTGATGAGACGCAACAAGGAGGATTTGTGCCCATCGTTGCAGCCGATTTGCAAGATCGGTATCATTTAGCAAATGTTGTGACGACGAACTATGGAATTGCTGGAGAGCGCAGCGATCAAATCCTGAAACGAGTGAACAAAGACAAAGAATTGCGCAGTGATCTAAAGAAGGCTGACTTGATTACATTGACCGTCGGCGGGAATGATGTATTAAAAGTGATTCAAACTAATTTTTTTGGTTTGAGTGTCGATTCTTTTACCAAACCAATGGCCGACTATCAAGAACGATTAGTAGAGATGTTTGAGCAGATTCGTCAACTGAATGAAACAGCACCCATTTATGTGTTAGGGATATATAATCCTTTTTATTTAAATTTTCCAGAAATTACTGATATGCAAACGATTATTGATAATTGGAACAAAGCAACAGAAACATTTGTCAAACAACAGCACAATGCTTATTTTATCCCAATCAATGATTTGCTGTACCAGGGGCTAAGTGACGAAGTAGGGATCGCAGATACGGATTCTTCTGAAGCAGGCGCTGCAGGATCAGCAGAAACTTCGGATACCACAACTTCCACCACCAATGGTATGACCGGTACTTCAGAAACTGGGGGAACAAAAGTTACCAACAATGTACTGTACGATGGGGATCGTTTCCATCCAAACAATCTAGGGTATCAGCTAATGGCGAATGCTGTTCGTGATGAACTAATCAAAACCCAAAATGTTTGGCTGATGAAGGAGGCAAAATAATGAAACAAGAAACTAACGATGTGGATAAAAAAAGTCCAATCAAAAAAATGAATTACTGGAAAATTGCTTTTCTAGTTTTAGTAGGCATTCTGCTGGGAACAACTGTCTTTTTTGCTTCACGGGTGTTTCAACAACGTGAATCTGGGATCTCAGAAAGTGCAGAATTAGTCAAACGGGACGGTAATCCTGTTTTGACCATCAACAGTAACAAGAGTCAAGTCAATCAATTGATCGATTTCTATTTAACTGATTTCCAGAAAGACCAAGAAGTAAAATACAATTTCGAGTTGAGAAATGAGGCACTATTGACAGGCCAATTTACAGTGCTGAACTTTCCAATCACGTTTTACTTATACTTTGATCCTTATGTCACCGAAGAAGGCAATGTTCAGTTAAAAGCCAAAAGTTTATCAATTGGTACTTTAGATCTGCCAACCAGTGAAGTGTTAAAAATGATCAAGCGCAGCTTCAAGTTTCCAGAGTGGATCGAGGTCAATGCGGATGAACAAATCATTTTGATTCGCTTGGATCAATTCCGCATGCAAAACGGCTTGTTTATCAAAGCGAATAAAATCAATCTAGTAGATGATGAGATCCAAATGAGTCTCTATCTGCCAGCGGAAACGGAGGACAAATAATGGAACGAGCAATTTTTGCGGGAGGGTGTTTCTGGTGTATGATTCAGCCATTTGATGAGTTAGAAGGAGTACAATCCATCTTTTCTGGTTATACTGCTGGGCATACTGTTGATCCAACATACGAGGAAGTGAAAAGTCATACAACCGGTCATACAGAGGCTGTTGAGATCATTTTTGATCCAGAAAAAATCAGTTTCGAGGAATTATTGACTATTTATTGGCAACAGACGGATCCCACGGATGCTTTTGGGCAGTTTGAAGATCGAGGAGACAATTATCGACCAGTCATTTTCTATTTCAATGAAGAACAAAAACAAAAAGCAGAAGCAAGCAAAGCCGCTTTGCAAGCATCGGGTCGCTTTAATGATCCAATCGTAACGAGTATCGAACCTGCACAACCTTTTTATTTGGCAGAGGAAGAACATCAAGAATACTACAAAAAGCATCCTGAAAATTTTGCTCGCAATCATGCGAGACGAGCAGCTTTTCTTGAGGATCACTGGGAGAATACGCATGCGTAAAAGTTTTTATACTTATTTAATGGCCATCAAAGGGCCTAGTCATACTGATGAGGCACAGATCTTTGCGACACATGCAAGTCATGATATTCAATTCCCAAAACATACCGACGATTATGATGAAGTTTCTTCTTATTTAGAATTGAACGTCGATTATTTGCCTTCTATGGATATTTTTGATCGTATTTGGGAACAGTATGTGGAGGATAATAAATAAAAGAGAGTGGAGTGGAAACTTCCTCTCTTTTTACACTAGAGGCTAAAAAATTAATGGACAGAAAGGTGTCTTTCTATGAAAAATGTTTCTTTTCACCGTTATGTGATCTCACTGATTTGTGTCGCGATCCTCTCGGGAGGCGGTGTCTACATTTGGCAAAAAAGTACGGCTGCAACACAATACCCACAGAATCAGCCCACAGTGCCGACATCAAACGAACTGGAAAAAGTTCAAACGCTTTTTGACCAAATTCGTGCCAATTATTACCAAGAAGTAGATGAAGATGTCTTGGTCGAAGGGGCATTAAAAGGAATGACCGATGCATTAGGTGATCCTTATACAACGTATCTTAGTGAATCAGCAGCCAATGAATTGGATCAGTCTTTATCAAGCAGTTTTGAAGGAATTGGCGCCACCCTTACCCTTGTCAACGACTATCCAGAAGTGGCACAAGCCCCTATCAAGAACTCTCCAGCTGAGAAAAACGGCTTACGTCTAAACGATCGTATTTTGAAAGTGGATGGGAAAGAAACGAAAGGCCTGTCATTAACAGAGGTCGTAAACAACATTCGTGGCAAAAAAGGGACCACAGTCAAGTTGACGATCCAACGGGAAAAAGAGACCTTTGACGTATCGATTACACGAGATACGATTCCAGTAGAAACTGTTCATACAGACCTTGATAGTGAGAAAGAAATCGGGAAAATCGAAATTACGACTTTTGGTGAAAGTACTGCCTCCGAATTAAAAGAAGGAATTGAGTCACTGAGAAAGAAAGGAGCAAAATCATTTATTCTGGATGTCCGGCAAAATCCTGGTGGACTTTTAGATCAAGTACAGATCATGGCTAGCATGTTTTTAGAAGATGGAAAAACTATCGTTAAGTTCGCAGATGATAGTGGCGTCATAAGTGAAACAAAGGCAAGTGCTGCTCTTGATGAAGGATTCAAAGTCACAGAACCGGTTGTCGTTTTAGTTGATGGCGGCAGTGCATCGGCCGCAGAAATTTTTGCAGCTGCGTTGCAAGAATCCGCAGATATACCAGTTGTCGGTACAGAAACCTTTGGCAAAGGAACTGTACAAAATGTAAAAGAATTAGGAGACAATAGTGAGTTAAAGATGACGGTCATGAAGTGGCTGACGCCAAATGAAGAATGGGTCAATGAGCAAGGCGTAATGCCAGATCATCAAGCAGATTTTCCTGAGTATGCCTATTTAGCTCCATTACCAAGAGACAAAGAATTGCAAGAAGGGCAAAGCTCAGAAGCAGTTGATCGGTTGAATCAGTTTCTTTCTGCACTAGGTTATCGGACCACCGGAGATACATTTGGGCAAACCACCGTATCAGCCGTTCAAGCCGTGCAGCAAAAAGCTGAGTTGGAAGTGACAGGGAAAGTGAATGCAGAAACAGCACAAGCAATTGAGAAAGCTGTGACGGATCAATTAAAACAAGAAGATCATGCTTATTTGAAAGCTGTCGAGTTATTATCAAAGTAGTACCAAAGTAAAAGAGGAGGGACATCATGCAGCGAAGAAAAATCTGGATCGATCGCTTTTGGTTCATCATTAAATACGCGATTATTGCATTGGCATCTGCATTCCTGATTCGTGCATTCTTGCTGATCCCTGTACCGGTGGGCGGAAATTCAATGGAAGGTACCTTAAGACAAGGTGATATGGTTTTGATTGAGAAAATCTCACCCATCAAGCGATTTGATGTCGTCGTTTTTCAAATGCCGGATGGTTCCACCTACATTAAGCGAGTGATTGGATTGCCGGGTGAATCCATTCGTTACGAAAATGATCAACTATATGTTAATGATCAGCCGGTAGATGAGAATTTCCTAGTGAAAAATCGAAAGAATGATCACGAAAATGTCTCTTATACAAATGACTTTGATCTACAGTCATTGTTGGGCGTTGAAAAGCTGGGGAAAGACAGCTATTTCGTGATAGGTGACAATCGTCGTGCCTCTAAAGACAGTCGATCATTTGGTGCGATTTCTGGAGATGCGATTTTAGGAAATGCCCGTTTTGTTTATTACCCACTAACCCATATGCGCTTTATATAATGAAAACAAAAACATCATTTATTCATATTTTTGCGTAGGTATCGCTACTTTCAAAAAATATGAGTAGATGATGTTTTTAATAGCAGCTAGTATTTTCTGCAGAAATCAATGTTGTTGGATCCTCTACTTGATAATAAAATGCTGTTGTTGTGTCATGTCCTTTACATAATTATTTAACACTTACTATGTTGTTTTTAGTTATTCTATTGAAACGAACAAGCAAGAAATAATTTTATAAGTAAGCGTTGACAGTGCCATTTTAAGCTGATATACTTTGGCTGTAAGTTAGAAAAAGGAACGAGAAATAGCGCCGCAGCTGTTTCTTGAGTTATGTTACTGAGACGATCAGGCAGAACTCAGAATATATATCAAGTATACTTTCTGTTGTAAAGTTTATTTGATATTTATTCTGAGTTCTTTTTTCTGGAAAGGAGAAACGAATGAAAGTTAAAAAGATTATCAATAATAATGTTGCCTTAGTGGATAGAGGAGGGCATGAGTCGATCATCTACTTAACAGGAGTCGCATTCAAGAAAAAAGTTGGCCAACATATTTCTGACTCTGAAGTAGAGAAGACCTTTGTCTTAGATAGCCAAGATCGATTAGAGCATTTTAGCTACCTCTTATCTCGCGCCGATGATCAATTGATCCTGCTTGTAAACGAGCTCGTACAATATGGAGAAAAAGAAATCGGCAAAAGTGCCAATGATTATCTTTATTTAGCTTTGTTAGATCATTTATCCTTTGCATTGAAACGGGCAAAAAAAGATCAATATTTGAGGAGTCCATTGACTTGGGAGGTAAAAAAATTCTATCCCAGTTATTACAAAATTGGGTTAGAAGCATTGGAAAGGATCAATCAAACCTTTCAAGTCGATTTTCCTGAAGATGAAGCCGTTGCCATTGCCTTACATTTTGTTAACTTGCAGGAAACGAAAGCAAAGTTTGATGAACAATTAGCTGATATGGAAACGTTGCGGGATATGCTGAATATTATCAAATATCATTTTACGATTACTTTAGATGAAAACAGCATGAATTATATGCGCCTTGTGACCCATCTCCAGTATTTCATCGAACGATTGCGGAACAACCAGACCTATTCCGACAATGAGTCTCAACTTTATAAACAAGTGAAAGCAATGTATCCGGAAGCATTTGCCGCGGTTGAAAAAATTGAGATCTATGTCAAAGGAAAGTTCAACAGTTACCTGACACAAGAAGAGTATACCTACTTAATGATCCATATCAATCGTGTAACAGAAAGAGGAGAATGACATGAATCAATACCATGATTTCAACGAGCAAATCATCAAATTAGTTGGCGGAAAAGCCAATATTCAAGCTGTTGTGCACTGCATGACTCGTCTTCGTTTTACTTTAAAAGATCGCTCAAAAGCAGATACAAAAAAATTGCAAGAGTTGGAAGGGGTTATTGATGTGGTAAGCAATAATGTTGCTTATCAAATTATCGTAGGAACCCATGTAAACGATGTTTACAAAGATTTAATTGACCAATTGGGAATGTCAGGAGACGAGGCAGACCAGCCAAAAACGAAGAAAAATCCGATCAAGGCGATGCTAGATGTGATTTCGGAATCAATGAATCCCATTTTAGAACCAATCATCTGTGCAGGTTTATTAGCCGCATTTCTTTCAATTATTTCATTAACCGGTTTGATTTCGACAGACAGCTCAACGTATCAAATTTTTGATGCATTACGGTCGGCAGTTTTTTATTTCTTACCTATTTTAATGGCGATGAGCTGTGCCAAACGATTAGGCGCCAGCCCTTATCTAGCAGTGGCTTTAGCAGCAACCATTTTATCTGAACCGATCAACAATGTTTCGGGATTGAGTTTATTTGGTATTGGGTTACCACAGATCACTTATTCAAATAGCTTTATCCCGATTTTATTAGCAGTATGGTTCATGGGCTATGTAACAAAGTTTGCCAAAAAAGTCATTCCTAAAAGTTTGCAGTACTTTATGTCTCCATTAGTGATCATGCTGATTACTTTACCAGCCACACTCCTGGTTTTTGGTCCATTAGGGTTTTATATTGGGGAAGGCATTATTGGCTTCTTCAATCTATTGATGGACACGATAGGTAGCTGGTTTGTGATGATGCTCTATTCTGCATTACAGCCATTCATCATTATGTTAGGCGCCGGCAATTTCATTATGCCTGTTGTGGCTTCATTGATTGCAGCGAATGGGTATGATCCAGCGTTTATCTCATCATGTACAATCTCTGACATCGCTGTCGGCGGAGCAATGCTTGGATACTTCTTGCGTGCTCGCAACTTGAAACAAAAACAACTATTTGGGACCGTGACTTTATCCGCCATTTTAGGAGTTACCGAACCAGCCATCTATGGTGTATTCGTTAAATTCCGTCGTCCGTTTATTGCTGTGATGATCGGTGGAGGTTTAGGGGGACTATTCGCCGGTTTAACAGGTGTCAAAGCTTATTCAATTGCTTGGGGATTATTTGGATTACCAGCCTATATTGGCGAAGGCGACTTCATGAATCTTTGGCTAATGGTGGCAGCGGTTGCGATCAGTTTTATTGGTGCGACTATCGCAGCCTATATGTTAGGGATTCCAGTAGAAAGTGATGAAGTACCGGCGGTTAAAGAGAAAGAACGACCTGCATCTTCTGAAATGATTCGTTCTACTGCTTTAAAAAGTGTAGTGGAAGGAGAAGTGGTTCTCCTCAATGAAATCAATGACCAAGCTTTTTCAACTGGTGCTTTAGGGAAAGGAATCGGTATCAAACCGACAAGTCATGTGATTCATTCGCCAATCGATGGGGAAGTGCTAACAGTCTTTCCTACCAAACACGCGATTGGTCTTCGCAGTGACCAAGGCGTTGAGGTCTTGATCCATATTGGTATCGACACTGTTTCGTTAGAAGGCAAGTATTTTACGATGAATGTGAAGCAAGGTGATCGTGTGAGGACAGGACAACCAATCGGTGAAGTAGATTTTGAAAAAGTTCGTGAAGCCGGGTATGATACAACGACTATTGTGGTCATTACGAATACGAATGATTTTCTTGATGTGATCCCAACATCCAATAACCAGTTGGTAAAGTCGGATGATTTACTAAATATTGTCTTGCAATAGAAACCGTAATAAAGAAGATAGAAAAGGTGAGCAGATGAAGTTAAGAAATGATTTTTTATGGGGCGGCAGCATTGCCGCTCATCAATGTGAAGGTGCTTGGCAGGAAGATGGCAAAGGCCCAGCTATTATGGACTATGTCACAGTAGGCAGCTATGAACAGCCTCGTGAGATCGATAAAGAACTTCTTGCTAACAAGGTTTATCCTTCTCATACAGGCATCGATTTTTATCATCGTTATCAAGAAGATATTGCTTTGTTTGCGGAAATGGGATTCAAGGCATTGCGAATTTCTATCGACTGGTCAAGAATTTATCCTAAAGGGGACGAAGCAGAACCAAATCAAGCCGGTATCGATTTTTATCAACGAGTCGTTGACACGCTATTGAAACATGGTATCGAACCGATCATTACGCTCTATCACTTCGAAATGCCGATTCATCTAGTGACTGAATATGGTTCATGGACAAATCGCAAAGTCGTTGATTTCTATTTGCGCTTTTGTCGCACGATGTTTGAAGCATTCAAAGGAAAAGTCAGATACTGGGCCACATTTAATGAGATGAATCATATCGATCCTCAAAGTGAGGCTAGTGATATTTTCACCTATATCATTGCCGGATTAAAGTACTCTGAAATCGATGCTAAGGCCCAGACATTAGCCATGATTGGCTACAATATGACGCTTGCAAGTTGTGCTGCTGTCAAAATGGGACATGAAATTGATGAGAACTTCCAAATTGGCTGTGTTTTTGGTATCGAGCCAGTCTATCCAGCAAATTGTGATCCCGTCAATGTTCTAAATGCCTATAAACAAATGGATCGTGACTTTTATCAGATCGATGCAATGTGCAATGGTCTGTTTCCCCAATACAAACTGGAAGAATATGCAGATCAAGGCATAAAAATCGTGATCTCTGAGTCAGATAAAAAAGTGTTTGCTGAGGGCAAACTTGATTTTATTGGCATGAATTACTATGCGTCTTCTGTCGCAGAATATGAAGGTGCATCGGAAGGAAAAAGTGCTTTATTTGGCGGTCTGCAAAATCCTTATTTGGAAAGCAGTAAGTGGGGATGGACGATTGATCCGATTGGCATGCGGTATTTGTTAAATTACACTTATCGAAAATACGGATTACCAATCATGATTACTGAAAACGGACTAGGTGCAGTGGATGAAATCGCAGAAGATGGGCATATTCACGATGCGTATCGCATTGATTACTTGCACAGACATGTCGAACAATTGTTGCTGTCAGTTGAAGAGGATCAGGTAGACTGTATCGGTTATCTAACGTGGGCGCCGATTGATTTAGTCAGTGCTACGACAGGTGAAATGAAAAAACGCTATGGATTTATCTATGTCGACAAACAAGATGATGGAACAGGGTCCTATATGCGTAAGAAAAAAGATTCCTTTGAGTGGTATCGGCAAGTCATTAACTCCAACGGTGAGAGTATCAAAAGGGAGAATCGTGAGTAAAAATTAGTTTTCTATTCATTTCATTTGTATTATTTTTCATCAAAACTTGTATCGATACGCGCTTTAATAAGAAATGATGGCGATCTAGAAAGAAGTAAATTCTTTCTAGATTTTTTTGTTTTCATTGTTTTCGTAAATCAGTATGAGCTATGAGAACCTCTTGGTTTCAAAAAAATTTGATCTTTTTGATTTTGTTAAACTTAGTACTTAGCTACGATACATAGCTACATAGCTGTATTTCGTTTTATTTTTTCTATTACTTATATATTCAAACGAGGTAGCCGCTTGCTTGAGCAAATGCGAGAAAAAATGTTCTAGAAATAACGACAAAATTTTTTACAGTGTTGTAATTCTGTCAGACTTTCAGCATTTTTTTCTTCAAAATTGATAAGATGATTTGAGTAAAAGACGTAAAATGAAGTATAATTTTAACTAGGCTGAAAATTGGTTTTTTCTCAAAAAAAGTTGGCTTCCTACATCCTGACACTCAGCTAGCTAATTTTAGCTACTCTTAGCTACTTTTGGCTACCTTTTCCTAATTTTAGCTACTTTCAAGCCAGCAAGTTCTCTTGGACTGACATTGAGTGACAGAATGAATTGAGCCGTGGATCAAATCCCCTCATGTCATTATTAAAGCGGTCTGCCAAATAATCCTAGTGAATGAATTAACAAGGAAAGGCTGCGGAATCAGCCAAATAATGGCATATAGCAGAATAGTCAGCGTGGTCTGGCAGTTTTTTGGCCATTCTTTGGAATTTTGCTGGACTGTAAGAGCACGTTGAATGAGCAGATCAGCTCTACAATACGCGTCTCATAGGCATAGTCGCAAGTGATTGGCAGGTAGTATTTCCAATTAAACCAATTCGTGTTAAAATGCGTAGGATACTCGGCAATCAGGAAATTTTCTTGATTCGTCCGATACTTTTAAGAGAAAGCCAAAACAATGTCTGAAAAAGACTGGTATGAAAGGAAATTAATTATGAGTACCATTCAATGGTTTCCAGGCCACATGGCCAAAGCAAAACGTGAAGTAAGCGAAAAACTAAAATTTGTCGACATCGTGTTTGAACTTGTAGATGCTCGTCTCCCCATTTCTTCAAGAAACCCCATGCTGGATCAAATTTTACAACAAAAGCCACGCTTGATCTTGATCAATAAAGCAGACTTAGCTGACCCTCAGCAAACAAAACTCTGGGAAGGCTATTTTAGAAAACAAGGTTTCTTAGCCATGGCAATCAATGCTCAGGATAGTCAAGGAATCAAAATGATTGTTCCTAAAGCAAAGGAAGTTCTGCAAGAAAAAATTGCTTGTGACAAAGCTCGTGGACTCAAACCACGTCCGATAAGAGCAATGGTCATTGGGATTCCTAATGTAGGAAAATCAACATTGATGAATCGCTTAGTCGGCAAAAAAATTGCTCAGACTGGGAATAAACCAGGTGTTACCAAAGGGCAACAATGGTTGCGTTTTGGTACAGAATTGGAATTGCTGGATACACCAGGAATTCTCTGGCCTAAATTTGAAGATCCTGAGATTGGCAAAAAATTAGCTTTGACTGGCGCTATCAAAGATCAACTCATCCATTTAGATGATATTGCTTTGTTTGGGTTAGACTTTTTTGCTCGCTACTATGAAGGAAGAATTGCTCAGCGTTATTCACTTTCTGCGGAAGAAGAACAATGTTTAGCACCAGAACTATTGATGAAGATCACTGAAAAACGTGGTTACAAAGACAATTATGATCGCGGCAGTGAATTAGTCGTTTTTGATATTCGACAAGGGAAGCTGGGAAGGTACACATTAGATCGTTACGAGGAGTTAGGTGAAAAAGATGAAAGAGCCGATTAAAACTATCAAAGAGCGCTTATTTGCCGAGGAGGTTGACCCGGCTTATGTGGCTCAACTGATGGCAGACGAACGCTCTGGTGTCCAAAAGCTGATTACCAAGTATCAAAATCAGCAGCGTAAACAGCAACAAATGCAAGAAAAATATGCAGAAATGTCTGTATTTGAACAAGAACTCTATCAGAAAGGGCTTCGGTTTGTTGCCGGTTTAGATGAAGTCGGCCGGGGACCGTTAGCTGGACCTGTAGTTGCCGCGGCAGTGGTTTTACCGAAGAATTGCGGGATCATTGGCTTGAATGATTCGAAACAACTTTCTGCGAAAAAAAGAGAAGAATTATTTGTTGAGATCCAAAATAAAGCGGTAGCGATTGGCATCGGTATTGCAGATCATGAGGAAATTGATCGTGTGAACATTTATCAAGCCAGTAAGAATGCGATGAAACGAGCGCTAGCTGACTTATCGATTACACCAGAGCATTTATTGGTGGACGCTATGACGCTTGATACCGATATTCCTCAGACCAGTCTGATCAAAGGGGATGCCCGGTCGATCTCTATCGCTGCTGCAAGTATCATGGCCAAGGTATTTCGGGATAATTTAATGAAAGATTATCATGGTGTTTTTCCTCATTATGGATTTGATCAAAACGCTGGTTACGGTACGAAAACCCATTTAGAAGGATTAGCTGCCCATGGGATTTGTCCTATCCATCGCAAAACATTTGCACCAGTAAAACAGTATGTAAAATAATTCATCAAACAGCCTCATTTTTACGAATCTTATTAGTGAGATTCTTTAGAAATGAGGTTGTTTTATGTACTATCAGGAATGTACGCCCTTCGATAAAATCCTCCTTCGCTTGTCATTTGCACAAGGAGTCGGTATTCAAAGTCAGTGGCGGGTGGTCAAAGGCTGCCTCTCACAAGAAAATTGGACTATAACGGCTGAAGAAGTGATTCAAATGACAGGGATCACACGCAATATTCTTCGTTTTCAACAGTCGTGGCATCAGTTGACAGAGAGTGCCTTAGCGGAAAAAATGGCCGACCAGTCATTTATCACCTTTTTTTCAAAAGACTACCCACCTGCACTGAGAAAAATCGCTGATTCACCATTGATCCTCTTTTACGAAGGGAATCTGTCATTAATCCAAAAGCATTCACTGGCTGTTGTCGGTGCTAGACAAGCGACAAGCTATGGTCAGCAGATTTGTAGAAAAATCATTCCGGAACTAGTGAAAAAGAAGTACGTGATCATTAGCGGCCTTGCCCAGGGATTAGATAGTTTCGCCCATGAAGCAGCGATTGAAAGTGGTGGACAAACCATTGCAGTTATAGGAACGGGACTGGATCAGTGTTATCCTAAGAGTTCGCAACGTCTTTATTCTCAGATCAAGCAGGAACATTTGTTGGTTAGTGAATATTCGCGAGGAACATTGCCGCATAAACATCATTTTCCCATGCGGAATCGTCTGATTGCGGGAATCGCACAGGCAGTTTGTGTGATTGAAGCCAAAGAAAAGAGCGGCTCATTGATTACTGCACAGTTGGCTTTAGAAAATGGGAAGGATGTATTTGCCGTGCCTGGAGAAGCTTTGACCGATCGATCAAAGGGGTGTCATCAGTTGATTCAAGATGGAGCAAAATGCACGCTGACAGCAGAAGATATCTTAGAAGAATTGCCTTAGGCTTTTGAACTTATGATGATCCTTTCTTGACAAAACTTTTTCTGAAAGCTATGATAAGCTACGATTTGGATGTTTGGAAAGCAAGTGGATTGTTTGCCGAATATATTATAGTAGGAAAAAATGAAGGAAGGAGCCATTTTTTATATGGCATATAAATATCTAGTGATCGTGGAGTCGCCAGCAAAGGCGAAAACCATTGAAAAATACCTCGGGCGCAACTATAAAGTTGTTGCGAGTGTTGGGCATATTCGTGATTTGCCGAAAAGCAAAATGGGCATTGACGTCGAAAATGACTATGAACCTCATTACATCTCGATTCGCGGCAAAGGCGATGTCATCAAGAGCCTTCGTTCTGCAGCCAAAAAAGCAGAAAAAGTTTATCTCGCAAGTGACCCGGATAGAGAAGGGGAAGCTATTGCTTGGCATTTAGCTTTCTTACTAGGACTAGATTTAAAAGAAAAGAACCGTGTCGTTTTTAATGAAATCACAAAAGATGCAGTTAAAGCTGCGTTTAAAGAACCTCGTACGATTGATGTCGATTTAGTAGATGCGCAACAAGCTCGTCGGGTGTTGGACCGTCTGGTAGGTTATTCGATTAGTCCAATTTTGTGGCGCAAAGTCAAAAAAGGATTGAGTGCGGGCCGTGTTCAGTCAGTAGCATTGAAAATCATCATTGATCGCGAAAAAGAAATTCGCGAGTTTATACCTGAAGAATACTGGAGTATCGATGGCAACTTTAAAAAAGCAACGAAAAAGTTCAAGGCGGCTTTCTGGGGGCTAGATGGTAAAAAGAAAAAACTACCAAACGCTGAAAGCATCAAAGAAGTGACCGATCGTTTAGATGGCAAAGATTACCAAGTGACCAAGGTAGAAAAGAAAGAACGAAAACGCAATCCTTCGGCTCCTTTTACAACCAGCAGTCTTCAACAAGAGGCAGCCCGCAAATTGAATTTCCGTACACGGAAAACAATGATGGTAGCGCAACAGCTTTATGAAGGAATCCCATTAGGCAAGCAAGGAACGGTCGGATTGATCACCTATATGCGTACCGATTCTACACGGATCGCGGATACAGCAAAAGGAGAAGCAGCGGAATTCATCGAAACAACCTATGGTTCAGCTTTTTCAGCTCATGGTGGCAAGAAAATCAAGAATGCGCAAGGGGCGCAAGATGCCCACGAGGCTGTACGTCCTACAAGTGTCATGCGTACACCAGAAGAAATGGAAAAGTACTTGGACAAAGATCAGTTGAAACTCTATCGCTTGATTTGGTCTCGTTTTGTAGCCAGCCAAATGACCCCTGCGGTTTTGGATACAATGAAAGTGACGCTACAGCAGAATGGCGTCATATTCATAGCTAACGGATCCAAAATCAAATTTAAAGGATTCATGCAAGTGTATGTTGAGGGACGAGATGACGGCAAAGAAGACAAAGAGAATATTTTGCCGGAATTAAACGAAGGGGACGTTGTTCAGTCGATCTCTATCGAACCAAAACAACATTTCACACAACCACCTGCTCGTTATAGCGAAGCAACGTTGATCAAAACTTTAGAAGAAAATGGTGTAGGGCGACCATCGACTTATGCACCAACTTTAGAAACGATCCAACGGCGCTATTACGTTAAATTAACTCAAAAACGTTTTGAACCAACTGAATTGGGAGAAATCGTTAATTCGTTGATTGAGGAATTCTTCCCCCAAATCGTCGATACCCATTTCACAGCCGAGATGGAAAGCAGCTTAGACAGTATTGAAGCGGGCAAACAAGAATGGATCAAAGTCGTGGACCAATTCTATCGACCATTTGAAAAAGAATTGTCCAATGCAGAAGAAAATATTGAGAAAATCCAGATCAAAGATGAACCCGCTGGCTTCGATTGCGATATTTGCGGTCATCCAATGGTCATCAAGTTAGGTCGTTATGGAAAATTTTATGCTTGTAGCAATTTTCCAGATTGTCGAAATACAAAACCGATCGTAAAAGAAATCGGAGTGGAATGTCCAGTTTGTCACCAAGGACAAGTTGTTGAAAGAAAATCCAAGAAGAACCGAATTTTCTTTGGCTGCACACGCTATCCAGAATGTGACTTTACGTCATGGGATAAACCAGTAGGCAGAAACTGTCCAAAATGTGACAACTATTTGGTTGAAAAGAAAGTCAAAGGCGGCAAGCAAGTCGTTTGTATCAAAGGTGATTATGAGGAAGACGTTCAAAAGTAAGTTATTGATCGTTTTTGACCTCTCAATAAAAAAATGAAGTGAGCGCAAGAAGTGTCTGCTGGGAGACAGCAGACTTCTGCGTTCCTTTTCAAAAAACAGAGCTGTGACACAAGGAATAGAATAAAAAATAAGCAGAGACAAACGGTGATCTGAAGATCAACATCTGCCAATGTAAGGGTTATTTTTTGTTTTGATGACTTTTGGCACAGACTCTTTTACTATAAAGGAGACGAAGTATGAAAAAAATCAATGTAATTGGTGCTGGATTAGCAGGAAGCGAAGCTGCTTGGCAAGCTGCTGAAGCAGGAGTGGCTGTCAATTTGTATGAAATGCGTCCTAAGAAAACGACAGAAGCCCATCATACGAATAATTTTGCGGAACTTGTTTGTACAAATTCTCTTAGAGGTAACAATTTAACCAATGCAGTAGGTGTTTTGAAAGAAGAAATGCGCCGCTTGAATTCGGTCATTATCTCTTCGGCCGATCAGACAGCGGTTCCGGCTGGCGGTGCACTAGCCGTTGATCGGGATGATTTTTCTGAATTAGTTACAAAGCGGGTGAAAGAACATCCGTTGGTAACTGTGATCGAAGAAGAGATCACCGAAATCCCAGAAGGAATTACGGTAATCGCTACTGGACCATTGACTTCAGAACCGTTATCCAAGGCGATTCAAGCATTCAATGGATCGGAAGGCTTCTATTTTTATGATGCCGCAGCGCCAATCATTGATAAATCAACTATTGATATGGATAAAGTTTACTTGAAATCACGATACGACAAAGGAGAAGCAGCATACCTGAATTGTCCGATGAATGAAGAAGAATTTTATGCCTTTCGTGAAGCCTTGGTGAATGCCGAAGTCGCTCCTTTGAAAGAGTTTGAAAAAGAGAAATTCTTTGAAGGCTGTATGCCAATTGAAGTGATGGCCTCTCGTGGTCCAAAGACGATGTTGTTTGGACCAATGAAACCTGTTGGTTTGGAAGACCCTAAGACAGGCAAACGGCCTTATGCAGTGATCCAGTTGCGTCAAGATAATGCTGCTGCCTCGTTGTACAACATTGTAGGTTTCCAAACGCATCTAAAATGGGGAGAACAAAAACGAGTCTTTCGGATGATCCCTGGATTAGAGCAAGCTGAATTTGTCCGCTATGGCGTAATGCATCGGAATAGTTTCATGAACTCGCCAGAACTTCTGCAACAAACCTATCAATCTCGCAAACGTGATGACTTGTTTTTTGCTGGTCAAATGACAGGAGTAGAAGGGTATGTTGAAAGTGCGGCTAGCGGTCTAGTAGCTGGAATCAATGCAGCAAAACTTGCAAAAGGGGAAGAACCAATCATCTTTCCGCAGGAAACAACAAT
Source organism: Enterococcus gallinarum NBRC 100675 (assembly GCF_001544275.1). Taxonomy (GTDB): domain Bacteria; phylum Bacillota; class Bacilli; order Lactobacillales; family Enterococcaceae; genus Enterococcus_D; species Enterococcus_D gallinarum. The sequence continues at coordinate 2,312 of NZ_BCQE01000015.1, read as the reverse complement.
CGGCAGCATGGCGTACTACATTACGCATGCAGAAGGCAAACATTTCCAACCAATGAATGCCAATTTTGGCTTGCTTCCTGAACTGCCCGAACGAATCAAAGATAAAAAGTCCCGTTATGAGGCATTGGCTAATCGTGCGCTTACAGCTTTAGAGGCTGCCAAAGAAACAGTTGCAAATTAATTGTCGAAAACTTTCTCACGAGAAATTGTTGAGAAAGTTTTTTTTTGAATTGTCTTGAAACTTGGTAGCGGTTATCATATGATTAACAGTAACAATAGCGAAGGTGGTGACGATCGTGATTGGGGAATGGGTCACATTGCTTCAAGAGTATCTGCAGCAGTTTCCATTTTATATTCAAATAGTGGGCTGGCTGATCGTACTATTTGTTTTGATATTTGCCGTTTTTCTGCTTTTCAGTTTGTTGCTAGGCCCGTTTATGTGGCTTTTCAATCGCTTGACAGATAAAAATCGTAGCAATGTTCTTGGTCATGAAGATTTTTTGATTGGTGAATTGACAGAAAAGATCGTCGGAAATACCCTCGGTGAAGTGATGGAGATTGGCAGTAAGACAGCGCGTTCTGTTTATCCGGCAAAGTTCTATAAAGAAGAGGATATTCGGGAAAAGCGAGAATTACCAGTCGGAACCAAAGTGATTATTGTTGATTTTGACAAAAAAGGTATTGCTTTAGTGGTAGAAAACCACAATTTTATTGAATAGGGAGTGTTGGAAAATGTTAGACACAGGGAATGCATTAGATTTTTTAAGTAATCCAATTTTATGGATCATCGTTTTAGTCGTGTTATTGATCGCATTTTTAATGATTCGTTACCGAATCGGCAAGCCAGATGAAGCGTTGATTGTAACGGGGTCATTTTTAGGTAAAGAAGGCATCAAGATTTTAAAAAATAGCGGAACATTCGTGATCCCAATTGTTCAAAAAGCACATAAATTGAGTTTACTGACGCATAAACTTGAAATTGGCACACCAGAAGTTTATACCGAACAAGGGGTACCGATCAAAGCAAGTGCGACGGTTTTAGTTAAAGTTGGTAACAGTACGGAATCGATCAAAACAGCTGCAGAACAATACTTAGGCAAATCAACCGGCGAGTTGGAAGATGAAGCACAAGAAGTACTGGAAGGCCACTTGCGGGCGATTCTAGGTACAATGACCGTTGAAGCAATTTACAAAAATCGAGATGATTTTGCGGAACAAGTGCAAGAAGTTGCATCTACCGACTTGAAAAAAATGGGATTAGAGATCGTTTCATTTACGATCAAAGATGTTAGTGACAGCAACGGCTACTTAGATGCTTTAGGACGACCACAGATTGCTGAAGTGAAGAAGAATGCAGAAGTTGCAGAATCAAATGCATTAAGAGAAACACGAATCAAGCAAGCCGAAAATGAACAGTTGGCACAGCACGAGGAAATTCGTCGCCAAACGGAAATCGCAGAAGCAACGAAAGATATGGCATTGAAACAAGCACAATACAAACAAGAACGGGAAGTAGCAGATGCTAAAGCAGAACAGATTGCCGTGGGCGAAAAAATGAAAGTTCAATTGATCGAACAAGAAAAGAACATCGAGATCCAAGAAAAGCAAGCTGAACTGACGGAAAAAGAATTGAATGCTACAGTCCGTAAAAAAGCAGAAGCCGATAAATATGTTGTAGAACAAAATGCCTTGGCAGATAAAGCAAGAGAAATTGCTCGTGCCCAAGCAGAGGCTGAAAAAGTTAAACTAGCTGCCCAAGCAGAAGCAGAGAGAATCGAAAAACTCGGTTCGGCAGATGCTGAAAGAATCGCTAAAGTCGGTCAAGCAGAAGCCGAAAGTCGCGAAAAAATGGCGATTGCTTTAACTAAACTGAATGAAGCAGGTATTTTGATGGAATTCATCAAGGTATTGCCTGAAATTGCCAAAGAAGTTAATGCGCCACTTAGCAACATCGATAAAGTGGTCAGCTTTGGAGGCAACGACGGACTCCACGACATGGGAGAAGCCGGCTTGGCACGGACATTTGATACTATCAAAGAAACAACTGGCCTCGATTTAGTCAACCTCATCAATCAAACCATGTCTACTAAACAAGGGAACAAAGAGTTAGTAGCAGCCATCGAAAGCCAAAGGCCAGTAGAAAATCAATCAAACACAGACAATAACACCCAACCAATCGAATAACCCAAACAACGCACTCAAACGAGTGCGTTTTTGCTGCGAATCACTGCGACTGACACTCGAAAGAGTGGCAGAGCAGATGATGAGCAGTACTAGGCGAGCAAAGCGAGCGTAGTAACCTTAAAAAGAAT
>NZ_BCQE01000014.1 GCF_001544275.1 Enterococcus gallinarum NBRC 100675 | reverse complement strand
CCAAAAAAGAACAACCTTTGATCTTTTGTTGCTAGATCAAAGGTTGTTCTCTATAAAACGGATCAAAAATAACGACTCATTTTCATTTGCTTTAGTCATGCATCATTTTAGCTGTTTTTTCATCTGATTTAACTCATTGATCAACAGCCGATTTTTGTTGATTTTTGCAAATGCAAGTGCATCTTGTATCAATTCTAGAATGACGGAAGCTGGTTCGCCGGCAGCTTGGGCATTTTTGGCCAACTGTGCAGCTGCACGAGCCAGATAATAGGTCAAATGATTCTCTGAGCAAATGGCGATCGCATAATTTAATAGTGCATTGCTGGTTTCAAGATCATTCGTTTGCGCGTAAAAAACCCCGCAATGGAAAACGATATTCAAAACGCGCCAGATGTCTTCCGTTGTTTGGATGGGATACGTATAAATTTCGCTAAATACTTTATCGAAATATACTTCCGCTTTTTCCAACTCTGCTTCACGCGCATAAGCGATGCCGATCCCCGTGTAGGCCAACAGTTGAAATACTGTGTCTGTCGTCTTTGACATCAGTAATTGATCAAAATGGAACAAGACATCCGTGAAAGGCGCCTGATTAAAAACCATCTCGAACCCTTTAAGATAATAATAACGAGCTCTTAAATCGGCGTCTTTGATCGTTTTGGGATCGATTTTCTCCAAAATTTGAGCCAATTGTTCAAATTCACTGGTAATCAGCGAAAATTCAGCTTTTTCTAGTTGTTCATCGAGTTGTGAATTCACCACATTGATTGAAGAAAAAAGATCCACTAAAGGCAGATTGATTCGATTGCATAACTTGATCAATATTTTCAAGGAAGGGACTTGTCCATTATTTTCAAACCTACTCAGAGTTGCTTGTGTGCAAATACCCTCTGAAAGTTCTTTTTGTGACATCCCAGCAGCCTTTCGGGCTGCAATAAATTTCTCTACATTCAATTGCCTTTCCCCTCTCCGCTTCAACTTTGGCAGCCATTCAGTATCGATATGATTTTAGCATGTTTTTTTGAAAACAGGCACCCTCTTTTGATTTTATTTTTCACTTGTGAAGGGGAAGACTCTACGGAACAATTACTTTTCTGAGAAATCGCCTTTTACGACAGCCCGCTGGGTTTGATAGATTCCTTTCTCTTTTCCTGTACGTATCTCGGCTAGCTTTGTTTCGATCATTTTCATAATTTTGTTCAAATTTTGAGGGTCTGCTACAAAATCTAGTTCATCCCCATCGATCTGCATTTTTGGACAGACATCAAAATTTTCATACCAAGCATCATACCGTTCGTTCAACAATTTGTAGTAATCATACAAACTTGGATCATTTGCCACCTGTTCATACGAACGTCCTCGCTTACCGATCCGATCGATCATAGTCTCCAAAGAAACTTTGATGTGGATCATCAAGTCTGGTTGTTTCATTGGAGCGGAGTCTTCCAACTCACGCAGCATCGTGTTCAATAAATTGTCGTATTGCTCGACTTCCATTGGTGAGATCCTTCCAAGATCTGCATTCAAATGAAACATCATGCTGTCTTCATAAATCGAACGGTCGATCACATTGTCATCGTGAGACAAGGCTTCCCGCATTGCAAGAAAACTTTTATTCAAAAAAAAGATTTGCAACAAAAAAGCATATCTTTCTGGATTTGAGTAGAACAATGGTAACACATCATTGTCCTCAACATTTTCATAAAATGGTTTTGAAGCCATTTCCTTTGATAAAAAATCGGTCAAACTACTTTTACCTGCTCCAATCGTTCCTGCTATCAATAACACATGCATCCATCCTTCTTACTAAAATATCGTTGAGCCATCCTTGTCTCGCTTTTTCCCTCACTGATAAACCTAACACTGAATCTGATTCAAAGCATAGGCGTATCTTTACATGGCATTTGGTTAGCAGCAAAATACTCATAAAAAACCTTGCTTACTGATTTCTCTTTGATAACAAAAGATTTCTCGCGACTAATGTCTCAGTGGCAACCTCTCTAGTGTATCAAATCCATCACGTATTACAAGATTGAAGATCCTTTTTCCAATAACGGCACTCTTCTGCTAACAGGTTGTCGTCTAAACTCGTACGTTTCTCAGAGTCGTAATGGCAGAATCTTTATGCTTGTTTGCCTCACTTCGACACAAATCCCTGCTAAACGATGATGACAAAAACAGCGCTCCTTCCAAACTTCAAGATCCATTTTACCTAATCTTTAAAAAAAGTAAATACAATATATAGTGAACAGAGTGTAAGAAAAAGATTAAAAAACACTATATATTGTGAAGTAATGGTATCCAACGGAAGGAAATATTCAGTCACTGCAGCTGATTTTGTTATTCATTCTTCCCCCCAAAAAACACAACACCTGCTCTCCTATCAGAAAAAAGAGCAGGTGTTGTGTTTAAAATGTTGCTATTCCACTTCAATGGATCAGCAATCAGTCGTTTTTGTCGCCTTGAATCAAAAAACAAACTCTAGCTAGGATATATCCTTTGTGTCAGTGAACTGATTTCAGCCCCTTTCCACTAAAAAATATCTTTCCATGATCCTTAACGTAAGATTTCGATCGTTTTCTCGATTTTAACCGTTACACGACCGTTCTTGATCACATAAACCCGTTCGGGAATATCAATCAATGCATTGCTTTTCGACTTTGTATCTAACAATACAAGATCAGCTTTTTTACCAACAGCTAATCCATAATCAGCTAGTTTCAACGCTTTCGCCGTATTGGTAGTGATCATCGGTAAAACCGTCGGCAAGTCGGCAGCCCCACCTAAGTGAGCAACCGGAACAGCTAGCATCGCAATCTGAATCAAGTCCCCATTCCCATAAGGTGTGAAGGCATTGCGGATGTTGTTGCTTCCTAAGCAGATATTTACACCACCATCTCTTAATTTGCGAATCGGAGTGACTGCACGACGCACATTATAAGGATCGTTTCTCGCCCCTAAATGAAGATCGGTGGCAGGCAATGGCATGACATTGATTTGTGCTTCAGCCATCAATGAGATGACTTCTGTTAATGTTTCAGGCGGCATCGCATGCAACGCGGTCAAATGACCTACGGAGACACGCCCGTGATAGCCTTCTTTAATGGTCTTCTCACACAGATAAACAATTGATGTCTCATCTGCTTCATCAGCAAAATCTTGATGGAGATCAATGTCTTTATCAAACTGTTTGGCAATCGAAAAAACCAAATCAATATGCTCATTGGCTGGTGCATCATTATAAGGAATCCCCCCTACAACGTCGGCACCTTTTTCCATTGCTTCGATCATCATCTTATCAGTACCAGGCGCCTGGAAGATTCCTTCTTGGGGGAATGCGACAACTTGCATATCAATCAAATCCTTGTATTCTTCTTTTAATCGCATGATCGTATCAAAGCCCGTAAATCCTTGAGCTGGATCAAACTCTGCATGAGTCCGCACAGCTGTCGTACCATGAACGATCAGCATCTCAAGTGCTTGTTTTGCCCGTTGGTATATGTCTTCTTCTGTGAAAGTTGGCTTTAATTTTGCAGTAACCGCGATAGCTTCTTGCAGTGTGCCGGAATTGTTGGGTTCACGGTCAGCGATCAATGCTTTATCCAAATGAATATGGCTTTCTACAAGACCGGGAATCAGCACTCGTCCATTGGCCTCGATGGTCTCATTTGCAGCTGTTTCGATGGATGGTGCGATCTCGACGATTTTGCCAGCAGTAATGCCAACGTCTTTTAACTCTTCTCCATCCTCGATTCTTGCTTGTTTAATTAATAGATCCATTTCTTTTCCTCCCTCTTACTTACCCAAAAATCAAACCAATGAACAACAATATAACTGAAGCAAGACTTAGCCATTTCACATTTCCTTTGACCACATCCAAAATGGGGATTTGGAATCCTGAAGATAGTGCTTGCATCGTGATGTTGACGAAACTCATTTGACTGCCTAAGCCCACGCCCATTGTGACAAAACCTAAAGCAATCGGTGGGAATCCTAAGGAAACGGCGACTGGCAAGACAAGTGTCAACACTGAGCCCACATATGCTCCGGCAGGAATACCAATCAAGACTCCGGTCAAAATCGCCACAGGTACTACAACAAATTCCGGTGCGTTCTGAGCTACCCCAGCAATGACGGCAAACGTTCCTGTTTGCGCAATGATATTGATGAATGCCAAGAAGATTCCCACTTGAAAGAGACGAGTCAGAATATACGTTGATCCATCTACCATTGCTTCCACCGATTGATTCATTGAAAAATCAGTACATAAGTAAATCAATGCTAATGTGATTACCATATAAACAAGCGGTGTGAAGAAAACAAAACCAATCAAGTCATTGACTAGCGGGCCGAATATAACTGCAAAAAGCAAGAAAATCGCTGGTAATGTGATTTTGAACAACTCGCCATTACTTTTTGTTTCATATTCATTTTCTGCAGAAGCTTTAAAGCCGATGTGACGACGCTTCGTTCCCCAAAAAGCCAAAACGATAGCTAATAAGACAAACAACAACCAAAAAGGACGCATCTCAACAACATAAGAAGAAACGCTAAAGCCGCCCAGTTTGGAAACAATACTTGATTCTAAAGAGGCAGGAGAAGTTGTAAAAGAGACTGCTGCCGCTAGCGACATGGCTGCAATCAATTCTGGAACCACTCCCACTGCTGCAAAGGCTAGTGGTGCGATCACCATTGCACTGCCGCCGCCAATACCAGACATATAAGTAGCTGCTGCAAGCAAAATGACAATAAATGCAGAAACATATTCTACCTTGCCTTTTGTTCCTCGTTTAGCCAAAGTCAAAGCTGCCGTATAGCTTCCCGCTTTGAAGACAGCCATTGCCACAGCAGAATTGATGATGGGGACAGTGATACTCAACATCGTTGGCACAGCTTCCAACAGTTGCGTATTGGCTTCTGCTAAACTGATCCCTCCGATAATCATTGCTAGTATACCAGCAACCAGTCCAGCAATGATCATATCTACCTTTCTAAATAAAAGAACTAAAACCAAGACCAATGGAACTAAAACCAAAATAGCTTTAAATCCTGTTGGTGCAACGATTTGGTCAATTGCTTCTTCTGCATGTACAGCAATGCCATAAAACATTCCTACAAACATAGCAGCAAGCAAAAAGACCCATTTTTTAAATGTTTTCATTTTTCCACGTCCTTTTTTGGATAAAAATAAATGCATTGAAAAAAACGAATGATTCAGTCTATTACGTAACTAACAAAATAGGTTATTCCATTTAGAGATACTCAAACGGGACCTGCTTTCTTCTTTCTATAAAACAATTACTGCCGATTACCTATTGAAATCAAAATGAGATCACTCTTAAAAAACTGCCCCTTTCACTACTTGCTATTCAGCTACAAGTTCTCTGAGCCACTCCTCCCTAAGAATCATTCACTGCACTATCCACTACTAATAAACGGCCACAAGATGCCATTGGTGAATCCTTTTGAAGTTGTCGGACTACAAATACACCGTTTTTTTGTGGGAATGATTCTTCCTTTTGTCCTTTTCTGCCTATCTTCCTGTTTTCTATTTTACGCGAATGTGAATCCGCTTTCTTTGGACGTTATTCTAAAAAAAACGATCTTTTTTTAGCCAATTGTCTAAATCATTTGTATCAAAGTGAAAAAAAAGCAGCTGTCCTGCCTATTCTGACCAGCCACTTTTATCAATTATCTGGTTCCACTGAAGAAACGCTTAATCCGTTGATAAGCCAGCAATTGTTTGCGGGCACGTTGAATCCGGCGATACCGATGAGGATTTTTTTGGTAAAACCCTTGATGGTAATTCTCGGCTGGCCAGAAAGTCGTGGCTGGTCTAATCTCTGTGATGATTGGTTTTGTATAATGACCTGACCGTTGCAGCTGTTCTTTTGACGCTTCAGCAATCACTTGTTGCTGCGGATCTCCGACAAAAATGATTGGTCGGTACTGCTTTCCCCGATCTTGAAACTGTCCACCAGCATCTGTGGGATCCGTCAACTGCCAATACAATGAGACTAGTTCCTCATACGTAATCAACCGATTGTCAAAAATGATTTCCACTGCTTCTACATGTCCGCTTAACCCGCTACTGACTTGATCGTACGTGGGATGCGGGATATTCCCGCCGGTATATCCTGAAAGAACAGAAGTGATCCCTGTTTTCTGTTCAAAAGGCTCCACCATACACCAAAAACAACCCCCCGCAAAAATGGCTGTTTCTTGATGACTCCAGTCAGTGATTTGATGTGTCTTTGTTTTTTGAGTGGTTTGAGTTGTTTCTATTCCTGTTAACTGATCATAAAAATCCTGTAAATCCGGTGTCAAGTTGCCTCGAAGTGCCAATGGTCGTAAAGCAGCTTCCAACTCTGATAGGACCATTTTTTGTTCTTGCCCGGATTCTAAGCGATCTCGGGCTGCCAACAATTGGGATCGCTCCCAATCTCTTGTCCCCGGATTGATGATCAAATTGTAAAGCTGACTTAATCGTTCCTCGTCCATCCTTCTCATCCTCTCTGCCAGCAAAACTTTGAATTGTTCCATCCTCTTGCAATTACTTGAAATGATTTATATGCAAATTACCATATTTCCTTCATCTGGCCTACTGATTCGCTTTCTGACCAAAGAAAAAATTCTCTAAATGACAAAAAAACCGAACAAATAGCGGTACAGACCATCAACATAGGGGGAAGGTCTGAAATTCCTGTAGAACAGAAATCAGCTATCGTTCAGTTTGAGGTATTTTGCTGTTTGGTTATCTTAAGAGCATTGTTTATCTTGTTAGTGAAAAATACAATGGGCTTAATTCTTCTAATGCTTCAGTCGTCAATCTCTCAACATCTTCGATGCTCTCTGATGGAAACCAAAGTTTGCCGATTTGAAAACTACGTCCTTGCAGCTTTTCTTCAAGTTGTCTTTGTTTTTGCGGCTCTGAGAGGTATACAGCTAATGGGCAATGATCTTCTAGTTCATGTTCCACCTGTGGCCAAATATAATAATCAGCCAAATTTTTGTCTTTGCTCCATTGTTCAATCTGCCAGCGTAAGTCATTATAGGCTGCTAAACTCCCTGAACGTTGGTCACTTTTGTAATGTTGGAACATTAAATAGACTTGATATTGCTTTTGATTGATCAATGCAGCTAGGCAGGCATTTTGATTCGGATGTGCCTCATTCCGATAAGCACACCAAAAATGACTGCGCAAATTCCAACCATTCGTCCAACTCTCAACTTTCGGCTGAAGGTCTGCTGATACATTGGTTGCGACAGTCATTTGGATATGTTTCCATTTTTGCCAACTCATTTGATAATCCTCTTTCAGCCGCTGAATTGTTTCTGGTGGGTAAATGTCTTTGAGTTGTTTAAAGGCAAATACCTCACGGTCGAATAAATCAAAATCTTCCTTAGCAAATTCCATAACGTCACCTTACTTTTAAGCTCTATTTTTTAGTGGTAGTAAACAGCATCTAGGAACAATCCTTGGGAAGGCACTGTCTCTCCGGCTGCTTTTCGGACTTGATTCGTAAATATCTCATCGATCGCGGAAATGTCCATTGTACCCGCACCAATCTCTAAAATCGTCCCGGTGATGATCCGTACCATTTTATAAAGAAAGCCATCACCTTTAAAACGAAAACGGAGCATATCGCCTTCTCTTGTGAGTGAGAGTTCCTCGATTGTACGAGTAGTGGATTTTTTGGTCTTTTTTAATGCAGAAAAGCCAATAAAATCATGAGTGCCAAGAAACTTCTCACAAGCTGCTTGCATTTTGTCCCAATCAAGCTCTTGCGGACAATGAAAACTCCGATGACGTTCAAATACGGTTGGAATCGGACTATTCCAGACATAATAACTGTATTGTTTGCCGGTCGCATTGTAACGGGCATGGAACCGTTCAGAGGCTTCTGCCACCTCTTTGATGACGATGTCTTGAGGTAGGTAGCGATTCAGGAATTGCAACATCTTTTCGGGGGACAAATCGCTTGCTGTCTTGAAATTGGCGACTTGACCTCTGGCATGCGTCCCTGCATCTGTACGTCCAGACCCGATGATTTCGATTTTTTCATTTGTCATTTGTGTCAAAATACTTTCAATTTTCTCTTGGATCGTTCGATCAGAATCGCCTAAACGTTGCCAACCCAGATAGCGCTTGCCATCATATTCAATCGTAAGTTTAATATTTCTCATTTATTTTAATTGCTCCTGTCATCAATGATTTACCCAAAAAAACGGGTTCCCTTGCTTATCATAAGGGAACCCGTCACCGGTGTAAATGCTCTAAAGAAGATTTTAGCGATATTTCAAGAAAACAGCCAAAGATTCAAATTTCTGATGTCGTTAAAAACTTTTATTTCCCAATCACTAATCTCCTTGTATAGACTGCTTGGCCCGAATGCATGACTGCATCATCGACGATGGAGACGATCCGAGCTTGTCGTGTCACAGCTGGCGTCCAGTTCTTATCAATCACTTCTGATAAGCTAGTTTCATCGATAGACTGAAGGTAATTAACTGCTAACTCTACACTAGCGGAAAGATAATCCACTAATAGTTCTTTTTGATTAACGATTACCTTGGCGGCTTCTTCTGGTGTATGACGCCAATCTTCTGTATCGTCAGGCAAATCCAATGCAAATCGCTTCGTCCAGTCCGCTAGCCAAAGTGGTTCTTGATCCGCCAATGCGGAAATCTGCAGATCGATTTCGCGAGCGGTATGCCAGATCAGCCAAGTGACTGACTTGATCAGTGGCTCCGGCATCGTGTTCGCTTCCGCGATACTCATTTGCGCCAACGTCTCTTCAAATCGTTCTTGGGCCCGTTGCAATGTCTCGATCGTCAATTGTGTTTCCTTCATGATACTCCTCCTCCTTAGTAAGTGCTTATCTTTACTCTACTACAGAAAAAGGGAGAAACCAATTAATCAACCTGCAGGTAAAAAGGACTGAAAAATTATTCTTCCGCATAAATTTCTTTGGCTAAATTGAATGCCGACCATGCTTTAGGCCATCCGGCATAGAAAGCCAAGTGTGTGATCAATTCAACGATCTCTGCTTGAGTCACACCATTTTCTTTGGCGATTCGTAAATGAGCTTCTAATTGAGGCACACCTTGTGTCAGAAGGCTGGCAACAGTGATCAAACTGCGATCTCTGGCGGACAATTCTTGTTCTCTAGACCACACTTCTCCGAATAATACGTCATCATTCAATGCCGCAAACTGAGGGGCGAAGTCACCTAATCGTTCGCTTCCTGCTGTTTGTTTTTTCATACTCATTGCCTCCTTATTTTTTTAACTGCTGATAGTCTTCCTCCGCCACAGCTTCGAGCCACTCAGGCGTTCCGGCAGTAATTGCCAGATGTTCAAACCAACTATCTTTTGCTGCGCCATGCCAATGCTTGATGCCATCATGGGTGACGACAATATCTCCTGCTGTCAAAAATTGGGCTGGTTTTCCTTCTTCTTGATACCAACCTTCACCACCAGTAACCAGCAAAATCTGATAACCATCATGATGAATATGCCAATTGTTGCGGCACCCTGGCTCAAAAGTTACATTCCCAACGCCAACATTGATCGAGGGGTCTGCAACTAAAGTGTTTAAATAACTTTGTCCAACAAAGTATTGGGCATACGCTTCATTTTTTGTGCCACTTGGGAAAATCACGCCATCTTTTACTTCTTCAAATTTTGCCATTGCTTGTCTCCTCCTTGCATACCTCTTTGTCTGATACCATTATGCCATTTTGTCAGCTTTCACAATCAATAAAGCGACAATCCTTTCAATAACTTACAAGTTCATGTTACTGCTTGATTTACCATTCGTCCAATACTTGTTAAGCTGATTTCTATGCTTGCAAAGCATGCTTGAATTTCTTCAAAAATGTTTGGACTGTCGGCGCCAAAATCGTCTCTTTTCTCCATACCAGAACACAGTTCGTTTCCAGGGGTGGCGCAAAGGGGATGAATTTTGTTTGTTTTTCTCGATGATGAATCGCTCCAGCAATTGCTAAAGCAGCAGCAACATTGTTTTCGACCAATAAAAGGACATTAAAAATCAAATTGTATCTCCCGACGATCGTCAACTCTTCTTCAACGAATCCGCCCCACGTGCAAAACATTTCCAAAACTTCATTACGACTCGAACAAATCAACGGTGTGTTGAGGATGTCTGCAGGTGAGATACTGCTTCGATCAGCCAACGGGTGTTCATTCGCAACAAACAGCCCCCAGACTTCTTTCTTAGGCAATGTCAGCCGATTGTATTGATCCGTCGTTGCAGGATCAATCAAAATCGCCACATCAAGCAAGCCTTTATCAAGTTTTTCCAGAATATCATTACTAGTTCCGCTAAAAATAGTAAAAGACACTTGGGGGTGATCAGTAACCATTTCTTCGATGATTTGTGTGAGCAAATAGGAGTTTTCTGCTTCCACACAACCAATCGCAATTTGTCCATTCAGAATCGTCTCCTGATAATTGAACAATTCTTGTTCTGTTTTCTGATTCAATTCAAGAATTTCTTCTGCGCGCTTTTTTAAAAACAGACCTGCTTCTGTTAAATAAAGTTTCTTATTTTGGCGGACAAACAATTCTGTATGCAGCCGCTCTTCAAACTCTCTGATTTGTCTGCTTAAAGTGGGTTGCGTGATGTTCAGTTTTTTAGCTGCTTGGGTAATATTTTGTTCCTCAGCTACAGCTAAAAAATACTTTAATATACGGGTTTCCATCGAAAACTCCTTTCTTCTATGACACAACATTTTTCCTACTGTTATCTCAGATTTTCGGGAAAAGAACGCATCCTTATTTATCTGCAACAACGAATACTAGCTTTATTCTACCACCTAACTAGAAATTCTTGACTGCTATTCGTTTGGTTCATCCAAACAAAAAGGCCCTTCATTCACTGAAGAGAACGAAGGAACCAATCGGATTGATTTTCAGTTGTTTCTAATGAACGTTTTTATTACAAGTGAATCGGTGTAGCAGTCTTTTGCAGAACATTGTTTAGCGCTTCAATGTTTGTACGTCCTTGAGTCTGCAGCCACTCTTTCGCCGCACTTTCTCCCTGAGTCACAAAAGGCTCCACACCGTTTGCCCAGGTTGCTCGTCCACAAAGTACGCCATTGAATTTTGAGCCGGATGTTTTGGCAAATTGCAGTGTTTCTTGGAACAATTCAGCTGAAACCCCTGCACTTAAGAAAATATAGGGCAGACCCGTCGCTTCCGCTTGCTCTTTGAAATAAGCCGCCGCTTCTTCTTTAGTATAAGCAGCTTCCTCCGCATAGCCCTCTACATAGTTTATATTCACAGGGACTTCCACTTTCAAGATATCAACGCCATAGCGTGCTTGCGAAAATTCTCGCATCATATCATTTACTTTATGAGGTTTTTTCAAAGCATATTCTTTCGAAGTGGTGTCTGGGATAGCAGCATCATAAGAAACCAGTTCTAAGAAAAATGGTAGATTTTCAGCAAGGCATTCCGAACCAATCCGTTCGATAAATGCCTTCTTTTGATCATTGATCTCGTCAGGTTCGTCCACATCATAATAGAGCAAAAACTTACAAGCATCCGCGCCATTTTCTTTTAGCCGTTTCACAGACCAGTTGGACAAAAGATCGGGCAAACGCCCCGGAGTTGAAGCATCATAACCGGTTTTCTCGTAGGCTAACAATAGTCCAGCTTGTTCATCCCGAACTTGGGCTGCTGGCAATCCGTACTCTGGATCTAATAAAATTGCTGAGGCATAGGGCGTCAACTCGGCTGACACGATTTTTTTGAAGGCACTGATTTGCTCTGTCGTGACTGAATGGTCTTGGAATCTGCCAATCATTTTTTTCAAAGCCCCTCGTTGATCAATGGCTAATGCACTAATAATGCCATTTTCATTACATAGCTGTTGGATATATGCTTGCTTATTTGATAATGTCATGCTTTCACTACTTCCTTTTTTAGTTTTCTGCCAGTTTTCCATTCAAAATTTCGGCAATTTCAGCAGGAGACTGTGCTTGCTTCAAACAATTTGTCACATCTTTATGCATCAAAAGCCGTGCCACTTGAGACAATAGTTTCAAATGAGTCGTTCCCGCTTCTGAATCAGGTATAAAAAGAGCAATAATAAAATCGGTCCCTTCTCCATCCAAACTTTTCCAATCGATTTTGCTATTTAATTGGACGATGATGACATTGGCTTCTTCGATACTGTGATCTTTCGCATGAGGAATAGCAAATCCATCCATCATCCCCGTTGTACTCTCTTCTTCTCTTGCTAGCAATTTTCTATAAACAGCAGCTTGATCACTGCTGATGCCTAGAGTAACTGCTTGCGTTGCAAGGAAGGTCATTATTTCGTCTTGTGTCACAAAATCTCGCTTCATAAAAATGTGGTCTGTTTTGATCAACGTCATTTGTCTTCCTCTTTTCTATTCTTTCGCTGTTTCTTTCCATTCAACAGCTGACACTTCTGCTTCACGTTTTTCTACACTGCGTTTTTGGATGAATCCTAAAATTACTCCACCTATGATCGAGCCAAGTAAAATCGAACCTACCCAAGCAATTTTTCCCGTGACAACCGGCAATACTAAAAAGCCGCCATGAGGAGCAGGCACTTGGACTCCAAACATATAGGTCAAAACCGCTGCGATCGATGAACCCAACATCATCGTAGGCAGAACACGCAGAGGATCTTTGGCTGCAAATGGAATCGCCCCTTCAGTAATATGCGTTGATCCTAAAATAAAGTTGACTAGCCCTGCATTGCGGTCGTTCGTATCAAAATATTTTCCAAAAAATAAGACAGCAAATCCCGTAATCAATGGTGGCGCGATACATGCCGCAGAAACACCTGCCATAAAGGTATGGTTTCCTTGAGCTAACAATGCCGTACCCGTAACGTAAGCGGCTTTATTGACGGGACCGCCCATATCAAATGCGGACATACAGCCAACAATGATGCCTAAAATCAATGGATTCGAATTTTGGAATCCTGCCAAGAAATCCATCATACCTTGATTGATCGCTTCCATCGGGCTTGCTAACAAAGACATCACCACACCAATGACTAATACACCAATCACTGGATATAAGAAAATAGCCTTCAATCCATCTAATTGTTTCGGTAATCCTTTCATGACTTTTTGCAAGAGCAGAATAAAGTACCCAGCTAAGAATCCCGCGAAGATCCCGCCTAGGAAACCAGCGCCACCAGCATTGGCTAACAAACCGCCGACAAATCCCACAACCAAACCAGGACGTTTAGCAATCCCTTCCGCAATGTACGCTGCTAAAATAGGGACCATCATTCCCATTGCCGTATCCCCAATTCCCTTTAACATCGCTGATGTTGGATTATATGTTGGGTCATTGGGATCAAAAGAGTAGACACCCCAAATCGCGAATGAGATGGCGATGATCACGCCCCCTGCTACGACAAATGGCAACATATGAGAAACACCATTCATCAGATTTTTATAAATACTATGTCCGATTCCAGCAGCCATTCCCCCATCTGCTTGCTCCAATGCATCGACCGTCTTGTTTTCTGCAATCATCGACCCTCTCAATGCTTCTTCAATTAGCTGATCGGCATCTTTGATTCCTTTACTGACTGGAACATTGATCACGCGTTTTCCCGCAAAACGTTCCGCTTGGACATCTTTATCTGCAGCAATAATGACCGCATCTGCATTTTTTATCTCTTCTGGCGTTAACTGGTTTTCTATCCCCACTTGTCCATGAGTCTCTACTTTAATAGCTATTCCTTTGCGTTTGGCGGCTTGTTCCAACGCTTCTTGTGCCATATAGGTATGGGCGATCCCAGTGGGACAGCCCGTTGCAGCAACAATCTTGTAAGTGGTCATTTTTTATTCGCTCCTTCTTTTGATTTCAATTTGTTCTTCCAACTCTGCAACATCCGAAAAATCAGTTAGTCCCTTACGAAAAGCGGTTGAACTTCCAGCAGCTAATCCTTTCTTCAAATTGACATCCAGCGGCTCACCTGTTAAATACCCTGCAAGAAATGTTCCTAATAACGTGTCTCCAGCACATGCTGTGTTCACTACTTTGCCTTTAGGAGAGTTTCCAGAGTAGACCGTATCTTTTGTCAAGAGAAGGCCGCCTTCTCCTCCTAAAGAGAGCAGCACATTTTGCGCACCACTAGCCACCAATCGCTTGGCGTAGTCGATATAGCCTTTGCGATCATTGATTTCGGTCTGATACCATGCTTGCAACTCTTCTTCATTGGGCTTTAACAAGAAAGGCTGATAAGGCAGACATTCCAACACCTCTGAATAACTTGAATCAATAATCAGATTCACTTGCTTTTCAAAGCAAATACGACTGATTGCTATAAGAATTTTGGGCGAGACACCTTGTGGCATACTCCCCGATACACAGAGATAGTCACCAGCTTGCAGATGTCTAATTTGGTCTAGCAAAAGATTGATCTGCTTTTTTGAAATTTCAGATCCCTTATTCACAAGTTTGTACTCCTTATTATCGCGATTTACATGCGTAAAAACGTTGATTCGCGTAAATCCCGGAACGGGAATAAAATCGGTCTGAATCGCTTGTTGATGCAAGTAGTCCTCAATATAATTACCAGTAAACCCCGCTTTGAATCCCAATGCTGTGCTATCGATGCCCAGTTTTTTCATGATCAATGAGACATTGACCCCTTTTCCATTGGCTTGGATATCATCATCCTTTGTGCGATTCACTTGAAATGGTTTCATCTCATCTGTTTCGATAAAAAGATCGATCGCTAGATTTAACGTACATGTATAAACAGCCATTTGCGCCCCTCCTTTCCTACAAACTTATTATGGATCACTACTTGATGTAAATGTTTTCATAAATAAACAAAACCGCTGAAAACTTTTACAAGAAATACTCCATGACCTTGAAGTAGGTGAATCATTCGATTTACAATAAAGACTAGCTGAAGGGAGGCAGAACATGGATACAAAATTAAGTGAGTCAGAGCAATACCTGTGGGATTTTATCCAAAGTCACATCCTTGAGATTCCGTCTTGCTCCATTGTAAAATTAAGTGAATATGCAAACGTTTCAACGGCGACTGTTGTTCGTACTATGAAGAAAAAAGGATACGAGGGGTTTACTGCTTTCAAGCATTCACTAAAAGAAAAAGAAAATACCAATATCAATTTTGCGGCGCTTGATAAAGTAGATGAAGGAATAAAAACAGCGATTCTGAAGAATGAACAAGAAGTGATCCGCACGATCAATATGGTGGAAAGCGGCAATATCGAAGACGCGATCCAGCGAATCAAAGCAGCTAGACGAATCATGCTCTTTGCTCGCGGATTTTCCGAATTGATCGCTCAGGAGATGATGGTCAAATTTCAACTGACTGGTAAATACTGTGAGATGCATACCGATCCCAATATCATCAAAAACATCAGTAAGAAATTGACTAAAGAAGATATCGTGATTTTCGTTTCATTAAATGGTGAAACCAAGGAGTTGATCACCGCAGCTGAAAACTGTTATGAAGCGGAGATCGGGACCATTCTGCTCACTGCCAACCGACACTCTAGTTTGATGGCGCATATCGAAATTCCTTTTGTTGGTTTCAAATCAGAAGGCTCCTTCTTTCCAGACTATGAAGTTCGTTCAAGACTGCCTCTCTCGATCCTTGCTAGAATCTTGCTCGACGCGTATGCCTTGCGGACTGCAGAATCGAAGAGGCACTGATCCATTGATGAAAAACAAATCCAGCAAGGACGCTGTAATTGATTGGGGATTCTCTCAAAAATGATTGGTTCACACTAAAAATGTTATATTATCATTTACTTTTATAGGAATGGACACTCGTGAAACGGTTAATTTTTTTGATTCTACCCAATTGAGCCGACTGACTCTCCTTTAGCCAAAAAATAATCATTATAAAACAAAAATTCTTTCGACTGGATGAAGCGGTTCGTAACCGTCTATCCGATCGAAAGAATTTTTTGAACTATTCACGTATAGAAACGCCTATTTTTTATGCACAATGCCTGCAGTCGGTTCGGCTACAAATCTTCTTGCCCTATTAGTCGATATCTCTTGACCACTGAAGGCCTTAACTTACTAGACCTTTTGCCAGAAAGGTAACGATCGCCTGTCTGAATTTCACACAACAAACACGGTCATAACGAGCCCGCTCTTGTTTCATTCAAGTCAATCGGTTGGATAAAATCAACCTGCCATTTTCCCTCTTTTTCAGAATAGTTAAAATACCATAGTTGAGAAAAATATTGTTTTCGATGTTTGTATCCTGAGAGGACCTGCTTACTTATCTGGTCTTCCACATAATCATAGCAGCTAAAATCAATCCGAATGGAAAAGCTATCTTCACGCAGTTGTCGATAATTCTCTACTTGCTGCAGGATGATTTTCTTTGTATGATTTTTTATGCCGGCCTCTTTATTCTGTTGCAGTACTTGATGGTGTTCCACCAATAATTTTTCAGTATAATAGCTGCTTGCTTTTTCGAGTGTTTCTTGTTCCCAAGCTGTTTGGATAGCAAAAAAGGTCTGTTGGATTTCATGAAGTAATTTTTTCTTTTCGTTCTTTTTACCTGGAATTTGAGCGAATAAATCATTCATTCTTGCTCTTTGGTCTTTTTTTCGTTTAACGAGAGAAAGAATCGCTACGCCGCCTACTGAGGCACCAATCAAAACATAGTCGTCTATACCTGTTGAACCATACGGACTATAGTAGCCGTACCCTCGTCTTCCCCAAGAAGCTCTGGAATAATGATCCGAATAGTCATCAAATGTTGTGACACCGCCAAAACCTCCACCGGATCCGCCACGACTGGTCGAACCACCGCCGTGTCCTCCAGCAACTGCCATTCCCTGCACTGGCAGAGCAAATAAAAAGAATAAACTAAGTAAAAAAGCCATAAAGTAGTGTTTCTTCATTGGATACCCTCTTTTGTCTGGCTCAGAAAGCCCAACAATTTTTTCAAAATCTCTTTCATCACCTGATTGGTCACCTCTGATTGACAGTGCGCAACCACGCATTCATTCCACTTCCAAGTGTTTTATAGCATTTAGCGATTGGCAAGCTGAATAAATTCGTTTTTCAATGATTCATTCCCTGTTTCTTTAAAATACAAGTAATTATTTTGGTTTCCTTGGTTTTGCTGCGTGATTAGAACTTTTGGCTGCTTTTGCTGGAAGCCAAAGAAATAGAGATGTCCCCCAGCTGGTGTAGCATGGTCGATGTCCGAATAGATTGCCACGATCTGAAAATCGGCTGTTCCCTCGCCAGTTTCTGTCCACTCTACTGAGACAGGGGTTTGATTGATGACGGTTGTCCATTTACCATCTAAGATATCTTGAGGTACTTGGAGACCATAGTAATTCGCTTGCACATGGTCATCGTAGCTTCGATATTGCTGCCCCATTTCTTGTCCCCAACTCTGCATAAACGTCGCAAGCTCTGCAGACTTGGAAGCATCCCACAAAACGTGCTTCACTGGTTGTTTGGTTTGTGCTTGATTGGAGGAAGTTTTTGGTTGAGCAACGACTGACGCACTTTGATCTTTTGTCGATTGGCGCTCGGATGACTCAGTTGTATTTAGGTTAGTTACTTCGGTACTCGTAGATTTAGAAGCTTTAGCTGTACTTGATTGGGTGGTACTTGATTTAGTCGTGCTTGTTTCAGTTGTTGCAGCTTTTTCTGGAGTAGATGTTTCTTCTGTCTTATTTGTTGAACAGCCACCCAAAAGAAGCAGTAGACCCATCGTTGTTACTAGAACTTTTTTCACTTGTAAGACCTCTCTTATAGAGTATTTGGTGTACACATAGTAGCAGACAACAGGCAAAATGGTTACTAAATTTTTGAAGAATTATTTCTCACGACTTCCTCATACATGAGATTGATATGTATTCTTACATTCCCGTGACTGCGATTAGATTTAATGGGTCATTTACAAGCCTTTTTTTATGAAAAATTAAATCAAAAAATCTCTCATAATGAAGTGATCCCCAAAATTAGATTTTTTGTCTAACTTTGGGGGTCACTTAAGATGATTAGATTAGATAGGATTCTTTAGCTTGCCCATCATTCTTTCACAAGCTACACGTCAGTATGAAATGCTTTAGTATTCTCATATACCACGGTATCATTAGCCCTACTTATGATAAGGCGCGCCTGTATTGATGCGAAAAGCACGATAGATTTGTTCGACTAGAATCAGTTTCATCAACTGATGGGGATAGGTCATTTTGCCGAAAGAGATTTGGGTGTTGCTACGCTGCATCACTTCTTGACTGAGACCCAAGGAGCCGCCGATCACGAAGACTAGTTGGCTTTTGCCTTGGATTCCTAGTTGCTCGATCTGCTGGGCAAAAGCTTCACTGGTGGGATTTTTGCCTTCAATCGCTAATGCAAAGACGTATTCCTGGTCTTTGATCTTTGCCAAGATTTTCTTGCCTTCTTTTTCTTTCACTTGAAGCATTTCAGCTTCACTCATACTTTCTGGAGCTTTTTCATCAGGAACTTCCACGAATTGGATTTTGCAATAAGCGCCTAATCGTTTCACGTATTCATTGATTCCTTGAATCAGATATTTCTCTTTTAATTTGCCTACTGTGACGATTTTAATATTCATGACCACTCACCTTCCGCTATCATTATAATTGAATTTCTTTTCAGAATATATGTCGCGTACCAATTTTTTCTTCTATAGTACCATTGGTACCACGAATCGTTTCAAGTGACTCTTTTCTTGCTAAAAAAATGATTGGTAGTCTAAAAAAAGAAATTTCATTGTTTTAGTCTAAATCCTCCCTATCTTCTTCATATTTTTTTCAAAATCTCTTAGTAGACTATTGTCAGAAAGAAAGAATATAATAAATACATACAAACAATTCAATAGGGGGAATAACAAATGGTACGAAAAAATGTGACACCAGGAAGAAAACCTTCTTCCGGTTTATTAAAAAAATTAGGTATTGGCATTCTTGGCGGAGTCGTTGGTGGTTTGTTGACCTTCGGCGGACTTTATCTGGCGATGGGCTCTTCTTTGACTTCACCTGGAACGACTGCAACCAGCGGCGTTCAAGATAACAATGGACAAACGAAAGTCTCCAATGTTAAATATGATGTCAACAGCGATGTAACAAAAGCAGTCGAAAAAGTGCAAGGAGCAGTCGTTTCGATCATCAACTTACAACAAAATAATGCGAATGGACTCGAAGGGTTATTTGGCTCTGGTCAGCAAGGTGGTCAAGGATCAGGGACTGAGAATTCAGGCGATGACAGTTCACTAGAAGCTTCTTCTGAAGGAAGTGGCGTGATTTATAAAGTAGATGGTGACAAAGCGTATATCGTTACGAATAACCACGTAGTAGAAGGACAAGATGGTTTGGAAGTCGTTCTCTCTGATGGCACAAAAGTCAAAGCTGAATTAGTCGGAACAGACGCTTACACTGACCTTGCTGTTTTACGTATCTCTTCTGATAAAGTAGACACGGTTGCTTCTTTCGGCGATTCTGATTCACTAAAAGTTGGCGAGCCAGCAATTGCGATTGGTTCTCCATTAGGATCTAGCTTTGCAAACTCCGTAACGCAAGGGATTGTTTCTTCTCTGAACCGTCAAGTAACAAACCAAAACGAATCTGGAGAAGCAGTCAGCATCAATGCGATTCAAACAGATGCAGCGATCAACCCAGGAAACTCTGGTGGTCCACTGATCAACGTTGAAGGACAAGTGATAGGAATCAACTCTAGCAAGATCGCTAGCACTTCTGAATCAACATCAAGTGTCAGCGTAGAAGGAATGGGCTTCGCGATCCCAAGTAACGATGTTGTCGATATTATCAATCAATTAGAAAAAGACGGCAAAGTTGTTCGTCCAGCATTGGGTATTCGAACAATCAACTTAAGCTCAATCACTTCGCAACAACAAGAACAAATCTTGAAAGTACCATCTTCTGTCACTGACGGAGTAGTCGTATACTCAGTAAATAACGCGACACCAGCTGAACAAGCAGGATTGAAACAATACGATGTCATCACGAAAATCGATGATACCGACATCAGCACAACCACAGATCTACAATCTGCTCTGTACAAGCACAAAGTCGGTGATACGATCACAGTGACGTTCTACCGCGGCAAAGAAGAAAAAACAGCCAAAGTCGTTCTATCTGTAGATACTTCGATCAATGAACAATCGACTGACAGCAGCAACTAAATTCAAGTCAAAAAAAGATCTGCCACACAAACAGGACGTGGCAGATCTTTTTTATTATTTACCAACTGGAAAAGCTTCACCAACAACGGCATCTTGTGGTAATTCAAGAATTCCTTTTTTCAATGGTGCATTTGCTAAGTGCAGTTCACGAGCAGAACAGATCATGCCGTAGCTATCGACACCACGAAGCGTTCCTGGCCAGATCAATAACCCATCCGGCATCATTGCCCCTGGTTTAGCAACAACGACTTTCAAGCCTTTGCGAATATTGGCAGCACCACAAACGATTTGCAGGACCTCTCCTTCTCCGACTTCTGTTTCTGTCACAGATAAATGATCACTATCTGGATGTGGTTCACATGTTTTGACATAGCCCACAACGATTTTCGGCTCTAAATCAATTGCCAATTGCTCCGTAAAACCAGCTTCTGTGATCAATCGGTTCAAAGTTTCCACTTGTTGTTTCGTCAAAACTACTTGCCCGT
Organism: Enterococcus gallinarum NBRC 100675; assembly: GCF_001544275.1. Classification (GTDB taxonomy): domain Bacteria; phylum Bacillota; class Bacilli; order Lactobacillales; family Enterococcaceae; genus Enterococcus_D; species Enterococcus_D gallinarum. The sequence continues at coordinate 99,520 of NZ_BCQE01000014.1, read as the reverse complement.
TTCCTTCAATGGCAACTGTATCAGAAATGTGAAAGAAGTTCCAACCTACGATCGTACCTTCTTCATTTTTGATTTGAGCGACATTTCCTTTTCGTTCAGCCGTTTGTTCCAGCCCTTTATCATCTGCTGTGATCACGATCAAAGTATCGCCCACATATTCTTTGTTGTATGCAAAAATCACTTATCTTCCTCCTCTTACTTATTCCGCCCATAATCTTAACAAATTTTTGTCTGTTCGTCATGGGAATTTTCTTAGTTTACAATCGCTGCACTTCCCAATCCATAAAAAAACTGCGACAGAAATCAGACCAACAGGCAGCTAGTGAATGAAAAAGCACTCGCTTGCTCTTTTTTCCTGTCTCTGTATCTTCTGTCACAGCTTTGTCTTTTGCTCATTCTTCGCTAGGAGAGACAACCAACACATCACATTTCGCTTCGCGAATAATATAACTCGCTACGCTCCCGGTAATAAACCGCTCAACTGCATTCAGTCCGGATTGGCCTACCATGATCAAATCAATCCCATATTTTTCTGGTAACTGTTTGGCCATCGCTTCTTTCGCAGAGCCGTAAGCAATGATCCCTTCGATCAAATCAAAATTAACGGATTTACCATATTGTTTACAGGATTCGATTAATTCTTGGGCAGTATCTTTCTCCTGCTCAATGATCGTTGTATCTAAAGGAGCATATCCCATCATCGTGGGGATCTGTTGATCGATGATATTCGCTACATAAACTTTCCCCTGATTGCGTCGTGCCACTTCAACTGCTTTTTTGAACGCTTCATTGGCTTGGTCGGAGCCATCGACACCTACTAAAATATTTTGATATCTTTGCCCACTCATGTTTTTCACCTCGAAAGTTTAATTTAGACTTGATAAGAAAGATTCGATTTCTGCTTTTGTTTTTCGATCTTTGTTGACTAAACGACCAAGTTCTTTGCCGTCTTCGATCACTACAAGACTTGGAATTCCAAAGATATTCCATTCAACAGCCACATCCATATAAGCATCACGATCAACTTCAACAAATTGAAATTCAGGGAAATCTGATTCGATCTCAGGCAATTGCGGTTTAATATAACGGCAATCCCCACACCAGTCTGCTGTAAAAAAGAAGACATTCTTTCCTTTTTCGACATATGTTGCCAATTCTTCTAAATTTTTTGGAACAATCACACGCTCACCACTTTCTTTTCTCTAATCAAATTATACACCTTTTAAAACAGGGAACCAACTCACAAGCAAAAGAGCTGTGATCACGCCCCTGCTAGTCACTGAAAACAGCACCCTAGTAGTTGGTCCATTTCCTGATTATCGTAAACAGTTACAATAACAGATCAAAAATTGAACCAAATAGGTCTGATCTAGCGTTGAGTCGTATCACAGCTCTTAATATTTATTTTCCTTCTACGATTGTAGCAACTGTTGATTTATCCAAACCTTTCAAGACTTGGATCACCATTTCTCTCGCAGCATCAAAGTCAGCGATGCTGAATAGTGTTTGATGGGTATGGATATAACGTCCTGGTACACCGATCACAGAACTTGGAATTCCTTCATTGGCCATATGAGCTGCACCAGCATCCGTACCACCTTTAGACACAAAGTATTGGTAAGGGATATTGTTTGTTTCTGCTGTGTCCAGCAAGAATTCTTTCATTCGAGGCAACATGATCATTCCTGGGTCGTAGATACGCATCAGTGTCCCTTCACCTAAATGCCCAAAAGTCCCATTCTTCGTCACTGTGTCATCAGCTGGTGAACAGTCAACAGCGAAGAATAGATCTGGTTGGAATTTCGTGACAGAAGGTTTTGAACCACGTAAGCCAACTTCTTCTTGCACATTGGCACCAGCAATCAATGTGTGACCCAGTTGTTCTTCTTTCAATGCTTCCAATGCTTCTAATACAACCGTACAGCCATAACGATTATCCCAAGCTTTTGAAATAATGTTTTTGCCATTCGCTGTCTTGATTGTTTCTACTTGAGGTACGATGGTGTCACCTGGTCGTACGCCAAAACTTTCCGCTTCTTCTTTAGAATCAAAACCAGCATCGAATAGAATGTCCGTTACTTCTACTGCTTTTTGTCCAGCTGTTCCACGTAGTAAATGTGGGGGCACTGATGAAGAAATACATGGGTAGTTGCCTTTCGCAGTTTTTAAAGTGAAGCGTTGTGCTGAAACGACATAAGGGTTCCAACCGCCAAGAGGTGTCACTTTAAATAACCCGCGTTCGGTGATTTGTGTCAACATGAACCCAACTTCGTCCATATGAGCAGCTAGCATCACGCGTGGTGCATCTGCATCTGGATGATGCCGTAATCCGAAGATCCCGCCAAGTCCATCTTGTTGGATTTCGTCCACTAATGGGGTCATCGCTTCCCGCATATAGGCACGGATATCATGTTCAAATCCGCTAGTTCCTTGCAATTCTGTTAATTCTTTGATTCGTTGAAACGTTTTTTCTTCCATACTTTTTTCGGCTTGAATCGAAACAAGCCTTCCCTCCTCTTGCAAATCTATATTTATTATAACGCAAATTACTCATTCTGGTTCTTTTCTTATAGAAAAATTCTAAACTATGGTAAAATAATCTAAACAGACAAAAGGATTTCCGTTTATTCCTTAACAGGATAGGAGAAGTCTTCAAGGAGGCACAACATTTATGATCAATGAACGTCCATTCAATTATTTTAAAAACGGCCTGGCCATCGGCGTGGGTGTCGGTTTTGCAGGCGGGATCTTCTCGACATTATGGATGAAGAAAAAACAATCGATGAATGCAGATGACGTCCTCGATCAAATCAAAGCAGCATTTTTAAAAGAAGGCCCGATCGAAGGTTCCTGGATCAATTTTGAGAAGCAACCGCTTCGTAAATTTGCAGTGACATCTCAAGGATATACCGGCGGTATTACTCGGACCGAAGACGGACAACTGATCACTTACGAATTTTTAGCAGATGCGAAAACAGGAACTGTTTTGGATATTCAACGATCGATCATTGACTAATACGCATTGCTATACAACAGACGCTCAATGATTCAAACTCATAAAATAGTCGAACATCGCTAGATGATTTTTCTTGTCGTTCTTTATGAACAACAGTGATCATCCTGAGGTGTCCGACTATTTTTAGTTGCAGCAATCTTTTTGGAACGCTTATTTGCGTGAAGCAACGTTGCTAAGTCTAGTAATAAAACATTGGCTAACACAGGATTGGCTTTCTCGCGATACGCTACGGCGCCACTTTCAAACAATACTGCCAGACGATCTTCTACGACAACGATTTGTTCCAAATACGGTGGAAATTTGATTCGTTTTAGGATCCGGCTAGGAGAGTCCCGCTCGGACACTAAGAGTTCCGAGGTATAAGGACCATAAGAACGACTGGCTAAGAGATAATGGCCATAAAAAGCCACACCTTGAATCTTATCAGGTGTTTTTCTGCTCATTGTCACAGTTGGTTGGATTTTGTCTTTGCGCCGAATTGCTGTTTTCATTTCAGCTATCGTCGGCAATAGATAGAAAGTCAACTGTCCTTCACCTTTTAGTGTGAAGTTGCCAGATACCAGTTGATCATTGTTTTGAGTCAAATACGATGCTTGTGGAATCTCTAAGAGATCAGTTGTCAGCCAATAAGTGATTGGCTGTCCCGTCGCTTCAGATGTATCTGCTAAGATATCGATCAAACGTAATGCGGCTACTCGTCCAGTAGCAGATCCTGTGATTGTCAACCATAAAAGTTCCCGTTTTGTATCATATACTAAGCCCCCTACATGTGGCCGTTTAGGTAAAATCAGCAGTTTGATTGGCTGTCCTGTTTCTCTATCCAGTACATGAATAACAGAATGATGCTGATGGTCATAACAGTAGGCAGAAATAAACACAAAATCTTGAGAAAAAGCCAACCCTTGCGGCGTCATCCATTGACAAAGCTCATTTTCGCCGGTTTCCGGCACCATCATTCTTGTTTCTGTTAATCCAGGAATGTTATATTGTTTTGCTTCAGCCTTTTCCCAAGCTGCTTGAACAATAGGATACCGTTTTAACTTTTTTTCAATATCCTGATGTATTCGTTGCTGCTTCCAATCCTTAAACTTTAGGACATAGCAAACAAGGAGGCCAATGACCAGCAACACTAAAATCATTATTGCTACCCGCTGTGTCATTTTTTTGCCTCCTCGTTCTATTCGATCAATCGTACATATACCGCTGTTAATTACAGTAACTACATGTTTCTTTTACTAGCGTATCTTTATTGGATCTTTCATACTCTCATTTATAGTAACGTTAAGAATCCCTTATTCTACTATAGTCACTTCCACATCAATATTGCCTCTTGTTGCTTTAGAATATGGGCAAAATGCGTGAGCTTCTTCTGCGATTTTCTCTGCTTGGTCCTTCTCAAGCCCTGGCAAAGAAACTTCTAAAACAACCCCGATTTGGTAGCCCCCATCTTCTAATTGAAATAAAGATACCCGTGCTTTGACTTCAGAATCAGACTCAAGATTATTTTCTTCCAGCATGTGTTGAACCGCGCCGTTGAAGCAAGATGCGTATCCAGCAGCAAATAGTTGTTCCGGATTTGTCCCTTCACTATGGATTCCTGGGCGGTCGATCTTCATGTGCATACTTCCGTTTGGTGCCTCAACCTCGCCATCACGGCCTCCACGATTGATCATTGCTGTTTCGTACATTTTTTTCATTGAGATCATCCTTTCTTTCGTCGTTCTATATTAAGTGTAACGAGTATTTTTTAATCTGACAAAGGTAATGCTTGCATTCGGCGACATCGGTTAGACAACATCGATGGTCAGTGATAGAAGCAGTTTGTCTATACAAAAAAAGAAGCAGCGAAAAGCTGCTCCTTAAGATAATAGGTAAAATTGCTGATATGTTTAACGATTAACCTCTTGAACGTCCCAAGAAAAATGATACTACAGCAACAACGATGATCGCACCAATGATAGAAGGAATCAAAGCCATTCCTGCTAATTGAGGACCCCAGCTACCTAACAATGCTTGTCCAATTGCTGAACCAACTAAACCTGCAACGATGTTAGCGATCCATCCCATTGATCCACCTTTATTTGTAATTGCTCCGGCAATCAAACCGATAATAGCTCCTACGATTAATACCCATAACCAATGCATAATTTTCTCCTTCTTTCTGTGAAATATTTATTACACATATTATGTTACGCTTCTTCTTAAAAATACACAAAAATTTTGCTCTTAAAAAAACAAAAAAATTTTAAAACGTTGTTATATTAAGGATAAATCAACTTTTTTGGAATCGTTAACACGCGCTGCAAGAGGTCAAAAAAACTGCCGCAGCTCTTTGAAAGCGTTTCGATTGACAGAAAGTTATTTTCTGATAAAGGGTACCTAGACTATGTACGATTTTCTTTCATTGTCTGCTTTCAATCGTCATCTTCCCTATGTTTAAAAGCAATCAAAGAAACCTGATTGTCGTTCACACCTCGTTCACTACATCCTTCTGATGAAACATCAAAACAATTGACATTCCTTTGATTCTGCTTTTTGTATTTGAAACCTGTTCCCCCTCACTGTGTAAAAGGAATATGAGAAAAAAGCAGCGATAGAAGTGAGCGTATGCAATAGCGAGTAAAGAAAAAAATAAATTGTTCGGATTGTACCCCGACCTTTCTTCTTAATGTTTCTCATTTCTCGCTTCTTCCCTCTGCTTATTGGAGAGTCTTCGCGATTGCGAAGTCACGTAAAAAAGCAACTTTGCCCAGCGTTCAATGCTAGGCAAAGTTGCTTCTTTATTTTGTTTTTGAAAAGTCTTTCTTTGAAAGATAGACAGCAGTAAGGATGCCTACCAAGACAGCTAACCCAAAGACTAGAATCGTTCCTATCGTGTTATCTTTCCCAGGCAGTCCGCCAGTGTTGATCCCCCAAAGTCCAGCAATCAATGATGGCACTGCAACCACTAATGCTGCTGAATCTAAATATTTCATCAAATGGTTCAAATTATTGTCCATCATATCCGAGAATAGACCACCGATGGTTTCCAATAAATCGCGATAGATCGTGACAAGCTTGTTGGCAAATTTCTGTCGCAGTTTAATGTCGTAAACTAACGATTCATTATCTAATTTGTCTAAAAACTCTTTTCGTTCCATCAAGTGATTGACTGTAAGATTCTGATCTTTCAATGTGTGATCCAAATAAACCATATCTCGTTCTGTGTCTGCCAGATTAAATAGTTCATTATTTTCGGTTGTTTTACGGGCAGCCGCATCCAATTGGTCGATTTGCTTTTTAATCTCTTTCAACCCATTGATATAGTGGGTATAGATCATTAATGTGGCAAAAGCAATGATATCCTCAAAATGTCGAAGCTCACTTCCATGTTTCTCGATCAATCGCTCAACGAGATTCGATTCTCTAGAAACATAGGTGATCATCAATCCTTTAGAAAGAATAAATGTGACAGGTTCAAGGCGTTTTTCAATGCGTTCTTGATGATTTGAAGAAAGATCGATCAATGTATAAAGAAATGGATTGTTTAATTTAGTGTCTCGTAAATGTTCTAATCGGGAAACTTCCTCTGGTTCATCGGAACCGATAAAAATATCTTCCGGTAAATCAAAAAGTGTCAGCAACTCTTTTTTTTCTTCTTCATTTCCATGTTTGACTACCAACCAATTATAGTCTTCTTCAGATGATTCTCTGATTTGGTTCTGTTCGATTTTATAGTACGAATACATTTTGCCTCTCTCCTTTAACTCCTTCACTTCTCTTCAACTATCTAATGGCGACTGATTTTTGTCAAGAAAAAGCGCTATTTCAACGGTTTTTATTAATACGGAAATAAAGCAAGCGTTTGATTAGACCATTCTAAATAAACGTGAGAGAATATTTTTGGGCCCAATAAAAATCATTTTAGAGGAGGACAACTATGTTTCTACATCAGAAAGAACTACAGTTCGAAGCAAAACCAGACAAACCAAATCCATTAATTGCGAAGTATCTTCAAGAATTGATCGGTGGCCAGTATGGCGAAATGAGTGTAGCAATGCAGTACCTCTTCCAAGGCTGGAGCTGCCGTGGAGAAGAAAAGTACAAAGATATGTTGATGGACATTGCGACGGAAGAAATTGGACACGTTGAAATGCTTGCTACAATGGTTGCTCGTTTATTAGAAGGTGCACCGGTAGAAGATCAAGAAGCCGCAATGAAAAAAGACCCAACAATTGGCGCAATTATCTCTGGAATGAATCCACAGCATGCGATTGTTGCTGGCTTAGGACCACGTCCAGCTGACAGTGTCGGTAATCCATGGAGTGGCGCTTACATCATTGCCAGCGGTAATTTACTGGCAGACTTCCGTGCCAATTTAAATGCAGAATCACAAGGACGATTACAAGTCGCTCGAATCTATGAAATGATTGATGACCGTGGAGTTAAAGATCTCTTATCCGTGCTATTAGCTCGGGACAGCTATCACCAAAACCTTTGGGCACAAGCTGTCAAAGAACTTGAAGAAAAAGAGGGTACAATCTTAGTACCGAGCACTTTCCCTCGTAATGAAGAACGGTTAGACATCGCCTATGACTTTTACAATTTCTCTGAAGGAGATCAAAGTAAAGAAGGCTCTTGGGCAAAAGGAAAAGCACTTGATGGCGAAGGTGAATACCAATGGCTTTCTACTCCTAAAGTTGAAGGCAAAGCGCCAAAACTAGATCCTGTCACACCAAAAATGTATGGCACGCCACCTGAAAAATAAATTGATCGAAACGAATAAAAAGAGCAATGATTCCATTCAAAAGGAATCATTGCTCTTTTCTTGTCTCATTGAGCAAGTTGGTTACCTTAAAGCTAAAAAAGCGTTAGAGTAGAATGTATAAGAAAAAGGAGGAAGCATTATATGAAAGCACCTTTACTTACCCTAAATGACGGTAATTTGCGTCCAGCCGTGGGCATCGGTACCTATCAAATTCGCGGTGGCGAAGGCTTAAGCCAGTTGCAAGCAGCGATTGCAGATGACTATCGTTTGATTGATTCGTCAACGAACTATGACAATGAAGGAATCGTCGGTAAAGCGATTCGGCGATCCGGTGTCCCTCGTTCTGAGTTTTATATCACTTCAAAATTACCAGGAAAATATCATGGATATGATGATGCACTAACTAGTATTCAAGAATCGCTGGCGCGCATGGGATTAGATTACTTTGACGCCTTTTTGATCCACTGGCCACTGCCAAAACGCGGCAAGTACATCGAGGCGTGGCAGGCGTTAGTGACTGCGCAAAAATTAGGTTTGATTCGTTCTATTGGTGTGTCTAACTTTGAACCTGAACATTTAGATGCCATTATTGAAGCAACTGGTGTCACACCAGCCATCAATCAAATCGAGATCCATCCTTACTGGGTCCAAGAACAAATGGTAGCAGAAAACAGAAAACGCGGGATCATTACTGAAGCATGGAGTCCATTAGGTCGCGGCAGCGCGGCGCTCAAAGAATCCATCATCACTGATCTAGCAAATAAATATCAAAAATCTGCGGGTCAAGTCATCTTACGCTGGCACGTCGATCGCGGGATTCTACCACTACCAAAATCCCGAAACCTGAGCCATCAGCGAGAAAACTTAGCTATTTTTGACTTTGAATTGACTGAAGAAGAAATCAATGCAATCAATCGCTTGAATAAAGAAGATGGACGTATTGAAGGTCAAGATCCGAATGAATATGAAGAGTTTGAGTAAAGTGAGAACAGCATAAAGCTCCCGAAGGACTAGGCTCTCATCAATTATAGGAATGCTGGAATGATCACAAAAAAGAACTGCGAGATGACTTGCCCCAATTGAATTCCTTAGATCTACTAGCAGCAAGGCTCTACTGGAGTCTTGCTGCTATTTTATGAGAAGTAAAAACTTCTGACACGATCAGTTTTCATTTGGATTATGCTTTTCTCACAGTTCTTTTTCTGAGTTAAAACTTCTGTACAATCATCGTTACAACTGATAATGAATGGCTTCTTTGTATTGTTCAAACAATGATTGGTTCAATTCATCGCCGCCATCCATATTTGCGGAATAAAAGATGGGCGGATAATCGATTCCTGCTTGTTTCAATTGTTGGCAAACTTCGACGATAATGGTATTGAGGATCGTAGCACCAATAACCGTTGAAGTAGGTCCTACTTTTTGATCCATCCCCTTAATCTGACAACCTGCATCACCAATTTCCCCATGATTATCGATCACAAGATCAGCGACTTCAAACAGACGAAGGCCCGAAGAATGGCGGCTAGTGACTGATTGCGAATACGTTTTGTTTGTTAAAGCGATAATTTTGACGCCTTTTTCTTTTGCTGCTAGTGCTAAATCGATTATGACGGGATTACGACCTGAAACTGAGTGTAAAATCAGCACGTCCCCTTCTTTGAACGGCTGGATTTCCGCTAATGCGGTGCCGTAACCTTCTAGTCGTTCCATTTTGCTAGTAAAGGTGATGGGACTGCGATCCAACATCAGTTCTCGCCCAAAGATCGCATTGATCGTCATCATCCCTCCCGCGCGATAATACATTTCTTCTGCCAAGATCCCCGCATGACTAGCCCCAAAAATATAGATCGAACGTTTTTCTAGATTTGCTGTAGTCAAGAGACAAATCGCCTCATCGATTGCATGCTGTTCCTTTTTTTCAATGATTTCTAGTAACGCATGGATTTTATCAACATATTGATACATATTAAATTCCCCCAAATAGACTGCCAAGACCACGGCCAATGATTCCCCAAAGTGACAAGTCATTTCCTCCAAAGATCAGAATCCAGTTTTGAATCGTTGTGCTGAATAGAACGGCAGATACACCAACTAACAAGACCATCACAAATGATGCGGCAATGGTACCAATGACTGCGCCACGCAAGCCACCTTGTCCTTCTCCAATAACTGCTGCGCCGCCACATTCAAAGAAACTGGTAATAACTAATGGTACGATCAAGATTCCAAAAACATTCGTCGTATTGACAATGATCACAAGGATCGTTGAGGTGATCATAGCTACGATAAAACCAATAATCACGGCATTCGGACGATAATTGAATAGGATCGGTACATCAAAAGCTGGTTTGGCTCCAGGGACGACTTTTTCGGCGATTCCTTGGAAAGCTGGAATAATTTGGTTGATCAAGAGACGGACCCCATAAAGCATGATCAAGAGTCCTGCGCCAAAGTTCAAACCTGCTTGGACAGCAAACATGACCAGATTCCCACCTTCTGGGACAAGAACTGGTGCGATAATTCCTACAACAATATTCATCAAAAACATCACCAAGGCACCTGTAATGGATATTTCACGGAAAAAGGACAGGTTTTCTGGTACTTTTAAATCTTCTGTCGATTTTTCTTTGTTTCCTACTCGTTTTGCCACGAAGCCGGACACCATCGATAAGATCCCTGTAGGATGTCCAATCAAGAACGAATCATCGCCAGTGGCATCCCAAACATATTTCCGCATGATCCAAGGCATAAATGACCAATAACAAGCAGATAAGACAGCCCCTAAAATCAATAACGGAATCCCCGACATTCCACCTTCAACCCCACCCGCAACGATCACAAATGGGAACCACCATAACATATGACCCGTCAAGAAAATCGTCTTAACTGGTGTAAAACGAGCAATCAATAAGTGCAATATCAATCCGAAAAACATAGCTAACCCAACAGTTCCCCCGTATTCTGCTGTGAAGGTCACATCAGAAAGTCCATCGGCTACTTGAACCCCCAACTGTGTCTGAACCGCTGTGTTGATTGGTGCGATCGTTCCCGTCAGCATATTGACCCCTGCGGTCAATGCTACCATCCCAAAGGCTGCTGTCAACGAGCCTTTCACCACTTCGGCAAAAGGTTTTCGTTGCACGATCAACCCGATCATTGCAATTAGTCCGAGCAACACTGGCGGATTCTTTAAAATATGATCTGTGACAAAACTCATGATTATCCCTCTCTTTCAGCTAAAAACTTTTCCATTTGCATTTTGACCTCAGCGACATCCATATATTTTTTGATGGGATAGACAGGTGCTTTGACTGAAGCTTGCAAATCATTCAATAATTCGTGGCTTGTAAAATAAACATCTGCAGGAGTTGCTTTTGCAGTAGACAAATCCGTATTCTCAGCAGTCGCCTTCAGCCCCAGCTCCTTAATCACCTTATCGATCGTCATCTTTAACACCATTGAACTTCCAACACCAAATCCACACACAGCTAAAATTTTCATCTTCTTTTCCTCCTATTGGAATAATTGGCAAATCTGTTCTTTGTCACCATTCAAAATAAGTTGATACTTTTCCTGATCCATAAACACTTCCATGATTTCCTGTAAACTTTGCAAATGACTTTGATTGTCTTTTGCAGCTAAAACAAGAAAAATACGGACCGGCTTGCCAGCTAAATCGATTTCGTTTTTAGTCACTAGCAAACTCATCCCTTGATGAAAAACACCTTCCCCCGGACGAGCATGCATCAATGCAAAATAATCAGCCAATACCATATACGGGCCGTTCTCCTCAACGCTATGGATCATATTAGCGACATATTGTTGATCGATGGCTTTTTCATTTAATAGCGGCTGACTCGCCAATTGAACTGCTTCTTGCCAAGTGAGGATTTGATGCGTGGTCTCGATATGATCCTCAGGCAGTAATTTTTTTAAATTGATCATGATTTTACCTCCAACATTTTTGAAATGAACCATTCTTTGTCTTCGATCCCTTGCATGATCAACTTCATGACAGGTTCTACTTCTTGGGCCTCATCTTCTCGTATCATTAGTAACACGAGGATATCGACTTTTTGGTTGCCCCAATCAACAGGGCGATCCAAAATCAATACAGAAAAGGTCTTTTTTGAAACAAACTCAGGATTGCCATGAGGTATGGCAAAACCGTTATCTAAATAGGTCGACTGCAATGCTTCTCGTTCTAAGACAGAACGCTGAAAGTCCGTTCGCTGATTTTCCGACGAAAAGTCATTTTGACTGATCAGAAAATCCAGTGCTTGTTCTTTGGTCTCAAATCGTTCAAAATAAATCTTCGGTGCAATCAACATCCGTGTATCTTGCAGGATTTTCACCTTATCCGCAATCGGTTCATTATCAATAATCAAATCGATATAGTGATTCATGATCCGTTTCATGTCTCGATTGGTCACCATCGGCGAGATGCGGACGACTGGTTTGGAAACATCAGGTAAATCGATCGTGGAAATAATGAAATCGATGGCAGAAATATCCATCTCTTTGAGCTTAGCGACAGAAGCGGTTTCAATACTATCGACATTAGGCAATATCCGCCGAATCTTGGCAGAAATAAATGAACTGGTGCCAACACCATTCGGACAAACAAAGACGATTTTATTCAATTGCCGCATCCGTTCTACTGCAGCTTGAAAGTGAATCGAAACAAACCCGATTTCATCCTCAGATATTCCAATATGGTAGGCCTTTAGAAAGTCGTTCAAAGAAAACCAAACGACCCCATACAATGCCGGATAATGCTGTTTGATCTCATCTAGCAATGGATTGACTACAGTAGTTTGAGCCTCAATGCGTAAAAACAGCTGGTACAAATGAATCGTCAAATCTTCTTCTAAGCGACTATCCTGTGTCAAATCGATCTGGATGCCTTCACTGACTTTCTGAATCAGATTTCTGACTTTCCCTCGAAAAGAGAATGGAATCGATTCATTCTTCATAAAAAAGCGTAAGCCACTACCTACAATGAGATAGGTTAGGTACTGAACTTCTTTCGATGAAAAATGGTAGATTTCTTGTTCTTCAATTTCTTTCAACAATTCATAAATCAACGGATACTTGTCAAATTCCAAAAACAATTTGCCAAATTGGCGCTTCTCTTCTATATCCAGCTGATTTGCCTGATTTGAGCGCTCGACAATCAGCAAGATCGAAACAACGATGCTTTGGATATAGCTTTCTGGGATCTCCATTTGCTTTTCGGTGATCGAATGGCGAAAAGCAGCATTTATCTTTTCAAATAATGACACATTTGTCAGAACAGAAAGGTTCTCCCCATGCTCCATAGTAAGGAGAATAAATCGCTTCAACATTCGTTGGATTTGTGACTCGCTTCCTTGAAAATAAGTGCCTGAATTATCAAAGCGCAACAGTAAATTTTCTTTGACAAACAGTGTTTTTAGATAAGCGATATCCTTGGCGATACTGCTCCTAGAAACATAATACTCATCAGAAAGTTGCTGGTAACTCAAGTGCTCCCCATTGATCAGCCGCTTAAAAATTTGCATGCGTCGGTCTTCGATCAAAGAATAATTGTTTTTCATTTGCTCACCCTCTACCTTTATTCTAGTGATACCTTAACAAATATGAAGACCAATTGTTAGATTAAAAAATGATTAAAAGGTGTGCACACCCTTTCTCTTGAAAGCAATATCGGTCGTTTGTTCCGCAAAATCGCTTCAAGCAAGCCAAACTTTTCTCATCTTCCTCGTTTTCTCTTATAATAAATGTAAACAGTCAAATGAGGAGGAAACAAAATGAAATGGCGTGGGGGTAGACAAAGTTCCAATGTGGAAGACCGTTCTGGTCGTTCCGCAGGTTCAGGAGGAAAAATAATGGCCGGCGGTGGTATCGGTACGATTGTTATCGCAGTCCTCTTTTTTCTATTCAGTGGGGGTGATTTAAACTCCGTCACAGATATTTTGGGAGGCGGACAAGCCGCTAATTATCAAACAGAAAATGTGGCTTCAGACGAGTATACAGAGGAAAAAGAATTCTCCGCTGTCGTCTTCGGTCATTTGGAAGATTATTGGAATGGTGTTTTTGAAGCAGAACAGACTACGTATCAAGATCCTAAACTGGTTTTATTTACAGGAAGTGTTCAATCGGCTTGCGGAAATGCGACTTCTCAAGTTGGTCCCTTTTATTGTCCTGCCGATCAAAATGTTTATCTGGATCTCAGCTTTGCAACAGAACTTTCTCAAAAGTATGGGGCCAACGGGGATTTTGCCATGGCCTATGTCATTGCTCATGAAGTTGGTCATCACGTACAAAACGAACTTGGTATTACACAGCAACTCGATAAGATCCGCCAACAGGTTTCTGAAAAAGAATACAATCAATATAGTGTTCGTTTGGAACTACAAGCGGATTATTTAGCCGGTACATTTGCCAAGTATCTACAAGGAAAAACTTATAATGGCCAACCGATTTTAGAAGCTGGTGATATCGAAGAGGCTATCACAGCTGCTAATGCCATTGGTGATGATACGTTACAAAAGGAATACCAAGGATATGTCGTACCAGATAGTTTTACTCATGGGACTTCAAAACAACGAGTTGAATGGTTCAACCGGGGGTTCAAATATGGTGATTTGGAGCATGGAGACACCTTCAATGAAAAAAACCTTGATTTGGTCTACGGATCATAACAAAAACGTTCCTTTTTGGTCACTCTTTTTTCACATTTGGGCGGTATAGTTTATTCATACCAACAAACCCTAACTTTTTCATTTTACTCCTTGCCTGCCAGTCCCCGCTGGCAGGCCCTTTTTTATCATGGTGCTATTTTAGATTTTTTTAACCTTTCGCCAGTTTTATTCTTTAAAACGCTAAGGGTTGATCACAATTTTTTCATATTTTCCGGTTACTATATAAATAACCCAACAAACAACCCAACTTTTTCATTTTTACTCCTTGTCTGTCAGTCCCCGCTGACAGACTTATTTTTTTCTTGCCAAAATTCTCAAAATGCGCTAAGGTTATTTATGCGCGGAAGTGGCGGAATGGCAGACGCGCACGCTTCAGGCGCGTGTGAGTATATCTCGTGTGGGTTCAACTCCCATCTTCCGCATTTTGAGCAGATCATCTTGGATGATCTGCTCTTTTTTATGTGTTTCTTTTGTCTAAATAAAGAAAAAAGCTTAAGCTAGAAGTATATCAATAGGAAAAAGACAGGAGGAAATCCAATGAAAGAAGTACCAACAGCGAAAATCAAATTAACTGAGGTCAAAGAACTCTTTGATGCTGGTTATGAAATCTTAGGAGAATTACGGTCTGAGGTGAACGCTCCAGTCGTTAGAGCAAAATTTCTGAATCAAGAAGTGATTGCCATTTATGGAAAAGAAGCAGCAAAAATTTTTTATGATCCACGAAATTTTAAACGTGAAGGAGCAATGCCTAAACTCGTCCGTTCAACCTTGTTAGGAGAAGAGGGGGTTCAAACTTTAGACGGGGAACAACATCACCATCGGAAAAACTACTTTATGGATTTGATGACACCTGAGAGAATGACCGATTACCATGATTTGCTGGAACGAAACCTTTCTCATGAACTGGATAAACAATCCGGTACCTTTGAGCTTTTTTCACTCACAAAAAATGTTCTATTCACAACGATTTGTGAATGGTCAGGAATCAATCTAGCCTCACTGTCTCAATCAGAGATCAGTGAGTTAGCTGATTATCAAGTTGCTATGTTCAGCGGGACTGTCACCTCCCCTGTCGCCCATTTAAAAGGCGTCGAAGATCGTAAAAAATCTGAGAAATGGGCTCAAGGATTGATTGAAGAAGCGCGTCAACATCCTGTTGCTGGCAAAGAATCATTAGCACTTTATACTTTCGCTACTGCCACTGATCTTGAAGGTAATTTACTACCGATCGAAGTTGCAGCCGTCGATCTGTTAAATATCATCCGCCCTACGGTTGCTTTGACCGTTTGGATCGCTTTGATGGGACATGCCCTTTTTAGTACAACGACTATCTACCAAGCACTTAAACAAAACTTTTCGGAGTTACAGGATTCATTTATTCAAGAATTACGCCGCTTTTATCCTTTCTTTCCAATGATGCCCGCCATTAGCTTGCAAGATGTTGTCGTCGATGGTTATCTGATCCCTAAGGATAGCTGGGTCGTTCAAGATATTTATGGTACGAATCATGATCCGAGAACCTTTGATCAGCCAGATGACTTCAAAGTAGATCGCTTTGTCGGACGTACACAAGCCATTTCTTATGAGGAAGAATATGAAATGATCGCACAAGGAGGCGGTGATTTCCGCAAAATACACCGCTGTGCTGGTGAATGGATCACCTTGCATACGTTGCGCGTGTTCAGTGATTTACTGGTCAACCACTATCAGTTTGAAGTTCCTGAACAAGATTGGAAGATTCCAATGAATCACTTTCCAACCTATCCAGAAAGTAAAGTTCTCTTATTTAAGGAAGCTGCAATGACCACAGAAAATGAGTAACTATTGATCATTGTTGTTAAGTGCAGCTCACAAAAACGCAGCCCAAGCAAGCGTAGGGCTGCGTTTTTTGATTACTTCTCTACAGATGCCGTACGGAAATAAAAATAGGCACCGTATGCGGGAAATTGGATATCTTTGATCGTTGTCTTGATTAAATAATTCGACGCGCTTTGATACAGAGGAACTTGAGCTGCATCTTCTGCTAACAGAATTGATTCTGCTGCTTTGTAATCTTCAAATACTTTATCTGGATCATTGGCATCCACGGTACGTGCGTTTTCTGTCAATGCCGTATAGTCCTCGTTGACATAGCCACCATAATTGTAAGAAGAGCCTTTTTTATATAAATTGAAATAAGAGTCCAAGTCACTGCTGCCAGCGATCCAACCAGAAATCGACAACTCATATTGACCATCTGCTCGTGATTGATTCAAATTCGTTCGTGGTTGTTTATTGATGGTAATCGTCAAACCAGGCAAATGATCTTGAAGCTGATTTTGCAGATATTCACCGATTTTTTGTCCATGATCATCATCTGTTACCAATAAAGTCAGTTCGATTTTGTCACCGATAGCTGATTGTGCTTGGCTCCATTCTGCTTGTGCTTTGCTACTATCGTATTCATTGTAGTCCCCGCTATAAGTGCGAAAATCTTCATTGGTATTCGGATTGGCATACAGCCCACTGGGAATAAGGCCATTCAATACGCTTGCTCCATCGTTCAACACATCATTCACGAGACTCTCTTTGTCAATCGCCAAAGCGATGGCTTTACGAAGGTGGACATTTGCCAAGGATTTATTTGCCTGTTTATTAAAATCTAAAAAGTAGTTGGCAATATCCTTTTGAGTGACTAAGGAGTCATTATTTTGGTACTGTTGCACATAGAGTCCGCTGATTTTTTGCAGATCCAACTCCCCGCTTTCAAACAATTGGATTCCGGTATTCTCCTCTTTGATCGTTGAACCGTTGATTTTATCCAATTTAACTACCGCTTGATCATAATACTCAGGATTTTTGGCAAGCGTCCATTCTGCACCGGTCTGTTGCCAATCTTTCAGAATGAAAGGTCCCGTATAGAGCAAGTCTTCACTTGTTTTCCCATATGCCGTCCCTTTTTCTTCAACATAAGACTGTCTTTGCGGCGCTAACCAGCCAATCGACACCACCGATAAAAAAGAAGGTTGCGGCTGTTCCAAATGGACGACAAAGGTCTTTTCATCCGGTGTTTCTAAGCCAATCGTCGCAATGTCTGCATTTCCTTCGCGAATGTCTTGACTATTGATGACATTGTCTAAAAGATACGCATTAGGCCCCATGGTTTCAGGATCGACCAGTTTCTTCCAAGCATAAGCAAAATCTGCTGCCTGCACTTGCTGCCCATCACTCCATTTGGCTTCTTCCTTTAGTTTAAAGGTATATGTCTTGCCATCTTCACTGATGACTGCTTCCTCCGCCAAACCGGGAACTGGCTGACTCTTTTCATCAAAACGATACAACCCTTCAAAAAGATGCTGGATAACGGTAAACGTAACTTTATCCGTTGTTTGCGTCGTATCTAATGTCGTTAGCTCTGCCGGTAAGCTGACCGAAATCTCTTGAACTTCTGGATCTGTCTCCTTTGCGGACGATCCAGTCGTGCTACATCCTGCTAACAAAAAACTTAAAATCCCTACAACAACCAAACTCTTTTTCATTTACTCTCCTCTTTCCTTTTCACTTGCGAGTTGCAAGCTTGATTAAATAAAAAAATCCTCGTCCCTTTGCTGATCATCATTGATCAACAAAGGGACGAAGACTTCGTGTTACCACCCTTTTTCGTGTCATTTTTACAAATAACACCTCATCAGTACGTATGCATACTCGGCAGGATAACGGCTGCGTTCCGTCTAACCAGCGTAAACCAGTTAAAAGACTCTGAGCTCATCTTCACTTAGCGTTCTGTCCCCTTTCTCACCAACCCGGGTTCTCTTTAAACAGTCATCAAAGCTACTCTTCTCATCGATGTCCTATATTCTACTGAATTGATAAAAGTATACTATTCCTCTTTTTTCAAGTCAAACTATTTTTAGAATTTTCAATCTTTTTCAACAATGGCTTCGAGACTTTTTGGAGGGCAAATACTTGCCAGCACAGTGTTTTTTTTCTAGGATAAAGAAAAGAAACCTTGCTCGAAAGGATGAAATCAATGAAACTTGCTGAAGCATTATTACTACGAAGAGATCTTGAATCCAAACTCACTCTGTTACGAGAAGAGATTGCCAGTAGTGCCGTGATCCAAGAAGGCGATACGTTAGACCGCAGCATCAACGACTTACTGCTGGATTATGAAACAACAAACCAAGAATTTGCCCAGTTGGTCATTGCGATCAATCAGCGAAATGCGGTTGCCAAAATCGGTGAACAAGAAACGATTGCTGCTTCATTAGAGAAACGGGAAGCTTTAAGGCGTCAGCATGCGATGCTAACGGCAACATTGGAAGCAGCCAAGGTTGCTCCACGGATGGGACGTAATGAGATTCGTATGATCCGAACGATCGATACCAAGCAAATCACCGACCGTTTGAATCAAACCGCAAAAGCCTTACGTGAATTAGATGGACAGATTCAACAAACAAATTGGCTTGTTGATTTATAAAACAGCTGGGTGGGAGTCAAAAGCGAGCACAAAGCAGGTACAGGCTTATATGTACACCAATGGGGTCTGGCAGGGACCAGTTCAATGACTGCTGATCAATTACAAGCGTACAACTTATATTTTTCAATTAACGACCAAGTGCTGGTTTGACAAGGTGGGGTGCCTCTGTTTATCTTTTGTTACGCAAAAGGTAAACAGAGGTTTTTTGTTCAGCAAGACCTCTTTCAAAAGAAAAAGACCCCCTGATCCGTTTCCAACATAGGAAACCAGATCAAGGAATCTTTGATCGTTTAGCTAGTTACTTTCTTTTCTGTCTGCGATATACCACTACTACAATGCCTACTAGTAACAAGCCTACTAACATCCAGCTGATTTGATACGTTTCACCGGTTTTTGGCAGTTCGTTTTTCTTCGTCGGTGTTTTTGTATTCTGATTTTTTGCTGGATCAGGAGCTTTTCCTGGCGTGTAGCTGTTAGTAAAGATTGGGTCACTACCATAATCTGCTTTCGCTTCCAATGTTCCGTTTTGATCTTTGACATTTACGGTCACTGGAATCTCTGCGTCATCATAAGTGATCGTACTGTCTTGTCCCGCTTTTTCACGGATCGTGTAATTGTAGTCACCAGCTTTGTCGTACGGAATCGCATCGAAGTAGACTTTCCCTGTGCCGTCATTGGCTTGGCTTTGGATTACCTTTCCTTCTTGATCGACTAACTCAAAGGTGAACTCTCCTGCTACCAGTGAGCGTCCAGTCAAGACTTTCTCGGCTTCCAACACCACACTACCAGCTTTTGGTGTGTAAGTGTTCGTGAAGACGGCATTGTCTTCGTAGATCGCTGTCGCTTCCAATTGTCCGTCATTGTCTTTGACGCTTACTGTTACTGGAACTTTAGTAGTGTCATAGTCAATCGTGCTATCTTCTCCACCTTTTTCACGGATCGTATAGTTGTACTCACCGGCTTTGTCATACGGAATCGCATCGAAGTAGACTTTCCCTGTACCGTCATTGGTTTGGTTTTGGATTACCTTTCCTTCTTGATCGACTAATTCAAAGGTGAATTCTCCTGCGATTAGTGAACGACCAGTCAAAACTTTCTCAGCTTCCAGTACTACACTACCAGTTTTTGGTGTGTAAGTGTTCGTGAAGACGGCGTTGCCTTCATAGGTCGCTGTTGCTTCCAATTGTCCGTCATTGTCTTTCACGTTTACAGTCACTGGCACTTCCGTATCATCATAAATGACTGTGTCATCTTGACCCGCTTTCTCACGGATCGTGTAATTGTAGTCACCAGCCTCTTCATATGGAATCGCATCGAAGTAAACTTTTCCGCTACCATCGTTGGTTTGACTTTGAATTACTTGCCCCTCTTGATCGACTAATTCAAAGGTAAATTCTCCTGCGACTAGTGAACGGCCAGTCAAGACTTTTTCAGCTTCCAGCACTACACTACCCGCTTTTGGTGTGTAGTCGTTGGTAAAGACCGCATTACCTTCATAACTAGCTGTTGCTTCCAATTGTCCTTCATTGTCTTTGACGCTTACAGTTACTGGAATCTCGGAGTCATCGTACGTAATCGTACTGTCGTCACCGACTTTTTCACGGATCGTATAGTTGTACTCACCGGCTTTGTCGTATGAAATCGCATCAAAGTAAACATTTCCGCTACCATCGTTGGTTTGGCTTTGAATCACTTGTCCCTCTTGATCGATCAATTCAAAGGTAACTTCCCCTGTTACCAGCGAACGACCGGCTAATATTTTATCGGCTTCCAATACTACACTGCCAGCTTTTGGTGTATAGGTATTGTTAAAGACCGCATTGCCTTCATAACTGGCGTAAGCTTCCAGTTGACCTTCATTGTCTTTCACATTTACAGTCACTGGCACTTCAGTCGTGTCATAATCAATCGTACTGTCATCACCAGCTTTTTCGCGGATCGTATAGTTGTACTCACCGGCTTTGTCGTACGGAATCGCATCAAAGTAAACTTTTCCGCTACCATCGTTGGTTTGGCTTTGAATCACTTGTCCTTCTTGATCGACTAACTCAAAGGTGAATTCACCATCTACTAGCAAGCGACCAGTCAACACTTTTTCAGCTTCCAGCACTACACTGCCGGCTTTTGGTGTATAGATGTTAGTGAAGACGGCGTTACCTTCATAGGTGGCATTGGCTTCTAGCTGTCCATCGACATTTTTCACCTCTACTTTGACATTCAATCTTGTGTGATCGTAGTCAATCGTAGGATCATTTCCTTCTTTCTCATAAATCGTATACGTATAGATACCTTCCTTTTGATAGGTGATTTCATCAAAGAAAATATCTTCAGATTCATTTCGCTTTTCTTGTAAGATATTGTTGTATTCATCTTCCAACACAAAAGTGAACTCTTCATTTTTTAACGAACGACCTTCTAACAGCTTCTTAGCCGATAAGGCTAGACTGGTCTCTCTGGCTTCTTTTTTGTTTGCCAATTCAAAAATATAATCAACTTGTTGACTAGAAATAGTGAATGTATATTCGTTTTCATCTCGTTGATACCCATTTGGCGCCGCCGTTTCTTGGATTTTATAATTTCCGTAGCGAAGGTCGGATAAACGATCTACTTCTTTTTCTCCTTGAATCAGCTTGTTGTTTTTAACAATGAGATCAGGAAAAATAATTTCATAATTTCCTTCAGCATTTTGGCGACTCAGTTGGAAATGTGCCTCCTCAGAAATCCCACTATCTTTATCGCTTTCGGCGTCATATTTGATGATTGCCAATGAGCCATTCGTTCCAGTAGAGGTGCCGCTACCGTTGGTTGATTTGACTGTCACATCTTTCGTTACTTGATGAATTTCAGTGGTACCGCCCTTGAGAGTGGCATCATTAGAAACAATCTCATTATTACGTATCCCTGGATCAAGTTTCGTTTGATAAACAATAAAGTAAGGACTGTCAATGTCTTGCTCAAAAGCAATACTTAAAGTAAAGGTACCATTACTACCATCTGTCGTGACTTTCGGATTGTTTTCATTGTTGAAAGTGACTTTTTCACCTTTTTCCCATTGATTTCCTACTTTGACAGCTTTGTAGACATCCACGATTACTTTTCCTGTTTCATCATACAAGAAAGCTTGTTGATTATAGTTGATCGTATCCTCTACAACGGCATTCTTGATCGTTCGGCTATCTTGGTTGATCAAAACTTCCCAGTCCAGCAAACGATTGTTCTCGGTATTTTGGACACCTGTCTTACTGATCCAGCTATCTTTAGCAGATTTATCCACTTGTGCTTCTGCTTTCAGCGTAGTATCGCCATCTGTTAAAGAAATCATGTTTTTATATCTAAAGGTATCTTCCGCAGCATCAGTTGCGATGAAAACGGCGATTGTTTCCGAGGTGTCTTTCAGCAACTCGATACTGATTTTTTTAGTAACAGGATCATAAGTCAGCTTATAGTCATCCTCCGTTAATTTTTCTTTCAGAGACTTCACTTGATTCCCAGTTCCAGAAACTTCCACCGAATAAACAGATGCCTCTCTGAATGTTTGCCCTGCCTGTAATTGGTCTTCGATCACAGTTCCTTGATGAAGTGTTGATTTGTAGGTATTGAATAACCCATCCAAAACACTTGATCACTAGAAGCAATGTTTTCTGAAAAGACATTTGGGAAAGTTTTACTAAACACCGCTTGGAGATAAGCTATCACATCGCCGCCTTTAGGAATGAAGAGACCGGCTTTTAATGCATTCAATATCCAAGTCGTATCCAGCCATGAATTGGCTTGCGCTGCTTCGGTGAATGAGTGACCATCGATCTCATATTCCGCAAACGCAGCATTGGTGAATCGTGTTTGAGACCCACCTAATTCAATCTGTTTAGGAATGTTAAAAGTTGTTTTGAATTTTACAGTGAATTTGTCTGATGTCTTCGTATTACTTCCTTTGAGCTTGATTTGAAATCCTGATTCATATTCAAAACTATTTTGACCCGAGGTAGTGGCGTGCAACTTAGTCAACTCATACTCCGAAGCATCTAAGTCTCTGCTTACTCCGGCTTTATTGGTTGCGGTAATAACCAATGAATCTTCAATCAATTCTAGTGCACTGATATTTGTTCCTGCAATTTCTTGATAGCGATCGGTAATGACTAGATTGGCTATTTCTTGATTGGTTTGGTTGACCACTACTTGCCATTGCATAGTTTGATCTTGATAGTTCTTGACACCAGCCGTTTTCGTCACACCAATTTTGCTGGTTGGTGTCACTGTTCCCGATCCAGTATACGAATTTGTTTTGTCATCTTTGACCGTGAGGTAATTGGTGATTCTGGTACTCGTTAAAACAGGATCAAAGAGTTGTGTCTCATAACGAATGATGTATTGTCCCGCATGATCAAAGACCATTTGAAATTGAACTAGCTGATCCTCTTTTTTGATTTCTCCTGCCTCATTAAAATGCCAATCATTCGTAACACTATTGTCACTCTTGTTTTTCACCACTATCGAGTCAGGCACTAAATAATGTAATGCATTCTCTGAAAGAGTTCCAGAATACGTTTTGTCTGTCATCACTGCGCCATCCGTACTCAGATCCAATGAAACTTCCCACATTGCTCGTCCGGTGGTTTCATCATAGCCTAAGAAGCGTTTATACTCTGAGGATTCATGATAGCTAACAGTTGCTTCTGCCGATTTATCATGAAAATTATCCCCCGTAATTTGGGCGATGTTCTTAAAACTTTCAATAGAAGTATCATTGACCACACTGTTGATTTCAATTTTAACCGGTCGATCAATTTTCTGATTGAACGTAAAAGTTCCCGTTGTCGAATTATAGGTATACAGATTCGTGGTTCTGACCCAATTTTGTCCGTCATAAAGATAGCCGTAAGAATGAGAATAGGATAGCCCCTGAGGCAGTTTATCTGTTACAACGACATTATCGAGGTTTTTTCCTTCCATATTAAAAATAATTTCCCAAACCACAGAACCACTGGCGTTGACGGTTCCGCTCTTTGTGATATCTATTTGGTAAATAGGTAGAGTAATCAGAATTTCTTTACCGTCTCGATCATAAATCCCGGTTTCGATCACTACGTCGTCGGTTTGAGACGTCACTTTTAATTCTGTTTCTAAAGTAATGGTCCCGCTTCTGCCAGACAAATTTTCTGCAGCTTCATTAAAAACAATCTTTAACTCACCGCTTGAGCTTAGATAAAATTCACCAAGCGAACCACTGCCATCAGAACGCTCAAGTGTTCCAGACACTTCGTTATGGACTGCAAAATAACTTGGTAACTGATAGGTATAGTAGTCTCCGCTTTTGATTTCTTCTTGGTCAGACAAAGACCAATCAA
Organism: Enterococcus gallinarum NBRC 100675; assembly: GCF_001544275.1. Classification (GTDB taxonomy): domain Bacteria; phylum Bacillota; class Bacilli; order Lactobacillales; family Enterococcaceae; genus Enterococcus_D; species Enterococcus_D gallinarum. The sequence goes on along the minus strand of NZ_BCQE01000014.1, from coordinate 75,264 downwards.
AATGTATTTTGACATTATCGTTATAAAATGGTGGATTGCTCTCAGTAAATGGCTGATCATCCATATCTGTGATGCTTACATTATCAAACAATTGTAAGCCACGAGCGTTTAAGTTAGGATCAGCAGCATAGGGAACGACTTCCTGCTCAACTGATTCACTGGGTGCTCTTGGCTGAATACTATTCCGATTCAGCTCCTCAGATGAAGACTCAGGTGTCGTAGTAGTGGTCGCTTTTTCCGTTTGACTGTTTGAGGTATCTTCGACTGTTTGACTAGTACTCTCCGCGTTTTCTGAAATTGTTGTTGACTCTTCCGTTTTTGTATCTGTCGCAGGTGGATTCGATTGATTCGTTTGACTTTCAACTTCTATATTTGAAACCATTTCAGCTACTGCAATTGCCGGTGTACAAAAAGTCGCACCTAACAAAATCAACAAGCTCAAATATGCACATAACTTCTTATTCATAGTGATTCATCCTTTCTAAAAAAACAACTGTTACTTTTTAGAAAAACTTAATTTTTTACTTTTCTAAAATATAAGTCTTTCTAAAAGAACCAACCAATAAAATTATTTATGATGGCACCGTACTGCGCATTCTTCCCTCTTTCTTCCGAAGACAGCATAACGATTGATATAGCTAGACCAGAACCTTTTTTTTATTCAATAACATACCTTTTTTATAGAAAATCAGAAACAAATATCAATAAAAAAGCGTGTGTTATCTCACCCTTATTTTCCCAAATTTGGCACAAACTAAGTGTTCAAAAAAAATCATTTTTCAAATATTTTTGACTATTTGGAAAAACGTGCTACCATCAATACATAACTGATTGGAGGAAAGCTATGTTCAGAGGTTTATTGTCAACTGCTTCACAAATAAAATTGCAGTTGATTGAAAGTTTGTTGCATGACCGTCACTGTTTTATTGCTGATTTGCTGGATGAATTTGACCTGTCTTTGTCGTTATTCAGAAAGTATGTGACAGAGATCAATCACGATCTGTCCTTTCTTCAAATAAATATAGACAATCATTCCCAAGTGAGTCTGGAATTCCATTCTTTCGCTTCTCGATCGGATGTCTATAGTTTTTTCTTGGCTGACTCTTCTGCTTTCAAACTCTTGGAACTTCTGTTTTCATCCCACTTTTCCAGTTATGAGACACTAGCGATTGAATTGAATCTGAGCAAATCCTCAATTATTCGTTTAATTAAAAAAATCAACGAGGTCATACGTCCTTTTGATTTTCATATAGAAAAAAAGCCTATCCGCATAGCTGGAAATGAAATTACTATTCGCCAGTTTTACATGGTTTTCTTTTTGGAGAAATACCAACATGAGTTTAGAGATGCCAGTAAAAATCAGGAACAAGAATTTTTAAAAGTTGCACAACTTTTGGCTGAAGTTACTCCATTAAAGCTGTATTTTTCTGACATACGAAAAATAGCGTTTATCATTTATGTACATAGTAAACGGGAGAGGCTTTTTGCCACGGAAGTTCAATCGAATAAAATTGAATATTTTCTAGAAAAAATCGACCTCGCTGAATTCTCTCGCTACAAACGATCTTATTTAGAAAAAGTTATGGGTTATCTGACTTCTCATATCACAGCCGACCCAGCTATCTATAAACAAGTAAAAAAAATCTTCTATCAATTGACTAAACAAATTTTTCTTAAATACCATTACACCGAAACAGACTTTCAAGAAAAATTGGATGCTGTTAGTTTCAAATATTTGCTGGAAACGAATTTGAATGTTCCCTATTGTATTTTGAATGATCGCTTGGCCCGTTTTGTTGATAACTGCGATTATGTCCAGCGAGCAATCAACAAGGATATTGTTCAGCTAGTGACTCATTCTGAATTACCGGCGATTCGCCCTGCTACGATCAACCATTTGATTTATATTTTTCATACTTCTTTTCCACTATTTACAAAACAAATCATTGATCAACATGCAGATTATCATCTCGCCTTGTTCTACGATACCAATAGCGACCATACGGAAATGATCCGAACACAAATCAAACAGTTCGTCCCCTATGACCTGAAAATCACGATTCTCAATCCGTTAGATTCTTTTTCAATCCCTGCTGTCAAAGCAACCTATGATTTGATTATCGGAAATATTGTCCCTCCTTCTCAGAAAGTTCCTTTCAAAGCAACAGACATCTTTATTACACGAAATGAGATTGGCTATATCGCAAACAGTATTCAAGAAAAAGCGATCCAGCAGATTGAGAAACAAAAAGAACCTCTTAGCCCTACTCACTGAAAAAGTGAGTTTCGCTAAAGAGGTTCTTTTTAATTTTGTCGTTCGAGTAATTGTTTGCCTTGAGTACTCTGATAAAACGTTTCAATTAAATGATTTAAATTTGTTTTTGTCTCACTGGCGCCAAAAAGCTCACCGCCAGGTTCTAGCATAAGGCCATTGGCTAGAGGACCAATCACTACCGGATCAAAGCCAAAGTCGTCAACGATTTTGGCCGTTTGAGACATTGATTCCGGATCATCACCAGCGATTGCCATGGCTTTTCTGGCTGGTGAACCAGCCGGCCGAGCTTCGTCTTGAACATCATGATAACCCATATGGTTGAATGCCTTGATAACTCTGCTTTGGTCAAAATATTTTTGGACCCTTTCTGAAGATGTTTCTTCAACACTCGAATACGTTTCGCTGGTTCCATCAACTTCCCACCAATAGTTCATTGCATCGATCACAAGTTTACCAGCTAGCTGCTCTTTGGGAATCGACGGATAGTTGCTTAAAGGAATCGCTAATAAAATGACTGGCATTTCCGTCAGGATCTCTGAGACATTCTTCACCTTTGCACCTGGAGCAAGGATTTCAACAGCTAGCGCATTCTTTTCCGCTGGCTTTCTGCTAGCGATCCAGACCTCATACCCAGCTTCTGCTCCTAATTTTGCTAAAGCCAACCCCAACTTGCCGGCTCCTAAGATACCAATTCTAGATTTTCCCATTATTTTCCACCTGATCTCAATAGTTCTTTGACCCTAGGGATTACTTTTGTACCATAAAGTTCGATAGTCCGCAAACGGTCTTTTTGTAATTGTCCCCCGGTTCCATAAACAAGATCAAACCGTTCGACGCCGACTTGCGGCATCGTTCGCGCAATTTTTTGTGCCACAGTCTCAGGACTGCCTACATAGTAAGAGCCATGTTCTACTTCAAAATCGAAACGTTCTTTCGACATCTCGGGCCAGCCACGGTCTTCTCCGATTTTATCCATACTTTTCTTGATATAGTGCCAACCGATTTCGTACGCTTCCTCATCCGTCTCAGCAATCACCCCATGGGAATGCATCCCTACCGGAAGAATCGGTTTGCCCATTTGTTGCGCTGCTTTTTGATAAAGTTGTACATACGGGGCAAATCGAGCAGGCTCCCCGCCAATGATTGCCAGCATAACTGGAAAGCCGTAGCGAACAGCACGAATAATCGACTCCGGTGTTCCTCCCACACCAATATACGTATCAAGTGTTCCTTCGAGTTTTGGATAAACTTCGGCATTCTCTAAAGATTGAGTGAATTTGCCTTTCCAGGTCAGTGGCTCCCCTTTAAGGAGTTCGTGAAACATCGCTACTTTTTCTTCAAATAATTCTTCATAGTCTTGTAGATCATAGCCAAATAGTGGAAAAGATTCAGTGAATGACCCTCGTCCTAACATGATCTGCGCACGACCATTTGAAAGGGCATCAACTGTTGCAAATCGTTCATAGACCCGAACTGGATCATCAGAACTTAATACAGTTACTCCCGTTCCTAATTTGATTCTTTTAGTGACCATTGCCAGCGCAGCTAGTACGGTGTCTGGACTTGAGATTGCGTATTCTTCTCGATGGTGTTCGCCTAATGCGAGGATATCGACACCGACTTCATCGGCCAACTTTCCTTCTGCAATAATATTTCTCAATGATTGGCTGTAACTGATTCTTTGATGGGTTTGGTCATCAAAGGCAAGATCGCCAAAGGTATCTAACCCAAATTCTAATTGTTTGTTATTGATTGTCATGTCATTTCCCTCTTTTCAAATACTTCCTGCATTCACTATAACAACTTCTTTTTATTAACGCGAAAGATATGCTTACTTTTTGTAAGTTGAACATGTACGAATTGTTTTAGAAAGTAAAAGCGCGTCCTTGCTTCAAACAAGAACGCGCACTTTTTTGTTTTTTAATTAGCCATCAGAGATAGATCCCTTTGCTTCTTAAATTAGCTAAACACTCCTCTAAATACATTGCTGTATGTTCAGGATAAATAGGGACTGATTGCTCAATCGGCTCTAACACCTGATAAGGAGGTGTCTTTTGACCGCGATAAGTAGGCTCTAACCACGCTGCTGCTGGACGGTATCCCCGATGCTGCATCTCTGCCATGACGAGTAGATGGTATTGATACAACTTATTTGGAGAATGATCAAAAACATAATCGACTGTCGCATGTTTCTTTCCCCAGCCAGCGCCTCTCAGCGCTGCTACTTCCCGATGCTGTCCCAGCAATTGCTGCCGGGGTAATTTAGGCAAAAGTGCTTCATGCCACAATCTCATTTTCTCTGTTCCTCTACTTCACTTGATTATTATCCAGATTCTCTTGGTTGTCGAGCACGATTTTCCCTACCGCATGGTGTGTTTCACTTAATGCATGGGCATCATAGACACCTTGACGAGTCAATGGGAAAGTTTCGCCAATCACACTTACTAATTTGCCATCAGCCATTAGTTTAGCTAATTCACTTAACTGTTCTCCATTTGTACGTAACCAAATTGCTTTTGCTTCAATTTGTTTTGTTGCGGCTAATGTTTCATCTTCAATACTCAATACAGAAATTAAGCGGCCATGCTCTTTTAGAACGGAGAAGCTTTTCTTTTGGATCTCGCCACCCATTGTATCAAAAACTAAATCAATGTCAGAAAGAACTTCTTCGAAATCCGTTGTATGGTAGTCGATCACTTCATCTGCACCTAATTTTTTAACAAGTTCATGATTGCGAGGACTTGCCGTCGTGATGACATAGGCGCCGGCATTTTTCGCAAGTTGAATGGCGTAGGTCCCAACTCCGCCAGCTCCGGCATGAATCAACACTTTTTCGCCAGCTTTTAACGAGCCATGATCAAATAGAGCTTGTAATGCAGTCAATCCTGCTAGAGGCACAGCTGCAGCTTCAGTGAAGGCAATAGATTCTGGCAGAGGTGCCAATAAGTTGGTATCCACGATCGTATAATCCGCATAGGTCCCAAATCGTGTCGTCTCCGGACGAGCGAAAACCCGATCGCCAACGTGATAGTCTTTAACTTTCTGACCAACTTCAACGATTTCTCCAGCAACATCCCATCCCAGAATAATCGGAAATGGCCAAGGAAACATTTGCTTCAAGTATCCTTCGCGTAATTTCCAGTCAATTGGGTTGATCGAAGTTGCTGCAACTTTCACCAACACTTGATCCGCACCAAGTTCAGGTAGTGAAACTTTCGCTTCTGCTAGTTTTTCTTTACCACCATATTCATTAATAACAACTGCTCGTGTTTCCATGCAAATCACTCCTTGAGATTATGTAAATGAGCTTCCGTCATTTTTCTAAAGAAACGAAAGGTCTCTTTCATAGCTTAGGCAATGATCCCTGATTTTACAAATGATTCGACTTTCCCATTTCTATCAGAAAAAGCAGTTTTTTCACTGATTAACTTTTTATTGCCTTTTTAAAAGGTTTCATTTATTCTACAGGAATAAGAATGTGATAAGAAAGAAGGAATTGATGAATTGAAAAGATTGCACGTTTTTTTTGGCGGGATCATTGCGATCCTAGGTATTCTTTTTGTTGGCAAATCTGTACTGTCCAATGAAACAGGAAGTGCATCAGCAAACGATGCTAACACGGTTATTATTTATAATTGGGGAGAATATATTGACCCCGATCTGATAAAAAAATTCGAAACTGAAAGTGGCTATTCAGTGATTTATAATACATTTGATTCGAATGAAGCAATGGAAACAAAGGTCAAACAAGGCGGTACCAGGTACGATTTGATTTTCCCCAGTGAATCGATGATTCCTAAAATGATTGAGGAACAGCTGCTGATTCCTTTAGAACATGATAAACTCGTCGGCAGTGAAGATCTTTCTGATTTTCTGATGGATCAGCGCTTTGACAAAAACAATCATTACTCTATTCCTTATTTTTGGGGAACTATTGGAATCATGGTTAATAGTGACCAAATCGATCCTGCCACCATTCATGGCTGGGCAGATTTATGGCGCCCGGAATTTGCCAACGATATTCTAGTTGTTGATGGTGCAAGAGAAACGTTAGGAATGGCTTTGCAGACTTTAGATCTTTCTCAAAATGAGCTAGATACAGCAAACCTTCAACAAGCCGTCAAGAAATTGGAAGGATTACGCCCCAATGTCAAAGCAGTCCTCACTGATGAGATCAAGACATTGATGATCAACAACGATGCACCGATCGGCATTGGCTATTCAGGAGATGCAGCGTATGTCATGTCTGAGAATCCTGCTATAACCTATGTCGTCCCTGATGATGGTGGGGCTATCTGGACAGATAACTTTGCGATTCCAAAAACAGTCGGCAATCTTGAAGGAGCTTATGCGTTTATCAATTTCATGCTGCGTCCTGAAAACGCCGCTCAAAACGCTGAGTATGTCGGTTATGCGACACCGAGTGAGACCGCGAAGCAACTGCTACCGACTGAATTGACCTCCAATAAAGCTTTCTATCCAGAGCCGGAAGCAATGCAACAGATGGAACACTACGAATACTTAGGAAAAAATGCCGTTGAACAGTACAACGATCTTTTTCTCGAATGGAAGTTGGGATTATAAAATGCATATATTATTGAAGTCTTCCTACATTTTTGATACAGAAAGAAAAACGACCTTTGCTGGTTTTATTTTGATTGAAGGAACTAGGATCAAGGATGTGGGTCCTTTGGATGCCACACCGACCAACTTACCTGCTGAAACAACGATCATTGATTGTCATGACCAAATGATCATCCCTGGCTTTATCGATGCCCATATTCACTTTTATCTTTCCGCTTTGCTTCATGCAGGGCATTTAACTCATGTTACTGGAACAACTGAAGAAGCAGTTGCCCAGCAAGTACCGCAAATTCCTGTGACCCATGGCTGGAAAATTGGGATTGGTTGGTTCAGCAGTGACTTTGGACAACAAGTCTATCCCACAAAAGCAACGATTGATCACTATTGTGATGAGGTACCCGTCATGCTGATCTCAGGAGACGCCCACAGCATTTGGTTAAACAGTAAGGGAATGGAAACCTTAGAAATCACAACCGATTCAGTTCCTACCGGAATCAGTGGAGAAGCATTGATGGAAGATGGCGAATTGACGGGTTGTTTTCTTGAGGCAGTTGCTATTAATTACTTGGCGGAGGTGCTGCAATCTTTTCAAGCCAACAGTCACTCAACGTACCTTTCTTACATGAAGCAGCTCAATCGTTATGGCATTACCACAATCGGCGATGTTGCCCTGACTGGCGAAAGCTGGGACGACTTGATTTATCCAGAGCTTTACCAAAAAGTTGCCGAAAAAGCGACTTTACGGGCGGTTTTTTACCCTGCGATGCGTACGGAGATAGAGCATTTAACTGATATCTATCAAAACTATCGATCTGAGAAAGTCCAAATGGGCGGTGTGAAACAGTTCTTTGATGGTGTAACGAGTACCCATACTGCTTTGTTGAAATCGGAGTACGAAACGCCTTACTTTACTGGTGATATTGGTATGCCGCTGATTGCCATCGAAAAAATGCGCCAGTTGATTTTCTTGGCAAACCAGCAAGATTGGCCGATGCGCATCCATACGATCGGTGACCAAGCGATCCATCAAGCGTTGTCTTTTTTTAATGAAAGTCATGCGCGCTCCCCTCTCTCTGCCGGTAAAAATAATACACTGGAGCATTTGGAAGTCATGGATCCTGCAGATCTTTCTTTAGTGGCACAAGACAATTTAGTTCTTTCTGTTCAACCTAGTCATTTATTAGTCGGCTATGAAACGTTAGATGAAGAAGTAGGTCCGCAACGTGCTAGTCAAATGTTTCCTTTTCAATCCTTTTTGGCCCACGATGCTGTAGTAGCATTTGGAACCGACAGCCCAGTAGTGATCGATGTGTCTCCATTGGATTCGATCTATTATGCAGTGGCTAGAAAAGAAAAAAACGGCTCTCCAGTAGAAGGATTGATGCCCTCTGAAGTGATGAATGTGGCGGATGCTCTGGTTGCTCATACCGCTGATGCAGCTCGGGCACTCAGTCGACAAGACATTGGTTTGATCAAAGTCGGGCAGTTGGCTGATCTTTGTATTCTTTCAAAAAACATTCTTCCCCTTTCTGAAAAAGAGCTACTTGAGGTAGAAGTCACTGCAACCATTTTTAACGGTGCATTTGTCTATCAAAAAGACTAAACTTCGCAACAAAATTTTTAGCCCATTACATGCAATATCCCTTGAATACCCGAATAATGGTTGATCTGCTCCTCTAGTCCGCTGGATCTCATCGAAGTCCCCGGCTGACTTTGCGCTAGTCAACCTTGTTATTCGGGTGTTTTTGTCACAAAACACCTAATGACCCCAAAGTTACTTTCCAATTAGCGGCTTCCATTTGGCTGCTTCCATGCCAAGATATGTTTACTCTTTATTACTGATCGCTGCGATTTTTTTGATTCGATTGTTCTTATTGAATGCTTTCACTCCCTCATTTATTCCTTTCATCTCCTCTATTTCTCAATCCCTCAAAGAATATACAAAATGACTAACAGGACTCCTCCAATGATTTCACTTATTGGATAGTTGCGACTAATAGGTACGGAACAAGTCCTACACTTTCCCCTTAATAGAAAAAATGACCAAATCGGGATCAGATGCCATGGGGCAAGTATCTGTCCGCAGTTTTCGCAATGAGAACGACCTCCTAGTGATTCCTGACGAGGCAAACGATAGACAACGACCATCAAAAAAGAACTAAGACAGCTGCCAATGAAAAATAGCAAAAAAATAGGTAACAGCAAATCGATTTTCAAGCAGAATACTCCTCTCACTTTATTGCTAAATCAAACAAAGAGCCTATTCATAAACAAATACGCTCTTCTAAACAATAAGTATTTTATTCTGTAGTGACATACTTTGGTCTGTTGCTATCCAAGCAGAACCTCATTACCAGATTTGTATCGTATTTTTGATTGGATGTGTCTCTAAATACGACTCACTTATTTGCTTCTGTTAATACTGTTTTGCTTAGTTGCGAGAAAATAAGTGTTATTGACCATTTCTTAATGAAAATTCTTTGATAATACGAGGATTAATCTCTCGCAATAACCGATTCCAATCCTCTGCGTCTGGAATCGAATGAAAAAGTAAATACCGTCTTCCAATCAGTTGTTCACTGACATATTCACTATAATTTGTCACTACCAGATCAATATGATTTTGTTCCAAATAATCTAAGTTCATTTCTAATGCATTAGGGAAGAACAGGTGTTGAAACCGACCAAGATATTTGATTGCGGCTGCTTGAATATTTTGACAAACAAGACTGTTTCCTTCCAATAAAAAAGCAATATTCTTGGGTGTCCCCCAATGGATTTCCTGTAAAGAGTCCATAAAAAGCACGGCCATCACGGTGATTTCTGTCACCGGCGTCTTGCCGCCTGTCACTCGTTGATGATGCTCAGAAAAAAAAGCCAAAAAATCCGTATACATATGAAAAAATTTTCTTTGAACGACTTCATGAACGTCGTGTATGTTCCGATTCGTAACCGGTGATAATTGCTCTTTTAGATACAACATGGTAAAAAAGGAGCGGACAAAAACAAGATCCCGTTCCCGATCATTGCTTTGTTGACCAAAAGCAACTAAAAACTGTTTGGCGCTATCGGTAATCGCTTCATGAGGTTGAAGTTCACGCACAAACTGGTTTTCCCCATCAAGATCTGTCAAGGAGCGCCGACACAAAATCATCACATAAAGATACAATAGTTCTTCTACTGATAAACGTTTGCCAGCGAATTCCTCGATCACATCATTGATGACTGAGAAGCGCTGGAAGGCCTCTTTCTCTTTTAGGGATTGGATCATCTCTGACTCAATAACCAAGTTCCCCTCACGTTCTAAAGTGATCATAAGCGTATAACTAAAATCCCCCAAGGAAATATTTGGATAGCTGCTGAAGAAATGCTTTCTTTGTAAGGCAAAGGCAATCTCGTGAATCGCGATCGATGGTAAGACCGTATGGGGTGTGATTTCTGATTCATAATAAAAGTCATGAAAGAAACTGCGTATATCGACTTCTTTTCCAATGAAGTCTACTTTCTTTGAGGACAGTGTCAGTTGGTAACGCACTAATTCATTTTCCACCATTTTAAAATAGCGCAGTAAACTGCTTTCTGAGAAATGAAGTTGGTCTGCCCACTCGCCTATATCTTTGATCTGCTTTTGAAAAATCCCTTCCATAATGTGAAAGAGTGGTTCATTTTTAAGCAGAGCTCGTTTTTCTTTTTGGTATTCCTCACGGATCGTTTCTTTGAAAAAATAACCTGCTGTTGTGTTTTCAATTAGGATCGATTGCCGAAAATATTGCCGAATGCCGGTGATATCGGCAATGATTGTCCGAGAAGTGCTTTTTGTGATCTGGGCTAATTCTTTGACTGAACGAGTCGGCGTTCGCTCGAAAGCGTGCAAGATCTTCAGCCATCTCACAGTTTCTTTGTTGGTCATAAATTTTAGTTGAAAGTCCTTCATCCCTTTTCTCCTCCTGATTGTTCAGTGGTCTTATTACTAAAATAACTGTTCACATCTTTCGTATATGTTCCTTCACTTATTATACGCTCTGTGAAGGAATTATAACCGACTCCAGGCTTTTAGCAGGCACCTGCTTTCATGATTTATACGAGAAAAAGGGAGTCTGTTATGCAAAAAAAGGTAAATTGACGAAAATAGATCGAAAATCTGTTAAATTTGTTATTTTTTGTTAAAGAACCCTTGATTGTAAGCGGTATTTTTGTTATTCTTTAAAGGTAGAGGAGGTGGATAGTGCAGTGTATGCTATCAAGATATTTCATGGTTATCTGACAGCACAAGGAAAAAGAACTCGAGATAAATCAATTGCTTTGACTTATACATGCAAAGAAGATGCCGAACGCTTCGCAAATAAAATTGGCGGGAGAGTTAAAAAAATTGGATAACCTAAACTATTGAAAAAGAGTCGTCGACCATTGATTGTTGACCACTCTTTTTGTTTTGTTAAAAAATATTCTCTAGCAAATCCTTTTTTCTATTTGTTTTTATTTCTCGCTTGCCAAAAATAAAAATACACTGCTGCGATCAATTGTTGAATGGTCATTTTTTCCCCTTTTTACTTCTATTAGCCATAAAAAAATGACTGAAACGTCTGAGTTGAAACAAAGTGTTTTCTCGTTCAGAAACGTTTCAGTCATTTTCTTTTTATGGGATCGCGATAGTTACGTCGACTGTCTGGATTGCCACATCATAAAACGGATCTTCTCGTCTTCCCAAGAAATCTTTTGCTTGAGCTGGGAAAAGTGCATACATCAGCACATCTTCTTCCGTTTTGGCATATTCATTGATTTCTTGCTCGAATGCAGGGAGCTGCGGCGGAATCAAATCTGCTGGACGTTCGGTGATCATCGCTTCTGTTCCAATGATTTTTTCTTGGATCTCTGTTTTGATCGGTGCCGGAGGACGACCGTAAAGACCACGAACGTAATCCTTGATCTCCGTTGGGACTAATTTGTAGCGTTCACCAGAAATCACATTCATCAACGCCTGTGTGCCAACCATTTGAGACAAAGGGGTAACTAAAGGAGGAAATCCAAGATCGGCACGCACTTTTGGCACTTCGGCCAATACTTCTTCGTACTTGTCCTGCAGACCTTGTTCTGTCAACTGGCTCAATAAGTTGGATAACATCCCACCAGGCACTTGATAAATCAATGTTTTTGGTTCTGTATCTTTGACTTTCGGATTCAAGATCCCTTCCTCTCGGAACCGATCACGGATTGGATTGAAATAATCAGCAACTTCAGCCAATTTCTTTTTGTCCAGGTTTGTCTCAAATCCTAGTTCTTCCAAGGCAATCGCCACAGATTCTGTTGCTGGCTGACTCGTTCCCCCTGCAAATGAAGAAATTGCTGTATCAATTATATCTGCTCCAGCTTCTGCAACTTTCAAATAAGTCATTTCTGAAATACCACTGGTGGCGTGGGTGTGGACCTCTAATGGCAGATCCACAGCATCTTTGATTCGACTGACCAATTCAAATCCGATCTGAGGGGTCAGCACACCAGCCATATCTTTGATACAAATCGAATCAGCTCCAAGATCCGCCATTTCTTTTGCTAAGTGCACAAAATATGCAACGGTATGCACTTCGCTGGTTGTATAAGAGATCGCTGTTTGACAATGACCGCCAGCTTCTTTAGCTGTTGTGATAGAAGTCGCCAAATTTCGGGTATCGTTCAACGCATCAAATACACGAATAATATCGATGCCGTTTTTGATCGACGTCTCAACAAATTTTCGCACCACATCATCCGCATAATTTTTGTATCCCAGTAAGTTTTGCCCCCGAAGAAGCATCTGCAATTTGGTGTTCTTCACTTCGCGGCGAATCTGCCGTAGACGTTCCCAAGGATCTTCATTTAAGAAACGAATACATGAATCAAAGGTTGCTCCGCCCCACATTTCTAATGAATGGTAGCCTACTTCATCCAATGTTTTGATGATGGGCAACATATCTGACGTCGGCATTCTGGTAGCAATCAAGCTTTGTTGGCCGTCACGTAAGACTGTTTCCATGAATTGAATTTTCTTAGTCATCTGCTTGCATCCTTCCTTTTGAAACGAGTTCATTTATTTTTTGCTGTATTGTTTCGACAGAATGCCTTCTTGATCGTCCACATAGTTTTGCTTCCTTGTCACAAACAAAACAGCGGCGTTTGGGGTAGTCTAACGCTTCGCGACTGATCGACTGCACTTCACCCGCTTCTAGCCAGAGCACATCAAGATCGGCTAATCGCCCATAAGGATGGCTTTCTTCAAGTTTCACCATCCTTTTCTTTAATTCTTCTTTTTTTAAAGGAAGTAAAAGAAAATATTCATAACCAGTTTTTTCATTTCGATAAAGATGAAGGAAAGAAAAAACATCGGCCACAGCTAATTCGACTTCATCCATCAAACTTTTAAAAACGACTTCTAATCCAGCTGATGTTTTGACAGGTCCGGGAATATTCATGGTGGCCGACAGCAGTGTGTATTGGGGCGCCGACTCCAGTAACTCTTTTTGCCGTTTTGCACGCTGTTCTCTCGCCGCCAATACTTCTGCTAATGAAACTTCCGGTCCCTCAAATAACAAGCTACACATTTCTCACAACATCAATGAGGGTGCCATCGCGGTATTCAATCAATGCCACTACTTTATCGCCATAGTGAATGGCTTCAGGCGTTCCAACAATCTGGTAAGCTTTCTCTTTTAACTCTTCGATCGTATACTGAGGCACATCTAATGTTTTAAACTGTTCAATCAAATCTTGACGTGCTGGATTGATGGCAATCCCTACTTCTGTCACGATCACATCGATACTTGTTCCTGGAGTGACCACCGTATTTACTTTGTCAACGATCGTTGGAATTCTGCCTCGCACTAATGGGGAAATAACGAGACTCATTTTGCATGCCATACTCGTATCAGAGTGCCCGCCTGATGCGCCGCGAATCACACCATCAGATCCTGTCATTACGTTCACATTGTAGTCTGTATCGATTTCCAATGCAGACAAAATGGCGGTGTCTAATTGGTTGATCACCGAGCCTTTACTTAACGGCGAAGCATACATCTCGGCATCGATTTCATAGTGTCCGGCATTGCTTCCTAATGAAAGGGCTGAAGAATGATCGAAATCTTGTACATCAATAATTTTTTCAACCAATCCTTCCTCCAATAGTTCCACCATTGCATTGGTAATCCCGCCTAATGCAAAGCTCGCTTTTATTCCGTCTTTCAGCATCGCTTCGCGCAAAAAGCGGGAAACAGCTAATGCAGCACCACCGGTACCTGTTTGAAAGGAGAAACCCTCTTTATAGTAAGGAGAATTTGTGATCACTTTTGCTGCGTATTCTGCGATCAATAGTTCTTTCGGATTTTTGGTAAAGCGAGTTGCCCCTTTGGCAATCCCTTGTGGGTCACCGATTGCTTCCACTTCAACCACATAATCCACATCGGTTTGCGGAATACTGATTGGTGTATTCGGAAATGGTACCAGCGTATCTGTGATGATCACGACTTTATCTGCATATTTTGCATCGATCATTGCGTACCCTAATGACCCACAGGTGGCTTTTCCTACTGTCCCATTGGCATTACCATAAGCATCTGCACTTGGTGCGCCTAAAAAAGCCACGTCGATATGCACATCACCAGCGGCAATGGCCCGAGCACGACCGCCATGTGAACGGATCACAACAGGATTTTCCATGATTCCTGCTGAAATCGCCGCCCCTACATTGTCTCTCAATCCGCTGGAAGTAATATTGGTGACAACGCCATTTTTGATATGGTCAATCAATGGTGCATGGACGTTTGCGATGGAGCTCGGGGCAATCGAAATATTTTTGATACCCATATTAGCGATTTCTTCCAAGACCATATTCATGACATAATCCCCTTCACGAAAATGATGGTGGAAGGAAATCGTCATGCCATCTTTCAGCCCTGTCTTTTCGATGGCTTCACGAATACTACCAAGAAGTTTGGTATCTCTTGGGCGAACGGGAGTAACGGTACGACTCGCTTCTTGATACGTATCGATATGCACCAATTCTCCTTCGAACACACCGTATTGATCCGCATATACTTGTGGAATATCTTTGCCTACTTTGTTCATGACCATGCCTAAATCTCCTCCTCCGTAATCAACTTCGCGGCCTTAGCCAATGCAATCACTCGCTGTGCCCGTTCAACGATGGGCTTGTCCACCATTTTTCCATTGACTGAAATAACTCCGGAGCCTTTTGCTTCCGCCTCACGAATGCCCCAGATGACTTCTTTGGCATTCTGGATTTCTTTGTCAGTCGGTGTATAAATCGCATTTACCAATGGGATTTGTCGTGGATTGATCACGGACTTCCCATCAAATCCTAGTTGCTTGATTTGTTGCACTTCATTTTGGAATCCTGTTACATTGTCCACGTCCGAATAGACGGTATCGATAGCCGCGATTCCTGCAGCTCTGGCTGCATGCAGAATCATGTTGCGGGCAAAGGATAATTCCTGCCCATCCGGATAGCGCTTGGTTTTCATATTTGTGACATAATCTTCTGCTCCTAAAGCAATTCCGATCAGTCGCTCTGACGCTTTGGCAATTTCCCGTGCGTTCAATACCCCTTCTGCAGATTCAATGGCTGCCATCATTTTTGTTGTGCCCACTGGAATCTGATTGTCTTTTTCAACAGATGCAATGACCGCATCCACATCTAAAATATCTTGTGCTGTCTCTGTTTTTGGTAAGCGAATAACCTCAACGCCAGCCAAAACCATTGCTTCGACATCTTGGGCGCCACCTGCCTCCAAACTATTGATCCGTACGACTGTTTCTACATTGCTGTAATCAAATGTTTTCAATGCAAAGTGCACCAATGTACGCGCGGAGTCTTTTTCTTTAAGAGAAACGGCATCTTCTAAATCAAACATAATTGAGTCTGCACCATATAAGGGTGCGTCCCTTAGCATTGCTGCATTTGCACCTGGAACAAACATCATGGTTCTTCTTAAGCGTTCCATGAATCAATCTCCTTCCAATCATATTCGTCTTTTTTTGCTGCCCGATGAATCGCGGTAATGGTTCGAGCTTGAATCGTACAATCCAAAGCGCCTTTATCAACGGCAGCTACTCGAATAGACTTGATCCCTAAATTTTTGATGGTCTCTTCGATCACCTTTTTGATTTGTTGACCAAATTGTTTCTCTACACTGCTTTCCAAAGAAATTTGGATCTCGTCTGTTTCAGTCGGCTCGACAGTAATCAAAATGTCGCTCGACTCTACTGTACCGGCCACTGCGATTTGTGTAATTTCCATAGGGTTTCACCTCTCGTTTTTTAAATAATGATATGTCGTTGATGGCAAAAATTGTCTCAAACGGCGGTCATCCTGATTTTTCAAGGCTTCTCTAACTTTAGTAGCACTTATGATCTCACCATCGATACTCAATCTAGGTAAAATAACCAATTCTAATGAGTCGCCAAACATTTCCTGCATCGCATGATTATACGTATCGGTCACCTTTGAATAGGGTTCTTCTCCGACAAACCGTGTCCGAATGTCTAATACAGGTGCTATCTTCTCTTTAAACAGTTGCGCATCAACCTTTGCCTGGATCTTCGCTACTGTTTCTATGGCACTGTCTTTCAGAAAATAGGAAGGAAACGTTGCGGAAGATACAAGGTAATCATTGGTGGGAAAAACCGTTACATTGGACAAGTGTGCGACTCCACGTTTTACCATTTCCATCCGGTCTGCAGTCGAAAACTCTGAACGATCTTCGGATAACACAAAGACATAAACTTGCTGACTCTGTTGCGCAGCTGTCTCGACAAGATACTGATGTCCTTTGGTAAAGGGATTGGCATTCATCACTATGCCGCTTCCGATCCCCATTTTTTTCCCTTTAGCCAGCGTAGAAAGATAGCTCGCAAAATTTGGCAATCCTCGTTCCATAAAAAGAATTTCTGAGGTTGCGATGATTTTCTGAAACCCTAGTGAGCGAAAGATCAATTCATTGCTAGGTTTTGAATACAAGAAATAATGCTGTTCTCCTTCTTCTGCCAAGCGATCAACCAGATGCTGAATGATTTCCGTCAGTAGATTTTCTGATTGAAAGGCTTTGCAAACAACCAAGCATTTCAATATGTTGTGATAATAGGATCCAGTAGCAACCAGTAAATCGTTATCGTAGATTCCCACTGTGTAATCAAGTTCTTCCTCTTTATTCAGACCGGCTCGATCCATCAAGGAAGCCCACTGTTTATAGACTCCTTGATCTCTTAGCCATAGCCGTTTTAATGAATACATAAACGTCTCTTCTTTATCTTTTTATTTTTTTATTGGAAAAAGTTTGCTGAGCAGCATCGAAGCAAGATAGATAATCAAGATAACCACGAAGACGCCGCCCCATCCTAGCACTAATAATTCCAGTGATTTCATTAAATCTGCTGACATCGAATCTCTCCTTTCTTAGGTTAGTAAGGCAAGCAATAAACCACCTGCAATAACTGAAGCAATCTGACCAGAAACATTGGCACCGGCTGCATGCATCAAAATAAAGTTTTGTGGGTCTTCATCCGTTGCCATTTTTTGGATCACTCGACTTGACATAGGAAATGCAGAAATTCCCGCGGCTCCAATCATTGGATTGATTTTCTCTTTTCTGAACAGGTTCAGCACTTTTGCAAACAAGACACCACCTACAGAGTCCATGATGAAGGCAACAAGACCTAAAGCGATCACCATCAATGTATCGACTTGCAAAAATTCTTCATACTGCATTTTTACTGAGATAGAGAGCCCCAACAAAATACTAATGATGTTTACCAACTCATTTTGAGCTGTGATAGAAAGTCGGTCTAATACGCCGCATTCTCTCAAGAGATTTCCGAACATCAAGAAACCAACTAATGGCAGAGATACAGGGGCAATGAGCCCGGCAACGACAGAGATAACGATCGGAAAAAGAATTTTTGCTGTTTGTGAGACTTCGCCAGCGCGATAATTCATACGAATCGAACGCTCTTTTTTCGTTGTGACCGCCTTGATCGCAACCGGCTGAATGATCGGCACCAAAGCCATATAAGAATAAGCAGCAACCATGATTGCTCCCATATATTTGGAATTCAAAGTGTTGGCTACAAAGATCGATGTTGGACCATCGGCGGCTCCAATGATTCCAATGGAAGCTGCATCATTTAAATCAAATCCTAATAAGACAGCGACGATGATCGTAAAGAAAATACCAAATTGGGCTGCAGCCCCAAATAAAAGAAGAAAAGGATTTTGGAGCAGCGGACCGAAGTCGATCATGGCACCAATTCCGATAAACAAAAGCAATGGAAATAACTCGGTTGAGATCCCCATATCAAACAATACTTGAAAAGGACCAGGTTCCCCGCCAGCACTCAAAACACCAGAGTTCGGGAAATTTACTAAAATCGTTCCTAGTCCCATCGGAACTAGCAGCGTTGGTTCATATTCTTTTTTGATTCCTAAATACATCAGGATGCCACCGACTACCATCATGACAATCCGTCCGGGTTCTTGTCCCATCCCTAAAAAGCCTTCAATCAGAGTTTCCACTAACGTCACTTCCTCTATTCATTAAATTTTTTATTGATTCATCCCTATTAATGAATCGTAATCAATGGGTCACCAGGATTGACCATCTCTCCTTGATTCACATGAATACCAGCTACTGTTCCCGCTTTTCCGGCAACAATCTCATTTTCCATTTTCATGGCTTCTAATATCATCAATGGCTGATTTTCCTCCACAGTATCTCCAACATTCACTAAGATTCTCAAAATCGTTCCCGGCATTGGAGAAGACATGGCATCTGCGCCTGCAGCAATGGGTGCCTCAGAAACAGATGGTGCCTCGGCTGCGGCTGGTGTTGCGGTTTGTGGAGCTGGTGTTTCAACTACAGGTTGAACTGGTAGCACAGGTTGTGGTGTACCACCAATTTCTTCCATCTCTACTAGATATTCTTTGCCATCAATCGAAATTTTAAATTTACGTAACATTGTTTTTCCTCCAAAATGCTAATTTTTATTGATTCTTCGAATAACAAACTGACTCTTTTCATTTAATCCAGCAGCTAGACTTGACGCGATGATGGAAACAAGTTTCGCCTCCGGATTGCGCTGCATTACTTTCTTGACCACAAATTGGCTCTTAGGTTGATCACCTGCCGCAATGGCTGTGGCGATCAAACTAACAAGTTGATATTCTTCTGCACTAGCTTCGATATATGCAGGAACCGCTTTCCATTTCATTCCAGATTCATTATCATCGAGGGTTTCAGAAGATATTTTTGTTATTTCTTGATGTGGTTCACTTTTTTTGAACAGTCGGGCGAATAATCCCATGAAGTTACTCCTTTCATTTTTTTCGTTCTCAACCACATTATATTGATAATGGACCAATTCGGTAGTTCTAAATCAAAGATTATTGTTTTTTTTCTGTTCCTATTTCTTCGCCTTATAACAAAAAGGCTGATAAACATTGTTAAATCAACGTTTACCAGTCGTTAAGATTTTATTAATATCTTGTTAAGCCTCTTTTAAGAACACCTATACCAAATTGTTTTTTTCCTGTTCTTTTTCAGAATTCAATCTATCTTATCAAATGAATATTGCTTATTCTATAGTCGTCAAACGGAAAAGCTACTTGTTTCCAATACGTGTCTTTCTCCCCCAAAGGCATGAAGCTTTGTTTTTTATTGGAATGAATTGGCACCGTTTACAAAAACAGAAATTATTAAATCAGTTGTAGAAAGGAAGAAAAATATGTTATTGACGGTTTTATCTTATGCCATGATTATTGTCTTTATGTTTGTAATCATGAAAAAGAAAATGTCTCCATTCACTTCTTTGGTAGTCATTCCTTTGATTTTTACCTTAGTTGCAATGGTGTCAGGAGTATCCAAAGAGGGAAACATCGGGGATTTTGTTCTAGAAGGAATCAAAACAACTTCTAATACGGGGATTATGTTGCTGTTTGCGATACTATACTTCTCGATCATGCTGGACGCTGGATTATTTGATCCGATTACCAAAAAAATGATCTATTTCGCAAAAGGCGATCCGATGAAAGTTTTGATGGCAACTGCTGTCGTTGCGGCCACCGTTTCTCTAAATGGGGATGGAACGACCACTACCCTGATCTGCTGTTCAGCCTTTATTCCGATTTATAAAAAATTAAACATGAAAATGATGAACCTCGGGGTACTGGTGATCTTGCAAAACACCATCATGAACTTGCTCCCTTGGGGAGGACCTACTGCTCGTGCGATGGCCGTTTTAGAAGTTGATGCCGATATCCTTACTTATCTGGCACCAGGAATGATCATCTCAGTTCTTTATGTCATCTTCTTTGTTGCTCGCAGAATGGGGAAACAGGAACGGGCACGCTTAGGAATCACTGAATTGACTGCAGATGAAATCGAAGAAATGACAACGGTAACAGACCCTGAAACACTACAGATTCGCCGGCCAAAAAACTTTCTTTTCAATGGTATCTTGACGATTGGATTGATTGCATGGCTCGTAGCTAGCTCATTCATTGACTCGATTGCACTGCCACCACTTTTGTTGTTCTTAGTTGGAACATGTATTGCTTTAATGGTCAACTACCCTGTTTTAAAAGACCAATCTTCACGAATTGGAGCCAATGGCGGAGATGCTGTTCAAGTCGTTATCTTAGTCTTTGCAGCTGGCGTATTTATGGGATTGTTCCAAGGTTCAGGTATGGCAGAAGCATTGGCTAACAGCTTTACTCACATTATTCCGAAAGAATTAGCCGGCTTCTGGGGGCTAGTCATCGCCCTTATTTCTGCGCCAGGTACCTTCTTCATCTCAAATGATGGTTTCTATTTTGGTGTGTTACCTGTATTGGCAGAAGCAGGACGTGCTTATGGCTTTACCAATATGCAGATGGCTCTTGCTTCATTGATGGGACAGGCGTTCCACTTGTTAAGCCCATTGGTTGCCTTTATCTACTTGCTGTTACGTTTGACTGGATTGGATATGGGTCAATGGCAAAAAGAATCAGCAAAATATGCATTGGGGATCTTTGTCATCTTTATCGTTACCATTGTGTTATTAGGTCATATGCCGCTTTACATTCCACAATAATATTCAGGATTGATTGGGACGGGTCGTCATTGCGGTCTCGTCCCTATTTTTATTAGTAATACATGAGGAAATCAAAGAAAATCTTGAAAAAAATTTACTAGCATGTTTTATTTTCAGAGGTATCATGAGAAATGAGGAAAATAAATGAGTAATATAGTTGAAGCCGTAAAAAAAAATCTTGATTTAACACAAAACAAAACATTAAACGTTCTGATTTATGAAGCGTTTCGAAAAACCATCATCCTTGGTGATATTCCAGCAGGTACTCGAATCAACGAGAAAGTCTTTGCTGAAGAATTGAATATTAGTCGAACTCCTATTCGCCTAGCTATGAAGCAATTAGTGAATGAAAAACTTGTCGAACATATTCCTAAAGCGGGAATCGTCGTCAAAGGTATTCGCATCAAAGATGCCTACGAAATTTATGATATCCGTAAATCATTAGATACCCTAGCAACGATCAAAGCCATGAATCAAATGACTGAAGCAGATTTCCAAGAACTGCAAACATTATTAGAACAAGGGGAACAATATAATGAGGCCGATGAAATAGAGCTGGTTTTAAAAAATTTCTCTGATTTCAACGCATTTATCTACGAAAAAAGTCAAATGCCTCGCTTAAAATCAATTGTCCTAGAACTACAAGCCTATCTCGTTTATTTTCGCGACATCGCTATCCGTTCGACGAAACGAAGAGATAAAGCATTGGAAGAACACTGGTTGATTTTTCGCGGGATGAAAACAAAAAATGTCGAACAAATCACGCTGATCACGCATGAACACCTTGATCGATCCTTGCAGTTTATTTTGGCGGAAATGGAGCGTAGACAAATTGACTGAGTCCCTTTCGAACCAGATTACCGACTATGCCATCAAAGCATTGTTCTATGAAGTCAGTCTCAGTCCTAAACCTGGACTTGTGGATCCCTTGACAACCGGTGCGCACCAAGACATGAACTTATTTACATTTATCGATAGCACGATCAGCTTACGTCCGTATTTTCACCAGTATCTACATGCGGGGCTGACACACAAAGGAACCCCTAGGGAGTTGTTTGATAAGCTTAGAAAAATCGGAGTAGCTGCAGAAAAAGCCATGCTGCGTGCGACACATGCCATCAATACGCATAAAGGAGCCAATTTTTCTTTTGCAGTCATTTTAGGGGCGACTGGTTGGTACTTGCAAGAAGAAAAGACATTGCCTTTAATAAAAGAAGATAGCGAGAGGATTTTGACTTACACGCAGCAAATGACAAACCACCTACTCGCAGAAGATTTCAATGACTTAGAGAAAAAGACCCAGCTCACTTATGGCGAAAAGCTTTACCTGGAATATGGAATAACCGGGATTCGAGGAGAAGCCGCAGCAGGCTACCCTAGTTTATCGCATAAACTACTCCCCTTTCTACGAACAACTGTTGATTTCCCAATGGAGGAACGTTTATTGCGGGGACTGATTTTCTTGATGAGTGAGATCGAAGATGGGAATTTATTGCATCGCGGTGGTTTATCCGCTTGGCAAACAGTGAAAGAAGAAAGCAAAAAAATTCACCAAGCCACCTTCTCAAAAGAAGAATTGCTTGATGAATTACAAAGCTATGATAGGATTTTGACTCAACGCCACTTAAGTCCTGGAGGTTCTGCTGATCTATTGGCATTAGGTATTTATTTTGCTCAACTAGAAGAGATCCTTTAAGCACCATCGGGCAAAAAGGTATAGCCTAATCCCCATACTGTCTTGATATAGCGTGCTTGCTTTGGATCATCTTCAATCTTATTTCTTAAATGATTGATAAAAACCATGACCGTATTTGCGTCTAGCTCACTGCCGTTCCATACGCTTTGATAGATTTGTTCTTTCGAAAAAACTTGATCCGGGTTTTCTATAAAGAATTGCATCAATTTTGTTTCCTTGGATGAGAGCTTGATTGGCTCTTCCTTTTTGTAGAGTTGGTAGCGGGACTTGTCAAAGCAGAAATCCCCAATCATGATTTTGCTCTCTTTTGAAAGGGCACGATGCTCTTTGAGAACTTGACCTCTATCAAGGGTCACTGTTACTTGTGCTTTTAATAAGTTAGGCAAAAATGGCTTGGTAATATAATAATCTCCGCCCATTTCCAATCCAGTAATGATGTCTTCTTCATTTTTCTTGCCACTGAGAAAAATGATCGGGACAAGTGGATCTTCTTCACGTATAATCTGAGCAAGATAGTACCCATCGTTTTCATGTTCTAAACTAATGTCCAATAAAAATAAATCAAATTTTACCCGTGTCATGATATCGACTGTCTTTTCAACTGAATCACTTTGATAAATCAAGATTCCGGTCGATTGGAGTGATTTCCATATCAATCGTCGTATTGCTGGATCATCATCAACGACAAGAATTTTTTCGTTTCTCACTTTTTTTCCTCCTAGTTCTTTGGATCAAATTATTAAAGGGAGCGTTTTTTATGAAAAAGCCTTCAAGCAGATTGCTTGTTCTAGGAATGATGACCGTCCTTTTTTTGACTGTATTAGGAATGGTCATCACAGCAAACAGCTATCAGCAGACACAAAAACATGCGTTAAAAATGGGGGAGAATCAACTAGCCAAAATCAATGACTCTGTAATCAAAATATTGCGATTGGAAATCAAATCTTATACTTTAGCACTGGAAGATTATGCTTCGAATATTTTTAATGAAAAAAATTACCATGAACTGATCGAAGACACTCAGTTGGACAACAGTCTCCTATTCAAGACCTCGGCTGCCGCCGGATTATATCTTGTTTCACCAACGGGCACTCTCCTTTCTGGCAAAGACATCCATGCAGACCAATTTGTTAAAGAACCTGTCAAAGTCACGGCTTTTGATCAAGATCCCCTTTATCTCAAAGCTTTAAAGGGTTCGGTTCTTCAAAACGGCGAAGCTTACTTTGCTGATAATACGTCTTATGTCAATTTATATCGGCCGGTCTATGACAAGCATCATGTGCTTCAATCTATCTTGGTTCTGCCAATCAATCTTGAAGAGCTGTATCAGCAAGAGATTGACACAACAGAAAACCAAAATGGCTATACGATGGTCAAAAATGAAGAAATGAAAGTGCTCATGCACCCTTCCACCGAACAAATCGGATTAGACATCATCAATGGGCGAAAGCTGAAATATCCTGACCTCGACTACAGCGATTTGGCTCATTTAGAAGATGTCCAAAAGACCAATGAAAAAGGAACATTAAGCTACAATTCTTACTGGTGGACAGAAGAAGACCCCAAAAAAGTTTTAAAAATCTCAGCCTATGAATGGATTACGGTTGGGGATGCACGCTGGATCGTTGCCAGTTCATCGGACTTTTATGAACGAAATGGACTCGCACTGCAAAAAAATCTGATCATACTTGGCTTACTGACCATTCTCTTAGCAATCATCATTCTTTTAGCAGTCAGTTTTAGTCATTACAATCGCCAAAACCGGACCTATATCGAAAATCTGCGTTTAGTTGAACGGCAAAATTTTTTGAAGGAAAAGCATGCCCTTGAAAAATCAATGATGCAAAAATCGCAATTGGAAACAGTAGGTCTGCTAACCACTACCATTGTTCATGACATGAATAATTTTCTTACTCCGATGATCGGAAATCTGCAACTGTTGATTGAAGAATACCAGTCAAACGAAGCGCTTGTTGCTGATCTAAATGAAGTCTACCAAGCAGCGCAAAAAGGCCAAAACCTTTCTACTAATGTATTGCGCTTTACTAAGACTGGGATCAAAACGAAAGAATCCCTCTCGATCGAAGAAGTGGTATCAGAAGCCATTGACACCATGCGCGTACTCGTACCAAAGAAAGTCACATTGACGTATCAAGCTTCTTTTGTGGGCACTGCACTCATTGAAGCCAGTGACTTACAAGTTATCTTATACAATTTGATCACCAATGCTTATCAGGCTCAGCCAGAAAACCCGCACATCCAAGTCAGACTTAGTGCAGCAGCAGATAAGCAGTTGACAGCATTCCAAAACCATTCACTTGCTTATTGCGACAAACATTTTGCACAACTTACCGTGACAGATAATGGTCCAGGGATCCCGAAAGAAATAGAAAGTAAAATGTTCACGCCTTTTTTCACAACGAAGACAGAGTCCAATGGAACTGGTCTCGGCTTATTCATCGTCTCATCGATTGCTAAGAAAAACGATTGGATCTTACAAGTAAAAAGCACCGTCTATGGAACGACCTTTACACTAGGAATCCCAATAGATAGCGACAACATTCAGTAATCGCTTGCATTGCTTATCTAAGCCTTTTGTTCGTTCATTCACTATACCTTTATTATAACGAAAAAGAATGAAGGTTTGACGAAAAGTACAATAAAAAACCAGCTATTGTTTGTCGTCATTAGCCGAAACTCATTTTAGTTTGTCACGGAAATTCCCTCTTGTTTTTCCGCAATGAAAAAATTACAGGATAGCTCATCGCGTGACTATTAGCGCCAGCTTCTGTTCTGCTTTTATCTCATTAAAGCCCTTCTCAAGGGCTTTTTTTTGTTGCAGCTGTTTTTAATTGTCGCGATTATTTTACAAAAACCAAAAATTTTAAGGTGTGTTCGCTTTACAAAAGAGAACATATGTTTGTATTATACAACTAGGGAGGCGTTTTTGATGGGGAGATTTAATTATGAAGAAGAACCGTTACGGGATATTTTGTTCATTGATGTAAAATCTTTCTATGCATCTGTCGAATGTGTCCAGAGAGGGCTAGATCCTTTGACCGCCCTGCTCGTAGTCATGTCTCATTCAGATAACACAGGAAACGGGTTAGTCTTAGCAGCTTCGCCAATGGCGAAAACTGTTCTGGGGATCACCAATGTCACTCGTGCTGACAACTTGCCCAACCATCCGGATCTATATAAAGTTTCTCCTCGCATGAATCTATATATCAAAGAAAATTTGAAAGTCAACAACGTTTATCGGAACTATGTGGCGGACGAAGACCTCTTACTCTATTCAATTGATGAGTCGCTGATGGATGTGACGCAAACGTTACATTTATTTTTTCCTGATCCTTCTCTTTCTAGAAGCGAGAAGCGGCACAAAATGGCAGAAAAAATCAAAGCCCATGTCTTCAAAGCGACCGGACTGCGGGTAACTGTCGGGATCGGTGATAATCCTCTTCTTGCAAAATTGGCCCTCGATACCGAAGCAAAGAAAAATCCCACCTTCATTGCCGAATGGACGTATCAAGATGTGGAAAGTAAAGTATGGGGAATTTCGCGGATGACTGATTTTTGGGGGATTGGTTCTCGAACCCAAAAACGATTGACTCAGTTAGGGATCGAATCGATCAAAGCATTGGCTCATGCCGATCCAGATTTTTTGCGCAGCCGTATGGGTATCATTGGGGAACAATTATACCACCATGCCAACGGGATCGATCGAACGATTTTAGCGGAACCGGCCCCAAAAACAATGGAAAAAAGTTATGGCAATAATCAAGTCTTAAATCGAAATTATTACTTGCAGAGCGAGATCGAATTAGTTATCAAAGAAATGGCAGAACAAGTCGCCGCCCGAATCCGTCGTGAAGGCTGCCAAACACAATGTATCCATCTCTATATTGGAACAGCTTTTGGAGAGACACAGAAGGGCTTTGCCCACCAAATGAAAATCCCTGCGACAGATAACACCAAACTATTGATTGCTCACGCACTGTTCTTATTTCGCAAATACTACACAGGACAAGTGGTACGTCATGTGGGGATCACTTATTCGAGACTGGTTTTTACCCAAAGCGTTCAGCTCGATTTGTTCCAAGATCCGGAAGAACAACTAAAACAGCGAAAGCTTGATTTACTGATCGATAAAATTCGCGCCAAATATGGATTTACTTCGATCGTTCATGCTGCCAGCAAACTGGAAGGCGGACGAGCGATTGCACGGGCGAATCTCGTTGGTGGACATGCCGGTGGAATGGATGGTATCTCAAACGAACCTCAAGGCAAAGCAGTTCGACCAAAATAGGATGGCGGCTAAGCATTTTGCTATACGCCTATCTCTTTTGCTGATAAATTGAATCTGTGGACCAGTCGGAATTCACAGCATTGCTAAAAAGGAGGAAACACCATGTGTGGGAGATATTTATTTGATCCAAGGACAGGGGAGCTGTCTGATTATTATCAAGAACTAGTCACGATAGCCAAAGAACAAAACAAAAAAATCGCTGTTGATGAAGTTTTCCCTTCCAACCAAGTCGTCACGCTGATTGCCGATGATTCGCAGCAAATCGTACCGATCCTAACCCATTGGGGCTTTACTGGTTTCAAAAAAGGCCAACTTTTAATCAATGCCCGAGCAGAAACCGTAGAAGAAAAACGTACTTTCAAGAAGCCATTTCTGGAAAATCGCTGTGCCTTTCCAATGTCTGGCTTTTATGAGTGGGATAGCGATAAGCACAAGTTTCTCTTTGACTCCTCGGAGCCCCTCTACCTTGCTGGTTTCTATCGGAACCATTCTACTGCCAGCGGTTCGGAAGATGAATCCATTATTCTGACGACCAAGCCCAATGCAACGATTGCACCAATTCATGATCGGATGCCTGTTTTGTTGTCGAAGGCAGATGTTTTGCCTTGGATCACGGATGTGACTTTCGCAAGAAACTATCTACTCCAAACGATGCCTGATATTCACCCACAACCTGTTTCGTAAACCAAAACGCCGCCAGAAGAATTTGCTTCTTCTGACGGCGTTTTTTTCGCGAGTGACGGCTTTAATAAACAGTAAAGGTCCGTCCTGTCATGATACCAAAAACTGATTTTTCATAGGCAGCAAAAACTTTTTCATCCGCGACAGGCAGAAATCCTTGGAATGAGGGAGCATAGGTCTCCCAAGAGCCTGCCAACGCATTCGGACTGACCGCATTGATACGAATGCCACGACCAATTTCTAACGCCGCTGAAGCAACAAAAGCACCGATTGCGCCATTCACCAGCGCCGAAGAAGTACCCATCGGAATAAACTCGTCTTGAATGATGCCTGAGGTCAACGTGATACTGCCGCCCTCCGTTAAATAATGCTGTCCGATCAACACTAGATTGACTTGGCCTTGCAGCTTGCTGTCAATGGAGCGCTGATTTTCTTCCGGTGTCAACTCCGCAAAAGGTTTGAAGACGGTACTACCCGCTGCGGAAATAATAGCATCTACAGTACCGATCTCTGCAAACAGCGTCCGAATACTTTCCGGATCAGCAATCTCCACGCGGTAGTCCCCTGCACTTCGACTCGCCGTGATAACCTCAACAGATTTGTCTTGTAAACCAGCCAGCAAAATTTTCCCTAATGTTCCGGTATGTCCCACTAAAAGAACTTTCATACAATCATCTCATTTCGCCTATTTTTTCTCATTCTACGGCAGATTTTTTCTTTTTACAAACGTTAGCTGTCCTTTTCCTCTTTCTCCTCTTTCCCCTCTTTCTGTGTAGGTAAGTCTTGAATTAAGAGGATAGGATAAAGACAGCTATTGTCAAATTACGAAAAAAGTTTGAATGTTTTGTGAAACGCCTTCCTTGTAAAAGGACTTCTATGGTATAACTCTAAAAAAGAAGGTGAAGCTTATGAAAAAAGAAGAACTTTGTACAAGTAAATTCTATTTAGCGAAAGTAATCGGACAACCTACCTTACAAAAGATCAAGATCATTCGCTTACTGAGTAATACAGCGACTGTCGAACTTTTAGAAGGGGGCAACTACGGCGTAGCCAAACTCAGTGACATCCAGCCATTGACCGATTAGCGGTTAGTAAAGACTGTTCTAAAAAAGCGTCAAGCAAACAAGGAAATTCCTAGGCTTGACGCTTCTTCTATCTTATTAAAAAAGTGAGTCTTATCCTTGATGAATCAGAGTTGCTCTGACTGCATTTGGTACATTTGCTGATAGATTCCCCCAGCTTGTACCAGACTGGCATGATTGCCCCGTTCAACGATTCTACCTTGATCTAAAACTAGGATTTGCTCTGCTTGCTTAATCGTTGATAAGCGGTGAGCGATCATAAAAGTGGTCCGTCCTTTTTGCAAGACTGTCATTGCTTTTTGAATGATCGACTCCGTTTCGGTATCAACGTGACTCGTTGCTTCATCTAGAATCAAGATTTTTGGATCAAATACCAAAGCACGAGCAAAGCTGATCAATTGACGTTCGCCACTGGAAAACTCATTGCCTTTTTCTACGACGGGGTGATGGATACCTTTCGGATAACGCGTCAGCAGGTAACCGGCACCAACTTGTTCTAATGCGGATAGGATCATCTCTTCTGTGATTGACGGATCATTCATACCGATATTACTGGCAATCGTTCCTGTAAACAGATAGGGATCTTGCATCACGATTGCCATCGAACGACGAACGCTGTGACGGTCAAATGCTTCGATCACTTGATCATCGATCGTGATAGTCCCTGCTTGAGGGTCATAAAAACGGAACAGTAAGTTCAAGATACTGGATTTCCCAGATCCTGTATGCCCTACTAATGCGACTGTTTCACCTGCAGATACTTGAAAATCGATCTCATGTAAAACAGCTTGCTCTGGATCATACCCAAAGGTTACTTGATTGAAAGAAACATTTCCTTCCTTGATAGCGATGGCTGCTTCTTGCTGTTTTTCAATTGGCTGATCAGCAAACTCAAAGACTCGTTTGCCGGCAGCTAGCGATTGCTGAACATTGGTGATCGTTTGGACCAGACCTTCAATTGGGTCATAGAGTCGATTGATATAATCAATAAAGGCATAAAGCAAACCTGCGGAGATAGCGAGCCGGCCATCCAAGAAGAATGCCGATAATGTCGTGATCAGAATCAGGATCGTTGAATTCCGTAAAAGATTGCCCAATCCCCAGGCAATACTCGAATCCAATAACAGATACTTTCGGCCTGTCTGAAACCATTTCTCGACGGTCTCATTGAATTCTTTCTGCAGTTGGCCTTCTCTCTGAAAGGCCTGAATAACTGCCATTCCTTGAACAAATTCATTTAACTGACCACTGATTTGAGAAATATATTCCCGCATGGCAATATTATAACGGGAAGCATACTTCGTATAAACATGTTGCCAAATACCCAGAATCGGAATCAGAATAAGCATAGCCAATCCTAGAGTATGATTCAGGAAAAAGAGTGCCAAGAAAGCCCCAATGATTTGAATGATATTGCTCATCAAATTACTGATGACGATCACATAGAAATTGGAGCGCAAAACTTCCGTGTCATTCGTGATTCGCGCGACTACTTTCCCAGCAGGAATCTGATCAAAATAAGAAACGGGCAATTGATGCATATGGTCAAAAAGCTGGTCCCGCATTTTCTTCACAATGCGGTTTGACATTTTACGCAACTGCAGCAAGCTGATATAACGAAAGAGCGAGCCAATCAAATTGATCAGCAAGTAACCCGCTAACAATTGGATCAAGAAAAGGATATTCAAATTCCCTGTCTCAACCGATGGAGTCATGACGCCGTCAATCAACCGTTTGGCAATCAGCGGTGATGTCAATTCCAGTGCAGCACCTAGCAATAACAACACTGCACCGATCGAAAATTGTTTTTTGTAATAGCCTACATAAGACAGCAGGCGCTTAATCGTTGAGAACATCTTGATCGTCCTCCTTTAACTGTTGATGATAATATTGCTCTTGGTACCATCCAGGAACTGCGATCAGCTCCTGATGGGTCCCTCTTTGGATAACATGCCCATCTTCCAAAACGATCACTTGGTCGGCGTCCGTAATGGCGGATAAGCGGTGGGTCACGATGATCGAAGTCGGTGCATCTGTCATTTCTTTAAGGTTTGCGATGATCGTTTGCTCTGTTTTTGCATCGACAGCTGACAAAGCATCATCCAGCAACAGTACATCACTCCTTCGCAGAAAGGCCCGTGCTAACGACAAACGTTGCTTTTGCCCCCCTGATAAAGAAACTCCCTTTTCACCGACTAATGTTTCAAGACATTCTGGCATCCGTTTGATGTCTTCAGCGAAACATGCGAGTGATAACGCTTGCCATAAGCGTTCTTCGGATGCGTCTGGATCCCCGAACAATAGGTTTTCTCGAATCGTTCGTGAAAACAACGTATGCTCTTGCGGAACTTCCGCAAAGTGACGACGAATCTCTTCTGTCTGAAAAGCAGTCAAAGGCTGCCCATTGATCAATGGCATTTGATTTGAATACGGGTACCGATGTCCGAACTGACGTAGCAAGGAAGTCTTACCACTACCTGTTTTGCCGACGATCCCCACCACTTCTCCTTTGGTAATAGTCAGATCAACATCTTGTAAGACAAATCGTTCCGTATTCGGATATTTGAAACTGTACCGAGAGAATTCAATTGTTTGGATCGTCGGTACAAGTTGTTGTCCTGCAGATTCTAGCTGATCGCCAGTCTGCAATACTTCATTGATCCGACGCCAAGAAGCAGCTCCTTGCTGCATCACATTTACCAGATCTCCTGCTGAAATCATCGGCCAAACCACCATCGTTAAATAGACTTGGAAAGATAGCATCGCACCAATAGTGATTTGTTGGTTGGCTACTAGGAAAGCCCCGATCCCAAAACTCATCACAAAACTAATCGCCAAAATGATTGTAATCAGCGGCCCAAAACGGGAATCAATCTCGGAAACGATGTCGTTTTTTTCACGAGTCTCTGTTGTTTTTTGCTGAAATTGCTGCGTCGTTGCTGCTTCTAAGCCGAATGCTCGTACCACTCGGATACCATCGATGATCTCCAACACTTCACTATTCATCTCGGAAACAGAGTTTTGTGCTTCTGTAAAGGCTTTATCTACTTGCGAACCCCATTTGAAAATGTAGTATGCCAAGAGAGGCATAGGAATCAGTGCAATGATTGTCAATACCCAAGAGACTGTAATCGCCATCATGGCAACGATAAAACTCAAATAGAGACTCGTATTCAAGAAAACCATCAACCCATAGCCTACGGTCATTCCCATGACTTGAACATCGTCACTAGAACGAGTCATTAAGTCTCCCGTTCGAAACCGATGATAAAAGGGAGCCCCCATGTTCAAGAAATGCTTCATCAATTGCTGACGCAATTGCTTTTGCAAATCGTATGATCCGATAAATAAATTAAATGTCCAAATAAATTCTGCAATATAGCCTAAAAGTATCGCACCGGCAAACAAGCTGACATAGCGAATCAAAATTGC
Source organism: Enterococcus gallinarum NBRC 100675 (assembly GCF_001544275.1). Lineage (GTDB taxonomy): Bacteria > Bacillota > Bacilli > Lactobacillales > Enterococcaceae > Enterococcus_D > Enterococcus_D gallinarum. Next base: position 43,093 of record NZ_BCQE01000014.1, on the reverse strand, counting down.
CATCGTAAAATCATCTTGAATCAGTGCATCAATGAATAAGCGCAAAATATAGATCGGTGCCACATACATCCCGCTGGCAATAACCATAAAAATAAATACGATTGCATAACGCAATTTATGCGCTTTAAAATACGTCGTTAATTGTTGTAAAATATATTTCATTTTCTTCCCTCTCAATCTAAAAAAGTACACAAAAAAGCTCTGCCCTTTCGGAAAAAGGACAGAGCATAACGTCAAAAAATATCGACACTATCTGTGTACTAACGGATTACCGAATAAGGGATTAACTACTATTTTGTTGTTTGCGAATTTTGCTGTAACGTTTTGCATCGTAATCCCTCCTTCTTTTTTTATTTGCTGACTACAAGTAACACTTTACAGATAACTATGAGAATTTGCAAGAATTTTTATTAATTTTTTTTAAAAATGATTGACTTTCTTATAGTCCTTTTCATCACTTGATGATAAAAAAAGACCCTTTATTCTTTTCCTATTCTGAAAGAATTCTTCTTGTTCTTTTTTCTCTTTTGTCTTGATAATCCTTAGTCTGTCAAGACAAAGGACGCCATTATTTGGCACAAAAAAAAGTTTTTCATAATCCGCCCACAAAGAAATCTGCTCCCCAAAAAAAGACTTCCTGCATGGGAAGTCTTTTCTTAAAAAAGTTTCGTTTTTCAACACTTTGTTATTCACTATTTTAATAATCGACGAACCATTACTCGTTTGAGCAGGCTTATGAAGGTCATTTCCGTCTCTTTTTTGCCACACTTTTTTTGAAATAGGATGTCCGATACCAGTTCAGAAGATGAAAAAATGGGCATCATCCTTTTAGAGCTTAAATAAAATGTTCATCCTTCAAAAATTCCAATACTTGATTTTTCAATGTATCCGTATCAGAAGCTTCCTGACGAGGATTAGGTGAGACTGCAGGTTGAGCGATCGATTCGACGGTTTCCTGTAGACATTCTGGCGGCAATTCCAGCAATTGGAAACTATCTACTACAACTTCGGCACCATAGACAGATTGTCCTTCCTTGGTTTCAAAAGGACACATATGCAAATGTCCATTGATTTTAACACTTGCACCTTTCTGAGTATACCGCAAAAAAGTTTCTGCTTGCTTGCCATTGATCACACAAGCAAACCATTCTGTTTGCAACTGTTCGCTTGTTTGCCACTGTGCAGCGACTGCTAAATTAAACCGTACACACGTATTATTTGCTGCTGCAGAAGCCAGTTGTTCTCGACTGGGCATCTCATTGATTTTCCCAGTAAGGATCACCTTGTTCGTTGCCACGTTACTCCCTCACTCTACATTTTATTTAGACTCGCACTCATGCAAGATTAGCCATAGTCTATCACAAAAAAAATTTCTTGCAATTCTTTTGAGAACTTCTATAGTGATCTTCTACAGTTTTTGTCGCTGACTTTTAAACAAAATTTAATCGAGCTTAGCCTTCATCAGTCGTTGAATCTATTTCAGAGACATACGTCCACGTCATGCCATTGTCCTCTGAGGTAAATACGCCTTTGACTGTACCACCTTTGTAATCCCCCATGGGACCTTGATTGACCATGATTTTCAACTTTCCATCTTCTAGATAAGGTGCTTCAGCAACCACGAAAACCTTCTTCCATTCATCAGGCATTTCAAAAGCAGCTTCCAGCCATGTGTTTCCTCCGTCTGTCGTCACATAGAGGCTTGGTTCTGTTGGCGTTACTCCGCCGAAACTCATAAAGCCAACATTCTCGTTGAGATAGCACGCGTCCGTCAAGAGTTGGCTGATTCCCTTAGCCACTTGCTTTTCATGCCAAGTCTTGCCACCATCTTGGGTCACATATGAGAGATAACCTTCCTGCCCCATTACGCGGCCACCAGATAAGAAAATGTAACCAAAACCGTCTTGGCCAAATGTCAATTTGCGAAAACGTATAGCTGCTGTCTGCTCTGCCAGAGCAACATTCTTCCACGTATTTCCTTGATTTTCCGTATAAGTATAATAGACATTTTGAGTTGGACTGCCCTCACTAGCATATTCCGTTCGGATAAATCCAGTCCGTTCAGGAGTCAAAATATAGCTGCCAGCGATCAGCGCTTGTTTGTCGCCACTATACTCGCCGCCAAAAAAATCATCTAACGGATAGGGCAGAATGATTTGATGTTTCCAACTATCATAAGTTAATTTCAATTGGCTCTTACCAATTTCTGTTTTATACGCAATCGTCTGATTCGTTTCCTTTGAGGTTGTCATTTGATTGTTCTTATCGGTGATCGTACTTAGATCTCCCGCATCTACATTCGTGATTGCTTTATCCCCTTGAGCAGTCGTAGCAACCTTAACTTGCCAACAAATATCCCGCACAGAACCGTCATCGGAAACTTTTCCCCAATAAGATGTCATCGTCTCTCGATTGATCGACTTGGGCCACACAGTAAATTTTACCGTCAGCAGTCCATCTTGATAGGTTGCGCCACTCACACTGTAAGAGTCGATCCGTACATCTTCTTGCACCTTCACAGAAGAAAAATAGCGCATCAAATCATAAAATAAATTAAATCCTTGTGTATTCGGATCATAGTTAAATTCGCTTTCAAAGGGCAGAAATTGATTAAAATAAGTAACGGGCTGTTCTTTGATAGCGGATTGGTTTACTTGAGAAGTCTCTACAGTTGATGATTTTGAACCACTCGAACTGACCACTCGTCCTACAGAAAAGCCAATGACGAACCAGATGACTAGTCCAATCACAATCAGTGTCAAACCGACAGCTAACGCTACCCGAATTGCTGCTATTTTTTTATGCTCTTTCACGGGGAAAACCCACCTTTTGTTTTCAATTACTTGAAGTATAATGAAAAGTTTCTTTTCTCACAAGATGCTTTTTCACTTCTTAAGAAATTAAGAAAAGGGATCATGATATTTACTTCAAAAAAGCCGCATTGTTCAATGAAAATGCAAATAATCCGATCCTTGGACAAAGGGATCGGATCGAAAACGTGGTTCATTTTTATAAATTCTTTTTGGCTTGCTTCTTAAAACGGATATAGACTCCTCAGCACCTACTTCGCAAATGCATCTTGCCCTCCATACTTGTTCTGGTGGATGGTTTCACTGATCAAGTACTCGTAGATGGAACGCGGAATCTGTACGCCATCTTGCTTTGCTTTCTCAAACTGTAGTTGACTGACCTCGCCTGGATAATAGACCGTTGATTGTCCTTCTACAGGCGGAATTTCATGTAATTCATTTACCATTTGATCCATCTGTTCTTTAAATGCCGAAAGATCCGTAAAGCGTTTGGGATCAATGACTAGAAACATTTGTCCTAGGCGTCTTTTTTCAGTGAGATCGGCATACATAGAAGATACATGTTTTCCGAAAGGCAGTCCTAACAGTGAACCGGCTAAAATATCCACCATCATCATCAAGCCATAGCCCTTGGCGCCAGCGATCGGTAATAATCCTTTAACGGCCGTAGGGTCTGTGGTTGGTTGTCCTGTCTCGTCCACTGCCCAATTCTCTGGGATCGGCTGATTTTTGGCTCGGGCATCGAGTATTTTGCCCCACGCTTGAACGGTGGTAGCCATATCAAAAACAATGGGCTCATGTCCCGCTCGTGGCGCAGCAAATGCAATTGGGTTCGTGCCAAAGTAATTGCGGGTACCGCCAAAGGGAACTGCCATTGGATCTGATTGACACATCGCTAATGCGATCAACTCTTCTTCTGCCGCTTTTTTGACATAATAAGCCATAGTACCACTATGACTGGTTTGTTCGACACCGACATAGGCAATTCCAGCTTCTTTGGCAAGATGGATCGCAATCTTCATCGCTTCATTACAGACGTATTGTCCCATACCATTGTCGCCATGAAAAATCCCTGTAGCAGGACCGGTTTTCTCAAAAGATAATTTAGGCGCCAGTGTGATTCCGCCTTTAGCGATCCGTTCTGCATAATAGTCCATGCGTACAGCACCGTGGGAATGGACACCTGTTGCATCTGCAATAGCTAAATGTTTCGCCGTTTCGCTGGCAGCTTCTTGCGGCAATCCAGCAGCGATCAGTTTTTTCTTCATCAATTCTTCCAATTGAGTAATAGAAAGAGTGACTAGTTCTTCCATCGTGAATCCTCCTTTAACAATAAAGGAGAAGTACCTGATAGTGACAACAGCGACTTCTCCTTTCTCTTATTGATTAAATGTCTGATAGTCCAATTCATCCGCCGATTTCGCAATGATCATAGCAGAATAAACATCTGAATTGACATTCAAAATCGTTCGCAGCATGCCGACAAACCATTCTACACCAGCAAAAATCGCGATACTCTCGATTGGGAGTCCTAATTGAGGGACAACAATCGCCAGTGAAACGAGGCCAGCTCCTGGAACAACCGCATTCGCCAAGGACACGAATGTTGCAGTGACAGCCACTGTAATCATTTGGATCAAATCAAAAGGCATTTGATACATCTGGGCAATCGTCATCACTGTGATCGCCATATGCATCGCAGAACCATTACTATTTAAAGACATTCCTAGTGGTAAGACTAGATTTGTGATACGGCTGCTTAATCCTAGCTTATGTTGAGCTTCTTCCATAGCGACCGGTAATGTGATGGCAGACGAGGTAGTCGCTAATGCCATAATGGTCATATTTTTCATATTTTGGATCAAGCGCCATGGATTCACGCGACAATAGATCATCAAAGCAACAATCCATAAGGCAAGAAACGTCAGTGTGGCTAACCCATAGATTAGAAGATACTTTCCTAGAGGTAAAATGATCTGTAACCCCAAAGAACTGATTGTTGAAGCAATCAGTGCAAAGATCCCGATGGGCGCTAAAATCATGACATAGCGGATGATCGTCAGCACGACTTCATTGAAGTCAACAATGATCGTTAATAATTGCGACTGTGGATTCTTTTGCAAAAAACGATTTAAAGCAATCCCAAAAAACAGGGCAAAAACGATGATCTGAATGATCGATCCTTTTGACAAGGCATCGAAAATATTGGTAGGAATAAAATTGATCAGCGTCTCCGATGGTGAGATTTCTTGCGCTTGGACAGTGTCAGCAACGGTTTGTGAAAAATCGATCCCTTTACCAGGGGTAAAGAAAACTGCCATTGCGACACCCCAAGCCGCAGCAAGTAAGGAGGAAATCCCGAAGACCGCGATTGTTTTCCCACCTAACCGTGTCAATTCTTTGGGGGCAATGCCCCCCACAGCCTGAATGATTTGCCCTAAGATCAATACCGGTATTGCCATTTGCATGAGCCGTAGAAAAATATCGCCAACGATTTTTAAGTGAACGCCCGCTTGTGAAAACAGCAATCCAAAAACGATCCCCAGCAAAACAGCAATAACGATTTGTGTGACCATTGGTATTTTTTTTATTTTCACCTTGATCCCCTCTTTATTTGCGGAGTATAGTCCCTACCTGTTGATCAAGTACAGCTAAATTTTCAATCGAGGTAATGATCGCTGTCCTTGACGCATCCTCGTTTACAAAGCCGATGGCTGCCTGGATCTTCGGTAACATACTGCCAGCAGCAAAGTGTCCTTCTTCAATGTACTGTTCTGCTTGATCGACAGTGATTTCTTTGAGAGCTTGTTGGTCTGGTTGATTGTAGTTAATGTAGATATTATCAACACCCGTTAAAATAATCAGACGATCTGCTTGGACATTGTCTGCCAAAACCTTGGCTGCAAAATCTTTGTCATTGACTGCTTCCACGCCAACATAGTGCTGATTTTCTTGATAAACAGGTACCCCACCACCTCCAGCACAAATCGTGATTACCCCAGCATCGACTAGGGTCTTGATCACGTCTTTTTCTACGATTTCTTGTGGCATCGGAGAAGGAACTACTTTTCGGTAGCCCCGTCCGGCATCTTCTTGATAAACACCCCCGGTTTTAGCCATCGCTGCTTCCGCTTCTTCTTTATCATAAAAAGGACCAATCGGTTTCGATGGTTTCTGGAAAGAAGGATCGTTTTTATCCACTCTGACTTGTGTGACTAAAGAAATCACAGACTGCGGCACACCTCGTTGGGCAAATTCATTGGTTAGTGCATGTTGCAACCAATAGCCGATACTTCCTTGTGTCATCGCAACACAGGTATCCAATTTCAGCTGTGGATTTTTTTCGCTTTCACCAGCTTTTTGCTGAAGCAGCAAATTACCGACTTGTGGGCCATTTCCATGACACAAAATCACTTGTTCTCCTTTTTCAACAAAATCAGCAATATATTTGGCTGCTTGAGCAACTACCGCTTTTTGTCCACTATCACTAGGGTCTTTATCCAAAATGGCATTTCCGCCTAGTGCGATCACATTTAAACTCATTTTACTGTCTCCTTCTCATTTTCCTTCGCTAATACGGCAAATATTCCTAATCCGATCAGCAGCAACACACACGATAAGTAAAAACCAACTTGCATTGATCCTAATGAATCTGCTAAAAATCCAGTGACATATGGTGCGAGGATCGAACCAGACATTCCGATGAAGTTGTAGGCACTAAGTGTCGTGCCTAACGCTCCGGCTGGTGCATTTTTCGTTACAAATGTCACCACGATTGGATCAAGAGCAAGCTTGCCCGTCAATCCATACAAAATCAACACGGCGATCAATATCGTGCGGTCTGTAACAAAGGCAATCGCAAAAACTGAAAGTGTCGCAAGGGGTACCAAGAAATACACCAATTTTTTCGTTGCTCCTGTTTTGTCGTTCAACCGAGCAAAAATCAAGGCACCAGGAATGGAAGCCCATGGGACGAGAGAAGCAATAAATCCAACACTTGCTCCTTCAAATCCACGTTCTGCAATCAAAAATTGTGGTAACCATGTAATGATAACGAAATTTGCATAAATGCTAGTAAAACATAAGATAAAGGCAGCAACTAAATTACGATTAGAAAAAATTTGTTTAAGAGAGATTTTTTCTTTTGGACCTTCTTCTTTAACCACTTTTTCTTCATCTTCAGGACGGATGACTTTCTCTTTCAATACCGTGTAAAACAGGATACCGAGAATCAATGTTGGGATTGCCATGATAAAGAATGGTTTGCTCCAATGATCGCCATTATCCAAAACAAGTTTACTTGACAATAGATACCCGCCAGAAGTACCAAAAGCCATTCCGCTGTTGATAATCGCATTCCCAACGGTTCGTTTGTTATCTGGAATCGCTTCTGTTGATAGCGCGTATTGAGGCCCATAATACGCACCTTGACCGATACCAGCAAGTGCGCGAATTACTAAGAACAAGACAAAACTCGTAGCTAATCCACTGAAATACGTGGTCACGGCCAGCAGTACAAAACCAATGGCAATGACTAGCTTTCGTCCGATTTTGTCCCCAACGATCCCAAAAGGAATTTGGGCGATGGCATAGGTCAAGAAGAAGATACTATTTGCTAGACCTAGTTGCGTATTGCTTAAATTGAATTGTTCTCCGATCACACCCATGATTGGATTAAAGATCGTCCTTGTGGCATACATTAAGATCCAACCCACAAAGAAAATGGCAACAACTTTTTTCCAATAATTGTTACTTACTTTTTCAGCTGGTCGCTGGTTGATAGATTCCATGATTTCTCCTCTTTTCTATTCTAAAGTGATTGATTCCAATGCTAGCAGCATGCCAAAACACAGATCAATGCCCGATGAATGGCCGATTTTCATGACATCCTTTACATCTTTTTCGATCAGCTGCTGATCTTGGCTTTTCAAATCAGTCAATAATCGATAGATCAATGAATTGACATAACCTTTGATAGAGGCGGAAATATAGGCTTTACTGACATCAGTAGTAGACAAAGGAACCGCTAGAGCAGTTGCTAACTTCTCAGCTGGTTGGTCAAAGGCATAAAGCATTGCTTGGTAAGCAACTAATAAATCATCTCCGCTAGGTGTCAATCCCTTCCCTCGACCAATTAGATAAGCAGTCACTTGCTGCCAATCTGGCTCGGGATGCCGCAACGCTTCAAAAATTTCTAGGGCTCGTTTTTCTAAAGGAAGTCCAATTTTTTCTACTAAATTTTGCTGGATCAGTATTTCTTTTAAGCTGTTTCGCTCCGCTGCAGTGAAGGTAAGATCCTTCACTTGCAGCGAAACAAAAGCAACATCTGTCAAAGGCAAAACAATCGTTCCTTTGGTACTATAAAATGTCAAACCATGACTACGTATCTTGACTAAATTTCCCGGCTCCACATAAGGCATGATTGCCCGAAACTGTTCTTCAGGTAAATACATCCCAAATCCTGCCAGATAGCTGCGGTAATTATTGATGTTGATCAACTGTTCATTGACTTGAATATTAAATGAACGATCAAATACACTATGGATTTTCCCCATTCCTCCAAATTGCTGGATCGGAAACAGGTAATCACTAGCAATGATTTTTTCAGTCAACGTTGATCCCTAGTTTCTTCGCATAAGCTGTTAGAGCATTTTCAAAACAGCCTAGAGGTGCTCTAACCGTTCCCGCACCAACTTGTCCTACTCCAGCTTCTTTGTGGGCGATTCCAGTATTGATCACTGGTGTGATACCTGTTTCGACTACTTTTCGAATGTCGATTCCTAAACATGTTCCTTGGAAGTCCCATGTTGGGATCGAAAATGTCGAATTGTGTCCCAGACAAATTTTTGCCATTTCATTCGATGTTTCCAAGGCATCTTCAAAACCTCCAGCACCGACAAAACGTGTTACGCCTGGTGCAGCAACCATTGCCATTGCCCCAACACCGACTGTTTCCGTAATGGCGCTGTCTCCGATATCAGGATTACCGTCTGCTTCAGTAAAGCCGGTAAAGTACAGACCTTTTGGCGTATTGACCGGGGCAATGTGCCATTCGTCCTCTGTTTCTGCGATACGAATCCCAAAATTGACACCGTTCCGAGTCATCGTTGTCACCACTGTCCCTTTTGTTTCTGAACGAGCACCGTCAACTATGGCCTTACCGGTAGCCATCATGATGTTCAAGAAGAATTGATCAGTATCTGCTAAGAACTTGATAACTTCGTACTTTTGATCTTCCGGAATATCTGTTTGAATGATTAGTGGCGAAATCTCTTTCAAGAAGTTCAATGAGGCCGCAATGTTTCGTTGGTGGAATTCATCCCCCATCGTGATCGAACGCGCGATCAAGACATTCAAATTGATGCCTTCTTCTGTTAACTGCAATGCTTTAGCGATCGTTGGTCCTAAAACATCTTTGATCCAATCCAAGCGATCAATGACTTCTTGGGAATAAGCACCAAAACGTAACACTTTACCGATGCCCTCGTTCAAAATACAGTAAGCACGATTTCCTGTCAGACGATTTTCAACCACAAAGACAGGCATGTTTGCAGAAGTGATTCCACCCATCGGGCCAACAGCTTGTACATGATGACAAGGCATGAAACGAACTTCTCCGCTTTCCAACAATCGACGTGCTTCTTCTTCATTCGTTGCCCACCGTTCAAATAACGCCGCGCCAATACAAGAACCTTGCATCGGTCCAGTCATTTCTGACCACTCGATTGGAGGTCCAGCATGCAATAACGTTTTTTGCTGCTCATTTAGTTCAGCAATGACTGTTTTAGCAGGTACCACATCGATCAAGAAAGGTTGCGCATTCTTGATTTTGTCTGTCACTTCTTGGTTGTCCGCTGCAATTTGATCCTCAAAATCTTCCAGTGCATCCAGAATGCGAATCATTTTTTTATTGCCGCTCGCTCTAGGACGCCAGTTAAATTGCTCCGTTTGTCCACCATATTGCAAGATCGATTCATTAAAGCTTTGCAAACCGACATTGATGATTCGCGGTTTTGTCGTCAATAATTCCATCACTTTCTCACTAACAGTTGGGACATCAATCGTTGTCCCCTTGTAGTCTTCCACCGCTTTATCTGCTTCTGACATTTCGACACCTTTTAACAAGAGTGCTAATTGAACAGCTTTAGCGTTGCTTTCTGCTACATAAACCCCCGCGGCTTTCAAGCGATCGACTGCATCTTGATAATTTTGTGGATCTTTCGTAGTTCCGCAGACTGTAGCCACGAAATAAAGATCACGCCCAGCTGTTTTTGCTGTTGTTTGTGCTGCTTCGATGGCAGGTAGCAATGCCCCGACCATATCTTCATGGGCACCGTAACCTAAAACCACGTCAAACAAAATAATTCCTGTTTGTTCATCCTCTGCATACTCTTCTATTTTTTGAATCCGTACCTCTGGATCGATCATTGGATGAGGTTTTCCTTGAGTATAAATATCATCGCCTAGATCGATCACATCGTATCCGTGAGAATGCAAGATATACCCTTCTTGCTTGACTAAACCTTCTAAGTTCAACGCTTCCGAAATCAACATGCCAGCTTCAGCAGCTAGTGTGCCACCAGAATAAAGGCCTTTAACAACTTTGTCTTTTTCTAAAACGGATACGTTTGGTTTTTCCAATTTTGTAAAATAATTCCGTTTGACTGCTTCTTCATTTGCCAAATCAACAGCGATTTGTGCAGTTTCTTCCAATGTGTGTGCCAAGTAAACTTTTCCTTCATGGGCTTCAGGTTTTTCTCCTAAGAAAATAGCAACGACTGGCTTGCTGATGCTTTGCAGCAATTGAACGACTTCATCCCGCACTTCTTTTGCAGGTGGCTTCGAAATGACACAAATCACATCAGTTGGTTCATGATTTTCCAGAGCGACGATCGCATCTTTCACAGTGATGGCTCCCACCTTATCACTGAGGTCACGTCCACCAGTTCCGATTGCATGTACTACCCCGCCACCTAGACGATCGATGATCGTTGTGACTTCTTGGATCCCTGTCCCTGATGCACCAACTACACCAATATTTCCAGGTGAAACCACATTGGTGAAGGCAATCGGGATACTAGAGATGATTCCTGTCCCACAGTCTGGTCCCATCATTAATAATCCTTTTTCATGCGCTAATTTCTTTAAGCGAACTTCATCTTCAATAGCTACATTGTCCGTAAAAGAAAAAACATGCAGACCATTCTTCAAAGCCTTTTCCATCTCAGCTGCGCCGTATTCTCCCGGGATACTGAACAAAGCCACATTGGCATCCGGCAAAGCAGTCAGTGCTTCTTGCCAAGAAGCTGCAGCAGGTTTCTCCTTGTCGTCACCTTTAGCGGAAAGATCGGCTAGAAAGGCATCGATCGCCGGTAAAACTTCCTCCATGATTTGCTCGTCTTCACTGTCGACAACGATCATCATGTCATTTGGTGAAGCAGCTTCTGCTTCAGACGTCAGCAAGCCAGTGTTATTTAAAATATCTTTGTTTGCATCTGTCCCCATCATGATCTGACTCATTGTCACGCCATCAAGATCATTGATCGTATTCGTCAACAACATGAGATTGATCGAATCTTGATAGTTGTTCTTTAAGATCACTGTGTTTAACATTTGTTCTCCTCCTTTTCTTATATTTTTATTCTAACGCGACTTGTTTGCGTTTTCATTGGATAAAAGTCTAAAAAAATGCTATACTTTTTATCCAAAAGGGGAAAAAGGAGAATCTTATGCAATTAAAAGAATTGATTGAGCTGCCACTTTTCAAAAATAGCAAGACACTGACTGGCACGATTGGTTTAACAAATCCGGTGGCCTCTGTCATGGTGCTTGAAGCCATCGACATCGAAAAATGGAGTAAGAAAGATCAGTTGATCTTGACTTCATTCTATGCCTTCACGGATCTTTCTATGAATCAGTTGCGTGTTTTTTTTGAAAAGATGCAGCAGATTGGGGTCAGTGGGTTAGTCGTCAAAGTCGATCGCCTGATTCCAATGATTCCTGAATGGATCATTGGGCTTAGTTTTGATTATCAGATCCCATTGATCAAAGTACAGCAAGATGTTAGTTACGAAGCCATTATGTTGGCGGTTTATGAACCGCTTTTGAATCACCAAACACATCTCTTGCGGACCTACTATGAGGTCCGTCAGCGTTTCATGAAGGTCGAACGCAATCATTCGTCCTTTGAGCAGATCATGCAAGAATTTTTTCAGTTGATCGAAAAACCTTGTTCATTGCGCATTCCGCATTTGGATGTACAAGTTGCGATCGGTCAATCCTTTAAGAATTATGTGGTCACAAAAAGTGAACCAATGAAAACCATTGAATTCACAAAAAATCATTATGAATATCTTGAACTTTTTTCTCATGAGAACAATCAGTATGTCACTGCAATCAAAGTGGATATCATCAATCCCTTCAATGATTTATGTACATTGATCGTTTATCAAAAGGATTCCCAGATCCCCGAAGCAAAAGTCATGATCATCGAGAACGTAGTAGACGTCATCTATGAACGGCTGCAAATGGAATATCTTCTAAAAAAAGAGCGCTATAATCGGATGAACAATCTTGCCGAAGCCATTTTGCAGAGTACACCGAATAATTCCGAAGAATTAGCTGCATTGCTGCAAGAGGCACAATTAGATCGTTATGATTATTACCAAGGAATTGCTTTTGCCTCCAATACCTTTAAGGATAAGCAAAGAAAAATAGCTGTCTTGCACAAATTACGGGCATTGAAAACTGCCCATGTGTTTTTTGAGCATCATAATTATTTAGTCGTCCTATATAATTTTCAACAACTAACTCAAGAGATCAGTAAAAAGAACTTGGAAAAACAATTTGAAGTCTCTCTCTTATCAGAAGAATCTGCTTGCTTAGCAGTCAGCGAAGTTTTCCCTAAAGAACATATCAAGGAAATCTTGCCCCAATGTCTCGATGCCATTCGCTTCAACCGCCAGTTCTATCTAGGACCGATTTTAACTTACAGTGATTTAGGGATCTTTAGCTCCTTTATCAAAGAAAATCAGCTGGAACGACTGCAGCAAAGCATTCCCCCAAAGTTGTACCAAATGTCAGAAGAAGACGAGGAATTATTCACTACTTTCTATACTTTTTTTATCAGCAACCGCAATTACAAGAAAACTGCCGAGGCTCTTTTTCTGCATTCGAAAACGATTCGCTATCGTCTCAACAAAATCGAGCAGTTGCTGGAGATTGATTTGACAAATCCTATCCAATTGGTCAATTATGAAATCGGTACGTATTTATTAGAATTAAAGAAAAGGAGTCGTTTATAAATGAAAACAGACTTTTTACTATCTACCGGTGCCTCGGTTAGTCTTTACCCTGCTGATTCCACTGAGCAAGAGAGCTATCTGATTTACTTGCATGGCGGCGGATTCGTTTACGGCAGTCGGCAGGATATTCCCAAACCATTGGTCGAATTGTTTCATGAACACAACTATACGATCCTATCTATGGACTATTTGTTGGCACCTAACAGTTCACTTTCTGAAATTATTGCCGCTACCTGGGAGAATTTCTTGGAATTAAAAGCGAAAGTAATCAAGGAGCGCCCTTATCGAATCTGCGGTCGTTCAGCGGGAGGGTATTTGATGATGGCATTGACGAAAAAAATTTTTGCTGAAAAACTGCCAATGCCCGAAAGCCTAATTAACTTTTATGGCTATACAGACTTAGCTTTCATTGAAACTTCTCGTCAGACGACTCATCCACCATTGTCTGAGTCCCTTCTGCCAAAAATCGAATTAACAGAGAACGTATGGGATGATCCCCAGTTTCAACGTTATCTCTTTTATATTTATGCGCTTCAGCAACAAAAATTGACTGAGGTATATGGCATTTCCTCCAATCCGTTGACGGATTATGCGCTCACAGCGGAAGAGCTGCAACTCTTCCCTCCTGTTTTTAGTACAGCCAGCAGTACCGATGAAGAAGTCCCTTTTCGCTATAGTAAGGCATTAAAGAAAATTCCAGATAGTAAATTTATAGCTGTTTATGACCTGCCTCATGACTTCTTGAAAGAAACAGATGATGACCAAGTCCAAATGGTTTTTTCCCGTTTAAATACCTGGCTAAATGACCACTGACAAAAAAACTAAAACAAAATCATTTTTGACAGGCAGCAGAGTGTTATAAAAAGAAACCTCTGCTGTCTTTGTTCAGTTTTTCTTCTCTTTCAACTTGAAAATCAGCAAACAATGCTTACTTACACCAAGATTGCTGGTTACATGCTATACTAAAAATGATTATTTGAAAGAAAGAAGGATGAATTTAATGGAATTTGTGGGTATCTTATGCCTAATCCTCCTCACAACAACTCTTTTCTCTCATATAGCAAGACGGATTGGCGTCCCTGCTGTAATTGGGCAATTGTTGGCTGGTGTTTTATTAGGAGGTGCAGGACTTAATTGGGTACATCCAGACATTTTAGTACACGATTTTTCTGAGATCGGTGTTATTTTGCTAATGTTTTTAGCTGGTTTAGAAAGTGATATTTCTTTACTGAAACGCTATTTTCGCCCTGGAATGTTTGTAGCGATCTTGGGGATCCTTTTCCCGATGTTATTCGGTTATCTCACAGGTATCGGATTTCAAAGCAGCGGAACGGAAGCTTTCTTTTTTGGTATTGTTCTAGCAGCAACTTCTGTCAGCATCTCTGTTGAGGTACTCAAAGAACTAAATGTTGTTAATACCAAAGAGGGTTCGACGATTCTAGGCGCCTCAGTCGTCGACGATATTTTGGTCGTTTTGGTATTGAGCCTCAGCCTTTCCTTTTTGGGAGGTTCTGGTACGCAAAGCACCCCTTTGCCTGTCACACTATTTGTAGAACTTATTTATTTTGTTTTGATCTTCTTACTTGTTAAATGGATTGCGCCGTTCTTACTTTCTTTAGCAGAAAAGCTCTTTGCCAACGCCTCAGTCATCATCATGTCTCTGATCATCTGTTTAGGTATGGCTTATCTTGCTGACTTGGTCGGTTTGAGCTCTGTGATTGGTGCTTTCTTTGCCGGGATCGCTGTTAGCCAAACAAAAGTCAAAGAAGAAGTGGAACACAGTGTAGAAGCATTGGGATATGCAGTGTTTATTCCAGTATTCTTTGTTAGTGTCGGCTTAGAAGTAGACTTTTCTTTGTTGAATGAGCAATTACTCTTTATCTTAGCCTTTACGGTAGTAGCTATTTTGACTAAACTTGTCGGAGGCTTTGCTGGCGGAAAAATCGCTCAGTTCTCCAACAATAGTGCTTGGATGGTTGGTGCAGGGATGATATCTCGCGGCGAAATGGCTCTGATCATTTTACAAATCGGGCAACAAAATAACCTGATCACACCTGATCTTTATTCACCGTTAGTGATCGTTGTCTTATTAAGCACATTGATCTCCCCGCTGATTTTGAAATATTTTACAAAAAAAATCTATTGATGCAATTCGTAAAAAGTAAAACACCTTCTCAACTGAATTGAGAAGGTGTTTTATTGTATTTAAAGCAAAAAAATATTACAATCAAGCTATATAGAATCAAAAGGCCGACAACACACCGTGAAAGGGCGTATTCTCATGAAAATCATCAAAAACTCCATTGAAAATCACCAAAAGAAAAAAGAGCAAAAAAACTGATTTTAAGAAAAAAGAACTTTGAATTACGTGAAAGAGGAAAAGATCCTCATAAAGGGTGGCACCCCATGGTCGATACCGGATCAGGCGGTGCCAATGGTGCACTCGTTAAAATCAATAGAGGCACCATCGATATTACCGGAAACAATGACGAAACATTCAACTATTTTTCGGAAGAACAACGACGAGTTGCTGATCATTCAAAAAGGCAGAACTGACTCTTATTTAGAATAACTGGCAAGAGCACTTTTCAACTGCTTCTACGATAAATACTATTCAATCCAGACGGTCTCAATCAGTAAATATAATAGTCATCGCTTCCTGCCTGATAGATCTCGATGACTAATTTATGAGGTAAACAAATACTGGTTTGTCCATTTTGAGAGATCCAGCCAGTTTTAACAGCAATCTGATCTGGACTATTATCTTCTTTCACGCGTATTTTCCCGTTATTTATTTCGATAATATTATATTGTTTTCCAGACGGAGCATACGTTTTTGTCAATGATTCAATTTGTTCGAGATTGAATCGGTCAACCTCTTGCCCGTTGATTCGAACGATCGCGTAACGATCACCTGTATTCTCCGCAGCCTGTGCAGAGAAAAAGAATGGCAGAAAAGATCCTACGATCAATGCAGCCAAGAGGAGGTAATCGAAGGGTTTTAATAAACGAATAAAAGAATCTAGCGGCTTCATTCGTATCACCTCTTTCTTTTTTTACTATTTTTTCTTTAAAACAGCTAGTCGTCTAGTTATGTCCTTTGCTGATTTCAATAATTGAATAAAAAGACATTGGCAAAAATCACCTGATTTTGCCAATGTCTTTTTATTGAATACAATTAAAATCATAAATGATTGGTTGTGCTCATCATGCGTTTCAATGGATGCTTCCTGTTTTTGCATCATTGTCAGCTGTGGCTACTTAAATCGTTTCTTTTTTAATGGTTTCAATCATTTGATCGATTGCTTGTTTGATTTCATCTTCTGTATCGGGTAATTTGCTTGGTGCCCCATCATGCTTACCACTGTCGACTTCTCCAGAAAAACTTACTTCATCCCCTGAAACATTGATTTGGTCTTGATACCCTTTTACAGCGATATAGGCTTTGGCAAGCACCTCAGTTTCTTTCACATCTTCAATTTTTTTCATTGTACTTCCCCTCCTGAATCTTATTGTAGCAACTTCTATTTAAAAACCAAATTGATTTGCTTTGTTTTTCTCAGTTTTAATATCTCCAAAAGAAAAACAAAAGTAGGAAGGGCTATTTTTCGGATGGAAAACAACACCTTTTTTTCGTTAAAGTATTTGCATATCTTCAATTGAAAAAAAGGCTTTTTTCAATTGATCTTTCTATTCGACAGTTGGTTCTGATAATCTACGGTCTTCAAAATAAGCCGATAAATCAATCAATTCATCCTCTGTAAACTGATTCGTTTCTACTTCACCTAAAATCCTTTCTTGCAGTGTTCGATCCATTTCCCAGAAATGGTCGATCTTTTTGAAATGGTCAGCCGAAAATCTGGCAAATACTGGATAGAGAATTAAGAAATCAGTGTATGTCAGGTCCATGGACTCTGTATAATCCTTTACGTAACCTGAATCTAATGCTTCTTTGGTTGGCTCACCCTTTGGCCCAATCAATCCTTTTTGATATAAAAGCTGAAAAATTTCTGCTTTAGTGACTGTCGGATCAACTTTCTTTTGGTACCAATAGGCCTCTTCAACCAATGATGGATATTGGATCATCATTATTCTCTACTTCCTTTCAGCCATTTGCTTTCGTTATGATCGGTTTCTTCAAAAGATATTCCTTTAATGACACATGGTGACTTCGTGTATAATTCCCACTGGTTCTGTCAAAATGGATGGCTGGCTTCTTCAATTGTTGATTTCCCCGCCGCCGGTTTTTCTTTGCCCTTGAAGTTTTTCTAGCTGGTACTGCCATTTTTTACTCCTTTCTTGGAAAAATAGTTTCGTTAGCTAATTTTTTTCTTGTTCCGCTTGTATTCATGGATAATTTTTAGCGCACGCTTGCGAGTCTTGATATTTGGACTTTTCAAGCGGCGATAAGCACTTGCCAGATCTGTTTTTTCCAATCATTTTTCCTCCTTTATCGTCCTACTTCTCTCTTCAAGATTCATCTGTATTCTTTACTCACTTCTTTATTTCGCGAAAAATTGCTTTTCGCCGTAGTTTTGGTAAATATTTTTTTAATTCCAATCGATAGGGTGTGTTGCACTGATTTTTGCTAGTCAGATAGAGTCGTTCTCTGGTTTCTACACATTCCAATATAATATTATTTCGCATCCTCAAACTCCTTCCAAAAATCTCTCTAAAAACAAAACGTAACGATTACGTTTTAAACCTTATCATAGAAAAGTAGAAGATTCAAGAAGTTTTTTATATTTTTGTTATTTTATAAATGAAAGATATTTCATATGAGTCGTTGATCGTTTCTGAAAAAAAATCTATTTAATAAAATACCAGAACTAAAAATAGCTGTTTCTCTCTTTGAAAACTTTAATTTAACAAAAAAAAAGATACCCGCAAGCTGGTATTTTAGAACAACTTCTTAAAAATCATCCTAGTAATTACCCAACACTTTATTGGTATCTTGTTTTTTTATTATTCGTGTATCTTCATCCATTCCGTGATAGCCGACAACCGTTCAAGGCGTAAATTGGGTAACCCGCTGCGAGAAAGGCCGTGACTAGAATGCGGAAAAAGGATCAATTTCGTGTCAATGTCATTTCGTTTTAATGCCGTATAAAATTGTTGCCCCTGTTCTTGCGGACAACGCAGATCATTTTCGCCATGTAAAACAAGCGTTGGTGTGCTGACATGATCTGCATACGCTAATGGTGACATTTCCCAGAGTGTCTTAGACTCATCTAGGTCATGCAGCAACTGATATTTTACGAAAAATGGTCCAATGTCGCTGGTTCCATAGAAACTGATCCAATTGGAGATAGACCGCTGTGTGACGGCAGAGCAGAAACGATCCGTGTGCCCTACGATCCAATTGGTCATAAAGCCCCCATAACTACCGCCAACGACATGAATTTTTTTGGGATCGATCTCTGGATGATGATTAAGCACGTCATCCACGCCTAAGAGCAAGTCTTGGTAATCTTTATTGCCATAATCTCCTAGGATCGAGCGAACAAACTCCTGACCATAGCCTTGCCCACCGCGAGGATTCAGCAAAATCACTCCGTAACCATTGGCTGCATGAACTTGCATTTCGTGAAAGAAAGTCTCCCCATAGCAAACTTGCGGTCCACCGTGAATATATAAAATCGCAGGGTGCCCTTGACTCGTCTCGATCGGTGGAAGATACCATCCTTGGATTTGCCAACCATCTGCTCCCTCATACCAAAAACGCTGCGGTTCACTGATCGACAGGTCATTCATCAAAGCTTCATTCGGATCAGCTACTAGTTCTAGCTCGCCACTAGTTAAGTCAAGCACCGCTAGTCGACTTGGGATCGTTGGTGTCGAATAAGTGATTGCTAAGTGGGTTTCATCAATCTTTGCTGCATCCGTGATATCCATTAATTGATCAAATAGTAATGTCCATTGTCCTTTCGTATCGACACGGTACAATTGCAATTTCCCATGAGTAGTCACTGGTACAATAAACTGCTGTTTGTTGATCCAGGTTACTGAAACACCACGATTTTTTTGTTGAAAATCACCGATGATCGTATTGCCGATGGCAAGGTCTTGTTCATTTGAGAGGTTGACTACTTCCTTTGTTTCAAGGTCCATGAGATAAAGATCTTCCTGGGTAACAAATCCATAGGTTAGGTCATTCCCCAAAAGCAGCAATTGGTTGCCAGATAAAGCAGCAAAAGAATAGGTCCCTTCAGGCAGATCAGATTCAAATGAGTGATGCTGATTCGTTGTCAGATCATACGCATACAGCATACTTCCATAATGCCATTCTCGTTCAGGTTTCGTCTCTGCGGTATAGAGCAGGCCTTGCTCTTTTTCCATGATTGCTTCAAGATGGATTTCCAGATCTGTTTCAAAAATAGTTGTTGATTCTTTCGTCGTTAATAAGACTTTCTTTACTCGCGTGATTTTCTCAGATAAAAAGCCCGCACCATCTGCTTGATAGCCTAATTTGGTCGTCATTTTTATTTTAGGAAAATCTTTTTCAGCAGCTTTTTCTTTAGACGTATCGTGATTTTTTTCAGAGTCATCCACTCGTTCTTTTGATTTATCTGCTGAGACTTGATAATAGATCGCTGTAGCATCGTCTGTCCAAAAATAATTGCTGATTCCCTGCTCTGCTACTAAGACAGAAGCTCGTCCACCGTTTAACGGCATAATCATTAGTTGATTTTTTTCTGTTTCTTTCTCTGTGGATAGAAAGCTCAGCCATTTTTCATCGGGAGAAACTTTTAGCTCGGTACTATTTTTTAATTGGTTGCCCCATACCTGAGATTCTTTTGTCACTCGATCAACACTGAATATCTCCGATTCATAGCAATTCTTTTCCTCATTGACCGTATTCTCAAGATAGAATATGCGCTCACCAGCAGCTACTGGCTGTGCCACACTCTTCAACTCAAACAACGACTCTTTTTTTATTTTCATTTACCCGCCTCCAAAATTAGGATACTTCCATTATAGCAAAATCCGCTGACATGATGTCAGCGGATTCGCTCTTTAATCTTAATAGGTATATCCACGAACGATGCCAGATTCTTCAAAACCGGCAGAGAAACCCGTTTGTCGGAAAATCGTCTGGCCATTTTCTATCAACGTCAGCAAAATCTCCGTACTGGCACTTTCCCGAATGATTCGATTCATCACACCATCCGTTGGTGCCATCAAGGAATGGCCCTCTTTTTCTGCAACTTCAATCGTTAGTTCAAGCCCTTTTTGCCTAACAATAATCACTAATCGACCTTGTTTGCGAGTCACAGAATCTAAGCGGGCACCATAATACGTTGCCAAGCGATATTCTTTATCCCCTATTTGTAAGACTGAAATAATCCCTAAAAAAGCCGTTCCTAAAAAAGGAATGTCTGCTGCTGAGAAAAAGAATCGGACATCAGGCGCTTCAAATTGATTGCATTGCGCCCAAAGATAGGCAGCGGGAAACGATGTTCCCCAGTCTTTTTCGAGATAACCAATACCTTCAGAAAAATCCAGTGTTTGATCCTTCCACTTCAAAGTGCCAGAGAGGCGATGAGCCATACTTAAAATACCATGATAGCACTCCATAAAGGAGAGGTAAGAAAAAGGACCCATAATACTTGGTGCATAGCGACTACGAGATATTGGATGAAAGGCACCGTAGGTCAATGTGCCTTTAACTGATAATTCAGTACTCTCTAATGATAGCGAAATTCCTTGTTCACTAAAGTGATTCTCCCCGATCTTAATTGATAATTGGTCTTCAGCAGCTGAAAATTCCGCTTCACTAAAGGGGAAATAATGGGAGCCCTCATGACTAATCACTTGAATAAATGGCTGTTTTCTTCCATCCGATTCAATCGATAGCCCTGGAATAAATGCATAAACCGCATCCCCAATTTGATGTTTGAAATACCATCCTTCAAAAAATGCAGCTTTCTTCGTATTGCCATGAAAAAAAAGATCTGTTGTAATCGCCATATGTTCCCTCCATTCAGCTACAACTAGTGTAGCATGAATTGCAGAAAATTCGCTTTATGACGTTTTCTCTCATCCAGTGCAGCGAGCTACTCTGAAGCATTGCGCTTATTTTCTGTCCTCGATAGATAACTAGCTTATTTTTCTTTCGTCGAACGTCTGGTCCAAATGATATAGACAGCAAATGCAGCTAAAAGCAAAGCGATTAGCATTCCTTTATACCAGACCTCATGTGTCCAATTTTCCTTGAAAGCCCATCTTTGGATTACTCCCAGTACAACGAAAATCGTTAACATAAAACCGAATGGATAAAAATCTTTTTCTTTTCGCAAGTAAAGCATGCTCCAGGCAGCCACTAATAGCATAAGCATAAACACACTATCCATCGGAGAAGGCACCGTTACCAGCCAAAGATTTGGGGTGTATCGATTCAACAAAATCAAGCCACCAATCCACAAACTCGCTATGCCCCACAGAATTAGAAATTTCTTTGCTTTACTATTGATAAAATTCTTTTTCAAGTATACGTTTTTTTGCATACCAAAGAAAAAAAGAATGACCAAAAGGATAGAATACACAGCTGTTATAGCATAAGAAAAAAGATTCAGTTGCAAAATATTGTTCGCAGAAAAATCATTAAACAATTGGATCAGCCATGAAATACCGACCATCATATAAATCAGATAGAGCTGATCACTCAACCTGCTTTTAGGCGTATTACGAAGAATTTCGTCCGCTGCTTCTTTGGGATTGTTGCCAAAATAATGCTGTGCCTCTTCCCCATGTCTTTGCGCTTCAAATAAATCATTTGCAATTTCATAGAGTTGAGCAACGATGGTAGCCTCATCATAAAAAAGACTAGAAAAAAGCACATATTCCCTCAACTCTTCAAAAAACTTCTGATTGCTTCCTGATAATTTTTTTGCGATCTCATTGGTCTTGTCTCGGTAGAATGCCATCTGTTTTTTCTTATTCATATTCTCACTCCTCAATAATTCGTTCTACTTTACTTACTAGGTTTTCCCACTGTTTTTTAAAGCTGTTTAGGTACTCTTCTCCAGCTTCTGTCAATGAAAAATATTTCCTGTCTGGTCCATCTGGTGATTTTTTCAGTTCAGCTTTGATCAAACGTTGTTTCTCCAGTTTCTGAAGTAAGGGGTAAATCGTACCGCCAACGATCGTTTCAAAACCATATCCTCTCAATTCTTGTACAAGCTCGTACCCATAAATTTCTTTTTTTGAAATAATCTGCAAGACACATCCATCTAAGACGCCCTTTAACAGTTGCGTTTCTCTCACGACATTCACCTCCCCGAATCATCTCCGACTAGTATGTTTTACATATTAGTTGTTTTGAGTATAACAGGAACCAACTAGTATGTAAAGCATACTAGTTACAAAAAAATCAGACACACAGTATGCTTGAACATACTGTGCGTCTGATTACCTTTTGATTCCTCGCCCATAGGAATCATTATAAGGTTGAAATGAGCGATCGTGGAGCTGGGTAGCAGCATCTGCCAACCAATTGATGTTTCTGATCATTGCTCGACCTTGTAAGATCAAATCTGCTTGATTGGTTTGCAGAATGTGCTCACATAAATTAGGGTTATCCAGCATCCCAACGGTAGCCACTGGGATCTTAACAGCTGCTTTCATAGCTGTTGCAAAAGGTGTTTGATACCCTTCATAAATCGGGATCGTTGGCTTTCTATCTAACAAACCGCCCGTAGAGATATCTAAACAATCAATCCCATCTGCTTCAAGCCACTGTCCAATTTGTTGCCATTCTGTGATTGAATTTTGTTTATCATCTGTTTCATAATCGGTTAACGACAACCGCATCCAAAGTGAACCATCAAAAACAGCTCGAACCGCTTGAACAATTTCTTTAACGAAACGATAGCGACTTGCTAATGATCCGCCATATTCATCTGTCCGCTGATTCACGATTGGTGAGAGAAATTGATCAATCAAATATCCGTGAGCTCCGTGCAATTCAATCATGTCTACGCCAGCAGCTTGCGCACGTTTGGCTGCTGCCACAAAGGATTCTTGGACGCGATTGATTTCAGCAAGCGTCATTTCATGAGGTACAGCATAGCTTTCGTTAAAGCGAACGGCGCTAGGTGCTATTGGGTAACCTGCATCCGCTGCTTTGCGCCCAGCATGGTTCAACTGAAGCCCCACTTTGCTACCGAAACCATGCAGCAATGCAACAAGTTTTGATAGCTCAACTTGTTGCGCTTCATTCCATAAACCAAGATCATTCTTGGTGATTCTTCCATCTGCTTCCACAGCAGTTGACTCAATGATCAGCAAGCCAACTTTACTTAATGCACGAGCACCATAGTGAACAAAGTGAAATGGCGTGGCAACCCCATCCTCTTTTTTCACTTCATACATGCACATTGGTGAAAGGACAACACGATTCTCTAACGATAACCCCGCCAGTTCAACTGGCGATAATAGTAATGACATACTGACATTCCTCCGCTACTCATTAAATTGCATTTTCTGCTTGTTATCAGTATAGTTGTTACACATAGAAATACAAGCAGAAAGAGTTTGTTTTTTGAACATGAATCAAAGAACAGTAGGCTAATAGACCAAAAGTCAATTTACTTTGCTGAAAACTACAGTCTCCCGTTAGCTAGGTATGGAGTTAGCCTTTATTATTTTTAAAAATAATAAAGAATTGCTGATTAATAATTCTATCAGCAATTCTTTTCCCTATAGTTATTATACAGGAAAAAACGAGTAAAAAACAGACTAGTATTTTTGCCGCTACCTCGTATAATGAAACATACTCTGGGAAATGGATGTGAAAACAGATGGAAAAGCAACGCATATTAGAGGAACGTCATTTATCTTTTGTTTATCAAAAATTGGTCACTCGAAAAAAAGCCCTACGCTCTTTTCTGGATAAAGGCTACGCAAGCCATTTGCAAGACCTCCAAACAATTGACACGGATATTCGACTCAATTTTGATAACTTGTCAGACAGTCTGGAAACTTATGCTGCCATTGAGAGCAAAAATCGTGAAATTGACCAAATGAATCTGAGTTTACAAACAGCTGAAAAAGAACTGGCAGCCGTAGAACGTTTGCTCCAGTCACCCTATTTTGGGAAAATAGTCGTTGACTTTCTTGATGGTGAATCCGCTGAATCCTTTTATATTGGTATCAACGGCTTTGCAGATGAAGATAGTCATAACTTAGTCTATGATTGGCGCTCTCCAATCGCTGAGCTTTTTTATAACAATACGTTAGGGGATTCTTCTTACCAAGTCAATGAACATGAAATTGCTGTATCTATTGAAAATAGACGGCAATTAATTGTTGCTCATGATAAACTGATCCGCTTTTTCGATACTTCTGTCGCGATCCAAGATGATGTCTTATTGACCGCACTAGAAAAGAACGACGGCAAAAAAATGCGCGACATCACAGCATCCATCCAAAGAGAGCAGAATGCAGTCATTCGTGACCAATCAAGTCAAACCTTATTGGTCAATGGGGTAGCCGGTAGTGGAAAAACCTCAGTTATTATGCAACGGGTCGCTTATTTATTGTATCAATACCGTAGTCAGATCACATCTGACAATGTACTGATCCTTTCACCCAATCAAGATTTTATCCACTATATCTCAGATGTCTTGCCTTCATTAGGTGAAAAGAATCCTTTAAATCAGACGATTCGTCAATTTTGTTCGTATTTGCTGCAAGAAGCAAATACAGTTCCTTTAGAAAATGAGGAAGCCTATTTTTCCCGTTTACAAGAACCTACTTCTTTTCAAACAGAAACGCTCCGCAGCAATAAGTTTGTGGCTTTTCTGCAAGAATCAGCCAGCAAGACAGCCCTGATCGAACCTTTGTTTCACTCAATCCTTCGAAAGGGTAAAGTCGTTATAGCCAAAGAAAAGATTCAGTCAATCTATCAATCTACACCACAACTCCCTATGATCGAGCGATTGCAAGCAACCAAGAAACGATTAATAAGTGAGTGGGAGTCACAATTGATCAGAAATGCCAAAAAGAACCACTTGCAAGATCAAGTATTAGCACTTCCTGAACAGCAGCAGCAACGATACTTTGGTCATTTGATCGAAGATGACTCTCCCTCCAGTATTCAAAAGTATACCGAACAATTATTGCGAACCAGGTATCAAGTCGTTGATGAACAATTGAACCAGAATAGCTGGATCGATGAGGATCAATTTTTAGAACACTATTATACGGCGTTCACCCAACAGCCTTATCTGAAACATTCTACTATCACGTTAGATGAAGCAGTAATTCGCTTATTCAACCGACACTTATTTATCGAGAAACTTCCAGTACCCTCGCTGGCTTTTTTGCTGATCGATGAAATCCAAGATTATACACCCGCTCAGTGTGCGCTGTTATTGACACTATTTCCCCGAGCAGCCTTCACCATGGTTGGAGATGAAAATCAAGCAATTTTTAATTCTGCGATTGATTTTAGAGAGATTCAAGAAATCTTTGAGGCTAACAATCGATCAGTCACACGCTATGACTTACGAACTAGTTACCGTTCCAGTGGTGAAATTACTAAATTGTTTGCAAAGCTTGCCAACCATACAACTATGTCGATCATGCCTGTTCGCCCGGCCGGAGAGCCTCCCCGATTTATTCGTTTTGAAAACGAGTTGGAATGGCTGGCAACTATCACACCTTTCATAAAAAAGGGAAAGCAATATACGATACTGACAAAGAGCCATAAGGAGGCTGCTTTTTTGGAAGAATATCTCAAAGGACAGACAAATCAACTCCCCTTTCCTGTTTATTCGATTGATATCGCTAAAGGAAGAGAATTTGATCATGTCATTCTTTATGACGTTTCAAACGAACAATTCCATACAACGCAAGACAAGCGAATATTATATACACTGCTGTCCCGTGGCATGGAAAGCATGCTGGTTACTTATAAAAAAGAACTTAGTGCCTTTTTCTGATCCGAAAAGAATTGATTCTTGGATGAATCACAAAATAAATCTAGATAAAGATTAGTGATAGAACAAACGTCCTACCAATAATTTTCCTTCAAAAAAATCATCTTTTTTCGTAAATTTGAACAAATGCGCTTTATACTGAGGAGAAATGAAAGTTCACTTTATTTCTCCTCAGTTTTTTATGATTTTCCGCTACTTTCGACTCTTTTTCGTTGATCTACATGCCTTTTTGATAGTATTTGACTGTCTTCTTCTGTGCTCTTACAAACGCAAACACAAGGATTTCTCCTGGCAGGACAGTGACATTTGGACCAACCATCGTCTGAGCGCCACTACTGATATCGTTTTTGCCAATAAACATTTCTTTGGCAAATTTTGACAAACATCAAAAAAATAATTTACCTTCCGCAACTTTCACATCTATTCAATCTACATCTATTCAATTAAAAATATTTATTAAACAAAGAACTTTCATCCACAAAAAAACCACTAATGATTCATCATTAGTGGTTTTTAAGGTTGAAAAACTGGAACTGATTATTCCTGAACCCTGTTTTCACAAATAATTTTAAAACGTTGCAAAATACTTCTTCAATAATTTAACGCCAGTTTCTCTAAGAATATTATCCGTCACTTGCGGGGACCAAACTGAATGTGAAAATACAATTTTGCTAGGTTCTGTTTCGGATTGCTCACCTAAAATCTGATCTAAATCTTTAGCAGAGGCACTAAATACCAACCGACCGAGCCGCGACCATACCATTGAACCTGAACACATAAAACATGGTTCACAGCTAGAGTAAAGGGTATAGTCGGATAAATCCATAATATTATTCACATGACAAAATTGTCTTATCAAACCATGTTCCGCATGAAAAGTAGGATCGCTTAATGAATTTATTTGATTCTCGTTAGTGAAGACAACTTCGTTATCTTTAACCAGTACAGCACCAAATGGCTCGTTTCCATTAGTGACGGCTAATTCAGCTAATGATAGTGCTATTTCCATAAAATGTTCATCATTATCGTTTTTTTTCATTAATACCACTCCTATCAATGAGCTATTTTTAGAACTAAACAAAAACACCAAATTAATTTTTTTCATGTAGTTGATGTTCAAAAGAACGTAATAAATTATTTCAAAGAATACATGCACGTACTTTTTTAACTTGCATATTGTAAAAAAAATCTTGTTAAACTATGATAGTCATCCTGTCACCTTATTCTAAACGTTCTGGTAGCTCCAACAATTAACATTTAAAGCCAACAAAATATTTTTGAATATATTAAGTAAAAAACATTCGCTCACATCACTAAACAAAAAAAGGGACAGAAGTCATGTATTCTGTCCCAGATTATTTTGATTAACGATGAATGTAAGTATAACCTGATGCATTCATTGTTGCTGTGTTTGGTCCTGTAGGTGAAGGGAAGCCCATTCCACCTTGAGAGATCGTAATGGTATTGCTTGCAGGATCATAAGATTCTACATAGGCTACGTGTCCATACGTACCATCTGCTGTCCACTCTCCGCCAACGGATTGGCCTGCGGCAAAGACAACAACTGCTCCAGCGGCTGGTGTTCCATTCACTGTGTAGCCATCAGCTGCTGCTGAGGCACCCCATTGGGCACCATTTCCCCAGTAAGTACCAACCCATGGTGCGCGATTTTTAACATACCATGTACATTGTCCTACTGCATACATGTTACCTGATGATGAGTGGTCTTTGCCACTACCACCGGTATTAACTGTAGAATTATTGCTGTTATTTGTATTTGATGAAGAACTGTTTGATGAATTTGAACTATTACTTGATGAACTTGAGCTGCTTGATGATCCAGCAGTTGCTGTTTCAACAACAGAAGTATCTGAAGAACTTTCTGTCTTCGTTGTACTTGTTTGAACATCTTCTGTAACAGCTGCTTTTTCTTGCGCTTCTTTCAATGCTGCTGCCTGTTTTGCTTCTTCTGCTTTTTTAGCAGCCGCTGCTTCTTGTTGAGCTTTCAAGACACGTGCTTTTTCAGCTTCCGCTTCTTGTTTTTTCTTGTTCAACGCATCTTTGTCTTTTTCAGCTGTTGCTTGTTCAGCAGCTAAATTAGCTTTTAACACATTCAAGTCTACTTGTTTCGTAGCTAATGCATCTTTTTGATTTTGCAGCTCAGCTTGAGTTGCTGCTACTTCTTGAATTTTGCTTTCATTTTCTTCTACTTTTTGTTCAACATCTTCTTTGTCGCGTTTTTGCTGCTCAACTAGATCATTGTTGGCATTTACGATTGTTGTCATGGCTTGTACTCGACCAATAACATCCGTCAAAGAATCTGCTTCTAGAACTGCATCGATAAAGTTTGTGCTTTGACCATTTACTTGCACATCGCGTGCTTGTTTTTTGATGGCTTCTTCACGTTTTGCGATACGTAATTTTAAAGTTGCAATTTTATCTTGCAATTTTTCTGCTTCTTTACCTAGTGCAACTTGTTTGGCTTCTAAGTCACTGACTTTTGCACTCACTGAATCAATTTCTGCTTCTAGAGAATCGATTTGTGATTGAGCATCTGCTTGTTGTCCTTTTAGGGAATCGATTTTTTGATTTTGTTGTTCGATTTGATCATCAATGGAATCTGCTGATACTACTCCTGGTCCTGCAACTGCTGTTAATGTTAAAGAACACACCATTAATGCTGATAACAAACTTTTCTTCACTCGTTTTTCCTCCGACTAGCGCTTTTTGTGTAAATTAGTTGTCTTAATAAAAAATTTACTTAATATAAGAAAATTTAAAGTTCGATTTAACGACAAATGAATTCTAACATAAGCATATGACATACAGATAAAAGGAATGTTACAAAAATGTTTCAAAGACAATTCTTATCAGAAATATTCTTCTATGCTAGCTATAAAGCTTGATAAAACAGCATTTTAAAAATGTTTTTCAAAAAAAGAAATCGATAAAAAAGCGCTTTTTTATTTTTCAGGCAGTCCAAAAACTCTTGAAAAAACCAAAAAATTTGCTTTTTTACAGCGTGAATCCTCTTTTTTCTCTCTTTTGGCTCTCTCTTTATCCGTTTCTTTTTTTCATTAAAGAAAATACTGTGTAAGCAAAATACTTGATCCTTTCTAAGTGACAAGCAAGTTTTCTCTTCCTATAATAGGAAGGATACCACTCGAAAGGAGGAAGCATCATTTCCAAAAGAAAAATAATTATCTGGATCAGTAGCGCTTTGGTTTGCGGCTTACTTTTGCTTGCTCTTTGGACAACAAAAAAAGCGAACAGTGTATTGCAGCAAGATTCAGAAAGCGAATTTTGGCTGCTAAGCGATGTTCACTTCCTGTCTTCAACACTTCACGATAATGGTATAGCCTTCAACCAGTTTGCTGAAGGTGCCGCTGGTAAAGAAATGCGCTATCAGACAGAAAGTTTGGAAGCTTTTGTTGCTGAAGCTCTAGAAAAACGGCCAACAGGAGTGATCTTGACAGGGGACATGACATTGAATGGAGAGAAAGCAAGTGCAGAATCTCTCGCCGAGTTATTGGCACCATTACAAGAAGCTTCGATCATGGTACTGAGTTTGCCCGGCAATCATGAGATTTACAATGGTTGGGCCAGAATTTTTGATGGGGATAAGGAATTTTATGCCGATCAAATCAGCCCGCAAGATTTCAAAGATATTTTTTCCGAAGGCTACGAGAAAGCCGACAGTGTTGATCGGACCTCATTAAGCTATAGCATCAATCTCAATGACCAGTATCGCTTAGTATTACTTGATTCATGTATTTATGAAGAGCAAGTGAATTGGAACCAGCCAACTACGAATGGACGGTTGAAAGAAAGCACCTTAGAATGGCTGAAGGATCAACTAGAAGCAGCTAAACAACAGCAGCAGACACCACTTCTCTTCATGCACCATAATCTTCTGGAACATAATTCATTGTTGAAGGAAGGTTATATTTTAGATAACTCGGCGCAATTGCAGCAATTACTAACTGCTTATCAGGTACCAGCGATTTTTTCTGGACACATCCATATCCAAGATATTACAGAAGGACCCTCTGGTATTCAGGAAATTGTCACCGGCTCTTATTCCACACAAGAACTTGGCTATGGGGTCGTAACACTTACTGATAAAACGATCAACTACCAAAAAAAGGTGATTGATTTGGACCAATGGGCTGCTAAGAACAAGCGGACAGATCCTCATCTTTTGCAGTATAGCAACTATCAAGCAACCATTTTTCAACAAGACACAACTAAAATGGTGCGCCAACAGCTCGCATCTGTTACTGAATTGACAGAAGAACAAATCAACATATTATGTACATTTATTTCAAAGATGAATGCAGCGTTATTTACTGGTGACGATACTTATTCGCAAGAAGAAAAAGAAACGATTCGCCATTCCGAAGAATACCAGCTGCTGGCAACATATTCTTATTTTCTAAAACAATATGTTGACTCGCTATTGGAAGACAAGAGTCCAGATAATGGGCTGACACTTCCTATAAAATGAACGATAGCCTTCCTGTCATAAGACGGGAAGGCTATCTAACGATGCAATATTTATTCTTTGAAAGTTGAAGCAGACTATTACTACTATTATTTATTTCTCATTTAAACGATGCAATCCCTAACCTCTACTGCATCCTTGTAACTCTGAAGTTACGCCAGTTTTGAATAAATTTCCTAAAAACAAGATAACGTTGGTACAAAAATATTTCTCGTATTTAACTAGTATAACACATTTTAGCAAAAATGTCGCCAACAGACTCCCTCTCAATTCTTGCGTAGATTTAGCTTGGTGTTCTTTCCTTAACAGGCAACATCACTTCAAAAATCTGCTGTTCTTTTTGATCCGTGGATACATCATCTTGCCACATCAGTTCCCAGATATCTCCATCTATCTGTAAATTAAATGATTCCAGATAGGCTTTGAATCGTTTTGTAAAATCTTTTAAATGATGGATCTCCCCTCTGACGAATCCCGACACATAATTGCCTGCTGGTCTACAAATAATTGCCTGCTCCGAGTACAGAGGCAGTCGTTCTTTGGGGATCATCACTAATGCACGGTACGGCGCTTCATGGATCGACTCTTGATCGAATGCAGATCCTTCTACTAAATAACCGATGGGGTAGCCACTAAATAAATCCTTGTAATCTAAATAAGGATAAAAACGTGAAAAAGCCTGAAAGACCGAAGTCTCATCGTACTCATTGATTTCTTCAGAAACAGCAAAATATTCTTCTGACCGATAACTATAAGTCATATTGGTAAAATCGGCTGTCTGTACTTTTTCAAATCGCGAAATGAACCGATCCAAAACGGCTTTATGTTCCTCTAGTTCCGTTATTTTCTGATCTACTTCTTTACGACGGACAATCAACTCTTTTTGCATCGTCTCAGGATTGCGGTTTCTTAGAAATGTTTGGATTTCCTCTAAGGACATATCCAATGCTCGCAAGACCAAAATCACATCTAATTCCGCACACTGTTCAAATCCGTAATAACGATACCCGTTTTCACCGATCTGTTTAGGTTTGAACAGCCCGATTTGATCATAATAAAGCAGTGTACGACGACTAACACCGCCATAAGCCGTAAGTTCACTGATGGTCAAAAATTTTTTCAAAAAAAATGCCTCCCTCCTATTGACTGTGACGTTACGTTACAGTTTATTCTAGCACAGAACGACGTAATTGGAGGGAATTTTTATGAAACAATTAAAACAATTTTTTTTCACCGAAAAACGCCTATTTCTAGGTACTTTTTTATTTATGCTGATCCATTCTTTTGGGACACTTTTTCTTCCCTATTTTGTAGCCAAGATCATTGATGATGGCATTTTAAAACAAGATCAATCAGCGATCATCCGCTATGGAGCCTGGATGCTGGCTGTTGCACTAGGAACTGGTGTGATTGCTGTCAGTGCTAGTTATTTTTCTGCCCATCTAGCAGGGAAGTTCGGGCATCATCTTCGGATCAAACTATTTAACAAAATTCAGGAGCTTGCGATCTCTAGTTTTGAAAAATATGGTACACCAACCTTGCTTGCAAGAACAACGAATGACATCAATAACATTCAACAAATCTTGATGATGGCGTTACAAATGATTCTTCCCGCTCCACTGATCATTTTGGCTTCGATTATTTTAACAGGTAGTGTATCTTGGCGAATGGTGTGGATCCCTATTGCAGCGATTGCTTGTTTCTCGATCGTCGCACTTTTTGTCATTTATCAAGCAATCCCTTTGGCAAAAAAAACGCAGAAAAAAGTAGATGCGATGATGCGGATTTTGCGTGAAACCTATACAGGCGTGCGGGTGATTCGCGCCTTTGACAAAGCTAGTTTCGAAAAAAAGCGGACAGACCAAACCTTTGAAGGGTACGCAAAAGTGATGATCCAAGTCAATCGTTTATTCGCTGTTTTGAATCCAGCCGTACACTTTTTTATGGGGCTTTCCATTCTAAGCATTTTGGGATTCGGCGGTTTCCAAAGTCTTTCAGGAAACCTGCCCATCGGCAGTATCACTGCGATCATCGAATATACCGTTTTGAGCCTTTGGTTTTTGACCATGGCAGCAATGGTGATCGTCATGATCCCAAAAGGCTTGACATCCTTGCAGCGGATTGAAGAAGTTTTGTCTGAAGAAGAAACGATGACAGACGGTCCACAGCCAATCTTGCCAAAAGAAAGCTCATTAGTAGCTGCCTTTCATCATGTCTCCTTCACCTATGCTGGGGCAGAGGAACCCATACTGGAAGATATTGATTTTGAGATCCATCGCGGACAGACCACTGCGATTGTTGGCGGCACCGGATCAGGAAAAAGTACGATCGCCAAAGCACTTTTGCGGTTAAAAGACGTTTCTAACGGCTCAATCACATTATATGATCGTGATATCCGAGAAGTCTCACAGGTCGCACTACGATCATTTATCAGCTATGTTCCTCAAAAAGCATTGTTGATCAGTGGATCGATCTGGGACACATTGACTTTCGGGATTGTCAATCCCGATCCGCAACAAGTAGCACAGGCCGTCAAAATCGCGCAAGCAGAGTCGTTTATCGAGAGTCTGCCCAATGGGATTGACAGTCACGTTGCTCAAAAAGGCAGCAATTTTTCTGGTGGACAAAAACAACGTTTGAGTATTGCACGCGCATTAGTGAAGCCCGCTCACATTTACTTTTTTGATGACAGTTTTTCGGCGCTTGACTATCAAACAGATGCAAATTTACGGCGAGCATTAAAGACTTATGTCCATAATTCAGCCGTAGTGATCGTGGCACAGCGTGTTGCAACTGTCATGGATGCTGATCAAATCATCGTTCTTGATGAAGGAAAAATCGTCGGAAAAGGGACCCATTCAGAACTGATGAAAACCTGTAACACCTATCAAGAATTTGCGGCTTCGCAAGGAATAGGAGGAGAAAAAAATGAACAAAAAAATAACTGATGCACCAAAAAATTTAAAACATACGAGCATGCGGCTCTTACACTTATTATTCCAGCAAAAAAGCCGCTTCGGACTGATTTTGATTTCCGCTCTCTGCTACGCGACACTTATGACAATCGCACCATTACTGTTGGGTCAAGGATTGGATAATCTCATCACTTTGCTTCAGCAAGGAGGCTGGCAACCAAGTGAATTCTTGCAAGTCATCAAATGGCCACTGCTCCTTCTAGGGATTTCCTGGCTGATGATCAGTCTATTTTCATTTTTACAAGAATACACAATGGCCAGTGTCAGCGAAACATTGACCTTAACCCTCAGAAAAGAATTGACGCACAAGTTTAATCGGTTGCCGGTACGATTTTACGATACGCATCAGACAGGCGATATTTTAAGCCGAGCGATTCTAGACCTGGATAAAGTCTCTGAAGTCCTTCAAGTCGGATTGATGCAACTCATTACAGCCACTCTCAGTATCTTATTTGGTCTTGGTGTGATGTTTTGGCTCAGTCCATTATTAACTGTAGGGATTATCATCATCCTACTGATAAGTGCTTTCGCTACCCATCGACTGGCTCAGCGAAATTTGGTTTACTTTTCAGAAAATCAGACAACATTGGGAGCAGTCGGTAGCCGGGCAGAAGAGTTTTATACTGCCCATTTATTGATCAAATCCTACAATCAGCAATCTGCTGTCGCTTCAGAAATGCACGAATTAAGTGAAAAGCAATTTCATGCTTTTCGTAAAGCACAATTTGCTAGCTATGCGATCAATCCGTTCATTCGCTTTATCAACCAAATCGGGTTTGTCGTAAGTGCTGTGATTGGTGGAATGATGGTAATCAATGGACAGTTATCCATCGGGTTGATCCAAGCCTACCTGCAATATACCAATCAAGTTTCCGAACCGATCACACAAGCTTCTTATATTATCAATACGTTACAAAGTGCATTAGCGTCATTGGAACGGATCTTTGAGATTTTGGATTATCCAGAAGAAAAAGAAACCCAACACCCTCTTGCAGTCCCAGAAGAATTGTCGGGGAGAATCGATTTTGAAGATGTTTCTTTTGGTTATTCTCCAGATAAATTATTGATGCAACATGTGAACCTACAAGTTGCACCTAGACAGACAGTAGCCATCGTGGGGCCTACTGGGGCCGGCAAGACAACTTTGATCAACTTGCTGATGCGCTTCTATCCACTGAATGGAGGCAAGATCCGGATCGATCGCTATGATATGACAGATTTCTCAGCCACAGACATTCGCAAAAAATTTGGGATGGTTTTACAAGACACATGGTTGTTTGAAGGAACGATTGCAGAGAATATTGCTTACGGAAAAGAAGATGCAACGAAAGAGGCAATCATTGCCGCCGCAAAAGCAGCACAATGCGATCATTTTATTCGGACACTGCCGAAGGGCTACGAGACGATCATAGGATCTGAAACCGAACTATCACAAGGTCAGCAACAACTTTTGACGATTGCTCGTGCAATTTTGGCTGATCCAGCTATTTTGATTCTGGATGAAGCGACTTCCAGTGTTGATACCCGAACCGAACAAATGATCCAAACAGCAATGGACACATTGACGAAAGATCGCACAAGTTTTGTCATCGCCCATCGCCTCTCTACGATCAAGAATGCTGATTTGATCCTTGTGATGGAAGCAGGACAAATCATTGAGCAAGGCAATCATGAGGAACTGTTAGCAAAACCATCATTGTATGCTCAACTATACAATAGCCAATTTGCCAGTCACTGATCCGCAACACCTATCACGTTTCAGAAAGAAAGCCAACAGAGGTCAAAAACGAAAAATCATGACCAACAAAAAAAGGACTGTGTCTGTTAACTAGACGCAGTCCTTTTTTGAGATTCATTGAATCATTCCATCATTTTTTCCTCAGAGCTTCTCAAGCCGTCAGAAAATGGGTTTACTTTAAAACAAAAAAAGAAGACCGTTACCGATCTTCTTCTAAAAGTTGTTATTAAGCTTTAACAATGTTTGTTGCTTGCAAGCCGCGTTGGCCTTCTTCAACGTCGAAAGTCACTGCTTGACCTTCATCTAAAGTTTTGAAGCCGTCGCCTTGGATAGCTGAAAAGTGTGCAAATACATCATTGCCATCTTCACCTGTAATAAATCCAAAACCTTTATCTGCATTAAACCATTTTACTGTACCGTTATTCATAAACGTATACCTCCATATTACACATCGTGTGTGTTTATTTTTGTAATAGAAAATGATGTGTAATTGAAGTGCGTATCAAAAGATAAACAAGTATTAACATATCAGAACTTTACTTTTATAGAATACCATGCCAGAAGAAAAATAGCAATGATAATGCTGCTTTTCTTTTTCAATACTCGTAAAACCTTAAGTTTTCCTTGGCAAAAGCTTTTCTAATCCTGTCTCTAGCCCTTTTATCACCTTATTCCTTTCACATATTCTTTGCGCTTTGTAGAATATTTGTAGAACAAACGACATTTTTGCGTACATAAGAACATGTAAAATAGCGAATTCTAAGACAGTGCTATCTAGGCTATGGTTTCAAGTACAAGACTCAACGCCAATCGATACTTGCCTCTTGTAGCAACACGCATCAAGCAATTCTTTTATTTTAACAAACTTTTCTCTGGAAACTTTAAGGAAATTTTTAGCCTTCTTTTTATTCTAGTTCTATTTTAAAATTATTTAAAAGTAAAATTATTTAAAAGTCAGTAGAGAAAATTCCCAATGACTCCCTGAAACGTCAATTGATTCGTAGATACCCCTCTCATCCCTGCAAAGATAATTTTCATTAAAGCTGCCTTTCTCATGGATTTTTCTTTCTTGAAACTAGATTATGATATTTTCAGTAAGAATTGCTTGATATTTATTAAATTTCTCCTCATTTATGTTTTTTGTTTCACAAACTAAACTCCTCTATGGTATAATCATTTTGTTTTTAAGAAAACTATGGGCATACAAAGGAGAAGGTAACATGAAAAAAACAAAAATCACTTTAATCGCTGCTTCATTGCTAATGGGAGGAACTCTTCTAGCTGCATGTAGTTCTGATAACAATACAACTGCAAGTTCATCAACTGCTGCTTCAACTGCAACAACTGCATCAACAGATGATGTTGTTTCAACAGCTTCAGTAAGTGACCAAACTTCAGTCATTGAAAAAGCATTGAGCGCAGACGGTAACTGGATCGTTGCTGTTACAGACAACATGACTTTCGACAAAGATTTGACAGTTGACGGCGAATTCCATGACAAAGGGGACGCTGCAAATGATATCTACCGTAAATTTGCATTGTACTCTCAAGACGAAAACCGTACAGTAACTGCTGAATACACTGTAACTGTTCCTAAATTAGTTGTTAACTCAGAAAACTTCAACATCGTTAACGGTGTAGTGAAAGGCGACATCGAAGTAAATGCAAAAGGCTTCGTATTGAACGGCACTAAAGTTGAAGGAAACATCACGTTCGCTTCTAAAGAAATTCAAGATTCAGCAACACTTGATAAAGAAGGCGCATCTGTTACAGGTGACGTGAAAGTCAGCGAATAATTTTTTACTGTTTTCTTTGTGAAAAATACTTTCGAAAAAGGAACCTTGGACTTGATTTTTTTCATCTCCAAGGTTTTTTCTGTGTTTTTTTATTCTCTGTTTTATCGTCGTTTCCACTAACTTTGTGTAAGTAACTACAAAGATTTTCTGATAATCTAAAAAAATCCTCCCATCGTTTTTCACTCTGAAGCACACTTGCCAAGAATGTTTGACGATAAGAGGATTTTTTACTTCTTGCTGATCAACTGCTTAATTCAATGCTACTCACTCTTCAATAGAAGCCCATTTGTAATCATATTGCGCACCTGCACCATGAGAAACGATTCCTTTGACTTTTGGCGCCCGCAAATGGGCTTCCACGTTTTGGTAAACAGGAATGACACCTTGTTCCGCCATAATGATTTTTTCTGCTTCTAGTAGATCTTGCCAACGGGCTTCAGGATCTCCCGCATGGGTTGAAGCAGCGGCGTTCACTGCTGCATCATAATCTGGATTACTCCAAC
Source organism: Enterococcus gallinarum NBRC 100675 (assembly GCF_001544275.1). Taxonomy (GTDB): domain Bacteria; phylum Bacillota; class Bacilli; order Lactobacillales; family Enterococcaceae; genus Enterococcus_D; species Enterococcus_D gallinarum. The sequence continues at coordinate 5,519 of NZ_BCQE01000014.1, read as the reverse complement.
GTCCACGGTTATAGGAATTTCCAGTAACAAACAGATCTGTAAAGCTGCTGGCATCTGCATAGTCGGCCCCCCATCCGCCCATGACAACATCAAAGTCTCCGTTGTTGGAACGATCTAGCCGAACAGAAAAAGGTACCGGACTCAAATTGACTTTCACACCATCCAATGTACTTTCGATTGCACTTTGGACATACTCGATCGCTTTTTTAGTCGAGTCGGTATCAGAAGCCAAGATTTCAAAATCTAATGAGTCGATTCCTAAAGCTGCTTTGGCTTTTTCCCAGTGTTCTTTCGCTTTGTCTTCATTGTATTCGATCACACTGCCAGCATCTTCAACAAAATCTTTGTTATCCGTCGGGCTGAAAGTCATACCTTCTGGAATCAATCCTGTCGAAGCTAGGGATCCGTCCCCCAGAATTGAGGTTACAAGGGCATCACGATCGATTGCATAAGAAATTGCTTTTCGCAAATCTTCGTTACGGAATGGAGAATTTTCTTCTCGCTGATTCAATTCGATATAAGAGGTCCGGGCCAAAGGCTCTGAAACAAAAGCTTCATCATTTGCCATTTGCTGCGCCAATTCTCCTGTTAAGATCACATCGTCTGCTTGACCATCTTGGAATAGATTCAACGATGTCGCAGATTCTTTGACAACACTGACATTGATGGTTTGTAATTTAACATTTCCTTGGTCCCAGTACTGATCATTCTTTTCGTAGGACCATTCCGTATCTGTACCCGGTCCATCAAATCCTGTCAAAACAAATGGGCCATTGTACACAGAATTATCACTGGTCGTTGCATATTGATCACCTTTTTCTTCCACAATTCCTTGATTTTGCGGGAAAAAAGATGGGAAAGCTAGTAAATAATCAAAATAGGGGGTTGCTTTTTCTAAAGTAATCTCTAATTCGTACTCACTGACTGCTTTGATCCCTAACTCGCTAGGATCTGTTTTTCCTGCAGTGATCGATTCAGCATTCTTTACTGGGGCAAACAAATAAGCGTATTCTGAACCTGTTTCGGCTTTTACTGTCCGTTGCCAGCCGTAAACATAATCCGCAGCTGTTACAGGATCACCATTCGACCACTTAGCATCTTCTCGCAATTTCAATCGGTAGATCAATCCATCTTCACTCACTTCTGCGAGTTCAGCAGCTCCAGCAGGTTGCGGCTTACTGTCAGCATCCAAACGATACAATCCTTCATAGACATTATTCAATGCACTGAAGCTGATCGTATCAGTTGCAAGAGAAAGATCGGCACTAGGCATTTCTTGCTGGACGACAACATTGAAGATCTGTTCCGCTGCTGCTGTTCCATTCGAGGAAGTACTTTCTCCTGTGTTACTCGTGCCTCCTGTCGTACATCCGGCTAATAAGACACCACACACTGCTACCAATCCAAAGGCCCACTTTTTCATTTTCCTCTTCCCCTTAAGTTCATAATTTTCAGAATTTTCTGAAGTTGAATTTGATTTTAATCAATAATTATGATAATTGCAAGAGTTTTTCGCTCATTTTTTTCATAAATAACTAATCTACAACCTTTATGCTCTCTTTCAAACAAGAAAAAACTGTGATACGCAAGAACATCCTATCAGCTCCTTACGTCTCACAGTCAAACAGTTATCAAGCTTCCATTTTATAGCTTTCTCTACTATTCTTACGATCTCTTATCACACTAAGAATCGTAGGGATCGCACCAATTGCAGTAAACAGATAGACAAGAGCTAGGTTCCCATAGTATTGACTAGCTTCTAAATAACCTTCTCTTAGCAAGTCAGGCAAAATCCGAAATGCATAGAAATAATCGACATCGGTATAATAATTGGCTACACTGATAGACCAATCAATCCGATTGCCTAGATAAACCATGATGACCATAATCAAAACACTACCGATGATGCCTTTGTTGCTCAGCTTTCCGCCAAGAAGTTCATACCCTTTTAAAGCACAGACAGCCATTGCAATACCTGATAATGCCGCTACATAACCTAATTGGCCAAGTAAAATAATGACACCGACCCCAATCAGTGAACCTATAAATGCACCAACTATCCCAGCCAGCCAGTTTTCTTTCTTCTGATTCTGCTCATGTAGGCTAGCAAGCATCGCTTCATTTTGCTTTTTGAAACAAGCACTGCAAGCGATCACTGGCAGCCCACCGATGCTGTAGGTATCTATCGGCGCTTCCGTTGTTCCACAAAACTGACAGACAGTTTGATAGTGATTTTCTTTAAGAAAATCAGTGACTGTATCTAGACCAGCAACCAATTTTTCTTTGGTTTTGGCAACAGTCATTGCCCCTCGGAATGTATAAGTGACTTGGTAACCTTGTACAGAGCAGTCCAATATGTCTTTGGAATCAGTCACTACTTGTCTCACTTGCTCTGAGCTAGGTAGTTCTTGATTTTTGCTGATCGAAAAAGTCGCTGCGAAAGAATAACTATTATTATTCAATTGTGTCAATATAACTTTATACGAACGATACGTACCGTAGATCACACCCATTTTTGGATCTACCGACAACCCCAACGTCTCCGCAAAACTAGATAATGTTTTTACGAGCTTCTTATTCATTTGTCCTCCTTATAAACGATAGATTATAACAAACGTTATAACTTTGAGTGTAAAATAGAGGCTAAAATCGTGTCAAAAGATCCGTTTGTGTATTTTGTAACACGATTTGTTTTCTTTAACGATTCCGGATATTCCCATCAGCTAGCCTTCAGGAAGTGATCGATAAGACAAATTTCTGAAGAGCAGCTCCAACTCCACTCTCGTTATTTGAAAGTGTAACGGCATCCGCTTGTTCCCTGACCCTTCGTGGTGCATTGGCCATTGCGACCCCTACTCCAGCTTTTAGTATCATAGGTAAATCATTGAAGTTATCTCCTATTGCCAACGTTTGCGCTAAAGGCACATTGTAATAAGAAGCCAGTTCCATCAATGCTTTTTCTTTTGAAACTTCTCGATGCGTGACTTCTAAGTAATTATCTTTTGAAAGGTAAAGAGCGCTCGTCTTCAAAGATCGCTTTTCCCAGTAACCTTTTACTTTTTGGATCTCAGCAGACGTGCCGATCAAAAGTAATTTATGAACGGGTATTTGCAAGGACTGTACTAAGGCCAATAAATCTGCCTCCTGCGGCACCTCCCCCGTGATTGCGGCTTCTTTTTTTACCCATTCATCAAGCCGATCCACATACCAAACTTTACCTGAATAAAGATTGATGGAAACTTGTGGGAAGTGTGCTCTTGTCTCACTGATGATTCGCACAACTTCTTTGATTGCAACTTCATGACTTGAGATAGGCGGAGCAGAAAGATTTCCGTTTGCCAGAACTAACGCGCCATTGTAACAAGCCAAAGGATACTCGGTGATTCCTAACGCTTCAGCTAAGTGCTGCATCCCTTTTGGTGATCGTGCAGACGCTAAGACAAAAGGAATTTTACGCTCTTTTAATCGTTGCAGCACCTGTTGTAAGTTTGGGTCGATCTGATGGGTATCATCTAAAATCGTTCCATCAATGTCGCTTACGATCAATTTGATTTCTCTCGTATTCATTTGTGCCTCCTAACTTTAGCTATGACTTTCATTCGACTATCTTCATCCTCAAATTCGCCTAAGGATGAATCCAATTAGCGTGATTTTTTGATTCGTAATGCTTGATTCTTCGCTAAATAAAATGGACGCAAATAAGCGACTGTGTTTGATAAAAGTAGAACATCGGGAGATAGTTGGATATTCAAGCAGTTTTCGAGATATTCTTTGCGTTTCGTGATACGTTCCCACAACTCTGGATAATCGGCTTTTAATTCTTGTCGCAGTTCTTGATCAGCTAATGCAATACATTCTTCCGCACTGACACCAGTATACTCAGGAACAGATGGAATGATATCTACTTGGAACATCATGCCGCTTTCTAAAGGTGTAAGAGAGTCCGCGTAGATTGGTGAAGACATCCACTCATCATCCGAAACCAGATGTCCAGGATTCAAATGCCAGTGATAACTCTTTTTTGGCAGAACTTCTTCAATCAATCGATACATCTCGCCACCAGTTTGGTTGATTCGAATTGCTTCCAACCAAGTGGTGATCGCCTGGTAATACGGTTTCACGACACGTTCAAGGTAATCTTGTTGTTCAGCCGGCAATTGACTTGCTTCTGAGACGACAAACCCCGTGCGGCTGGAGAGTCCCCCTTTATAACCAATCGTCATTGAGAAAGGATCACCCAAAGCAATTCGTTTGTGCGTTGGATAAAGATTGGCAAATTCAAATCGTTTACCGCTAGCAGCGATTGGCACCACAGAAGGCATTTGTCCCTCTGCCAACAAATAGGCACCAATTTCGGCTTCTTTTTTGCCAACTTCAATCGCATTCATCGCACTCAAAATACAACGAGAAGAAAGGTTAGCCCCATATTCATAATGAGCGATTTCATTGGCATTGTTGTGACTACGGCTTCCTTTTTCACCAATCAGCAAATGAGCAGCATTTACCACATGACATGTCCTTGTGACTGCCCGTTTGACTGCATCTACGATAAAATAGGGAACATCAAAGAGTGTGGCTGGATCTTCGTGATGCGTCGTGAACAGCTTCCACCCAATGATGCCAATTTTTTTCTTCTCTTTAAACCTTAAAGAAGAAAAAACAGAGGATAGTGATTTTTCTCCTGTCATAGGCTGATTCGGCAGCGAAAACTGTGGGTAATGGACTAGCTCTGCCGCTATGCGGGAATGAGCCTGCAGCTTTAAGTTTTCATTTCCCAAAATGAGTGTTGCGGCGCCAGTTTTATCTAAAACCAATAGACCTTCCTCGAATCTTGGCAGGAATCCTGTCAGATATTCAAAGTTGCTGCCATGTTCTTTGTCTGCATAGATCACCAATGTGTCAAACTCTTCAGCAGCCATTCGCTCTAAAACACTTTGTTTGCGCTGACTCATGGTCGCATCACTTAAAAAAACTGGAGCGACCTCTTCAAAAATAGGTGGTTCTGGTAAAATGGCTAATTCAATCTCTTTTTTCATGGCTAAAACTCCTTCTGATTTACTCTGTTACATAAATGGCCACATTTGCTGCGGCAAGTGCTGCTTGTAACTCGATGTCTGGTTGTTGATCGGTGATTAAAAGATCGATCTCCGGCAGATCACAGACTTTAAAAAAACCAGTCGTTGCTAACTTTGTATGGTCAGCTACTGCAATGACATACTTTCCTTGTTTCACCATCTGACGCTTGACCATGCCTTCTTCTTCCGTATGGATAAATACGCCTTCTGTGGAAAGGGCAAACACTCCTAACAGTGTGTAATCTGCCTGAAATTGGGCGAGTTTGGCAACAGTATCCGCACCATATAAAAATAATTGTTCTTTGTCTAATCTTCCAGGCAAAACCGTAATCGTACTCTGTTTTAGCGCTGCCAATCGTTGGGCATGAGTCAATGAATTAGTAATCGCTTGAAGAGGATAATCTGACAGTTCATTGATCACCGCTTCTACAGTTGTCGATGCAT
>NZ_BCQE01000013.1 GCF_001544275.1 Enterococcus gallinarum NBRC 100675 | reverse complement strand
CCAAAATACAATGCAAAAAATTGCTAAACAATGCAAAAAGATGCAAACGATCTTAAAAAAACTACCTTCAACAAACATGTTGCAGGTAGTTTTGTCGTCATTGTTCTTCTTATTTTACACGAAGCGCAAAGCTGGCTGTTGAAAAACCTGAACTTGCTTCGGTAACCGTGTACCCAGTGCTTGGTGCATGAATGAAGCTGCCGTTACCAGTTGCAATTGCAACATGATACGTATTGCCTTTTTCACCCCAGAATAGAAGATCTCCTGCTTGGGCTTGAGATACAGGGATGATCGTACCGGCACTTTCTTGCGGAACGGTCCAATCGCCAATATTTTTCCCTGTTACTTGTAAAAAGACATAGCGAGTGAAACCGGAACAGTCAAAGACATCTGGCCCTTTCCCGCCCCATTGGTAGGGTGTCCCGATATATTTACGGGCTTCAGCTACAATAGCGGCACCGTTGATATTCGTACCGATAGTATTGTTGCCGGAATTACCAGGATTTGTTGTGGTATTTCCACTGACTTCTTTTACGTAAGCTGCCGTGATCCAGCCACCGCTAGATAACTTATACCACGTCGTATTACCATTGACAGAAGTCCCTTTTTTCTGCGCCACTGCTTTCACTACAGCGTTGCTGCTCAAACTGCTGACAATACTGGCAGTAGTTGAAGCGTTCGAACGAACATTCATCCCAGTCGTAGTCTGTAGATTTTTACTGATTGCTTGTTCGGCAGAATTATTTGATGAATTAGAATTATTGCTGCTTGATCCACCGGTTGATGGATTGCTCGTATTGCTCGCATCTTTGACATAAGCTGCCGTGATCCAACCACCTGTAGATAATTTGTACCATGTCTTATTGCCGTTGACGGATGAACCTGATTTTTGAGCGACAACTTTAACGGTCGTGCTATTGCTCAGACTTCCCACAACACTACCACTTGTTGATGCACTGGAACGTACATTCAATGAAGCGGTGGTCTTGACATTTTTGCTGATTGCTTGTTCTGTGGTTGATGTGTTTCCAGGATTGCTTGTCGTTGAACCGCTAGACACAGCCTGAACATAAGCTGCGGTAATCCAGCCACCATTAGACAATTTGTACCATGTTGTTGTACCATTCACGGAAGTTCCTGATTTTTGAGCAACCACAGTGACCGTGGCATTGCTGCTTAAGCCCCGAACGACACTCGCACTGGTTGATGCACTAGACCGTACATTCAGTGCTGCTGTTGTTTTGACGGTCTTATTGACAGCTGTTTCTCCGCTAGTACTGTTGTTGGAAGAGTTGCTGCTGCTGGCGGTTGTTACATAAGCACCAGAGATCCAGCCCCCAGATGATAACTTATACCACGTCGTGTTCCCATTGACGGAAGTTCCTGATTTTTGAGCAACAGCTTTGATCGTGGTATTGTTCCCCACACCGTTGATAATTCTCGCACTGGTTGAAGCGTCTGAACGCACATTCAGTGAAGCGGTCGTTTTAAATTGTCGATTGATCGTTGTTTCTGACGATCGAGCAAGAGTTGTCGTTGCAGTTGATTTAGTTGACTTTGCTACTTCTGTTTCATTTACTCCTGTAGCGTTGGCCTCTGGTGCGTTGACCAAAGTTGTGAATACACCTGATGTAGAAGCTAATACCGTTGTAACCCCTATACTTTTTTGAATAAAAAGTGATCGTTTTTGTTTCACTAAACGCTTACGGATTGCTTTTCGAGATTCCAATGAAACACCCCCTCCTTTTCATTCTATCAAAATCGATTGATTTTTAACATCTTTTTTCTGTCTGTAACATTTATTTAATGTAGGTTTATTCCTTAGCACCGAAAAATTTTCTTTCTAAAACCACATTTTACCTAGACAAACGATACAAATACAATTCTATTTTAAATGAAAAAAATATAGAACGCTATCAAAACGAATGAACCCAACTGTTTTTTTTTTGGAAACTAGAATAGCTCCTATCCAATAAACAAGGTAGGCCAATTTTCTTCAATAAGCCTTCCATCTACTCGACATTTATTTGCAATCTAGTCCCCTTTTTTCACAAACACTCTTTTAAAAAGCGTTAAAACTTTAAAAACAAAAGAGAAACCGTTTTAATTCTTTGTGAAATTATGCTATAGTAAAAAAAAGGAAGAGGTGACTTAAAATGAAAACGAAATCGAAAGAAAAAGTTTATGCCGAGCGTCAGCATAGTTATAAGCAAGAAAAAGAGGAAATTTTCAAAAAAGCCCTTGCTTCTGTACCAAAAAAAGACAAAAAATCCGCCGCTAAAGACAAACGATGACCCTTATCTGCCTGCGACATTTACTTCAGGCTGCTTTGTAGCTTGAAAAACATGCCTGACTATTCAACCGATCCGAGTAGACTCTCGGTTCGGCTAAATAATCAGGTATTTTTTGTGTCGTCAAAGTTTTAAAGATCCCGTCATTCCTTTGACAAACCCTCGTTGCATAAAGAGAAAAAGGACTAATGTAGGAATCGTCGCGATGACAATTGCTGTCATCTGCACGCCATAGTTCGCAACATAAGAAGCCGATGATAAGTTCGATATCAGCAACGTCATCGTTTGACGATCTTCTGTCTGCAAAAAGATCAGCGGGAGCAAATAGCTATTCCATGAGTTCATAAAAGCATAGATAGCCGCTGCTGCATAAGTTGAGCGCATCATTGGAAAAACGATCCGAAAGAAAATCGTATACTCACTTGCTCCTTCGATCCTGCTGGCATCTAAAATGCCATCGGGAAAGGACTTGAAATTTTGACGAAAGAAAAAAATCAGGAAGAGATTATTGACTAGCGGCAAAATAACGGCGATATGCTGATTTACAAGATGCAGGCCTGACATCATCTTAAACAATGGGATGACTAATGCAGCCAGCGGAATCATCATGCACAGTAAAAAAAGCGAGTAAATCATTTCACTGCTGCGGGTTCGAAATTTCTCAAAACCAAATGCCGCCAATGATGTGATCAGTAAACTAAATAGAACAGTAATTACAGAAATCTTGACCGAATTCCACATGATCAAGGAAACATTATAGTTAGAAAATAGCTGCTGAAGGTTCGTGATCAGCTGATTTCCTAGTGTGAGTTTTCCAGCAGCAATCTGATTCGATGTATTCGTCGCTCCCGCGATCATCCAATAGAATGGAAAGATAGAGACGAATGCCGCTACGATCAAAAAAAGATATTTTATCAGTGTATTCACATTTCGCTTCATCGCTGCTCCTTTCTGCTTATTGTCGGTCGTCTTTTGATAATCTTAACTGCGCATAGGATAAGACCGCAATGATCACTACTAACGCCCACGACAATGTTGCTGAATAACCAAAATTTGAGGTATAGACAAATGAATGATTGTAAATCAATTGTGCTGCAGTCAATGTCGCATTTGAAGGACCACCGCCTGTTAAATTCACCACTTCATCAAAGAGCTGAATCGTTCCGATCGTCGATGTGATCGTGGTAAAAACAATCACTGGCTTCAATTGAGGAATAATGATTCTAAAGAACTTCTGAAAGCTGTTTGCGCCATCTATATCCGCAGCCTCCAACGTATCATCTGAAATATTCTGTAATCCTGCTAAATAAAAAATCATGTTATACCCTGTCCAGCGCCAGCATAAGGCAATGATCACCGTCACTTTCGCCCAAAAAGGGCTATTTAACCAGTCTAACGGTTGTTGGATAATTCCGATCGCCAGCAAGCCCCGATTAATGATCCCACCGATCTGGAACATCATCTTAAATAAAACCGCATAGGAAACCAGAGAGGTGACACTTGGCAAAAATAGGGCAAGCTTAAAAAAAGTTCGTCCAACTAGTTTCGGTGTATTCAATACAAAAGCTAGCAAAAGTCCTAAAAACACCATGATCGGCACTTGAAAAATCAAGAAAACAAAATTGTTGAATAATGCTTTGTGGAAAATAGTATCTTGAAACATCCGAACGTAATTGCCTAAACCAACAAAAACGGATTGCAATCCTTGCATCGTATGAAGAGATAGATAAATTGAATAAAGAATTGGATAGATCATGAAAATACTGCTTAAGATCAATGCAAAACTAATAAATTTCCATACTTCTCGCCTTTTTCTCGAAGGATCCATCTTATCCACTCCCTGCTAATGCAAATCGGCTACTCGCCGACTTGCATTGTATAATTATTTTCTGCTTCTTCTAGCATTTCGTCCAAGCTCAATGCATCATCAAAATAACTCTGCATAACTCCTCGAAGAGCATCAACCGCTGCTTGCGTATTGTTGCCATAGTCGACACCAGGGATTTCAGCCATCCAACTCGAAAAATCTTTATAGATTGGCGCATCATTGAAAAATGGGTCTTTGTATTGATACGCATCCCCTTTTTGAGATGGCAAATACGTTCCCACTGCCCCATTGTCGACCAATATCTCTTGATAAAATTCATCATTACCTGCAAATTCTGTCTTCAAGAAATCCATTGCCAGTTCTTTATTTGGCGAATCGTTCAAAACTAGCCAACTTGATCCGCCTAGGTTTGAATAGGGGGTCGCCCCATCAACTGTCTCTAATTGTGGCAGATGTGTATAAGCCCACTTGCCTTTTTGATCCTCCGCGGAACGAATCGTTGCTGAAAACCAAATGGCAGAATTAACCGCCGCGACTTCACCACTCGTAACTGCTCCAATTCCCTCAGGAGCAAAATAATCTACCGGTTTTGCTAACTCTTTCTGGTCAATCTCTTTTAGGATCGGCATCATTTCGCGGATCGCTGGATTGTCTTTCAAGAAAATTTTGCCCTCTTCATCGAAATACCACAGTCCAGCAGACTGCATCGCCATCTGCAGATAATGGGTCCCACGGTTGGGAATGAATGCGACAAACCATTTACCGGTCTTTTCTTTCACATCTTCACCGATAGTGACAAATTGGGACCAAGTCAAATCTTTCATATCTGCTTCACTGTAGCCTGCCTCACTTAAATAATCGGTGCGATAATATAATCCGGCAGAACCAGAATCAAATGGGACTGCATAGATTCCCTCTTTATAGGTAGCATTCTCTACTTTGTATTCGGCAAAATCAGCAAAGTCGATGGTATCAGATAACTCCGCAAATTTCCCTTCATAATTCGTAAGATAACTTTGTACATCATAATCATCCATCAAAACGATATCAGGTAATCCTTCTGATACCCCCGACGTGAATCCAGAAACCATTTTTTGTTTTGTGTCCTCATTCGACATTTCGATGACATTCACTTTGATCTCATCATGTCCATCCTTACGGTAGTACTCCCCTGCTTTCTCCATAATTGGAATATTGAAATTCGTATCCCAAGCCCAGACAGTCAATGTCTGCTCATCTGAACTAGCAAAATCTCCTGATTCACTACTCTCATTATTACTGGAACAACCAACAAGCAACGCAAAGCTCAATATACTATATAGAAAAATCAAACTTTTTTTCATTTTTCTCTCCTCCTATTTGCTTTTCCCAAAATCCCAGCAAAGGTGCAACAGAAAGCGATTACACCTTGCTTTCATTATAGATATCAGATGGAAAAAAACCAAATAATTGAATTTCTGTTGATAAAAATGAATAAATTTGAGCCATGATGAAATGAGATTAAAATGAGAAAATGATATAGTAGTGCTAACATACAGGAGGTGAGCAGATGGTTTTTACGATTATTCTAAAATTATTCTTTGGGTTATTTGGCTTATTGTTGGTGGCAAGACTGTTAGGGAAAAAGACACTGTCGGAAATCACACCTTTTGACTTGATTTATACTCTCGTTTTAGGCGGAATCTTAGAAGAATCGATCTACGATGACAACGTTTCGGTCTTTCATGTCCTTTTCGCTATCGCTTTGTGGGCACTGTTGATTTACTTTATTGAAGAATTTGTTCAAAAAAATGAGACGATCAATCGCTGGTTGAAAGGCGAACCAGCAGTCTTGATTCACAATGGTCAGCTCAATATACAAGAGATTTCCCGCAATCATATCGAAATGGAGCAGTTGCGAACCATGTTACGGCAACAACAATGTTTCTCCCTTGCAAATGCCAAGTATGTTGTACTGGAAAACGCGGGGCAAATCAGTGTTTTAACACATTCAGAGGATGAGCAAACATTGGCAATCATGCTGGTTGACCAAGGAAATATTCAATATCCTGTCCTGCAATCCCATCATTTGAGCGAAACTTGGCTACGAGAAGAATTACAGAAACAAGGCTATTCTTCATTCAAAAATCTTATTTATGTAGAGTGGTCCCAAGACAATGGTTTTTATATCATCACCAAGGCAGAGACGATCCAGGCTCGCTACCGAATCGATGGCTAAAACAACCATTCGATTTTAAGATACTTTCCTCTTTGGGAAGAAGATACCATCCATCAAACAACTATTTTCTACGAGTAATCACTTAGCAATCAGTATGAGCAAAAAAAGGCTTACTTTAAAAACGTTATTTTTTCCTCACTGCCTCTTCATAGAGATTTCTTTGTTTTCTTGGAATTTTTTCAGATGAAAGAAGTATTCTACTGAATTAGATGGAGGTGAAGGGATATAGAGGTAATTGGTGGATTGATTTTTTGGATTCCTGTTTTATTGTTTCTTATTATCGGATCGATATTTATTACATGGCGAAAGAATGTCGTTGTACTACTCTTTCTTTTGATACCATTTTTGTTTTTTTTACTAAATGTTTTTGATCATCATCATTATGAACCCACGTCTGATTTGATGTACAACCTTTTAGGGCTAGCTCTTTCAACGATTGCTATCATCCTTTATTTGCTTTTTCAAAGCAAAAAGAAATAGAGTCTATGCCATAAGATCTTCGACAAACGGATATCCAACGGTAACGATGTCCTGCTGCACTCCAGGCGGATCTTATAACAAAAGAGCGATGATTCAACGATCAATCAGATGTTTTTTATTTTTACTAAGATTAAATAAGTGAACGAATACTCACTCAAATAAAAGATATCCCAGCACTGAGAAATAGTTAGCCCGTATTCACGATTTTATCGCGAGTATTGGCTAGCTACTCTCAGGCGGGATATCTTTCTTCGCTTGTATCTTCTCATACAAAGCAGAACTCAATTTTTTCACTAGGACCTTAGCTATTGCTATGATTGCAGGCAACTAGTCCACTTGTTCGATAGTCGTTGTCCCCCAGTTCATGACATTTGCAACATGGACATACCCATCGTAAAGATTTAACAGCAAAGCGATTGCACAGACAATATAAACAAGTCGATAAAAAGAATTTGTCTTCTTGTTGCGCCAAATGGCAAAACCGCTTAGGAGGATGCCTAAAGGAAAGATGAATGAGGATACGCCCGCTAAAAGCAGCAAAATCAATCCTTCATCTTTATCAGAAGACATTTGTTGGGTGATAAAACTCAACTTCTTCTTTTTATCTTCAATTTCCACATTATTCTTTTGAATTTGTTCTTTCAATTGTTCATTTTCCTGCAGCAATTCATCAATCGATACTTGATAAAGTTTGCTTAGTAAAACTAAATTATCAATATCTGGATAGCCACGCCCATTCTCCCATTTAGAGATCGACTGACGAGAAATCTTTAATTCTTCTGCTACGGAAGCTTGCGACAATCCGCTTTTCTCACGATATAATTTTAGTTGTTCCGCTAAGGCCACTAATTTCATCTCCTACACCTATTACTTTACAACTAGTTTACCATTAGAAATGGTTGCGGTCACGCTTGCATTTGTTGTAATCGTTCCAGCTTTTTGTTTAAAGCTGCAAGTAGCCTTAGTAGTCGTATGGGTTAATGAACTCGAAAGAATACTTCCTTTCAATGCTGTGATGCTCAAATTTGTCGCCGCTGTGATCTGTTCTTTTGAATTGATCTTTACATTATAAGAAGCAGTCCAACTTCCTTTGACTGTCTTAGACACCTTATAAGTTCCTTGAGCAATTCGTGCAAAGGGTTGAACATATTCAACAGATAGTACGACTTCATCACCCGCTTCATCAATATAAGACATCTCTTGAGAACCGACGCCAGCGGTCATTTCATAAACAAGCTCATCTGTATTCTTTTCATCCGCTGCAGCTGTGACAGACACCCCCAAAAAACCTAAAAAACAGGCTACTAAAATAACTAATTTCTTCATAAAAACACTCCTCTCTTATTTGTCTTCACTTTATCGCTTTTCTTGAAATATAAGGAGAAACTATGGGTTTACAGGGGGAAACCATTGGTTTACATCCTTCATTTCCCTTTCATTGTAAACAAAAGGTTGCTTCTTTTCTATAACAATTACTGTAATAATGGAAAAGTACGATCTGTGGGGAGGTGTCAGAATGAAAAGGCAAAATAAAATCCTATTATTCAGTTTTAGTCTGCCGCTTTTTAGTGTTTTTTTTGGTCCAGTATCTAGCCAACAATTTGGTCCCTTGTACGAATATGCTTTTGGCTTCCCGCTAAGATTCATCTGGTATAGGAGTATCAATGAACCTCTTGAAAGTCATTGGTCACTCTTTTCCTTTGAAAAGATCGCTCACTTGCAAGTTGATTTACTTGGCTACTTTCTTGCAGTGCTGCTGACTTATCTCGTTTCCCGATTTTTATTCGAACAACTCTCACAATGGCTGCATAAGTATGTGCAAAGCGGACTATTATAAAAAAAGGAATGTATTCGTTAAGAGGATAAACCCTTTCACGATCCACAAAGACAACACAACCTCAAGATGTCGTAGGCGAAAACAAGTTCCCACTATATGTTGTGGATAAAGCTGTTAATATGTGCATAACTCGGTCCTTTGACACGCTATTTTTACGAATAAAACGGCCCAACAAGTATCCTTTTCGCAGATAAATGTTGGGCTGGTATCTTAACTCATTCTCATTTTCCAGCAGATCTTCGCAAAAAAATTTTTGCCTTGCTGCTAAACTTATTTCTGTTATTCGTCATTCTCGTGCTATCCATCGATCTCTTTCAGTGCTGCTGACGGCACGTCTTCTTTGGCAATTTCTTCATATGTCTCAACATGTGCCCCTTTATTCGTCAATTTCAAAAAGCGCTCTGTCTTCAACACTTGTAAGCCTTCAAATTCTATCATTCGAGTCTGGCCATCTGCCGTGGCAGCTACTTGTTTGTAATGAGCAGTGCCATAGCCGTTGACCGATTCAGGCGCTTGCGTTTTTACATACATTTCGCTTTTTGGAACAAGTGGATTCAATTGATCTAAAATTCCTGCCACCTCTCCCGATGCTCGGTTAGTGTACAACATGATTCCCCCACACAGAAGTAAGAAAAACAAGCCAATGGATAAGATTGCTCGTACGATTTTTTTCATAATAATCTCCTTTCGTCTCTCTTTCTATCTTAGCAAAATAAAAACAGGGGAAATCGGCCTTAGGTCCCAATCCAAAATAACAAAATTGAAAGGTTGCTGTAAGAAAACTTCTACAACTTATTGATATTTGCTTAATACTGCTTATTCAGCTAGGCAACAAAGGCAAAAAAGATTACAATAATTAAAAAAAGGAGTACCTATATGCTTACACATTTCAATCTTATCGCTATTCTTTTGGCAACACTTGCTTTTATGATCAGTGGGAGCTTACTTTATAATCCGATCCATGCTTGGGGGCGCTTTTGGGCAAAAGAGTCTGGCATGCTAAATAAAGAAAGTCATCATATGTCTGCTGGCGATATCGTTTTTACTTTTGGCGGGACAGCTGTGGGCGGACTATTATTGGCATTTACACTAGGACAAGTCACCTATTGGTTCAATAAGTTTGACCATGACGGTTGGATGATGACGAGCTTGCAAGTGGCCTTTTTGCTATGGCTGGGCGTATTTGCTGTGGCAACTTTCGTAAATGCAGCCTATGCTGGACAAAGCAAAAAATTGATTGGTCTGCATTTATTAAATGGTGCAATCGAATTAGTCATTATGGGAATCATCATTGGCTTGTTTCCAGTGGTAGGTTAACAAGGCTGATACGCAATCATAAGCAAGTGTTTCTCAAGCTATCGGGGGCAGAAAAAAACAGGTGATGTAAACCAATCAGCGAAAACCTGTCGTAAGGTATGAGTGGGCTAGCATGTCTTACAACAATCCTAGTAGTACTTTATTCATCCACGACCTTCTTTCTATCTCTTTCGCTGATGTAGTTGAACTCTCGGGATTGCTTTTCCCCCTCTAGCAAGCTTGTCGTTTTTTGATTATTTTTGGGCCAAAAAAGAAAGAAGGGATCACCATCAGCTACCTACCCAATCTCTTGTCCATTGCACGGATCGCGTTAGCTGGTCTTCTATTGATCAATCAGCAGCCTTTGTTTTCAGTCTGCTACCTCATTTGCGGATTGACGGATGTTTTAGACGGATTTATCGC
Source organism: Enterococcus gallinarum NBRC 100675 (assembly GCF_001544275.1). Classification (GTDB taxonomy): domain Bacteria; phylum Bacillota; class Bacilli; order Lactobacillales; family Enterococcaceae; genus Enterococcus_D; species Enterococcus_D gallinarum. The sequence continues at coordinate 110,657 of NZ_BCQE01000013.1, read as the reverse complement.
ACGAAACTATCGATTGCAAACGACCTTGGGCTCAAAACTAGATAGTTTAGGTGATTTTGTTTTTTGGTCCATTGTCCTATTTCTTTACATTAAAACTAAGATCTATCCAGATTGGCTCATTTATGGCATTGTCTTAGTCGCTAGCATTCGATTTCTTAATTTGATTTTGACTAAAGTTAAGTTTGCTCAGTGGGGTATGCTGCACACATTGAGCAACAAGATGACAGGTCTTGCCTTGTTTCTCCTGTGTTTCGTGGCATTTACTTTTGGTGACGTATCAGGATATATTTGGGTCGTGACATTCCTGCTCGCTTTGTTTTCATCTATAGAGGAAACACTGATTGTCTGGCGTAGCACTTATTACGAACCGAATCCCAAAGGCTTTTTCACTGTTTCTCATCGATCCAGTAACTTTTAGCAACAAGAGTATCAAAAAAAACGTCCAGCTTTTATTACAGCTGGACGTTTTTTGCGTACTATCTATTATGAAAACTGATGCTTATTTATTTTTTAGCGTAGTCTGAAGCTTGGACCCCTGCTTGACGACCAAAGACCATGATATCAGCAACTGCATTTCCGCCGATACGGTTTTGTCCGTGAATACCACCAGTTACTTCTCCAGCAGCGTATAAACCATCAATAACAGAACCGTCTTTTTTCAAGACTTGTGTATTGGTATTGATTTTTACACCACCCATTGTGTGGTGGATTCCTGGTGCGATTTTGATCGCATAGTATGGACCAGTTGTTAAGTCATAATCCATTGCTGTTTCTCGACCAAATGCTTCGTCTTTTTTATCTTTAACAGATTGATTCCATGTATCCAGTGTTTTTGCCAATGTATCAGCGTCCATGTCGATTTTCTTCGCTAAGGCTTCGATCGTATCTGCTTCAACGACTACACCTTGTTCTTTGTAGAAATCAACTTGTTTTGCTCGACCAGCTAATGCATCGTCAAAGATCAAGTAAGCATAGCTTTCTGGAAGAGCGGTAATCGCTGCAGAAACATTGTCGCGGGTTTCCAATTCGTTGTAGAAACGTTCACCTTGTTGGTTGACTAAAATCGCACCTTCTCCACGGACTGTCTCACTGACTAACATCCCTGTATCTTGAACAACTGTTGGGTGAACTTGAATTTGATCCATATCGACTGTTGCACCGCCAAGAGATTCAATCATCTTGATGCCGTCACCTGTACTGCCTTCAGATGTTGTGCTGACATACCCTTTTAAATCCGGACGATATTTTTCAATCATTTCTTTGTTTGAGCCAAAACCACCAGTGGTAACGACAACTGCATTCCCATTGATCGTTTTTTCTTCATCACCGATTTTTACAGAAACGCCAGTGACTTTTCCGTCTTTTTCGTTGATTTTCTTCACATCAGCATTCACAAACAAAGGAATTTCCTTTTCATGGATATTTCTCAATAGTCCATCTACCAAGTAGGTTCCTACAGCAGAGCCGTCATGTGGACGGTGGATACGTTTGACACTTGCACCACCACTGTAGCTGATGTTGTCTAATGTGATTCCCATGCCGTCTAACCAGTCAATGGCTGAAGCTGAGTTATCGACTAAGTAGTGTAAAAGTTCTTGGTCATTCGTACCTTTACCACCTTTTAGTGTGTCGTCAAAGAACTGTTGGTTGCTGTCTTCGATTCCTTGTTCTTTTTGGAATTTTGTTTCAGAAGCATTCATCCCACCAGAAGATTTCAATGTGTTTCCGCCTGCGATTGGCATTTTTTCCAAGATGACTGGATTCATCCCAGCTTCTTTGGCAGATAAAGCAGCTGCCATTCCGGCACCACCAGCACCAACAATGACAATGTCATATTGATCTTTTAGTTCAGAAGGATCGGTATATTCTTGTTCAGATGCACCTGAAGCCACTTCTGTTTCGCTTGATGACGCTGAACTTTTTGCTGTTTCACTATCTTTTGTCGCCCCGTTACTACCACAAGCACTGAGCAATAATAAACTTGCAGCGCCAATGACCAATTTCTTTAATCCACTTGTTTTCACTTTTTTCCCCCAACTTTCTTTCTTTTGTTTGATTGTTTTTTGATTCTTCTACTGAAAAAGCAGCACTCTAGCACTATCAATTGTTACCTTGTTAACAAACAAAAATAAAAAAATATTTTGACTATTAACAATTTCAATCGCTTTAAAATCAGCGTTATCATCTAAAAAACAAACCCAACATATTTATATAAACATAAGAAAAATAGAAAATAATAAAATCCCGCTTATATTTTGTGTAAATTTTCATTAGTTGTTCTAATCGAAATTTCATTTAATGTATATATATCCCCATTGATCGGCGGTGCATACATAGAATTATATACACACCGCAGTCAAAACCTCAGGCTTTTTTGGAACGATAATTTTCTACATCTTTATTACACAGAAATATCCTTAGCGCTTTCATGATTTTCGAAAACGGCACTGACTACTTGTTGCGAAAAAACAATCACATTCTCCTGCAAGATGTGTTCTCTTCTGATGGATTCGATTTTCTTTGTCAGACGTTCGATCTCTAAACTGTCGATCGCTCCACTCATGTAGATTGCCGAACGATTCTGGTAGGTGTTTGAGATAATGATGTCTGGCTCTTCAACGAGTGATTCCGCAGCAATAAAATCAATATTATAAAGAGCGGAGAATATCTTTTTCAGCTGCATAATGAAGAACTGCTCAAATGAGAAAGGAAAATCTGTTTCTACAGAAACAACGATCTTTTTCTCAAATAAAGTAGGTGTGATCAGAGACGTGTAGGCAAGAACATATCGTAAGAGTAGAAACTCCTGTTTTTCTGTAAGTTGCCCTGTTGTGTTGCCAAAACAAATGGTACGTATTTTATTCACAAGCACTGGGTAGTAGTGTCTGTAATAGCGGATGATATCTGAATCGGAACCTACTTCCAAGAATCCTTCAAAAGCGTCATAGAAAGAATGCGCCGCCAATAAAATGCCGAAGACATTTTTCTCATTTCCGCCATTTAACGGCAGTGTCAATTTTTCTGAGAGACTGACTGCTTCTAAATACACCTCTGCTTTTTCTCTTTCCCAAAAATCGATGATTTGCTTATAGGTCGCCTTTTTAGCGTAAAACTGCGTGGAAGTTTGCATCATCAAAAATAGAAAATAAATGCTTTCATCTCTAAAAAAGCTATACTGAAAGAAAGAATCTTTGATATTTTGAAACTCTTTTTCAAATAGATCTTGAGTCATATTGATTGACCATTGAGGCATTTCCTCCATTTTCAAGCGGTTGCCTTTTTTATCTCTGAGGATATTGATCGCAATCAAGTAGCACCATTTATCCACGATCGATTGCTTCAGTTGAAAATCAAAATTAGGTAAGATTCGTTGAACGAATAATTCTCTGATATGGGCATAATTCAATTCGGGGTAGGGCCACTGACCGCCTTTACAAATCGTCCAAAAAAAGGAATGTCCAAAGTAACGAATTTGGCTTTCGGACCCTTCAATCACGATCCGTCTATTTTTGGTGCCTATCTTTAATTCAAAGCGTTGCAGACTACGGTTGATACAATGAAATTTTTTTCTTAGGTTTGAAAGGCTTATGTAATTCAATTCACAAAACTCTTCAATCTTAATTCTTTTAGACAATAGACAGTTCTCGATCACTTGATATATGACTGACTGATTATAAATTTCATGTTGTATATCAAAATAAATGTTTTTATTGCCACTAAAAGAGCACCCTAATGCTTTTTTGATTTTGATTGCTTGCGGATTGATTTTTTGCAATTCATTAAGAATACTATCCGTTGTTTTTCGATTCACATTCAGTCTTTCTGATAAATTAACGATTGTTACAAAACTATTTGACTGATAAATATAACGCAAGCAATTGACCATTAATTGGGTGCGCTTTTCAAAAAGATCCTGAATAATCATGTCTTCCTCCTTCATTAAATAGAAGTTCGTTCATAAGTTGCTTTCTTTCATACTCATATAAACTTATAAAACGATTAAATATATATATTAATTTTTAAGCTAATTTTAAACATTTGTCGAATAAGTCGCTCATTCTTCATCTGTTCTATGTAGTGCATCTCAATAAAGGAAGAACGCTCAACTTTTTACTGTTATAAAAAAAGGCATCTGACTGCCTTCTCTGACCTTAATTTTGTAGTTGATCCTCCCTACTACTTAAGTGCTTCCTTTCAGCCATCAATTTTTAATGAGAATTTAACTCCACTAACTAAAAATTATAAAGTTAATCTGTATCCTGAGAAACCCAATTCGGGAAAATGAACTCACTTTTTTTTACATTATCACTAGAAATGTTTTGGCAGGATCTCCTATAAATGCAGGAAAATTTTCGTTAATAAAGACCTTTTATCGCTACTTTCGGTTAGCCATTTACTAACGATAATTATCCATGTAACGCTTTTATACTTTTTCAGGAAAAACAAATCCCCCTATTTTATCTTACACAAGCAAAAGAGACCTTCGAGAATAGCCAAAGGTCTCTTGAAAAAATTATTGTTGATGTTTCTGAACTCATCCAATACAAACGTTCTTGCGAGCAGTATATGCTTTAAGAAGATTTGCTTCGTGTTTTTTTTAATGCTTTAAATAAGGTGTGATATTGGCCTTTAAAGGACATTGCTTGTTCAAAAATATCTTCACCATCATTCAGCATCTTAACAGTAACCCAACCTAAAGATTCAGTAATAGCACTGGCTACTCCCGCGTTAATGGAAGCGCCGGCGATCGTACCGACCCCCGGTACGAACTTGATAATATTCCCCACAGCACTTCTACCTAAACTAACAACAACTAATTCTTTAGAAATGCTTTTTGCGATTCCCTCGACCCACGATTGACCAAACAACTTGTGGAGTCTAGCCATCATCGTCATTTGAACAGGTACAAGGAGTATCGCATCTGAAAACGGAATAGGTGAACAGCCAATGATGGCCGCCGTCAGAGAAGCGGCATGGATGATTCGATGCGCTTTCTTCTTCGTAGCATCATCCACACCCATTAAAAATTCAGAGAAGACGGCATCAAATTGGGTACGGCTTTTTGCTTGGATCTTTTCTGCCGTATGTTTTGACTTCTCAAAAGATCGACGAATGATCCCTGCCGTTTTGTTTGGTAGTTTGGTTAAAACTTCTGCAAAGAATGACTGAAACTCTTCTTGTTCTGCCGATTCTTTCACTGGTTCATCCACTTGTTGCAGCAAAATCTCTTTTTGAGATTTTTTATTTTGGGGAGTGTTTTTCTTTAATTTCATAAAAACCACCTTTAATGATTAGTTGTCACAGATTGAGTTGCTTTCTCAACCTCTTATTTTCATCATACACTAACAAACAAAAATCACCTAAAGCCGCGCTTCAGGTGTTATAATTCTTAACGGAAGCGCAAGAAGTCAACTTCTTTCTATCAGAAAAGTTAACATGACCGATCCAAGGATACCCCCTTTAAACGAGAGCCACTCCCGTGGTATAATGACTACTTGTTTCTTGGGTATTATGAAAGTGTCATAACCTCTATTCAGAGAAGCATGTCTAATCGAGCGTGTTTTATTCATATAGGCAGCTGTTGCTGCCAATCCCCCACAACAAATCATCAATTGATAAGGAGAAAACAAATCAATGACCTATGCACTTGAAATAAAAGATCTAAAAAAAGTCTATGCGACCGGCGTCGAAGCATTACGCGGTATCAACTTGACAGTTGAAGAAGGTGACTTCTATGCGCTTTTAGGGCCGAACGGTGCTGGTAAATCAACAACCATCGGGATCATTACTTCACTAGTAAACAAATCTTCTGGCAGTGTCAAAGTTTTCGGCTATGATTTGGACAAAGAATTGGTTCAAGTCAAGCAACAAATCGGCTTAGTTCCACAAGAATTCAATTTCAATCCTTTCGAAACAGTACAGCAAATCGTCGTCAATCAAGCGGGCTACTACGGCGTTCCTCGCAAAGAAGCGATCGCTCGCAGTGAAAAATACTTGAAGCAATCCAATTTATGGGAGAAACGCGATGTTCGGGCCAGAATGCTTTCGGGAGGAATGAAGCGACGGTTGATGATTGCCCGGGCTCTGATGCATGAGCCGCGACTCTTGATCCTCGATGAACCAACAGCTGGTGTAGATATCGAACTGCGCCGGGAAATGTGGGCCTTCTTGCAAGAATTAAATAAAAACGGTACGACGATCATTCTAACCACTCACTATTTAGAAGAAGCAGAAATGCTCTGCCGCAACATCGGAATCATTCAATCCGGTGAATTGATCGAAGATACCAGCATGAAGACCCTTTTGTCCAAATTACAATTCGAGACATTCCTTTTTGATTTGGATACTTATGAGAAACCACCAGTGATCACAGGATACACAAGCACCTTTGAAGATGATCAGACGATCGCTGTCGAAGTTGAACGAAATCAAGGAGTCAATGATTTATTTGAGCAATTTAGCAAGCAAGGAATCAAAGTTCTTTCCATGCGCAACAAATCGAATCGTTTAGAGGAACTCTTTTTGAAATTAACTGAAGAAAAGCATGAAGCGGGGGAAAAAAATGTTTAGTCTTTATTTTACAGCATTAAAAAGTCTAGCGGTCAAAGAAACCAACCGCTATTTACGGATTTGGGTTCAAACACTCGTACCACCAGTGATAACGACTTCGTTGTACTTTATTATTTTTGGGAAAATGATTGGCGGCCGTATTGGCGAAATGGGCGGCTTCTCCTACATGGAATTTATCGTTCCCGGGCTGATCATGATGTCAACGATCACCAGTTCTTATGCGAACGTTTCGTCTTCTTTCTTTTCTCAGAAGTTTCAAAAGAATATTGAGGAACTATTAGTTGCACCCGTACCTACTCATGTGATTATTTGGGGATTTGTTTTCGGTGGTTTGGGCAGAAGTATTTTAGTTGGTATGCTGGTCACAGTGATTTCCCTCTTTTTTGTTCCTTTGCATGTTTTTTCTTGGGTAATGGTTATTCTGACATTAGTGATGACCGCAATTCTTTTCTCATTAGCTGGTTTGCTTAATGGTATCTTTGCTCAATCATTTGACGATGTATCGATCGTGCCAACGTTTGTCCTACAGCCATTGACTTATTTAGGAGGTGTCTTCTACTCCATTTCGATGCTGCCTCCTATTTGGCAAGCTATTTCTAAAGTGAATCCAATCGTCTATATGATCTCTGGATTCCGTTATGGCTTTTTGGGCACAACTGATGTGCCGATTTTAGTCTCTGTTCTGATTCTAGTTTTATTCATAATTGTTTTGTACGGTATCTGTTGGAAATTAATTGAAAAAGGCCGCGGTCTACGTAGCTAAGAAACTGACGGCTATCTTACAATAAAAAGAGGAAGGCTGTGCCGAGAACTAAGAGGGTTCTTGGCACAGCCTTTTTCTAATTCTTTTTGCCTTGTCTTTCAGGACTGACCCAAACACCGCTGCCGTGTCCCAGAATTGTTTTGACCGCTGGTATGAAGGTCGTTACGATCGTTAAAGCATTGACCATCCAATAAATCAGCATATAAAATGGTGCAAAAATGAAATACTTGATTTTTCTGCCAGCATCGTCCACCAATAAACTAGTCAACAACTGCATGATCCCAGCAACCATTTCAAAACAAACGAATAAGAAGGCCATTGTCACCATATGATACATTCGTTCAATGTTTCCTTCGAATGCAAAACGAAGAAAAGAAAAGATGAACAGTGCTGAAGAGATCCAAAAGAAGATCGACCAAATAATACTCAATGTTTGATCCACAAACATGACGGACCGACCAATATTTTGAAATGGATGAGTGAATACTTTTTTGAAATTTGTCAACCAGACCTCTGTACCGCCTTTTGCCCAACGTTTCCGTTGGCGATAAAGCATCTTCATGGTCTCAGGAACTTCCATGAAAAACATGATCCGCGGAGCAAACAAGGACAACCAGCCTTGGAATTGGTGATCCCAGGCAATACTGATATCCTCGGTGGCACGATTTTGGCGGAAGAGTCCCACATCGATCAAAGCATTTTTTCGATACATCGTGTTGGCACCGCTGTATGCATAGATAACACCTAGCACGCCTTGTTGAGTCCGCTTGATAATACCTACGATACTTGAAAATTCAACAGTTTGTGACTTGCTGACAATCGTCGTCCGATTCTGAACGTCCATGTTTGCAGTGATCGCTGAAATATTTACCGCATCTTGGCGAATAAAATAATTCACATATTTCCAGAGTGCATCAGGTTCCGGTACAGTATCTGCATCGTTACTCAAAATCAGTTCTCCATTAGCAAAACCGATCCCGATATTAAAGGCATGGGCTTTTCCTTGGTTTTTTTGGATGCGTACCACTCGTAGATTGGGGTAGGTTTGCTGCAACCGCTTAAGGATTTCTGGAGTCTGATCCGTTGAGCCATCATCTGTCACTAACACTTCGTAACGGGTATAATTCAGTTTATTCATTAAGTAATGAATGGTATCTTCAATGACTACTTCTTCATTATGAGCAGGGACCATGATCGTGATCATTGGCTCTACTTCTTCGGGAATGGAGATCCATTCAATCTGTTGATGCTTAAACAAATACGTATGACAAAGGACGCCAATGAACCAAGCAAAGCCGCCTAAGATTGGATAAGTAAATAAAATGGCCACCAATAGAAAAAGGAAGAAATCTACTATCGGGTATCCCGTATCGATTTGTTCAATCATAGAGAAACCCCCTTATCTTTATACAACTTTACTATTTCTGTTTCCGTTAGATTTTGTTCCGGTTTCACTTCATAATAACAAACAGAATGCCGCATCTCTTCAGGGCCAAAACGGTCATCAAAAAATTCTTCCAACACTTCTTTGCGCTGTTCAAGTTTTCTTTCATCATGCAAGACTTCTTTCCGCAATGTATGGCGAAAACGCCGATTGTTCCTCACGGTCAACAGAACAAAAAGAATAACTAAAAGAACGAAGGAAATTCCTAAAAATAATGCTAACAATCTAAAAATAGTGGCTTCCTCCACATAGATCCTAAATCGTATTTGAGCGGCTGTTTGCGGAAAGAAAACCGGGAAAGCGACCCAAACGAATGGTACGATCACGGCAATCCACGCAAGCAGTGTCAAAAATGATTGCCACAACGTTAACTTTAAATGTCCTTTTTCAAAAAACAAGTCTGAAACCAGCTGTTCACTGACTTCTTCTCTGGTGATTCTTTTTTTCATCCCACATCCTCCTTTTGACTGTAACTCTCTTCTCCATCCATACATCGCTTATTACTAAAAAGAAGCATCAACCCTGGTAGCGTTCACAAAAACACTTATTCAAAAAAGGGCTATATTTGACCTCTTGTAGGACTAGGCCTAAGCGAGTATACCTACATTTTAGTTGAATCGATTCGAAAGAAAAAGAAACTAGCTTGCGCCAGTTTCCTTGTGATCCTATTCTTTTAGTTTGACTTCCTTAGAAGAAAACCGCTAACAACAAGTTCAAAAGTTATCAGGCAAGTCCATTTTTTTGAATACCCACGAATCTTGCTTTTTAGTACCCTTTCATCCAGACAGATTCTAATTGATTTCCGTCCGGATCAAGCACTTCAAAACCAAGCATTTCTTCCTCTGGAATCCCCATCTCTACTTGAAATGATTGTCCCCCATTGGCTTCAGCCGCTTTAGCAAAGTCTCGAGCTCCTTCAGGTGTATCAAAGCTAAATGCGATCAAGGCAGCATTAGTCTTTTGCGTATCCGCAATCTTTCTACCATTTAAAAACTGTTCATAAAACGCATATTCTGACAGCATTACCCAAATCGTCTCATTCCACATCATTCCACTTGACGTTTCATTCGAAAATTCTTCATTCTTGCTAAAGCCCAACGCTTCATAAAAACTAGTAGCTCGCTTGATATCTTGAACAGGCAAATTGATAAAAACCATCTTTCCCATGCTGTTTCCTCCTTTGACAAACCCGAGCGACATGTCATTGCTCCTTTATTATAAAGGGCCGATCCAGATATACAAAACAATCAATTTGAAGCTATTTTCACAAAAAAAATGCAGCGGCATTTTCAGGATTACTCCTTTTCTCCATGCCAGCTGCATTGTTTCATATCGATTTTTCCGTTTGTTTTAAAGACGATCCCTTCTGCTAGCAGCCGCTGCTTTCGTTCTACGGCGGTAAAGCCCACGATCTCGCCGTCTGCTCGTACTACCCGATGGGCTGGTAATGACTCTGGACAATATTTCATGGCGCGTCCTACAGCTCGTGCACCATTCAGGCGACCTAAAGCCCAAGCTATTTGGCTGTAAGAAGCCACTTTGCCATACGGAATCTTCTTTACGAAACGATACACCTCTTCATAAAATGGATTCATACCTATCAAGCAGCTCCTTTCAATCGTTAGCGAATTTGCTTGTTCGCTCAATGCACAACAACTTGCATGCCATAAAGGGCATGTTCATAAAACCATTTTGCATCTGCAACAGTCAAACGGATACACCCATGAGAATTGGCTTTTTGTCCTAGTTCTTCTGCTTCTTCTTCAATATAATTTCCCGAAGCGTCAATCGGCACCGAATGAAACAAGTAGACGCCATGATCTTTCCAAGACACCCAATAGTTCGCTCCCTCGCCAGAAGATTCATTAAAAAAAGTTTCTCCTCTTTCAGCTTGAATGGAATAAGTTCCTGTAGGCGTTCTTCGGTCTCCTCCTGATCCGGTAGAGCAAATCATCGTATAAAGCACTCGATTCTTCCGCATGATCTTCACCCGCTGGTTTGCCAATGAGACATCGACCCAATCACCTTCTTGTAAAACAGGATAGGCTTTCTTCTCAGATGGATGACGCCAATCTGCGACAGCTACTTCTGTCGAAGAAGAATTCTCTGAGGATTTAGACGTTCCTGATCCCTCCTTTTTAGTAGTTGCATTTTTTTTCGTAGGGATCGTTGCTTCTTTATGAATGGTCTGTTTGGTGGTCTGTTTGGTGGTCTGTTCTGTAGACTGGTTCGTCTGACCGGCGGCTACGGTACGTGATAGGCTGGCACTAACGATGAATAACAGCACAGCAATCACAAACATGCCAATAGTTCTTTTAGGGTATCTTTCTTTCATTATTTCTATCCTTACTAAGCCGTCGAAAAATCTCTCAGGCATAATTTCCAGATCATTTTACCAAAGCTGCTTCTAAAACGTGATTTTAATCAGCAGTGACAAAACAAGTTAACAGCAGACTTCGTTTCAGAGTCTCTTAAAAAAACTCTTAATCAAATGATCCATTAGCAGTTTAACGCCTTTGTAACTAAAAAGCCAGTTAAAAATGAAAGAGTAGAACCAGCCTACAACATCGTACAGCGCTCCAAACGGATGCGGACAGGCCTCATTCAATCGGGTGATAACTAAACCCTCGTCCTAAAACTTCAGCTACATTGCTGGCAATTACAAATGCCTGTGGATCAATGCTTTCAATCAATTGTTTGATATGAGCAAATTCTTGATCATTGACAACGATCAATAAAACTTGTTTCTCACTTCTTCGGTGAACACCTTGTGCTTCTAACAAGGTTGCCCCTCTAGAAATTGCCGTTGCAATGGCCGCTTGAATCTCGTCAAGATGTTCCTCACTCATGATCATCACAGACTTCTTGCGGTCCATCCCGGTTTCGATATAATTCATCACGATCGAAGTAATCACAATCGAAAGAATCGCAAACAAAAATTCTTCAAACCCAAAAACCAGTAAACTCATTGTTACCACAACCGCATCTGTGGCTAAAAGCCCGATGGAAGGATTGATATGGAAATATTTCTGGAAGATCAGCGGCGGAATCGTAGTTCCGCCACTAGAAGAATTATTTTTATATAAAATAGCAACCCCAGCAGCAAAAATCGCACTCCCAAAAATAACAGACAGCAGACGATCACTGGCCAACATATATTCAGGTACTACGGCAATTGCTAACGGAAAAACTATGCTGCCGAACAGCACCTTGAAGAAAGGCGCTTTCCCCAAGAAAACATAGGCCAGAACCAACATCACACTGTTCAGAACCATGATCACAAGCGCACGGTCCCAGCCCAAAGCAGATTCCATCAAAATTCCAATGCCACTGACCCCTCCAGCTGCAATATGATGAGGACCTAAAAACATGTTGATACTCACCGCTAGAATCACCAATGCAGAGAGTATTTTACTATAAGTTATCAATTGCTTCATTGTCTTCCTCTTTTCTTTGATCATCCGAATAGAAGCTGTCATTTTTTCCGAGAACTTGTGCTTTTACTATACCCTCATCTCTTTGTTGAGACAAAATTTCTGTTCAGAAGACTGAAAATTTTTTTCTTATAGGATCAAGTACAAGTAAGAAAAATTTGCTCAAAGCTTGCTTGTTCAGGAATCTTTTGACTTGCGTTCTGACGTTCATTTTCTCACAGAATCGTTGGAAAAGAGAAGCATTTTTTTCAGCCTTCTCTGAAAATGATCATCCAGACTGTTGCTGCATTTCCACCTTTTGGCACTTGACTCTCTTTAGAGATTCCCTTATTATCAAGGTTAACGATTTTAAATCAGAATTTTCTGAATTTTTAGGCGAAATAAACAAAATGAGGAAGGATGAACCATTTGAAGACAAAAAAACAAACCACTTGGTCTGGCGAACCCAACGAAGCAGCAATCCAACTGCTCCAGCAAGAAGGCAAAGTCATCGTTTGCCCCACTAAAGTAGGCTATATTATTGCTGTCTCCGACAAGAAAGGACTAGAACGCAAGTTTTCTGCCAAAAATCGCAAACGTAATAAGCCAGGAGTTGTATTATGCAGCTCATTGGAACAATTACAAGAATTAGCGGAATGGAACGATGAAATTGCGGCAGTTTACCAAAAATGTTGGGACAACGATGTTCTTTTTGGCGCGATCCTACCATGGAAAAAATCTGGAAAAGCATATATTCCTGACGGATCGCAAGAATTGATGATGGATACCAGGGAAACGAGTTGTTTCGTCATCAAATTCGGCGTTCCTGGAGAACAAATCGCTAAAGCTCTTTGGGAGGAAAAGCAACAGCTATTGTTTGCCAGCTCAGCAAATCCTTCTGGTAAAGGCAATCGTGGTCTGGTGGAAGGAATTGGTGAACAAATCGCTAACGAAGCAGACCTCATCATTGAAAGCAATGACTATGTCGCTTCGATCCAACCAGATAAAACGACAGAGACCCGCTACGAACAAGGAGTCATGGTTTCTTTCGTAGATTCTGCTGGCAAATTGATTCCTCATCAAGGCTCTCAGCGATCGATCACCCCGGCGCCTGTGTTGATTCGGAAGGGTTTAGCTGTAGATAAAATCCAACTGTTTTTGTCCGATCACTTCAATTCCTGGGACTATCGCCACGGTGAATACTACTAAGCAATTCATAGATTAGGACATCAGTCCAAGCATTCGCTAACCTTAGCTACGGCGCTTCGACCGTAGCTGAGACTTTAGATTGAACTGCTTACAGCTGATGTCCTAATTTTTTGAGGGTAATTCTTGCATACAACAGCATTTTCCTTTCAACACTACTCTTCACAGATCAAATCATTTCTTTGATCGTCATGATAGCGTTCCAGATTTAATGATTCAGCTTACTGGTTACAACAGTCAGTCCCCTATGAAAACAGCCTCTTCCTAAAGAATAGAGCTACTATTTCTTGATGATCATCTGAATCGCTTGTTCCAGCTTCTGTGCTTGTTCTTGAGGATCTTTTTCTGGATTCTCAAAACAATCTTTCAAGTTCTCTGCAACAATCATGCCCATCACACGATCGATACTTGAACGTACCGCACTTAACTGAGTGATGATATCGATACATTCCTTCTCTTCTTCGATCATTTTTTGAACCCCACGAATCTGCCCTTCGGCACGTTTCAAACGATTCAGCACATTTTTTTGTTCACTTCTTGTCTTATCCATCGTCTCACTCCTTTTCCATTAAAATATACCCTACAACGGTATAACGGTCAAACATTCTTTTTTCACCCGCCATGTTAATCAAATTAAATCATTGACAAATATAGAAAAACGGGGTTTAATATACCCCATACCGTATATAAAGGAGAATGTCTATGTTTTCATTGTTTCGTTCTGTCCCTTCCATCTCTACTGGTGAGTTATTCGCAGCACTAACCGCAAAAACGAAAGTCATTGATGTCCGAACGCCCTCTGAATACCGGGGCGGGCATATTCGAAATGCCACCAATGTCCCATTAAATAAAATTGCCCACTATTCAGGAAAAAAAGAACCGTTATATGTGATCTGTCAATCAGGCGTCCGCAGCAAGCAAGCAGCCAAATTATTGATTAAAATGGGCTATGATGCTACAACGATTCGCGGTGGCATGAATCAATGGCAAGGACCAATTCAAGGAGGAAAATAAAATGAAAATACTGATTGTCGGTGGGGTCGCCGGAGGCATGTCTGCTGCAACTCGATTACGCCGTTTAATGGAAGATGCTGAAATCATTGTTTTAGAGAAAGGTCCTTATGTGTCCTTTGCGAACTGCGGCCTTCCTTACTTTATCGCAGGTGAAATTACTACTCGCGATCAATTACTACTGCAAACACCAGAGTCCTTAAAGGCACGTTTTGGTTTGGATGTTCGTCCAAATCAAGAAGTACTGGCTATTCACCCAGAACAAAAGACTGTGACTATCCATCGAGATTCTGAGACTTATGAAGAATCATATGACAAGTTGATTCTAGCACCGGGAGCAAAAGCAATCATACCAAAAATCCCAGGATTAGACCGTGCCACAAACTGCCGTCAGTTACGAAACGTGCCGGATATGGATGCTATTTTGCAGAAAATCGATCAACATACCCGCCAAGCCGTCGTCGTCGGTGCCGGCTTTATTGGATTGGAAATGGCAGAAAGTCTGAAAAACCGTGGCTTAGAGGTCACCGTCGTTGAGAAAGCACCGCAGGTTTTACCTTCGATGGATGAAGAAATGGCTGCCTATGTCAAAAATGAATTGATAGCGAAGGGAATCAAGGTCATTACGGGCCAATCCGCAGTTTCTTTTGAAGAAGAAGGGAAAAAAATTCGGTTAGAAGATGACACTGTACTGGACTCAGACCTGACATTATTGTCTATCGGGGTCCAACCAGAATCAAGATTAGCAGCGGAAGCTGGGATCACTACTGGTATTCGAGGAGGAATCCTGGTAGACGAAAACTACCAAACGTCGCAAAAAGACATTTACGCTGTCGGAGATGCGATTGTCACGAAACAACAATTAACTGGAGAAGATGCGTTGATTTCTTTAGCCTCACCAGCTAACCGTCAAGGCCGGCAAGTCGCAGACGTGATCGCTGGTCTGCCAAGGAAAAACCGTGGCAATATTGGAACAGCTATCCTGCGAGTCTTTGGGCTTACAGCAGCCATGACCGGATTAAGCGAGAAAGCAGCAGTATCTGCGGGTTTGCAGCCAGCTGTGATTCATGTCAGCGGAAAAGATCATGCTGGCTATTACCCTAATGCTAAAGATCTGCTATTGAAATTGATCTTTAATAAAGAGACAGGTACTCTCTATGGTGCTCAGGCCGTTGGAGAGAGTGGCGTCGATAAACGAATGGATGTATTAGCCACAGCCATCAAAAGTGGATTGACGGTGGCAGATTTAACAGAACTGGAACTGAGTTATGCACCGCCTTTTGGTTCCGCCAAAGATCCAGTGAACCTGATCGGCTATGCGGCATTGAATCTAATCGAAGGGATCAGTGAATCAATCCAGTGGCATGAACTTTCTGCAGAATTAGCTGCCGGCAAACAATTACTAGATGTCCGCAATACAACGGAAATGACTGGCCGCTTCAAAAACGCCCTGCATATTCCGCTGAATGAATTACGAGACCGACTGACTGAACTTGATCCGACTGCTTCTTATATCGTCAGCTGTCATAGCGGACTGCGAAGCTATTTAGCCGAACGGATTCTCAAACAATCTGGCTACAAGGCAAAAAATCTAGACGGGGCTTTTGCGCTTTATCAAACCGTCAGACCGGAGGAAATCATTCATGTATCGCTCGATCACAATGCCTGAATTTTATCAAGCAAGCAAAAAACAGAAGCTACACCTGATTGATGTCAGAGAAGTCGATGAATTTATCAACGGCCATGTACCAAATGCGCAAAATAATCCGTTGTCTCACTTCACTACCGCCAATTTGGTGAAAGACCTTGACTACTACGTGATTTGTCACTCAGGTGCTCGGTCAGAGCAAGCCTGTCACTATATGGACCAGCAGGGATTCAAGGCGGTCAATGTATTAGGCGGCACTTCTGCTTGGCCAGGGGAACTCGTTTAAAACACGTTACACTAAATAAAACCCAATGACTGCTACTTTGATCCAAGTAGCAGTCATTGGGTTTTGGTTTAAACTCGTCAGCTAACTATTCAAAAACAAATTGATTGTGGTAAAGTTCGGCATAAAACCCGTTTTCTGTCAGTAATTCTTGATGGCTTCCTTCTTCGATGACTTGCCCCTCTCGCAAGACAACGATTCGATCGGCATTCAAAATCGTCTTTAGACGATGGGCGATCACAAAACTAGTCCGCCCTTTGATGGCTTCATCCATTGCTTGCTGGATCTTCGCTTCCGTCACCGTATCAACATTACTGGTGGCTTCATCCAAAATCAGTAGGGATGGATTGGTCAAAATCGTGCGAGCGATACTCATCAACTGCTTTTGCCCGGTACTGAATAGATTGTTTTCTTCCGTGATCGGTGTATCATACCCTTGTTCTAACGTCATGATAAATTCATGGATGTTGGCCTGTTTTGCTGCTGCAATAATCGCTTTCTCGCTGGCATCCGGCTTACCAAAAGCAATATTTTCCCGAATCGTCCCAGAAAACAGTACCGAATCTTGCAACACGATTCCCACATGCTCCCGCAATGCATCTAAATCTAGCTGTCGAATGTCCTGACCATCAAATGTTACTGAGCCATTCGTCACATCATAGAAGCGATTCAAAAGATTCATGATGGTTGTCTTTCCGGAGCCAGTTGGTCCTACCAATGCCACCATTTCACCCTTTTTGACATGGATGGTCACATCTTTAAGGATCAAACGATCACTATCATAACCGAAATCAACATGATTCAATGCCACTTCTTGTTTGATACCAGTGATTTTTTCACCATTTGCCGGTTTTTCTTCATCCGGTTCATCAAACATCTCATTCAAACGGCGGGCGCCAGTGATTGCCAATTGTATCATGCTATAACCAGAAGAAATCTGCATCAGCGGTTGATAGTATTGTTGAGAATATTGAACGAAAGTTACCACAAGACCTAAAGCAACTGAACGTTCCAAATCCCCATTCAATGCTAACCAACCACCAAAGAAAATCACGATCGCTGTATTGACCAGCGACATTCCTTGCATCATTGGGAAAAGCAATCCGGAGTAAACTTGTCCTTTGTAAGTGGCTTCCCGAACACTTTGGTTGTGCTGCAAAAATCCATCAATCGTTTCTTCTTGAAGACCGTTGGTGATGATGATCCGTTGGCCACTGATTTTTTCATCAATGTACCCGTTTAGTTTTCCTACTTCATCTTGCTGCAGATCGACATATTTGCGAGCTTTTTGGATCACAATGACTGCAATCAGGATGGCAATTGGTGTAGACGCAATCGTCGCCCAAGCTAATGTGACATTTTGTCGGAACATCATGATTAAAATCCCAATCATCAATACCACATTGGTCAATACTTGCAACAATGCTTGATTCAAGCTGTTTTGAATGTTATCCAAATCGCTGGTAAAACGACTCAAAATTTCACCATCTTGATGGGAATCAAAAAATTTGATCGTCAATTTTTCCAATTTATTGAATAACCCGATTCGCATCCGATTGGTGGATTTCCCCACCACTTGCGTGAACAAGATACTATAAATAAAGTTTGCTCCACTTGCCAATACGTAAAACAGCAATAACTTCCAGATGACAGATACGAATTTTGACTTGTCATCTACGCCTTGCATCAAGCCACCAACATAATTTGCTAATTCCTGAAAGGCTTGCCCCACATAGACCGGTGCTTGGACTTGCAGATAAGTGGCTGCAATCACGGTAATGAAAATGAAAAAGAAAGAGAGTTTGTATCGTTTTAAATAGTGATAAAAAAACTTGCTTGCTTTGATCAAATCCGTCATGGTTATTCAGCTCCTTTCTGAGTCTCAAAAATTTCCTGATAAATTGGATTGTTGGCAGCTAACTCTTTATGGGTACCTACTCCAACCAGACGACCTTTATCCAACACCAGAATACGGTCCGCATTCACAACAGAAGCAATTTTCTGTGCAATGATGATCGTGGTAGTAGCTTGCAGTTCTTTTTCAAAGGCTTCACGAACCAGTTTTTCCGAACGAGCATCCAATGCACTCGTACTATCATCTAAAATCAAGATTTTCGGTTCCCCGATGACACCTCGTGAAATAGACAGCCGTTGCTTTTGACCACCAGAAAAATTACTGCTACGTTCCGCTACAGGTGCTTCAAAACGGTTCGTCAATTTTTGAATGAATTCACTTGCCTGCGCGATTTCTGTTGCATGGGTCATTTCAGAGACAGTGGCGTTCTTTTTGCCGTGGCGCAGATTTTGGGCAATGGTTCCGGAGAAAAGAATCGCTTTTTGTAGAACAAAGGAAACGGTTTGACGTAAACTTTGCTCATTTACTTCTCGTAAATCGACGCCTCCAACTCGCACGGTTCCTTCCGTTGGATCAAACAATCGCGGAATCAATTGAGCTAATGTCGATTTCCCTGCACCAGTTGCCCCGACGATTCCAATCATTTCACCAGGAGCGATCGAAAAACTGATGTCGGTCAAAGCATTTTTCTCATCCCCAGGATAACGGAAAGAAACGTGCTCGAATGCCACACTGCCTGCTAATTCTTGCTGTGGAACATCTTTGTAGGACAAGTCTGGTTCGGTAGCCAGAATTTCTTTCAATCGTTTGAGAGAAACTGCTGCCCGAGAAGTCATCATCATCATCATGCCGCCGATAATGATCGCCATCATGATCTGCATCAAATAATTCATGAAAGAAGCGATTCCCCCGATCAATGTCGGATCGTCTTTTGCAAGGTCGCTGACAAAGAAGATTGCGCCTACGACTGCTAAGTTGGCTGCCAGCATAAAGGACGGAATCATCACAGAAAATAGCGTACCAACGATGATGTTGTGTTTTGTTAGCTCGTCGCTGACTTTCGTGAAACTGTTCAATTGATTTTTTTCTTGAACAAATGATTTCACCACACGAATCCCTAAAAGATTTTCTTTTGCTGCACTATTGATTTTGTCGATCAAATTTTGAATGATCATGAAATGTTTGCCCATCTGTGTAAAAGAAAGACCAGTAATGATCACTACCGCAACGATCAATGCGACGATTACCCACCAAAGTTGAGGCATCGTGGTCATGGCTAAGATAAAGGCACCAATAAATAAGAAAGGAATCCGAAACAATGACTGCAAGGAGATCATCACTAAATTTTGAATTTGGGTGATGTCATTGGTCAGTCGAACCACCAGATTTCCTGCTGAGAATTTCTCAATATTACCAAACGAGAAAGTTTGGATTTTACGAAAGGCTTCTTCACGAATATCCGCACTGACTCCTTGCGCTACTTTGGCAGAGAAAATAGTATTGATGACCCCAGCCACCAGCCCAAACACGGCTAGACCGATCAATTGGACCCCAATCGATTTCATTTCATTGTCGTCTTCTTTAATGATTGCTTCCAATACTTGTTGTAGCAGCTTCGGCTGCCATAACGTAGCCAGTACCATGACAGCTACAGAAACCAGCGCAATGAAGACAGCGCCTTTGTATTTCTTTACATGGCGTAAAACAAGATCCATCTTAAAACACACTCCTTTACAGTTTGACAGGCATTATTTAACACTGTAAAATAAAGCCGGACAATAATTTACCATTTTTAGAAAAATGTTGCAAGCGAACAAAGGATGATTTTTTTATGGAACAAAAGTTATCAAAAGAATCAATTATTCATGCGGCTTTTGCCTACCTAAAGGAAACACCTGACCTTTCTCAGTTAACCATGCGCAAATTGGCAAAAGTACTTTCTGTTCAAGCACCGGCATTGTATTGGTATTTCACGAACAAACAAGAGCTGTTGCAAGGGATGGCTGAAATGATGGAAAATGATCTGCCGGATGTCCCTGCGGGTAGCTGGCAAGAACAGTTGCAAACCTTTATGGCCAATTACTACGATCTCTATCTCCAATATCCCTGTGGTGCAGAACTAGAGATTCATACGATTCCTTCCTATCCTAGCCGACTGCTGCATTTAGAGCAAATGATCACTATATTGATCGAAGCCGGCTTCACTCCTGCCCAAAGCAGTCAAACCGTTCAGGCATTGCATCATCTCTTATTGGGACACTTACTCGATCGTCAACAAGAAGAACAATTACGAGCAAAAATTGTAACTGGCGATGAAAAATTGCGGGCACATGTCTCTGCTATGCGCAGCTATGTTGTTGAGAATCATTTAAATGGGATGGCAGAAGGCATCCAACAGCGCAAACAAATCGACGAACGTCAAGTTTTTCTGGAGAGTATCGCGATTTATCTGGCTGGTTTACACAAGCGAAACACCTCTCTAAAATAAAAAAACACCAACAAACCTCACTAGGTTTCCTTAAATCGCTTTCCGATTTCGAGGCACGAGGTTCGTTGGTGTTTTTGTTGCGTTTTTTAAAGCGTTGTTAGTTCTTCTTTTTGTTTTTTCGTCAATTTCTGATAAACCAGTTCATAAGAGGTCAAAATCAACTGTTCAATTTGTTCGTCTGTTACCTCATCCGCTGCTAGACGAATAGAATTCCAGTGGGTTTTATTGGCATAATATCCGGGAATAATCGCCTCAGGGTATTGTTCACGTAATTCTTCATTGACTTCCGGTTTATTTTTCAACGTGATGATCGCATCATCATTCGCTTCAGGACTCATCATACCAAACTGTTTGCCGATTAGACCAAAATAAATCGTCCCCCAATCCTCACGATAGGCCACATTAGCACCTGCCAATGACTGACCGTAACTTTTCAGGCGATCGATGCGTTGTTGGATATGATTATTCATTGTCATCCCTCCGGTTTGAAACTGATTTTTTCTTTAGTGTACCATATCTTAGAGGGTTTCTTTCATAAGCAAACTGTTGATTTAGATAAAAAAACAGACCCGCTAAGCGAGTCTGTGATACGTATGAATGTTTGGCTTGATTAATACCAACCGTTGGCTTCCCAGAATGCTTTTGCTGCAGACCATGAACCATAACGTGAAGCAACATAATTATCGGCTACTTTTTCTTGATTGGCCGCTGAATAGTCCCCATTCAAGTAAGAGTTAGTCAACTGATAGCGTCCATAGTATTGGCCATTTGTTGCTGTATAAGAACCGCCAGATTCTTTGTTCGCGATCCATTCTTTAGCTGAAGCTTCTGAGCCTGTTGCTGCAGAACTGCTTGATGCAGATGAGCTCGGGCTTGTTTGTTGGCTGCTAGCAGGTTGTGAAGCTGGTTGTGAAGCTGGTTCTTCATAAGTAACTGATGATTCTGCAGCTGCTGAAGAACGTTCATTTGTATAGCTGGCATCATCTGTTGGTAAGACCAGTGTTTCACCAACATAGATCAAGTTTTTGTTCGTAATGCCGTTTGCTTCAGCAATTTTATCAACGGCTTCTGAGGTGCCAAAATAGTTATAGGCAATCGTAGATAGTGTATCCCCAGATTGCACCGTGTATTCTTCATCAGCAAACGCATCTTGTCCACCTAGAAACACACCCAGACCTGCAAGGACAGCTGTACTAAGCAAAACAGTTTTCAATGACTTCATAAAATAATTCTCCTCATCTTGTAGCGTTTATAGTCTGTCGCAGGAGAAATCTCCAACGCATAGACTAGTCTAACACCGGAGAATATTTCATAGGTGAAAATCTCGTTACAGATGATTACGAATGCGTCGAGATCCTTACGTTTCGTAAGCGGCGCGTAATTCCTTTCGAATCAACAACTATTATCAACTTAAAAATATAAATTAGTTATTTTATTTCAATAAAAGTGAATCCCCTCTTTTTTATTTGTGAATTGTTACAAATTGGATGAATTTACACACAGTCGTAACAAAAAAAGCTGCAGCTGAACAGCGTGTTTCCATGAATGCTTGTTGCATCGATTGGAAGCAGGCGTTCACTTGCTGCAGCATCTTTCGCTGACACTTTATCTAACCGTTTTTTTCACTGGAATCAACTTATTCATCACAATAGCAGCAATCGCACTTAATGCAATCGGTGAATCCAATAAGTATTGTAGAAATTGCGGCGTTTCTTGTTTGATCTCAGCCGGCATGAACAAAAGACCGATCGCTAAGATTAGCGGAACACCAATAATATAGAGTTCACGTTCAGAAAACTCTTCATTCTTGATCACTCGAAAGCCGCTAAGTAAAATGATCACACAGACAACTGCGAAGACACCACCGATTACCGCTGAAGGTACGGCATGGATCAATGCTGATAACTTGCCGACAAATGACAAGAGGATGAACCAGCAGGAAGCCATTACAAAGACTTTTTTACTGGCAACTCCGGTAATGGAAATGATACCGGCATTTGTTGAATACCCCGTCACTGGTGTCGTCCCTACTAAAGCAGCCACCAGACAACCGATTCCTTCACCAATGACACCTTTATTGATTTGTTCATCGGTCACAGCTTCCTCAGTGACAGAGCTGACTGCATACCAAGTTCCTGTTGTTTCTGCTAGTAATACCATATAAATCACCAGCATCGTCAAAATAGCTGAAACATCAAAATGAAGACCATAATTGACGAAAATAAGTTTGGGCAAACTGAAAAATGAAGCATCTGCAACAGACTGGAAGTCTACGCCGCCCATAAACCAAGCAATCAGCGTCCCGATCATTAAGGCAATAATCACCGAGCTAATCCGGAAATATTTACCTAAACGAGGGAAGTAATCACCTAGCATCGAGAATAAAATCAAAATCGCTGCTGTCACTGCAGCCAAAAACATGTTCTGATTAGCCGATAATGTCTCAGTAGCTGGATAAATGTTGCTGGTAAAAGCTGTAGGCAACAATGTCAGTCCTACGATCATGATAATCGTGCCACTGACGATCGTGGGAATAAAGTTGCGGACAATATACTTATAGATCCCTGTCATCCCTAAAAGAATAACAGCCAATGCCCCGACAATACTAGCTCCTAAGACAGTATCCATACCTTGCGCTCCAAAATAGATACCAATGATTGCTCCTACTGGTACAAAAGACGGTCCTTGACAGACGGGCAATTTCAAGAAAAAGAGAACTTGGATCAGCGAAGCAATCCCAGCACCTAAAAAGGTGGATTGGATCAGTCCGGCTGCATCCGACGAGCTCATGGCAACAGCAGTTGCAATAATAAAGGGTGGGACATACACATCCATTGCCAACACGTGTTGTAAGCCAAGAACAATGGCTTGTCCTAAAGGTATATCTTCATTCATTCCGATCGTTAAACGATTACTTCTGGTTTCCACAGTATCAATCTCCTCATTTTTCATGTACTTTTTTTCCTTGCACCCAGACCTGACGAATGTTTTCAGCCGTTGCTAGATACAAAATCTTTTGTAATTGTTCTTTCGGTTGGTTCAATACACCAAAAGCTGGCAATGGATTCCCAGAATAACAAGTATCGATCACTTGAAGGTCGCAAGCGTAGCCTTCCTTGATAAGACCAATCGGTAGTCGTAGCGCTTCGCCTCCTCCTTTTGTTGCCAATGAAAAAGCGTCGATGACTGAGATACGCGCATTTGCAACACCTCGGTTCGTTTGGGGCAATGTAACATCCACACCATCTTCTAACATGCGAGAAGACATAACAGCTTGCTTGATATTGTCATACAGGCTTGGAGAAAAGCCGCCGGAGATATCTGTGCCTAGTCCAATCGTTACGCCTTGTTCTTTAAGCCGTTTGATAGGGATCACACCATTGGCAAAGTACGCATTGGAAATCGGGCAGTGGGCAACAGCAGTCCCTGTTTCCACAAAGATCTCACCATCTTTTTCATCGATAAAATTACAATGAGCCATCACAGCTTTTTCTCCCAGTAAGCCAAAATCCCGCAAGACTTCTGTGTCGGTTTTACCAAATCGTTCCAAGACGTGATCGTGTTCCCATTGACCTTCACTGCAGTGGGATTGTATATGGACATCGTATTTTTGTGCGAGTTGTCCTAACCCAGCCAGACCTTCATCCGTGCAGCTTGGGACGAATCGTGGTGTCACTACTGGATAGACCCCTTGATGTGTCGTTTTTGCCAACTTTTGGACTTCTTTAATGAAGGTTTCGGTCTCTGCTAGTGCCGTAGCAGTTGAGGCATCTCGATAAAAATCAGGGTTCGCGTCGAAATCATCCATGACTACTTTCCCCACTAACCCTCGTTGACCCTTCTCAGCACAAATCTTGGCTAATTGTAAACTTGCTTCCAAATGCACGGTCGCAAAATAAAGAACCGTCGTTGTTCCTCGAGCCAGTAGTTGCGCAACTAAATCTTGGTACACTTCTGAAGCAAAACTTGCGTCCGCGTATTTTGCTTCCAACGGGAAGGTACACTCATCTAGCCATACATTCAACGGCTCATCCAATGCAACCCCTGCTTGCGGCCATTGGGGTGCATGAACGTGCAAGTCGACAAATCCCGGCAAAAAATACTGTCCCTTCTGCAATTCAACTAGCGTTCCTTGCTTGGCAACTGCCAGCATTTCTGGATAGTCTGATTGTTCTGTTGTGACGACTCTTTCGATCATCCCTTCAGCATCCACGCAAATGAGGACATCCTCTAAGTATTCCAGCACGCCATCTGTGGGTGTATGAAATACAGAACCTTTAAAATATTTTGTTATTGACATAAGTTTTCTCCTTTAACAAACTGCCTCAAACTGCTGCTTTGACATTAGCAATTTTCATTAAAATAAGCATCAATGGTTTTATTTTACATTCATTCGGAATTTTTTCAATAAAAACCGTACATTAATCCCAACAAAAAGAATCTAATGTTCGTTTTTAAGGCAAAAAAAGACATTTGGTGTGTTCACCAAATGTCTTTCCTTCACTTAAAGTTGAATTGTCGTACCACTCTTGCCAGCTAAAGTTTCCGCCGCTTTTTCCAATGAAGCGATCACTGCTTGTCGCCCATCCTTGGAAGCAGCAAATGCGATCGCTGCTTCCACTTTTGGCAACATACTACCAGGTGCAAATTGATTTTGGTCAATGTACGCTTGCATTTCAGCGACAGTGACTGTTGTCAATCCTCGTTGATCAGGTTGACCATAGTTGACAAAGACTTGGTCAACAGCGGTTAAGATAATGAAGATATCCGCATCGATCAGCGCCGCCATCTTGGCTGCAGCAAAGTCTTTGTCAATCACCGCGTCAACTCCTTTGTAGCGAGTGCCTTCATAAACCACTGGTATGCCGCCTCCGCCACATGCAATCACCACTTGACCTGCATCTACTAATGTTTTTAGACTGATTTTTTCATAAATGTCCACGGGTTTTGGAGAAGGAACGACCCGACGCCAGCCTCGGCCTGCATCTTCTATATAAGTGTCGCCGCTTTCAGTCATTAATTGCTGAGCCTTAGCTTCACTATAGTAACCACCGATTGGTTTCGTTGGATTCGTAAAAGCTGGATCAGCTGGATCGACCACCACTTGTGTCAACATGGAAACGACCGGAATATTTTCCAACCCGCGAGCAACAAGCTCTTCATCAATCGCTTGTTGCAAATGGTAACCGATGTACCCTTGACTCATAGCTGTGCATTCAGGAAATGGCATAACGTCTTCTTGCGTTTTGCTGGTTTCCTCAAATGCTAAGCGAATTTTGCCAACTTGAGGACCATTCCCGTGAGCAATCACCACGTGATGGCCGTCACTGATCAGATCAGCAATCGATTTTGCTGCCACTTGGGCTTTAGTCAATTGTTCGTGCGCAGAGTCGCCTAAAGCATTTCCACCTAATGCGATGACAATTTTTGACATAAGTCTCCTCCTATCTTTGCGGTTGTTGTTGCGTGATACAGTGAATATTCCCACCACCGTATACGATCTCAACCGTATTTACCCCGACAACTTCTTTTTCTGGGAAGATTTCTGCAATTTCCTCAAGTGCCAGCGCATCATTTTTATCTCCATACTGAGGAACGATCACACCGTTGTTTGTAATCAGAAAGTTCATATAAGAAGCAATACAAATGTCGCCATCTTCTCGCGGCATCGTTCCTTCTACGTAATCGATCTTGAAATCCCCATTGATCGTGACATTTTCTACTGGGCAACAAAGCTTATGAACTTTTAATTTGCGGCCTTTGGCATCGGTCATTTCATTCAAACGCTTGTATGCAGCTTGAGCCGCTTCATAAAATGGGCTGCTTGTATCTTCAGTATAGATACAAGCCACTTCTCCGGGACGAACAAAACATGCTACATCATCCACATGTCCATTGGTTTCTTCCGGATCGATTCCGTCACCTAACCAAAGTACCTTCTCACAGTTCAAGTAGTCACATAATTTTTGTTCGATTTCTGCTTTTGTCATATGGGGATTTCGACCTTCACTCAACAAACACATCTCCGTCGTTAACACAGTGCCTTCTCCATCGACATGGAAGGACCCCCCTTCTAAAATAAACCCCTCCGTCCGATAAGAATCCACATGCTCGATCTCACAGATCTTTTGAGCAACTAAATCATCTTGATCCCAAGGAAAATACAAGCCATCGACTAATCCACCCCAAGCATTAAATCCCCAGTCATTGCCTCGTAATTCGCCTTTGTCGTTGATGACAAAGCTAGGACCACAGTCACGAATCCATGCATCGTTATTGGACATTTCATAGACAGTGATGTCTGCAGGCAATTGACGACGGCAGTTTTGATATTGTTGTTGCGACACGACCACATTCATTGGCGTAAATTTGCTGATTGCTTTTGCGACTTCAGCAAATGCTTCTTGAGCTGGTTTGCCCCCATCACGCCAGTTATCCGGGCGCTCTGGCCAAATCATCCATACTTTCTCTTGTGGTTCAAACTCTCCGGGCATTCTAAACCCGTCTTGTTTCGGTGTGGTCTTTTCGATTCGTTTTGCCATGATACAGCACTCCTTCTTTTTTGATTTTTTTGATCCAGATAATGGCTTCACCAACGAGGGCAAATACAATTGCTCCAATCGTGATTGGTAATTGCTGACTCAGTGATTCAGCATCAAATTGCAAAGGAATCGCTGTAAAAATCAATGAGATCACGATCATGATCATCGGTAGTGCGACTAATACCTTCAAGAACAAGTCGCTGCCGCTCACTTTGAAAGGTCGAGGTGTTTCTGGATCGATTTTGCGCAATTTATAAAACGCAGGAAACACAGGTACATACGATAGTAGGAACATTACTAGGTTCAGTGAGAAAAATGCCCAGAATAAATCTTGATTTGGTAAAATTGGTGCGATGACGACGACGATAGAAGCAACGATGCCATTCATAATTGCCGCACCAGTAGGCATGCCATTTTTTTTGCTGCGTTTGGCAAATACTTTCGGCATATCGCCATTTTCGGCCGCATAGCAAGCAGTATTATTGACCCCTAACGACCAAGAAATCATGTTGCCAAACAATGTCAGCAAGAACAAAAAGGCCATCGAAATAATGAACCAGCCGCCTGTTGATCCTGTCAATAATTTAAAACTATCCATCAATCCACTGCCGGTACTGATTTGATCCGTAGGAATCGCTACACCGATCCCGAATGCAGAAAAAATGTAAATGGCGGCAATCACCAGTCCGCCGGCAATGATCGATTGAGGAATTTGCTTCTTAGGATTTTCCATGTCACTTGCAAATGTACAAATCACTTCAAATCCTAATAAGTTAAAAATGATTACCGAAATAAAGGACAAACTATTCAAATTGAAACTTGGCAGCATCGAAGAAAGAGTGAACTCATTCGCTACCCCTTTAGTAAGGGCAGTATAAAGACCCAAGCCACCGATCAAGATTGCCAACAGCATTTTGATAACAGCTGCTCCATTCAAGATCCATACGCTGTCACTGACCGGATAAAAGCTGATCCAAACGATGATCCATATAAAGATCAGTTCGATCACGATAGCAGACGCCGTTGAAAATTCGCTGCCTGTGATAGTCGTCAATAAATCAGGACAGACTACCGCTAGAGAAGCTAACCATAGTGGATAATTGATCCAATAGTACCAAGAAACGCGAGATCCCCAGCGATGGCCGAAGGCTTGTGTCACCCAATCATAGATGCCGCCATCACCGATATAAGTTGTTCCTAACTCTGATGAGATCAATCCGTAGGGCAAAAGGAAGGCAATCAATAGAAAGATCCACCAAAAAAACTGTGAATTCCCGATTGCTGCTACCGGCGCAGCCGCTTCTGCCACAAATACAACACAAATAACAGATAAGATGGCACTCATCAAACTAAATTTTTTCTTTTCTCCCATTGTTTTCTTCCTTTCTGGTACAAGGGAATAAGGATTGACCAACGATTGAATGATCTTGTAGCTAGCGGACTCAGCTCATATGAATCCTGGTGCAGGATAAAAGCTACATTGATGTCTGATCAAGCTTCTGCTAGAAAAAAACGTTTATCAAATCGTTGGCCCCTCCTCTAGTACAGAAACAATCCTCACGCATCGTCATGATACGCAGACTCTTTCCCTTCCTCATCTCTTGCGTCTAGTTTCGCCTAGCAAAGCTTCCAAGTCTTTTTTAGCCGCTGCTTTTTTGGTCTCGTCGATTGGATTCTTTTCTTCATAATCTCGCATCAAGTACACTAAGAGACCGCGAATCGAAGTCAAGCGATTTTCTGCTTCATCAAAACAGATCGAATTCGGTCCATCCATGACTTCATCCGTGACCTCTTCGCCACGAGTAGCAGGCAAGCAGTGCATAAATTTCGCTTGTTCACCAGCGCGTTTCATCAAGTCGGCATTCACTTGGTATTTAGGGTAAAAAATACGCATGCGTTCCTCTTCTGATAGTTCCGCTTCATACAGTCCATACCAAACGTCCGTATAAACAAAATCCGAACCTTCGATCACGTCGATTTGATCTGATATCGTATAGGAACCGCCAGACTCTTTGCAAATCGTATCTAATCGTGCGCGATGATCTTCGTTTAACTGGAACCCTTCTGGACCAAATTGAACAAATTCCATCCCCATTTTTGTTGCGATCAATCCTAAAGAGAAACAAACTTGGGTGGCATCCCCAATAAAGGAAACCTTGCAGTCTTCAATGTTTTTGCCTGTCGGAAGATGTTCGATCATGGTGCAAAGATCGCCAAGTTCTTGCGTTGGATGATTGAAGTCAGACATCCCGTTAATAACTGGAATCGTGGCATTCGTTGCTAAGTCATACACACTATGATGCCGTTCCACGCGAGCCATCAAAATATCAACTAGACGAGAAAGAACACGGCTCGTGTCTTCTATCGTTTCATGACCACCCAATTGAATTTGTCCTGGTGCTAGATATTCTGCATGTCCCCCTAATTGTGTCATTGCTGTTTCAAAAGAAACCCGCGTTCTGGTAGAAGACTGTTGGAAGATCATCCCTAATACTTTGTTCTTTAGTAATGGGGGATAAAAACCATTCTTGATAGCCGCTTTGATTTTCAATGACAGGTCAACGATTTGTTGGATCTCCTCCTTCGTGTAATTTTCCGTTGTAATAAAATCTCTTTTTTCCATAATGAAACCTCCTAAGTGATTTGTTTGCTTTTGCATCTTCACTTTAGGTAAAAAAGGGAGAGTTTACGATAAGCTAATAGTTGTAAACGTTATCATTGGCAATTTATACGTGATAGCGGCTGGTTTATTTTTAGATATAAACCAGTTATTTTCCAAGGGTTTACAAAAGTTTAGAGGGAAGTTTAGCGGAATTAAAAGTAAAGAGAAAACAATTGATGTTATAATTAGGATGATAAA
Organism: Enterococcus gallinarum NBRC 100675; assembly: GCF_001544275.1. GTDB lineage: Bacteria > Bacillota > Bacilli > Lactobacillales > Enterococcaceae > Enterococcus_D > Enterococcus_D gallinarum. The sequence continues at coordinate 80,574 of NZ_BCQE01000013.1, read as the reverse complement.
TCTGGTGTGAGAAAAAATGAAAGGGGATTCAATATGATAGCTATTTTTGTTTACAATATTCTATTGATCATTCTATATTCAATCACGATGACTTTTGCTATTTATGCTTATTTAAAAGAAAAAAAACACTTATTTCTCTGGATCAGTTTGTATTTGGCATTCTTCATTTTTGATAACACGATTATTTATATGACGGAGTTCCTCAATTCCTTTGCCCAAAGTTATGATCAAGCATTTATGAGTGCACCAGCAGTTAAAACCATTATTTTTATGGGAAACGCCTTTTTTTCCATTTCTATTCTTGCCGAACTACAAAAAGAAAAACTCTTCCCTCTCCATTATGCTTTACTGATTGCTTTGGCTGTTTGGATGATTACCACCCCACTGATGGATAATTCAGCATTTAAAGTCTGGCTCTATTACCTTGGCAATCAACTCTTCCTGTTTTATCTAGGAATTTATTGTTGGCAAGGGACCAAAAAGAAGCTCCCTTTACTGAACAAACACTATTTAAAGCAGTTGATGATCATCAATCTCTTCTTTAGTATTTTGATTATTATTGAAGATAGTTTCGTGATTTTCAATGTCGATCAATATAGCTCCTTGGCAACAAAGATTTATAATCGCAGCATCTCAGAGGATATTTTTTCGATTGTTGTCTGTATCTTATTGCTGCACTTCTTTATCAAAGAACGCCAACCACAGGAAGAAAAGCCGCAAGAGCATGACGCCTCTCTCTTGGTTCAAAACTTTTGCCGGCTTCACCAGTTTACCCAACGAGAAACAGAAATCTTTGTATTGCTGTTGTCACATCGAACCAATCAGGAAATCGCCGATCAGCTCTTTCTTTCCTTAGGAACGGTCAAAACCCATGTTCATAATATTTTTATCAAACTTGATATTAAAAAACGCACACAAATTATGATCCTTTTTGAAGAGTACAAAGAAGCCAGTGAAGCAGCCGCCTAAAAAAGGGACTGTGCCATAAGTCTCCTACAAGTAAAAATATCCGAACATTAACTAGTATTGCTTCTGCGGTGCAGAGGCTCCTCGTCGCAAAAGTCCGAGGAATCTGTAGCAATAGCATATGATTCGGTTTAGCTTGTTGGATGATGACTTATGTCACAGTCCCTAGTATTGCTCCTGCGGTGCAGTGGCTCCTCGTCGCAAAAGTCCGAGGAATCTGTAGCAATAACATATGATTCGGTTTAGCTTGTTGGATGATGACTTATGTCACAGTCCCTAGTATTGCTTCTGCGGTGCAGGGACTCCTCGTCGCAAAAGTCCGACGAATCTGTAGCAATAGCATATGATTCGATTTCACTTGTTGGATGATGACTTATGTCACAGTCCCTAAATACGTCTAGACGGCGGGAGCAGAAGCAACTCCTTCGGAAATAAGTCGAAATACCCCAAAACTTAAAAAGCAATTTCTATGTATTTCTCCTTATTTCTTGGAATTTAACACTTCTGTCCCAGCTTCTTTTTAAAGGATAAAAGCCGTCATTGCTACCAGCTTATTCTTCCATATAAGCATACTTGATGATCGTTGACGGTCCGAAAGTTGGATAGTACACACCTTTCAGAGAAGGATTGACCATAATACTACGAGCTCTTTGGTAGATTGGGACGATCCCGGCGGTTTCTTCTACTAATAGTTTTTCTGCTTTGATCATCGTATCCCAACGTGTCGCTAAATCATTGGCATAGGTCGTATTGCTATCAGCAATCAACTGGTCATAGTCTTTATTTTCATAATTCGTGTTATTCGGTGAAACGAGATTGTAAAGGTACGTCATCGGGTCTTGATAATCTGGTCCCCATGTTCCGATAGCTAACTCGTAATCGCTTTTTCGTGTCAATTCAATCGAATTATTCAATGGGACTGACTTGATTTCAACGGTCAAGCCCGGTAAGACTGTCTGTAACTGATCCTGGATGAATTCAGCCACTTTTTTATCTGCATCAGTGTCTTTGGTTAACATCTCGATGGAGATCTTATCCCCAATATCAGCAGTGGCTTTTTGCCAGTAAGCGAGTGCAGTGGCTTTATCCGGTCCTTCGAGAGGCGCATCTTCTCGAAAATCTTTGCCAGTTTCCGGATTGAAGACAAAGTTATTCGGAATAAACCCATTGATTGCTTCTGATCCATCCGATAAGACATCTTTGACTAAAGCTTCTTTATCAATCGCATAATAAACGGCTTTTCGTACATTTTCATTGGCAAAGATCGTATCTTTACCATCTCTTTTCTGATTCATCTTGAAATAGTGGATATAAGAGGTCAGCACCGTCTGTAGTTCTTCGTTAGCGGCATTTTGCTTCACGTATTCCCCATAAATATCCGCCATATCCAACTGTCCTTCGTTGAAAAGATTATACCCTGTAACAGCCTCTTTGATCACTTCATAATGGATATTCTCCAGTTTGATGGCATCACGATTGTAGTAATCTTCATTTTTTTCCAGATCCCACGTAGAGGAAGCTTGATCCCAATTTTTCATCAAAAAGGGGCCATTAGTTAAAATATTTTCACTTGATGTGCCATAAGCATCCCCTTTTTCGGTGACAAAAGCTTCATTTTGTGGAAAAAATGGAGTGAAGGCCAATATCGAAGTCAAATAAGGAACTGGTTGTTCCAATTGAATCTCGATCGTGTACTCATCCGTAGCTTTCGCACCTAGTTCCGAAGGGTCTTTTTCCCCATTGATGATTTCGGTGCCATTTTTAAATGTACCGTCCAATAAAAACATATAGTTTGCTTGATTGGCTGGCGTGGCTAGTCGTTTCCAAGCATAAATAAAATCTTTAGCCGTCACTGGCTCCCCATTACTCCAAGTAGCATCTTCTCTCAACGTGATCGTGTAAGTCAGACCATCGTCGGATATGTTGGGGAAATCTTTGGCAATAGCCGGTGCGACTTTATTGGTGTCATCGATTTGATACAATCCATCAAAGACATTGACTTGGGCATTGATACTTGCCGTATCTTGTGTAGAGAGCGTATCCATCGATCCAATTTCGCTTTGTTCCATCAAATTGACCACACTGCTCGCTTGGGCAGTAGCTTTAGATTCTTTCTGATAACTACAACCTGAAAAACCGATGACGCTAGCAACAACCAACAAAAACAGCATTCTTTTTTTCCCTTTATTCCTCATTTACGTCCTCCTTTTACATGCGTCCCAACCGCTTATCGAAGCGCTTTTTCTAAAATCGTCATCTCGATCAATTCAGCTTGCCAATCCAACTCATCATATCGATAGCCTTTCTTGGCAGACTCAAATTCTCCTCGCTGATTGTCGATGGGGTCTGCTCGTAAGAATTGCTTCGCTACGGTAAATCTCCCTTGAATACAGTTATTAGCAGGTAAGCGAAAAATATCTAGGTTTCCAAAATAATAACGCCAGCGCTCTTCATTTCCCCCTCGAAATGCGCTGCCCCCAAACGAAACATCTACATAAAGCCAACCGTACTCTGGTAGATAGAAGCGCGCCCAGTCATGAGGGCCCACAAAAAATTCTGAAACATATAAACCCGACTCCCATTCAGCTGGGATATTCGCCATACGACACAAAGTGATAAATAAAAGTGCTTGAACCCCGCAGTCTCCTTTCTGATTGACTGCGCAGTACTCACTGATATTCGGAATCGCATAATATTCTCGCATAAACGAATAGGTCACTTTGGTGGTCACAAAATGATAAATCGCATACGCACGTTCCAAGGGATTTTTTGCTTCCGGCAAAATTTCCTGCAATAATTGCTGTAGAAAAGGCGTAAATTGAATATGGGGAGCGAATTCATTGAGCGCTGATGCAAATGCGGTTTTTTCCGACTCAGTCAACTCACGAATCATGGTTTGCTCATCCAACAACTGGAATAAATCCGTATAAATAGCCGTCAACTCATAGCTGTGTTCCACAGTCGCTTCAATTGAAGAAGGCTCGTTGGTTTCAAATGCGATCGTTCGCTGTGGTGCAGTGAAGGGATCAATCTGCTTGACCTCTCCTTTTGTCTGAAGAATCTTGGCATTTGCTACCTTTCCAGTGTCTCGAGGCAAAGGAATATGCGTCAAGAAAGGACCGTCTTCTTTATTAAGCGTTAGTGGTCTAAGTGATTGTTTCAAAACGATTCGAGCAGTCCTTTGTCCGAGTTGTTTCATTTTTTCTACATTCTCATCCAGTTCTATTTGTCGGGCACTGTCAATTCCGTTTTCTTCCTCAAATAAATAGCGCGTATAATAGTCTGAGCGCGTCTTAACGAGATTAGCAATAAAGCGTTCATGGAAAACTTTTTTGCCATTCCAGTAGATCCACTCAACCTCTCCTGCTTCCACTAAACGATCCAGTTCTTCTTGCTGAAAATCGACAAAGGACTGTTGCATCATCTCCAGAGCTTTGGTTTCTTCATAGGGATATTGCTTTGCTTCAAAAACAGTCAAAACCTTTAATTCCGTTTGCAAACGATCTTTTAAGACTTCACTGATACGGGCATTGTTCAGCTTCTGATGAATGAGTCTACGTGTTAAAGAAAAATCACCAAAATCTTTGGCTCGTTGAATGTCTTCTGGTAAAGGAACCACTAGATTGGATAGATCATTAGGATCCATACTCACAGCGCCACCTCCTCTTTTTGTTTAACCCCTAATCCAGCCGTTTCATTAAGTTGAATCACCGGTGTTTTTTCTGTACCAACAACCCCTTCATACGCAAGAACTGCTAAATCAAACGTCGCATCAAGGTCAGCGAAACGAACATTTTTTTGTGCAGCAACAAAGTGAGCTGCCGCTGCGATGCTAATATTGGTCTCCCCTGCCATACAACCTACCATACAAGGGATATTCGCAGCTTCGCAAATACTATTGATCTGTAACGCTGGATAGATGCCGCCACATTTCATCAATTTGATATTGACAGCATCTACTGCATCTTTTTTGATCAATGATAACGCATCTTGAGGTACAAATGCCGCTTCATCTGCCATGATCTGTTGGGTAACCTGAGTTCTGATAAAGGCTAATCCATCAATGTCACTAGCAGGTGTTGGTTGCTCAAAAAAAGCGATATCATATTTCTGCAACTGTTCAATCATTTTTATTGCCTGCTTTGCCCGCCAACCTTGGTTGGCATCAATTCTCAGTTCGATGGCTGGACCGACAGCTGCCCGAATTTGTTTTACTCGTTCAATATCGTCTTTCTCATCCAATCCCACTTTGATCTTCAGTGCAGTAAATCCTTGTTCCACAAACAATTGAGCATTCTCTGCCATCACTTCTGGAGTATCGATGGAAATCGTCATATCTGTCTCTACTTGGTTATCCTGACCGCCTAAAAGCTGATACAAAGGAAGTCCTGTACTTTTTCCCAATAGATCATAACAAGCCATATCGAGAGCTGCTTTGGCAGACCCATTGCCTTTCATGCACTGGTTCATGATGCTATGGATCCGGCTTAATTGCCGTGGATCTTCTCCAGTTAATGCATCAGCCAATAACTTTAGAGCAGCTTCACAGCCTTCAAGTGTTTCCCCTGTCACTAAGGGTTCAGGTGTTGCCTCACCGATCCCAAAGTTCCCTGTGTCAGTGATCACTTTAATGGTCAAATTGCTGACCTCAGTAATAACGCCTAATGCAATTTTAAATGGCTTGCGCAACATTATTTTATTTGCAGCAATTTCCACACGTTCAATTTTCATATTCATTCCCCCCTCTAACTTAAAATTGACTATATCACTCCGTTTTTTTCTTTTCAACACTTTTTCTGAATTTTCTGAATTTTATTTTTATACAGATTATGCATAACACTACCAACTTATCTCCTTTGAGCAGTGGATTTAATAACAAAAAAAGAGCAAAAATTTGCTCTTTTAATCAGATAATTGTATTTTATTAACAATCATCGGATGCCAACGGACATTGATTTGTTTGATTGTATCAAGCGAACATTTTGGTTGTCGATCAGCTGTTAACAAACCGTTTTTTTCTTGTTCAACATCCGTCAACTGCGTATAACAAAAGCCGTGAAGAATTTCTGACTGATAGACAGCATCAATCACCCGCTGATAGTCCTGAATAAACTCTGCTTCATTAGCTGCATTGGTATATCCCCAGCCTTGAGCCCCGGTATCATAGCCGATCCCGCCAAATTCTGTTAATAAGATAGGAACATTTTGATGTTGAAATCCTGGACAATAAATTTTTCTGCGATTGGGTTCAGAAGCTAAAATCGTATCTTTTGTTCGCAAACTCGCCACAAAATGCTCGTATTTCTCCAGTTCTTCTTTCGTTCCATGAACATAGCTGTGAATCCCACAAATATCACTTTCTGTCATCTCCCAGCCATCATTTGAGATAACCAATCGAGTAGGATCTAAAGAATGGATCAAGTGATAAATCGCCTGCGAAAAATGCTGTTGCTGACGATCGACACTAATGTTCGGTACCCCCCAGCTTTCATTGATCGGTACCCAAGTTGTGATACAAGGATGATTGTAGTCACGGTCGATGATCTCTTGCCATTCAGCCATCACTTTCCCCCCGCTAGCTCGTGTATAAACACTTGGTGAGGCACATTCTCCCCAAACAATGAATCCTAACTGATCTGCCCAAAACAAAAAACGGGGGTCCTCTACTTTTTGATGTTTGCGACAGCCGTTGAAGCCCATTGCTTTGGCTAATTCGATATCTTTCTTGTAATCTTCATCTGTAGGAGCTGTCATGAGACTTGTGGGCCAGTAGCCCTGATCCAACACTAATTTCTGGTAATACGGACGGTTATTTAAGTGGACCATGCCATCTTGAATATGAATTTTTCGCATGCCAAAATAGCTTTTAACGGTATCGATACACTTTCCTTGTGACCAAACATCAAAGACAACATCAAAGAGATTCGGGGTCTCTGGAGTCCAAGTCCATCCGCGACCGTGAAAGTCACTGCGGTCGATCTTTTGATTAAACAGACTGTAAGAGCGTGTGAACTGGTGCTCTGTCAACTGCTGGCGATCAGAAACGATCAGCTCTGCGCCGTAATAAATTCTGGTACACAATTCTTTATCTGTCAAATCACCAGCATAATGATAGGCGATCTCTACGGATCCCCGATCAAACTCACTGGTATAAAAGACCTTTTCTAAATAGCCATTTCTGTCAACTGCCTCCAACCAGACTGTCTGCCAGATACCCGTTGTTCGGGTATACCAGATAGCAGCAGAATGTTCCTGCCAATATTGCTTGCCTCTTGGTATTTCTTCATCTGTTGATGGATCAAAGACCTTCAGTGTGAGCAGATCTTTGTCAAAGGTCAAATAGTGAGTCACATCAAAAGAAAATGAGGTGTGTCCGCCAATATGTTCCCCTACTAACTGATGGTTGATGTAGACCCAGCAATGGTAATCGACAGCGCCAAAATGTAACAATAAACGTTTGTCTTGCCAAGTATCTGGCACCACCAGCTCTCGCTGATACCAAACACCGTCATGAAAGCTTTTAATCTCAATTCCACTTTGCTTGGACTGAAAGACATAAGGAACTTCGATCATTTGTGTCAATGCTTGTGGCTGTTGTTCCTCTAGGTTGTCGGTAAAATCAAATTGCCACTTGCCGTTTAAATTCAGCCATTCCCTTCGTTCAAATTGCGGGCGCGGATATTCTGGTCTGTTCATAGTCGTCCTTTCCTTTTCAAACTATTTTTTTATCTAGCAGGCAAACTAGCCTTTGCTTCCAGAAGTAAGACTGATTCCTTGAATGAAATACTTTTGACCGAAGAAAAATAAAACTAACGCAGGAATCGTCATTAATGTAGAAGCCGCCATCATGATATTCCATTGAGAAGAAAATTGCCCTTTTAGTTGCAATAATCCGAGAGCTAATGTTTGTTTGCTAGGATCATTCAAGTAAATCAAGGGGCCAAAAAAATCATTCCAAGTATTCATAAACGTAAAAAATCCTACAACCATCATGGCAGGTTTAACTAACGGAAGCATGATCTTATAAAAAATCTGCCAGTGGGTTGCACCATCCAGGATCGCCGCTTCATCTAATTCTTTTGGGATACCAGCAAAAAATTGTCGCATCAAAAAGACATTGAAACCACCACCGCCAAAAAAGGCTGGGGCGATCAAAGGTACAAAGGAATTTACAAATCCTAATTTATTCCACATCATAAATGTGGGAATCAACGTCACTGCACCTGGAAGCATCATTGTCGCAATGACCATCGCAAACCACATATTCTTGTATTTAAAATTCAAGCGGCCAAATGCGTAACCGCATAAGCAAGAAGTAAAGACATTCCCGATAATACAGGGAATAATAATCAAAAACGTGTTAACGAGATAGGTCTTTAGATCCAAAACTTGAAAGACATCTGCGTAGTTAGAAAACAATAATTGATCAGGCAGCCACTTAGGGGGAACTCAAATATTTCATAGGAATCCATAAACGAGCTGCGTACTAGCCATAAAAATGGAACCAATGAGACCAGTCCAATCACCACTAATGGAATATACATCATGTATTTTGCTTTTCTCATGGTCATTTTTCTTGTCCTCCATAATACACCCAATTTTTTGCCGTACCAAAAACCAGCATAGTAAACAAACCAATAATCACAAATAGGATCCATGCCAATGCGGATGCATAACCAAACTGATTTTCTTGGAATGCTTTGCGGTAGATCAACAATGCGTAAAACAAGGTCGCATTATTGGGGCCGCCTCCAGTCATAATGTATGCTTGCGAGAACGTCTGGAAAGACCCAATCAACCCCATCACCAAGTTAAAGAAAATGATGGGCGAGATGGCTGGCAATGTCACATACAAAAATTTATGGCGCCAATTGCCGCCATCTACTTCCACAGCCTCCATCAGGTCTTGGGGAACATCCTGCAGCCCAGCTAAGAAAACCAGAGCGGTACCACCACATCCCCATACGGCCATTAAAATCAAAGATGGGATCGCTGTTTGTTCATCAAAAATCCAGTTAGACGGCGGCAAATGGAAAAATTGCAAAACAGAATTCAGCAAGCCAAAATCCGGGTTGAATAACCACATCCATAAAATGTTTGAAGCCACCGCTGGAACTACCACCGGCAAGTAGAACAATGTTCGAAAAAATGCCTGCCCTTTGACTTTGACATTCATCAGTAATGCGATCACTAGTGCAGCGATCAAACTACTTAGCGTACTGCCAAAAGCAAATGTGAATGTCACAACCACCGATTTTTTGAAAAACAGGTCATCCATAAAAATCGTACGGTAGTTATCGATGCCGGTAAATTTGAATGCACCGATGACATTATAATCCGTAAAACTAAGAATCAGACTAACGATCATGGGGATGATAGTAAAAATCAATAATCCGAGAATCGCAGGAGCTGCAAAAGCATACCCTGCACGATTCTCTTCTTTGTGTAAATCATATCGTTTCTTTTTAGATTGTTCATCTGTTTTAAGTGTGATCATTCCTTCGTCCACCTACTTCACATACTCGTATTTGTCCCCGAACTGTTTCTCTAGTTTTGGCAAAATGTCTTCCTCAACTACTTCTCTTGGAGCTTTCTTGCCAGTCCAGACCTGTTCTAACGCGGGGTTCACGATTTGCTCGATCGAAGCAGCATCTTCGCTGTAGAAGGCCTTGTTTTTTGTCAACGCGTGTTCTTTTGCTTCAACCAGTGCTTCTTTTTTATATTCTGGTGAACGATCGCTTACGGCCCATTTTTGGAGATACTTTTCTTCGGAAAACCAATTGTCTTGGTTAGGCAGCCAGAGTCCTGAATCGATGACATCTAAGCTGTTCTCAGGATCTAAAAGATACTCTAAAAATGTTTTGGTTTCTTCCCAATGTTCTTGTGTGTTTTCATTATCAAAAACCACGATTGGCGGACCAAAATTCATTTGAACGACTTTTCCCATTTTTGGTAAAACACCCATACCTAACGCTAACCCTTTTTGTTCGATAGCGTCCCCCAGAGAACGTAAGTCCCAAGATCCTGTGATCGTCATCGCTACCCTATCTGTCAGCATTGCGGTATCAGTTGAAGGAATCGTACTTGCCTGTGAGGGTTTCGGCATCACATAATCTTTGTACATCAAATCCTGAATTTTCTCTAACGCTTCAATCGAAGCATCTGTTCCAATCAGGATCTGTTTGCCGTCCTGACTAAGCACCCCACCGCCATTGCTGATTAAGAAAGATTCATAGCCTAGACCAGTAAAATTGGAGATCCCATAGGTTTTGATATTTTTTTCGTCAAAACCAGCATCGCCTGGATGATTGCCATTTCGGTCGACTGTCAGTTCTTTCAGAATGGATACAAATTTGTCCCAATCCCACGCTTGATTGACATCATGAGGTGGAACTTCAACCCCATTTTCTTCAAAATATTTCGTACTGTAGAACAGTGTAAGCATACCTGGCCCTGCAGGCGATCCAAAGACTTTCCCGTTGTACTCCGAGCGTGTCTCTGCGATTTTGTTCTCAAATGGTCCTCCTGATTCATACAGCTCTGTCAGATCCCTTAAATTGCCGCTCTTCCCCCATTCTGCCGTGCTTGTTTCAACCATATAGCCGACATCTGGAAGTGTTTTGGTACTAGCCTGTGTGTTTAGCTTCTCCATATAATTGTCATAAGGAATCTGCTGCGCTTTTACTTGGATCTCGTCTTGTGATTCATTAAAGTTTTTGATCAATTTATCGATCGAATCTTTCTCCAATGTATCGCCCCAAAAAGAAAAATTGAGGGTAACTTTACTCGCTTGATCACCAGCATCATCATTGCTCCCACATCCCGATAATAAAAAACTTCCGCCTATAACCAATGTGGAAATGAGTAGACCAATTTTTTTCATCTTCTTTGCTCCTGCCTTTTTATATTCCATTTGTATGCGCATACAATAGTTCAAAAAGAAAATCAGACGGATTATTTTTTACAAAATGATTGCTTCATGTTGCCAAAATAATGCTGTCTGTTTCTCTTTACAATTTATACTATACAAAACGAAAATACATATTTCTTCCCGAGTTATGTGTTCCTTATTCCCGATTTTTGTTTGTCTCTATTTTCTAAATTAGAAATCGATTACATTTATTCTATCAGGCACATCACACAGTAAAATGAAGAGAGCAACACCGCATCACTATCTATAGAACAAAGGAGTAGAATACATGAGCTTATACTTGGAAATTCCTGAAATCAATCCGCTGTTCCCTTTCAAAACCTTTACAAATGAAGGGTGGTCGATCACTTATCCTCACTGGCACAAAGAAATTGAATTTATTTATTGTTTGGAAGGAACTGTCAGATTAGGGGTGGATGACGAGATCATTCAAATGCATGAAGACGAGATCTATTTTTTTTCTAGTGGTGAACCGCACTTCTTCTTGTCTTCGCCAAATAGTGAACGAATCGTTTATCAATTTGATATCAAACTGTTTCAAGGGCATGACAATATCTCGCCAAATGATCGTCCATTGGCCAAAGTATTTGAGACCGTCGTCAATTACAGTAAAGATTGGCCTACCCCGATCCAAAAAGAGATTCAGACTATCTTGCTTTCTATTTATCATGAAAACCAGAAACAGCGTGAAGGGTATCAATACAGTATTTTGAGCAGTTTGTATAAATTAGCGAATCTCTTGTACCAACTGCCATTGAAGAACAAAAAAACAGAAAAAGCCGCTTTAGATAGTACATTAAAAAATCGCGAGACATTGTTCCAGATCGACACCATCCTCGACTATATTGAGTCCAATTATTTAAATGCGATCACGATTCAGGATGTTGCTGATCATGTGGGGTTTAGTCCTAGTTATTTCTCGCGCTTCTTCAAAAAAAATATTGGGATGTCTTTTACCAGTTATCTGGCGGAATACCGCATCCATCGGGCAAAGTATATTTTAGGAACAGAGCTGGTTCCCATGGCAGAAGTAGCTGCCCGCTCAGGCTTTTCTAGCGTCAAAACCTTTCATCACGTCTTTAAATCAATGGTTGGCACTTCTCCTATGAAATTTCAAAAAAATATTTTCGGCTTTCACTAAATAACTACGCAAGAAACCTATATAGTCACCAAATCGGCGAATTCTGCATTTATAACATTTTGTCCAAATTAAGCAACGCCCAACCATAAAAAAGAGATCTGGAAGCGTCAGATCTCTTTTTTATTCACTCTAAATTGAAGTTCTCAAAAAAGAATCAATTGGTTTTTTTACCAATTGATTCTGACAGAAGAATTACTGATTATCAGAGTGCCTAATCTACACGGAACTTACTTGTACTTAGTGAATAGAAAAAACAGCCCTCAATTAATTGATAGAAAATAAGTAGTCCCCCATTTTTACTTGCTCTTGAATGGTTTTAGCAAAACTATCATGTTCAGGAGTATTTGTGACAATGACTGGAATCGTTACATCATATCCCGCTTCTTTGATTCGTTGTCTGTCAAAAGAGATCAGCGGTTCACCAGCTTTCACGTATTGATTTTCTTCCACATGAAGTGTAAATCCATCCCCCTCCAAACGTACTGTATCGATACCAATATGGATCAAAAGTTCCACGCCATTCTCTCCTCTTAATCCGATAGCATGTTTTGTCGGTGTAGTCATAATGATGTAGCCATCGAATGGAGCAGAAACTACATCATCATCAGGAATAATCGCAATGCCATCGCCCATCATTTTCTCCGCAAACATGGGATCATTCACTGATTCCAAAGTAACAACGGTTCCTTTTATTGGGCTATTGATTTTTATGGCTGCTTTAGCCTGATTGATGTTGTTCTCTTTGATACGCTTTTTTTCTAAGAAAATAGTTAGTGTAAATGAGACACAAATCGCAAGCAGAATAACAATGATCGAAAACCAGAAGTTTGAGTTAAAGCCAGAGCCATCTGTTGGGATGAATGTCGGAATGGCAATTAATCCTGGTGACACGACTGCGTACTGCTTCAGTTGAACAAATCCTGCTAAAATACCGCCAACTGCTCCACCCGTGATTGCCCCGATAAAGGCACTGCGGTAATTGATTAAGACGCCGAAGATAGCAGGTTCAGTGATTCCCATCACACCTGTTAATCCAGAAGAAAGTGCCAAGGCCCTCTTCTCGGTATTCTTTTCACTATAAGCAATGGCCAACGCTGACGCGCCAACAGCCACATTCGCTGCTAGCATTGCTGGCATGACAAATGAGTCATAGCCATAATCTCCTAGCATTGCAAAAACAAGTGGAAACAATGCTTGGTTTGTTCCCGTCATCACAAGCAACGGGGTAGCTGCCCCCAACAAGCCTACGGAAAACCAGCCTAATTTATCATACAAAAAGCTCAAGCCATTAGCGATATATCCTCCCACTTCATTTCCGATAGGACCTAATAGAATCAAGGTTACCGGTACTGTGATCAAAATGACAAGCAATGGTTTAACAAAGTATTTGATAGACTGGGGAATCAATTTATCTGCGATTCGATCAATCACTGCCATAAATAATACCCCGAATATCACTGGGATCGTTGTGGTATTATAACTCATTGTCGGCACTGAGAGACCTAAGAAAGTAAGTCCTTCTACACCATTGATCAGTGAATGAACAAGAATTGCGCCTAAGAACATCCCCATCATTCCATTGATACCTAATTTACGCGCAGCACTAAATCCGATATAAATGGGTAGAAAATAAAAGCCTGCATCATTAACAGCATTTAAAATCGTATAAGTTCCACTTTCAGCAGACAATCCGAAAAAGGTCACACCAATAGTTAAAACAGAGGATACCAACCCAGCTGCTACAAGAATAGGCAATACTGGAACAAAGGTGCCACTGATAAAGTCAACGACTAATGCCCCATAATCTTTTATCCTTCTTTTTTTTCGATCAGTGGATGTGTTTTCACTTTTATGCTCTAATTTCTCCATAAACATTGTATATACTTTAGGGACATCTGGTCCAATGATCAATTGAACATCGTGATCTCTTTTTACTGTACCTAAGATCAGTTTATTTTTCTTCAGCTGATCATCATCGAAGACGGATGGGTCATTCAATTGGAGTCGTAATCGAGTAGCACAATGGTTCGCTGTTTGTACGTTTTCGATTCCGCCGATGTGATCGATGATATACTCAACTAGTTCACTATAATTTGTCATAGCCGATTCATCCTCATTTCATTTTATAAATCGCTTTCATTTCATTTGATAATTAAAACCGGATCATCTGTTTCTTAGCAAACTGCCTATCCGAACGATACTGATTTTGCTCCTAGGAACCGCAAGATCAGTGTCATAAAAATACGAATACTCGCACCGTTCAGTGACTATCGTTCGGATAGTATAGTGTCTACTGTTTTATGTTACAAATCTATAGTTGTCCCCCGTTTCCTTCTCACTCTGGACGTTTCAGGGACTGCCCATTTGAATGAATCACTTCTTTGTACCAATAATAGGAGTCTTTAGGAATTCTTCGTAGGTCTAGCAAGGCTTCATCGGTTGTATTGATATAGACAAGTCCGTAGCGTTTTGCCATCCCATTTCCTGTACTCAATAAATCGGTAAAGGACCATGGATTGTAGCCAAATACTTTTGCGCCATCTTCAATGGCTAATCCAACTTGATAGATTTGATCATTCAAGAAAGCAATTCGTTCTTGATCATGAACTTTGCCGTCTTCTCCTAACGTTTCATGGGCACCGTAGCCATTTTCCGTGATGACCATCGGCAAATGATAATGATCTTCCATATACCGTAATAAGTAACGCATGGCAACGGGATCAATTTCCCAATCCCAGTCTGTGGTCTCAACAAACCGATTCACTGTTTGAGCAAAAATTCCCGGATAATTTGGATAAACGAATTCACCTTTCTTCCCAGACTTATTCAACCCAATCTCCTGACGTTGCGAGTCGACTGGTGATTCTTTTGCAACATTGCTGCGATAACAATTGATACCAAAAAAGTCAATTTTTGCTTGGGCAACTAATTCCATGTCTCCAGGGCGAATATCTGGATCAATGTCGTGTTCTTTCCAGTATCGTTTGATGAATCCATTGTATTCACGATTGGCATTGAAATCATTCCAAATTTTTTCGGTTAATTCTTCTGCATTCATTGCTGCAATCTGATCTTCTGGTTTAGCAGATTCGGGATAAAACGGAACCATCCCAGGAACGGGCCCAATTTTCCCATCCTCAACTAACTCATGACAAGCAATCACTGCTTTAGCATGACAGAGATTCATAATATGGTTGACTCTCCATTTGTCTTCGAACCACGTCTCTGGATACTTGCAGACACCTAACCAATCACCATAGACGATCTGCATATTTTGTTCATTGATTGCTAGCCAGTACTTTACTCGGTCTCCAAAGGCATTGAAGCAAGTTCTGACATACTGATCGAAGGCATCGATGATCCCACGATCATACCAACCATTAAACTCTTCATCTACCCACACCGGCATGTCATAGTGATACAAGGTAACGATTGGTGTAATCCCATGAGCAACGAGTTCATCAATCAACTGATTATAAAAATCAATGCCTAATTGATTCTGAACACCAGAATTATCTGGATAAATTCTAGGCCAAGCAATAGAGAAACGATAAGAGGTAAATCCTGCGTCAGCCATCAATTGAACGTCTTCTTTGTATTTGTGATAATGATCAGCTGCAATCGAATTATCGGTATAGGGCTTTTTTTTCTTACTATTCAAGTCAATGATCGCTGTAGAACGACCATCCTCTGCCACTGCGCCTTCTACTTGCCAAGCAGCGCTTGATGCTCCCCACAAAAAATTATCTGGAAATGTTGGTTGATCCTTAAAATGCATGACCTTAGCCTTCTCTCTTATATTTAAGTAAATAACCATTGAATAATAAATCAAGGACAAAATCAATGCCATAGGTATAGTAAAGCAACTCATTGATTTCTTTCTCATGTGTTTGTGAACTTAAATGATACAATTTGTCAAAGTAACGATTGTAAATTGGGTTGCGGTTGTTGGTAAACAAGATTGCTGTTGCTGGAATCTCTTTAAATACATCTAGCATGGAAGAAACAAATAGACCCGAAAGTGAAAAAACAATGATCAGTGGCTTTTTATAAGCAGTTAATGCGACAGTTAGATCATCTTTTGAGGTTAGTAATGTGATTCGTTTGCCAAAAATAACCATCCGTTGCTGAAAAGTTTTGACGCTCCCTGCGATATTGCTGGAGCATAAAATCATTACCTCCTGATTGCTATTGATCAGTCGAACCAAGCGATCGACTTCTTGTGTATTAAAGCGTAAGCTAAGTTCTTCCATTAAAGAAACAATGTTGCTTTGAAGCTTCGACAAGAAATCCTCATACCCATAAAATTTCTGAAATTCACTGATGCCATCATCAAATGTTTCCGCGTTTCTTTTCATTTCCAAAAAATTTTCGTACCCTAATTGTTTGGCAAACCTTCTAATTGAAGCTCGCGAGACATGCTTTTCTTCAGCAATTTGATAAATGTTCCATCGTGCCACACTCTTAAAGTTATCCAAGAAAAATTTTGCCAACTCAAATTCCACTGTTCCTACTTCATTTTCGTTCACAATATGATTCAGCTTATAAATAAAATTCAATCGATTATTATCCATTTTTTTAATCTCCCTTGGCCAAGTTTGATTGTATCCATAGTATAGCGTATCCGTTTACAAAAATGGGGTGCATATCTTGCACCCACGAGGAATATCCTAGGAAATCAACTAAGTTTGTTGCCCTTCCCTTCCAGTTTATCAATCACGACTCCTTGATTAGAAGATTCATTGCATGTCACCTGAAGATAGCTTTTAGACAGTTCGTATTGATGGGGCATAGAGTTTGAATAAAATGGGGCCTTTTACGAACAAAAAAAGAATCAATTGGTTTTTTTACCAATTGATTCTTGCGAATGATCCAGCAAACAGTTGCTCACGGCTTACAACCTCGGAGCGGTTGCTGGCATCTGCTCATTATGGAATGTTGTCATGCTCTATTTACAGACCTTCTTTCAGATCTTCTTTGCTATCTTTCTCACCCAGATGCCTTTGGCAGTTTGTTCAATGAATAATCCAGATTCAGGAGCCAGCTGACACTCTACTGATCCTTCCCTTAAGATAATTCGCAATTCTTCCCCTTGATAAGAAAGCTTAAAGGCAAGTTCGTCTATTTCTGTCGGGAGGTGATTGGACAATCGGATTCCTTCATCATAATAAAGACCAGCAAAACCATAAATCAAACTTAGCCAGCTGCCCCCCATATTTGCCGCATGGATGCCATCAACGACGTTTTTTTGCAGATCCGTCAGATCCATCAGTGCGGTATCCATGAAATAGCGATACGCTTTTGCTGTTTCTCCGATACGACTAGCCATCACACTGAAAATCGAACGAGACAGCGAAGAATCATGGGTGGTGACTTTTTCATAATACTGATAATCTTGTTTTAGTTGTTCTAGGGTAAAATCACCCATAAAAAGCATTTGCGCTAATACAGTATCCGCTTGTTTGCAGACTTGATGTTTGTAAATTATCATCGGATGATAATGCAACAATAAGGGATAGTTAGCAGCTGGTGTCTCTTCAAAAGGCCAGACAGATTGTTCAAGAAACTCATCATCTTGCTTGGTAAGTCCACGAGACGCATCATAACCGAAGTACATGAGGTCTGCGGCTTGCTGCCATTGATCGATCAGTTCCATATTCTTTTCGTATCGTTTCGCCAGTTCAATGGCATAATACAAATTGTTTTGGGCCATTTTGTTGGTATAAAAGTTATTGTTGACCAATGCACTGTATTCATCCGGTCCGGTGACACCATTGATACAAAAAGAAAGTTTGCCGTCTTTTTCGATGAAATCACCATAACTCAACCAAAATTTTGCCGTTTCAAAAACGACTTCACTGCCGACTTCTTCAATAAAGCGGACATCTCCTGTGACCCGTTCATAGAGTTGAAATGCATAAACGATATCGGCATTGATATGCAGTTGTGCGGTTCCGGCAGGATAATAGGCACTCGTTTCTTGACCATCAATGGTGCGCCATGCAAACAGTGCACCGTCTTGGCTCAGCTCTTGTGCCCGTTTTTGCGCTTGCGGTAAAATAGTTGCTCGATAGGTAAGCAATGCTTTTGCAATGTCTGGATTGGTGTAAGTAAAAAAAGGCAACAAATACATTTCAGTATCCCAGAAATAATGACCTTCATAGCCTTCACCTGTCAACCCCTTGGCAGCAAAATTGGTTCTGCCATCTCGTCCTGCCCCCTGATTCAAGTGAAACAGATTGAAGCGGATCCCCATTTGTAGTTCTTGATCACCCGTGATCTCGATATCACTCGCTGCCCAAAACTGCTGATAGCTTTCCCGCTGTTCGGCAACGAACGTTTCAAAATCAACCGCGTCTTGATAAAAGGGTGCGCCCTCTGCTTCTTGTAATCGCAGTTGAAAAACCGTCGTCAGGGATTCTCCAGATTGGATTTGCCCATCGCCGCCTATCACCCGAATCGCCAGTTTTTTTTGACTATGAGGGGCTGTCCAAATGGCATAGTCGCCATGCTCTTCTTTCAGAAGCTGATGCTCTTTATTCGCAACACGAGGATCATCTGTTTGATTGACTGTGAAGCGCTGGTCCAATGGATGGGAAACAGTGATCGGCTCTGTGAAATTTGCATTTTTGATTGTGTAACGACAAACATAAAATTCACTGCGCGTCATGGAGGCAAAAGATTGCATCTCAAGATCAAAAGCTTTTCCTAATGGGGTTTCTACATGGTAAAACTCATGAAGGATGCCTTCTGCCATATTTAATGTCAGCTGGATTTGTTCCGTCTGCCAAACGCTGTCCGTCGACTGCTCTTGTCCGATACTTAAAGAAAGCCCCCGCAGGTTGGGTAACTTGCAGATGGTCTGGTGTTCTTTGGCATAGCCATAAGCCCATTCGCCATATTGGATTGGTTCACTGTCAAAAAAACCATTGACAAAAGCCCCAGGATTCCCAGGATAGTTCGCATTCACTTTAAGGGGATGCCCTGCTCGGACACCGATTTGACCATTCCCCACAGCAAACAGCGTTTCTAAATATTCCGGTTTCTGATGAGAGAGTTCTTGTGCCTGCAATAAAAATCGTTTGTCCATCTCTGTTCGTCTCCTCCGCTTTTTTCTTTCAGTTCTATCCTACACTACTAAACACCCATTGCAAAGAATCCGACTTCAGCGGGGATGGGCATCTACTTTGGTTCTTCTGACAGAGTATGGTACCATGAAACAAACTTGAAAGAAGGCGATTACTTGGATTTATGGCTAACAAATATTCGAATTGAAACAGGCTACATCAAAGAAAATGGCTGGACCTCTGGCAGCCAAACCAAACGGGTGGCAATTGGGATCAGTGAAGAAAAAATTACCGAGATCCTTCCCATGGAGGAATGGAAAGACACACCAGGAACAACTGTTATCGATGGCCATGGCCAGTTATTATTACCCGGCTTGATTGAAAAACACTGCCATTTGGATAAAAGCAAATTAGGAACCCCATGGCGTCCTGTCACACCGGCAGCCAACTTAGTAGAACGTTTTGAAACAGAGATTCCTCAATTGGATGCATTGCCTCTTTCGATTAAAGAACGGGCACAACAATTGATCGATTTGGAATTGCCTCATGGTGTCGTGTCCTTTCGCTCTCATATTGATATTGAACCAATGACTGGCTTGCGCTATTTTGATGCACTAACTGAATTGCTTGCTGACAAACCATTTGGTTCGGAACTTGTTTTGTTCCCGCAACACGGTCTGCTGCGATCAAATGCCGTCGCATTAATCGAAGAAGCATTAGCTACTGGTAAAGCATCCTTCATCGGTGGTGTCGATCCTTATACATTGGATCAAGATTATCAGCAATCATTAAAAACAACCTTTGAGCTGGCAAAAAAAGGCAATGTTGGCATAGACATTCATCTGCATGATCGCAAAGAAGCCGGTCGTGCAACGATCAAAGAAATCATTCGGCTGACCAAAGAATATGCTATGGCAGGCAACGTCTTCATCAGCCATGCCTTTGGCTTAAATGATTTTGAAGGAGCTGAACGCACAGAAGTTTTTCAAGCTTTAGCAGATCTGGACATTCACATCGTTTCAAGTATTCCAATCAGTCAAGGAACAATTCCTCCCCTTAAAGAATTACAAAGTTATGGGGTTGCTGTTCACATTGGTTGTGACAATATTTATGATTCTTGGTCATCACTCGGTGACGGCTCCTTACAAGAAAAGCTCGCTCGTTATTTAGAGATTTTTGGCGTTCAATCCCAAGAAGCATTAACCCAAGCATTAGGCTTGGTAACAGATGGCAAAGTGCCATTAGACCAAGAAGGAAATCAACAATGGCCAAAAGTTGGCGATTCTGCTGATGTTCTTTTGACCCCTGTTTCTTCAACGGCTGAATTTGTCGCCCGCAAAGGACACGTCAGCTGCAGTTTCTTCAAAGGACAACCAATCTACAACGCATAACCAATGATTACTGACAAAAAAAGCCGATTTGCTACAGAAATGTAGGAAATCGGCTTTTTACGAATCCATGGTTGCACAAAAAATGATTTGGTCACCACTCTTTTGCTAATTTTGCTTGACGCTGATCCGATTATTCGGTTTACTTATGATAGCGAATACAAAAAGTGAGGGATTACCATGTATACTGCAAATATACAACGATATGAACGCATGACATATAACCGTGTCGGCAAATCAGGTTTAAAACTTCCTGCAATTTCCCTTGGTCTATGGCACAACTTCGGTGATACGGATCCAATTGCGAAACAACGAGAAACGATCCTAGGAGCCTTTGATCTAGGCATTACCCATTTTGATTTGGCCAACAACTATGGTCCCCCTGCAGGATCGGCAGAAAAGAATTTCGGCCGCATTTTAAAAGAAGACTTACAGGCTTATCGGGATGAATTGATTATTTCATCAAAGGCTGGTTACTATATGTGGCCTGGTCCCTATGGTGAATGGGGTTCTAAGAAGAATTTGATTGCCAGCTGTGATCAAAGCCTGCAACGTCTAGGCCTAGATTATGTCGATATTTTTTACCATCATCGCCCAGATCCAGACACACCATTGGCAGAAACGGCTCATGCACTGGACTTGTTAGTACGGCAAGGAAAAGCCCTCTATGTTGGTGTGTCCAATTATTCTGCAGAACAAACAAAAGAAATCGCCAAGATTTTGAAGGACCAAGGAACCCCCTTTATCATCCATCAACCTCGCTACAATATGTTTGATCGTTGGATCGAAGATGGATTAACAGCTGTCTTAGAAGAGGAAGGATTAGGTGCGATCGTCTTTAGCCCTCTGGCACAAGGATTATTGACGGATCGTTATCTGCATGGTATTCCCGAAGACTCTCGAGCGCATCGCTCAGATAGTCCTTTTTTGACAGAAGATCGTGTAGCTCCAACCTTAAATGTAGTCAGACAATTGAATGATATTGCTCAAGAGCGAGGACAAAGTTTGGCAGAAATGGCATTAGCTTGGCTGTTGCGTCAAGAGACTGTTGCTAGCGTATTGATTGGTGCTTCTCGTTTGAGTCAACTACAAGCAAATGTCCGGGCTTTGGACCAATTAACTTTTTCTGCTGAAGAACTAAAAAAGATCGACGAAATTTTAGTGCTTTTAAAGAAATAAGCGTTTGATTTGCTCGCTGGCCTTTCCCATGGGGGAACTGCCCCGCATTGAGTAAAATGGCGGAAACTTCATTTCAAACAACAAAGAAATCAAACGACCGCAGTGTGTATTGTCCAGAAGCTATTAATGCTTCGATGCAATAACCCTCGCGGTCGTTTGGTTCTTTAAATTTTAGTTGATTGATTCTTTTTGCCAATCAATGGCTAATTGCAGGCAGCCTTTGATGCCACTTTCATTCACTAGTTGCCATGGAACAATGTACTCTTCTACGCTTGGAATCGAAATGTAGCCCCCTAGTTCCAACAAAAATTGTTCTCTGATTTTTGACAGCAAGTGGGTCTGATTCATGACACCACCGCCTAAAATAATCTTATCCGGTACAAAGGACAATGTATAATTGACCAATGCTTGCGCTATATAATAGGATTGCAGCTCCCATACAGGATGATTTTTAGGAAGGGTCTCTCCCTTTTGCCCCGTTCGTGCTTCGATGGAAGGACCGGCAGCCAGCCCTTCAAAGCAATCCTGATGATAAGGGCAAGTGCCGACATATGAATCCTCTGGGTGCCGTTTAATCCGGATATGCCCCATTTCAGGATGAGATTTGCCTTGGAATAACTGGTTATTCACGATTACGCCGGCACCGATCCCAGTCCCCACCGTCAGATAAATACAGGTATCGCAGTCTTGAGCAGCCCCTTTTTTTAATTCCCCATAGGCCGCTGCATTGACATCTGTTGTCCAGACCATTGGAATCGGATAGCGTTGTTTTAACGTCCCCAAAAAGTCAAAATTTTTCCATCCCGCTTTAGGTGTTGCCAAAACATGCCCATAGTTGGCTTGCTTGGGATCCAATCCGATTGGGCCAAAGCTGCCGATCCCCATTGCGGCCAGCTCATACCTATCAAAAAATCGGAAAATTCCGGCCAGTGTTTCTGCGGGTTCTCTCGTAGCGATTCGCTGTGAAGCAATAATCTTCCCCTCTTGATCCGCTACGGCACAGTTCATTTTTGTTCCGCCTGCTTCTATGCCTCCATACATCATTGTCTATCCCTACTTTTCTACTCGAATATCGAAATAATCCATTACAAGCTCACAAAACATCATGTTTGCCCAAGAAAACCACTCACGAGTGTAATCCGTTGGATCATTGACATTGATACCCTCATGCATCAAATGCGTTCCTGCATCGATCGATACTAACTGATCTAAAATTTGGGCTTTTTCTTCTTTGTTTGGTGTCGTCAATCCAGTCATCGCCATCGCGATTGGCCAAACAAAATTATGCGGTGTATGAGATGAGCCGATACCACTAGCAAATTCGCCTTGATAGTAATAAGGATTTTCGTCACTTAAAAGTGTTTTTCTCGTAGCTAGATAAGTTGGATCGTCTACAGTGCCATACCCTAGATAAGGTGCAGAAATCAGGTTCGGTACATTACTGTCGTCCATGACAGAGGCATTGCCTAGCCCATCCACTTCATAGGCATAAATCGTTTCACCAGCCTGATTCGTTGTATATGCATATTTTTCGATCCCTGCTTGGATCTCTTGCTTTAAATCGGCTGCTTCGGCCACTAACGTTGGCTCATCTAAAATGTCGGAGAAAATTTGCTCAAGATAACCTAAAACCACGACAGCGAACATATTTGACGGAATCAAATAGCCATAGACACAAGCGTCGTCACTTGGACGAAATCCTGACCAAGTCATCCCTGTCTTAGCAACTGGGGTTCCTTTGCCGGCGAACTTCAGCGTATCTTCTTGGCGTTCTGTTTGGCGCTCAAATCGATAAGGCGATTGTTCATGGTCTTGTTCTGTCCGAAAGACGGTTAGGACTTTTTTGACTCCTTCAATAAAGTTTTTATCAAAGTGATCGGTGCGCCCGGTGTTTTTATAAAGTAGATAGGCCAACTGGATCGGATAGCACAATGAATCGATCTCATATTTCCGTTCCCAGATCCAGCCGTTCAGTTCGGTTAGATCATCTTGATGTCCGGCGAAATTTTCTGTTTCATTGAAGGCATTAGCGTAAGGATCGATAGTGATAAACATAAATTGCTTTTTGACTAATCCGGCAATCATATCAGACAGTTCTTGATCATCTTTTGCTAAACACAGATACGGACGGACTTGAGCGGTTGAATCCCGCAGCCACATTGCCGGAATGTCACCTGTCAAAACAAAGGTACTGCCATCTTCTTGCTTCTTGACAGTGGTTAATACGGTATTGGCAAATGCCGCATTAAAGTTTTCCGCCCAATTTGCATGGTCTTCGCCACAAAGAAACGTGATTTTCTCCATAAAACTCTTAATTACATTCGGTATTTCGCTGTATCCCATCTTCTTTTCCCCTTTTACAAAGAAGAGCCGACAAAAGTAGACAAAGCCGCTGGTCTTTCTGCAACGAGAAGCTTCTGGTAGTTGATGTTCAAGACTGTTCAATCGTCCATCCTATGCCCGATTTTTCTAAGATTGAACCAACCTTCGCTGATCTTGAAAATCTGCTGCCAGTCCTTTCACTTTGTCTACTGATGTTTCTCTTCAAACTTTAAATGATTGCAGCACTTTCTAATGCCATGACCCCTGATAATTGGTCAGACAAGAAAACACTAGTTGGAATTTCTGCGACTAACCAGTCTCGGTAAGCTAACAGATGTCCTTCCTTCTGACTATGCTCTAACAAGCGTTCACAGCTGGATGTCACAAATCCTTTGATGAAGGCTATGTCTAAGCCCACTTTTTCTGCTTCTTTGACTAAGAGATTCAAATAACGGTATTCGATGCCTTTGAACAATCCAATGTCACCACCATCTCCTTCATCATTGAAGACCCCATCTTTACCAATGACTTCAAAGGATGTTTTGGCACAAGTGATTGCATCTTTTAAATAAGAAATATCGTCAGTCACATGATAAAATTCAATCAATGCTCCAATATAGACCCCTTGATTGTAGGTAAATTGCCATTGCACATCGATTTTGCCATCGCCGTTACGGTTGATACCATCTTCTACGAATTGTGTGTCAGGCTGTACCAAATATTTTTTCATCCATTCTAGTGTCTGTTGGCTTGTAGTCAGATAGCGTTCATTGGCTTCAATTTGATACAGACGTAATGCTAGAATAATAATTGGTGCATTTACAGGTGTATTCTTATAGTCAAGCTGCGTGCGTTTCCAAGCAAATCCGCCATTCATATGGTCATTCCAAGCAGTATCAAAAATATCCAGACATACTTCTCGGGCGTCAGCTAGGTATTCTTCTTTCTTAGTCAATTCATACAAACGTAATCCAGCTAATGCGTTCCACAACATGTCATCATAAAATTCATGCAGCAATGTGTTGTGATTTCTTGCTTTATTGTAATGATAGGTTTCTTCTGCTTGCTGCAAGTAAGCCGTATCGTTAGTTCGCAGGTACGCATCAATGCGTACATCCACTAGGTGGGCGATCCACCAGTAATTAAAGGTTTCATTTTCTTTCTCATCCCGCAATGGATAAACGTTGTTCATAAATTGTTCTTTGTTGTCTGTTTGATAGAAATAATCGATACTTGTTTGTGCAAGATCGGCATACTTGTTAAAATCGGTCATTCTCCTGATCCTTCTTTCAATATTTTGTCACCTTGTTGTTGAGCGTTTTCTAGTGCTTTTTGCGGCGTTGTTTTTCCAGAAAAGACATTTTCTAATTGTGGAATAAGAGCTAGTTTTTCGACATCGGAATACCCCATAACAGTTGGTCGAATTTTAGCAAAATCCATGGTTTCCACAAAAGCTTTGTACTTCTCATTTTCAGTGAAGTAGGTATTTTGCGCTGCTTCGATATTTGCTGGTAGCCAAGTGGAAATTTTTGCAAACTCGACACCGATATCTGGGTTGGTCGTCCACCATTTAATAAAGTCCCAAGCAGCTTCTTGGTTTTTGGCCGTTTTGGGAATCACTAAACCAAAGCCACCCGTCAATGCCCCTTTGTCCCCATTTGGTCCAGTTACTGGAGGGACGACCCCATAATCCAAGCCATCCACTTTATCATAATCTGCTAATGCCCAAGGTCCGTTATAGGTCATCGCAACTTTACCAGCTGCAAATGCATCAGAACCATCATTAAATCCTTGTTGATAGACCTTCGCTTGATTCATTAATTGATCCCAGAAATCAAGAACGGTCATTCCTGCCTCAGAATTAAAAGCAGTGGCAGTATTATCAGCGTTCAGCATGGTTCCGCCAGCTTGTTGCAACCACATATTGAACAATCCAACGTCATCAAGAGAAAAACCAGCTTGCACTAACGTTTTTCCATCCCATTTTGTTGTTTTCTTCGCAACATCCAACAACTCATCCCAAGTCTTTGGTGGTTCTACTCCAGCTTCTTTCAGTAATGTTTTGTTATAAAAGAGAGAGCGGTTGTCTACTAAAAGTGGGATTCCATATTGTTTATTGTCGTATTGCATTTCTTTGACAGTTTCTTCATAAAAATCGCCCATATCTATATTGTCTTTTTTGATCAAATCATCTAGATCCAATAAGGCATTTTTTTGGGCATACATCGCTGTATTGACACGATCCCACAAGATAACATCTGGAATTTCGCCACCTGCCATTCCGGTCAACAGCTTTTCTTCAACGTTGTCTTGAACTTTGTAGGTTACCTCGTATTTGTCTTGGCTATCATTGTATTGATCGATTAATTGATTGAGCTGATCGACTTGGTCACCACTCCAAGAACCCCAAAAAGTGATTTTCTGCTTTCCGCCAGCTCCACCATTGCTTGCCTGATCATTGCCTCCACCACATGCACCTAATACTGTCATCGCTGCTACTAACAGCAATCCTTTGATTATGTTTTTCATCACATTCACTCCTTCATTTTATTTGATACCGGCATCTGCCATGCCTTGTACATAATTTCGTTGTGCAAAAATGAATAGAACTAAAACAGGTAGTGTTGCCAAAATCGTTCCTGCCATCAATGGGCCATAATTTGTATTGTAGTTGTATTGGAAAGCTGCCAGTCCAACTTGGACCGTCTTCATCTCATCTGCATTCAAGACGATCATCGGCCACATAAAGGCATTCCAGCCTGCTTGGAAAGTCATAATACCTAGTGTTGTTAAAGCAGGTTTTGCTAGCGGAAAATAAACATTCCAGAAAATCTTGAACTCACTTGCACCATCGATTCGAGCACTTTCTCCGAGTTCTTTTGGTAATTGTTCGAAGAATTGTTTCATAAAGAAAATCGAGAACGCTCCTGCTGCTCCGGGAAGCAGGATTGCCCAATAGGAATTGATCAATCCTAACCCACCAGTACCGGTCAGATCATTCCCACCGGCTAAAGGAAAGCCGCGAAGGACGATAAACGTTGGAATCATCGTCACAATACTAGGAACCATCATGGATGCCAAGAAAACAAGAAAGATCGGTTTTTTGCCTTTGAATTTCAACTGTCCAAAGGAATAACCCGCTAGAGAGCCAAAAAATAAGTTTGTCGCTACACCTCCAAGTGCCAAAATCAATGAATTTTTTAAGTAGTTTAAGAAAGGCATTGTTTCAAAAACTTCTTTATAGTGATCCCATGTAAAATGACTTGGTATCAATTGCATTGAACCACTTAATATCTCACTATCTGATTTAAAGGATGTGGATAGAGTCCAGAGAAACGGTAGAACCGTTGTCAAACTGATCAGAATCACTAAGCAATACCAGATAAAGGTCCGCATGTGTTTTGTTTTAGCCATCGTTCTTTCTCCTTTAGTTCGTCTCTGTGTTTGTCAGACGCATATTTACAAGTGAAAAGATAAAAATGATCAGGAACAAGATAAATGAAAGTGCCGACGCATACCCCATTTCCAGTCCGCCAAATCCTTTGTTGTAGATATAATAAACCAGTGTAATCGTAGAATTTCCCGGACCTCCTTGGGTCAGCATATACGCTTGGTCGAAAACTTGAAAAGCACCGATGATCAATTGTGTACTAACTAAAAATGTCGTTTTAGATAACTGAGGCCAGGTGATGCTCTTGAATTTTTGCCAAGCATTTGCCCCTTCAATATCGGCTGCTTCATAGAGTGCAGGATTGATTCCTTGTAAGCCAGCTAAGAAAATCATCATGTTCCCACCAAATCTCATCCAAACACTCATGATGACGATTGCGGTCATCGCCCAATTTGAACTATACAGCCATGCTGGACCATTGATACCGATCAAGCCAAGCAATTGATTCAATAATCCATATTGGGGATTCAATAACCAATACCAGATAGTTGCTGTGGCTACCGATGAACATAAGACCGGCAAGTAAAAAAATGTTCGGAAAAGACTTGTGGTCTTCATTTTGCGATTTAGCAGCATAGCTGCCGCAAGCGATACGACTAATCCCAATGGAACATACAATAATGTATACACGATGGTATTCTTTAAAGAAATGAAGAAATATTCATCTTGAAAGATCCGTGTAAAATTCTTTAAGCCAACCCAATGAGGACTTTCGATGATCGTGTAATCGGTAAAACTATAAAAAAGTGCCATCACTATTGGGACGATCGCAAAAACAATCAGTAAAAGAACAGGAATCAAAATGAACACATAGGCGATGTTCTGTTGTTCATTGATGCCTCTCTTTTTCTTTTTTACTAATTCCAAATTGGTAACCCCCTTATTAAATATAATATAAAACAATTTAATATATTAAATATCTTTACAACCGAATTATATACAATTGAAATACCCATGTCAACGGTTTCAAGGAAATAAATTTTAGGAAAATTGCTTGCTTTATTAATATAATATATTTAATATATATATAAATAGATCTTTTATTTATTGAGAAATGGAGGCGCATGCATGAGTAAACCCTTATATCAAACAATTTATGAAGAGCTGAAGCACCAGATAGAATCTGGCTTGGTAGCGGTCAATGATACATTGCCAACGGAAAAAGATTTATCCGCTACCTATAGTGTCAGTACGATTACTGTAAAAAAAGCCTTGGACTTGTTAAAAGAAGATGGCTATATCGTCAGAAAACCGCGGAAAGGTTCTGTCGTAGTGATGAATAAAAAAGCCGAAATCGTGCCCAATAAACAGATTTTCGGCTTGGTCATCACGAATTTCACCGACTTTTTCGGCTCCCAGATCCTGCGTACCATCTTGGAAACAAATGCCGGAGATATCAACTTTATCGTCAAAATCAGTTATGGTGATCCCAACAAAGAAAACCATTTGATCCAAGAGCTGATCGAGATGGGGATCCAAGGCTTGATTTTGTTACCTACTTCATCGGAATATACTTCTCCTAAAATATTGGAATTGATTTCTAAAAACTTTCCGATCGTGGTTCTTGACCGGATGATGGCTAACCTGCCAATCTGTAGTGTCCAGACGGACAGCTTTATTGCAGCCAAAGAATTAACCAATTATCTCTTCGCAAGAAAGCATGAAAAAATCGGCTTGATTACTTCAGATAGCAGTGTGTCAACCATTGATGAACGGGTCAACGGCTTTTTATCTGCTCACGTCGATGCCAATCGTGCCGTTAGTCAAACCCAGATTCTTTCACGCATCGATTCGGTGGTTCCTAGCTCTTCCCGTAGCATTGACGAAGACGTTGCGCTGATTGTCGAATTTCTTCAAAACAATCCCGAAATGACTGCACTTTTCACTACTGAATACAACATTGCTTTACTGGCAAAAAGTGCCATCGAAACATTGGGAAAACAAGTGCCGCAAGATTACTCAGTGGTCTGTTTCGATCATCCGACGGTCAATATTTTTGACTTGAATGCATTTATCTTCACTCATATCGAGCAAGATCAAACGGCCATCGGCAAACACGCCATCGAGCTTTTGCAAACAAAAATCGCTCATCCGGATACAATCGAAAAGATCAATCTTGGCTACCGCTTGATTGAAGGCGATTCCGTCCTACCTAAGCTATAATTATTGGAGATCTTACCCGTAACGGATAAAAAAACACACCTCTCTTCTGACTCCTTAAAAGAATCAGAAAAGAGGTGTGTTTCTTAATTGGAACTGTGGAACTGTTTTATCTGCGGTTAAAACCCCTGCTAGTGCTCACTGGCGATGACTGCTGCTCTAGTAGGCATACCCGTTTGTGCACCTAATTTTTGCACCGAAAGGCCTGCCCCGCGATTGGCTAAAATGACCGCTTCTTTAAAGGACATGCCCTCGCTTAATGCGGCTGCTAAAATGCCATTGAAGGTATCTCCTGCTCCGGTCGTATCAACTACTGGCACTTTGCTTGATGGAACCGTCACGAGTTTGTCGGATTCAACGAAGCTGACTCCTTGACTCCCCCGCGTCACGATCAATCTAGTAGTGTGGGTTTGTTGCCAGGCAAGGATCGTTTCCTCCATTTCAGCTTCTGGAATTAGTTCTTTGCCAATCAATGCAGCAAACTCGGTTTCATTGGGCGTTAAAATATCGACATTAGGCAATAATTCTCCAACAATGTCATGATACGGCGCCGGATTCAGCAGTGTCGTTACCCCATTTTCTTTTGCAAGCTGCAACGCATACTGAAGTGTCTCCACCGGAATCTCGATTTGTACTAGCAAGACATCACTTTCTATGATCTGATGGGCTACCTGATCGACATACTCACGATCCACCAGTTCATTGGCACCGGAGATCACCGTGATACAATTATCTTGCGGTAACTTAAAGATGCTTGCGATCCCTGTAAAAATATTTTTTTCTTGTGCCACTGAACGGACATCCAGCTGCTCTTCACTTAAATGTTGATACACTTTTTCACCAAATGTATCTTGACCAATCTTTCCGAGAAATGTCGTCTTGCCGCCAAAACGGGCTGCCGCCACGGCTTGATTGGCTCCTTTTCCACCGACGAAATAATCGATTTGATCTCCGATGATCGTCTCCCCAACTTTTGGCATTCGCCCAGTCGTAATAACGATATCCATATTCACACTGCCCAAAACTGCTATCTTACCCACTTAATCACCTATTTCTTTTGTATATATAAAATGGGCCAAACGGTTCGCGACCCGTAATAGAAGTTGTATCAATCACCGAAAAACCAGCTTTTTCAAATAAATGCTGCATCGGTTTATTCGTATGGTTGGTCAGAGAATAAATCACATCCCCAGATTCACAAAAATCCTTTAGACAGCTCTCTAGCCAAGTAGTGCCAAAACCGTTCCCCATTTTCGATGCTTTTGTCACTAATCTGTGGATACATTTTGTATGTCCATTATACCCATGACTTTCTTCGCTTTCCAATGATTCCGAACAAAGAGTTCCTGTACTAACGATTTCGCCTGCTTCATTTTTATAGATCAGCAACTGTCTTTGAACAATGTCTCTTTCAATGATTTCCTTATTGGGGTAGTCATCCGTCCATTGACCAATCCCTTGGGTCTGCATCGTTCTTTTCGCCTCAACAAATAACTGCCAAATTTCCGCTAATTCTTCTTTGCGGGCATATACTAACTTTCCCATTGCTTTAATAAGGCAGAAGTAGTAAGGACAACACAACCACCAAGATAATTCCTACGATGGTCGGGACACTGGTCCGTTTCAGCAAACGAACAGGACTGACACCAATCGATGAAGAAACAATCATGACCACTGCGGCCACTGGTGAAATCGTCCGGGCTAAGTTGGCTATCATTTGCATTGGCAACGCAATCAAAATACCATCGATACCGGCTTTTTGAGCAATGTTAGGGATCAGTTCGATCACTGCGTAGAACATCGCTAATCCGCCACCACTCAAAATACCAAATAATGCTGTTGCACCACTAAAGATCAATGTTGTTAACACACCGGCAGATTGAGAGTTTTCAACCGCACTCATCAAGGAATCGATCACGCCAAGACTTTGAATCGCAGTGGTGAATAAAGAACCCCCAACTACCAACATTACAACTTGACTAAACCCTTGCCCCATTCCTTTAAATAATTCAACGGCACTTTCTTGGGCAATCTTGAATGATTTCTTACGGAACCCTTCAATAATCAAAGAAATAAAGAACGAGATCATCGTCAAGACAAAAATATCCATTGTCACATTCGCTCTAAAAATCCCGATAATTCCCACAATGATGATCAAAAGTAATGGCAACAATGGCAAAATTGCGTAAAAGGTCGGCACGACTTTTTCATCGGCTGCCCGTTCCACTTCTTTCATCTCAACAAAGGCATCGGCACCTTCTTTTTTATCGCAATACGTTTGCCAAAAATAATGGACAACAGCCAAAATCAGCAAGGTTGGAATGGAGACTTTCGCATGATACAGCACATAAGTTAACACATTGTAATCCAATGTTTGGGCAGCGATCACATTGTCCGCCCCTAATGGCGTTGGCATGATGGTGGCAGTCATTGCAATGACACCAGCTGCCGTCATGGAAGAAATTCCGATACCTTGTAAGAGAGGATAC
Source organism: Enterococcus gallinarum NBRC 100675 (assembly GCF_001544275.1). GTDB lineage: Bacteria > Bacillota > Bacilli > Lactobacillales > Enterococcaceae > Enterococcus_D > Enterococcus_D gallinarum. The sequence continues at coordinate 48,480 of NZ_BCQE01000013.1, read as the reverse complement.
AAAATAGCCATTAAAATAATTGCTAAACTAGAGGCGCTCGGAACAACAAGAGACATCAAATTTCCTAACAAGAAAACAATTGGAATAAACAGCGCTTTCGATTTGATTTTCGTCATTGGTTTCACTAAAATATTGACTGCCTTTTGGTTGGCACCAATCAAGTTCATATAGCCGGAATAACCAAATAAAATCATGATTACTAATCCAGCGGAACTAACTTGAGAGATGATCGTATCTTTCAATTTTAGAAAGATATCGAAAAAGGCCAGACCGGTTCCTTCACCTTCGGGATAGAGAGGATTTCCTAATGCCACCGATGCACACAACAAGACAATCGCGCCAATAATCAAAATGAGCGCTGGATTATAACTTTTAATAATAAAATAACCGACAATTCCTAAAACAACCAAAACTAAAATTGCTTGAATCATTTTTTCCCCTCCTATTTACACTGGCTGATCGCTTGTAAAAACCAGTCCTTGAATTTGTCTTCATCAACATCGACACAAACTCGGCAATTCTTGTCTTTCCCCAATTTATTGTTCAAATCAATGATAGTTGCGCCAGCAGTGTATTCACCTGCTGTTTCTACTGCCACAAAAGTTTCTTTGATGTCAAACATTTCCGGAGAAAGCACATAGGCTAATGCACAGCTGTCGTACATTTTTAACCCCGTACCAAAACTTCCTCCTCGGTATTTTTTGAAAAGGTGGTACATCATATCTCCGGTTTGATTCATGTCTTTGATTTTTTCACTATCTTCTGGATAAACCAGTGCTTTTAATCCGACATCCAATGGTGCGACTGCGATTGAAAGTCCACTTTCAAAAACGATTTTGGCCGCTTCTGGATCAATCGCGATATTAAACTCTGATAAAATGCCAAAGTTTCCTCTGCCTAAGGCACCACCCATTAACACCAATTCTTCAATTCTTTCTTTGACTTCAGGATACGTTTTGAGCAATAGTGCAATATTGGTCAGTGGGCCAATTGCAATGATCGTCATCTTTTCTCCAGAAGCCATCAATGTGCGATGCATGGCTTCAACGGCGGTCTCTTCCAGTAGGTACTCGCGATTGGGTGCAGGAAACTCATACCCCGCCATTCCGGTCACACCATGAACATCACTGGCATCTTTTACCTCACGAAGCAAAGGTCCATCTGCCCCTTGTGCCACCGGAATGTTCATATCCCAGAATGTCAGCAATTTCAACATGTTTTCCGTCACATAATGGATGCCGACATTCCCAGCAACCGTCGTGATCAATTTCACGTCTAACTGATCACTGAACAAGCCAATGCCTAATGCTACTGCATCATCAATCCCCGGATCCGTATCAATAATCACTGCTTTTTTCATAAGTAAACCCCTTTCTTTTTATGATAAAACGTTTTATCAAATAACCAAAAAGAAAAACGCTTGATAAAACGTTTTATCATTTGTTCCCCCAAAGAATACCACTTATGTAAAGCGCTGTCAATCAAGAATTTCAAAATTCCTTCTTGAAGGAAACTGTCAGAGGGTGACCCAAGCAATCGTCTGCTAGCGAAGGACCTAGCCATGGATTAAGGCTGCCGATTGTTTGGGTCGCTTGTTTATGTTGTTGCGGAAGAACGGATGCCGACGCTGTTCTTTCGCACAATTTTAGGGGTTAATTGCAAATAACGTGGTGCTTTTTCTTCGATAGCAGATAGCAAGGAAGCCACTGCTTTTTCTCCTAAAACCGTCACATCTTGTTCGACAGAAGTCAGGGGTACTTCTAATAAATCATTTAAAAACAAATTGTCATAGCCCACGATGGACATTTCTTCGGGGATATTGATTCCTAACTCTTTGGCTCTTTTCATGATTCCTAAAGCAATCAAATCATTTCCTGCTACAATCCCAGTGATTTCTTGATTGTTCAAAAGCTGATCCGCTTTGTCATAAGCATCTTCAAATTGAAATTTTGTGACTACCCGCCAACTTTCTTGCTGAGGCAGTTGCGCTTCTTTTAACGCATCCAGATACCCTTGGTAGCGATAAATGCAGTTGATATTTTTATCAGGATTCATCATGATGCCGATATTTTGGTGCCCATTATTGATTAATTCCATAGTCGCAAGGTAGCCCCCTTGGCGATTATTATAGAACACTTGCCCTACCGGAAAATTATCCAGCCCTCGATCAACCAGCACCAATGGTACGGAAATACTGCCTAAAAACTCTTTTAATTCTTCTTCGTAAGTATAGGATTCACTCGAAAGAGCTAATAGTAGGCCATCCACATTGCGATCGATCAATAGTTGGATCAATTCTTTTTCGGCAGCAAAATGATCATTTGAATTGACTAGAATCAAAAGGTAACCAATTTTTCGCAATTGGTCTTCCAAAACTTTTGCTAATTGTGCAAAAAAAGGATTGTTGATGTCTGGTATGACCAATCCGATAGTATTTGTTTTGTTTAGCACTAAACTTTTTGCCGCAATATTAGGCGAATAATTGTTTTCTTTCGCTAATTGTTTGATCAGACGTTTTTTCTTTTCCGAGATGCGAATCGGTTTGTCATTTAAGACTTGTGAGACAGCAGCGATCGAGACGCCTACTTCTTCAGCGATATCTTTTAAGCGGATCTTCACTCTTCTTCTCCTCGCTTTCCTGTTTTTCTACGATTGTCCTCTCTATTTTAACATAGCTCTGATTATGTAAGAAATTCCTTGAAGGATTGGTCATTTTTACTTTTCAAGTCAACGTAGTTTACCTATAAAGGCTATTGCGGTTTTGAACTTCCCCACGCTTGCTATTCAACAAAGACCGGACTCTCTTGATTTTCGGAAAGTCCGGTCCAGCTCTATCCTATTTTCGCTAATGATTAAAAATTGAATCTTACCCAATCGGCAAAGAGCTCGGGCCAACGAACCACCGAGTCTTCAATGGCGTGTGCGCCACCACTAGCTGTTTCTTTGGTTCCCAGACTTAGACCGTGGCCGCCTCTCGGGAAAATGTGCAATTCATAAGGCACCTCATGGCTGCGAAGCTGTTGCGCAAACAGCAGGCTGTTTTCTGCTGGTACTAGTCCATCTTCCAATGTGTGCCACAAAAATGTCGGTGGTGTGTTTTGACTGACTTTTTTTTCAAGGGAAAGCTGCTCTTTTTGCTCTTCATAAGCATCCCCTAAAAGGGCGCGGAAAGAGCCTTCATGGGCAAATTCCCCACTCGAAAGAACGGGATAACTTAACAACAACCCATTCGGACGCCATTCGTGATTGGCTCCTGACAATGTCTCTGCTAAAAAGGCTTCTTGCCAAAACACCCCCAGACTAGCGGCTAAGTGGCCCCCAGCTGAAAAGCCGGCGACGATGATTTTCTCTGGATCAACGTGCCTCTGTGCATGATTTTGGCGAATCAACTGCACACTCGCTGCCAGCTCCTGCAATGCTAATGGGTACACATTTGGTTTGATACTGTAATGTAAAACAAACGCCTGAAAGCCAAAACTCATCATTTTGACAGCGATAGGTTCTGCTTCGCGATCCGACAAAAACTCATAGCCTCCGCCAGGACAGATAATGACCGCCGGACGCAAACGGTCCTGCTCCATCTCTTCAGAGTTCTCAATGACATAGGTAGTCAATGTGGCTTGACTGCCAGAAAGTGGTTGGATAACTTCATGGATCATAGTGATTGCCTCATTTCATGATTATTTTAAACACAATAGGTTCATGGGTCTTGATGGGACAGTCGATAAGCAGACCCTCTGTCGTTACTTGCCAAGATATTGGTGTCTCTTCATAGCCAAGAATGCTTACCTCTTTGATAATACCATGAAATTCTGGTAAGTTCTGATCAACTGATTTAGCAAGCGAACGAATCCGTGCCTGTCCATTTTCGGGACAAACCATACCAATAGCATACAATGCTGCCCCTCGAACCGTAAAGCGAAAATCTTCGCTGGTATAGTCGGTTACTTGGGCTTCTTGAAACTGACCAGATCTGATTTTTGTCGGTCCTTCCCCGGCTTTGCGCCAAGGTTTGGTTTCATAGATGGCTTCCCCGTTGCGCGTTAACCACTCACCAATTGCTTGCAGAATTTCTCGGTCCCTTGCAGGAATCGTGCCATCGGCTTTCGGTCCCACATTCAACAACAGATTGCCGTTTTTGCTGACTACTTCGATCAAGTCATGAAGGATCTCATTGCTTTCTTTGTAATCCAACGTTGTCGTATAGCACCATGAATTGCGGGCAATCGCCGTATCTGTTTGCCAATAAAAAGGCTGTGGGTCAGCAAATTTCCCGCGCTCAATCTCAACAATGCCACTGCCAAACATCATTGCATCATGTTTGTAACAAATCCCGACCTTCTTTCCCCACTCCACGCCGCGGTTGTAATAGTAAGCGGCGAACTGCTGCAAATAGGGCTTAAACGCATCGTGCTGGATCCACCAATCAAAATACAACAATTCTGGTTGATACCGATCGACTAATTCGCAGGTGCGCAACAACCAATCCTCTAAAAATTCAGTTGAGGGATAAGGTTTGCTGAACAAGTCCTGATTGTCTGGTTCAGGCATGGCTGGCCAATAAAAATCGCCTTTGACTAGCGGCTCTTTGATATCACTGACAAATTCTTTGCCGTGCCCCATGAAAAACCAATGCTCCCCTCGATGAGAAGAAGTACAAAAATGCAGATCATTGGCTTCGATGGCCGTTTTTAAATGACCGAGAATGTCTTTTTTAGGCCCCATCTCCACTGCATTCCAGTGAGACAAGTCACTTTGATACATTTGAAAGCCATCATGATGTTCTGCTACTGGAAAAACATATTTCGCCCCCGACGCTTTAAAGAGTGCCGCCCATTCATCGGCTGAAAAGTTATCCGCAGTAAACATGGGGATAAAATCTTGATAACCGAAGTCTGCTTGTCGGCCATAGGTTTCTTGATGATGGACAAACTCCGGCGAGCCTTGAATGTACATATTGCGGGAATACCATTCATTGTTGAAAGCTGGTACACTGTATAATCCCCAATGGATAAAAAGCCCAAATTTCGCTTTACTGAACCATTCAGGCAACTGAAAGGTGCCCAATGATGCCCAGTTCGGAAAAAACGGACCTTGATTTGCAACACGATCAATGGTTTGCAAGGTGATCATTGCTCCACCTTACTTTCTACTGTTTCCAGCCATGTTTTTGCAATCAAGACGTGACCGGCTAATGACGGATGGACCCGATCACTGCTTAAAACGTAGGAAGATTGCTGCGTTAAAAAACGATCGATCTCTTGTTGCACATCCCCATAGGGCAGCTGGTATTCTTGTGCTAACCGTTGTACCACTTCTTGATACTTAGCCAGATAACACCGCATTGGATCTTGCTGGTTTTGTTCTACCATAAAGGGTGCCAACAAAATGATCCCTTTGACATGAGGGAGTGTCCTTTCAAGCAACGAACGATAAACGATCTCAAATTGACTCACATCTACGAGCGGTGCTTGGCAAAATATTCCGTCAAAATGCCGCCAAACATCGTTGATACCAATCATGATCGTTACCCAATCCGGTTGAAATTCCAAGACATCTGTTTGCCAACGCTGTTCCAATTCGAGAATGGTATCGCCGCTGTTCCCCCGATTGACAACCATTAATTCTTGTTCCGGCAATAGACCAGTGGTATAGGCGTTGATCAAATTGACATAGCCCTCCCCCCATGACCCCCAGCCAGCAGGGATCGCCTCTCGATTTCGATTGCTGTCTGTGATTGAATCGCCAACAAACAATAAGCGATCCTTCTTTGTTATTAACATAGTTTCATTCCTTTCCCTAAGCAAAAAAGATCGACCGTTACATAAGTGGCCGATCTTTTTTAGCTGATTTCTCACATCGTCCTTTAGTATTGACTAGTGCTTGATTTGCCTGTTAATGCTACTCATTAATCGGCGTCACCAAACTCTTTAGCTACTTGTTCCCGTTTGGCATTTTGATCTTTGGCATTGGCCATATCAAACTCTAGAACCGTTTGATAACCTAAGCCATCGGCGGTTTTTTGCATTTCTTTCAGTAAGCTGTTGAATTCCGCTTCATCTTTTGCGAAGACCATTTTCCATGAATATTCCACGATGGTTGATTTGGCTTGATTCCGCAACGTAGATATTTCGGAAGAATCTTCGGGAGACACATAGCTGGCCCCTGGTGCCACCGCCAGTTGGTCATGACTTTCCAAATATTCGATGGTTGACTGCGCATTGTCCATATTCTTAGACCAGTCTTCTTTGACAGGATCTGTCATTTCTTTTTGGTAACTATCCCACATCGTGTAGGCATAAGGGAATCCAGTATCTGGGTTCGTGTCGATCGGTAAAACCGTGTTGACATTCAATGCCGAAACACCATCTTTATACGTGCCGCCGCCATACTCTTCTGGTACATCGCCATTGCCGTCTAACAATGCTTTTTTACCAAAATCAGTCAATACAGGTTCGCCGTCTTTCATCTCCCAAGTCAATCCTTCAGGACCGCTGCTGCCGCTAGTTTGAGAAGAGTTGGCTAACACACCTTCTGAAGAATACAGCCAGTCGATAAATGCTGCGATTCGTTCTGGGTCTTCTGCATTTGAACCGATACCGATAAATTGTTTGCCGCCATAGACTTCGGCTCCGTAAGAAAATACCGTTTGGTCTTGAATCGGTACCATCATAAAGCCTTTTCCAGCATCCAGATTCGTCGTAGTGTTGAAAGCAGCTTGCCCCAACCATGGCCACCAAGAAAACAGCACTTGGCCATCTTGGAATTTGGCAAACAATGTATCATAGTTTTGGGTAGTTGATTCTGGATCGATCAATCCCATTTGATTTGCTTGATAGTAAAATTTCAGCGCCCGAATATATTCGGAGTTGCTATCTAAAATGCTTTGATAATCAGATCCATCCGCTTTTGCTAATGCAAAACCAAGTTCGTCATAGCCATAATAAGTGACCAACTGTTTGCCGGCGTTCATCATATTGCCATCCCAGTCGCCAAACAATGAGAAACCGTAAACTTTTTTACCGGAATCTGTCGTTGGGTGGTCTTCTTGCATCTTTTGAATAACTGGCAATAAGTCTTCTAGCGTTTTCACATCAGGATAGCCTTGTTCCCCATAGAGATCCCAGCGGAGATAAGCGCCAAAGGTTGGATCCAAGCCCTCGGAAGGATCCGTTGATTTCAATGTTGAAACAGACGTAGGAAAACCATAGATTCCATCGGCATCTTTGTTTAGATTTTGAACAGCGGCATCAAAGCGGCTGACGTTTTTCATGTCTTTGTAATAATCGCTGGCATCTGCCAATAGACCGGCTTCGACTAATTCATTGTATTGCTGCCCATTGTCGACAATGATCAAGTCGCCTAAGTCTCCGGCAGCTGTTCTGGTTTGATAGAGTGTATCGCCGTTTCCTGCCACATTCGGAGCAATCACATTTAATTCCATATTGAACTTATCTTTGACGATTTTAGCAAACCAGCCTTCTTGAACACCCATATAGTTCGCTAGTCCATCGTAGACATCAATAGTGATGGTTTTGTCGTATTTGCCATCACTTGACGCCGCATCTTTTGCATCAGATGAACCGCCGCATGCGGACAACGCCCCCAACAAAGTGACACCCAAAAGACCAGTTGTTAGATATTTGGACATTTTTTTCATTTCGTTCCCTCTTTCTTTTATTAGCCTTTGACCGCGCCCAACATAATCCCTTTGACAAAATATTTTTGGAACAGCGGGTAAATAAACATAATCGGTAGAACTACAATCACGGAAACGGTCATTCGAATCGAAGTTGGTGTTTGTGTCGTGGCAGCAGAAGCGATGCTCGACAAGGATCCAGACGTGTTTTTGACCATTTGTGCCAGCGAATTGGCTTGATTGATATAGGTATAAAGAAGATATTGCAGTGAATATAGACTTTGATCGGTGATATACACCAATGTATCTTGAAATGAGTTCCACTGTCCAACAGCAGAGAAAATTGCAACAGTTGCCAAGATTGGGGTACAGTTTGGCAAGATCACGCGAAAGAATACTTGAATGATGCCAGCGCCATCCATCTCAGCTGCTTCCTGTAATGATTTAGGAATCGATTCGATATAGGTTTTGACAAGAATGATATTAAAGGGTTGTACGATTGCGGGTAAAATATACACCCAGAAGCTATTGGTTAAGCCTAACGTTTTCATGGTAATGAATAACGGAATCAATCCGGCGTTGAAGTACATGGTGATCACGACGAAGCGATACCAAAATTTGCGTTTCCACATTTTTTCTTGGGTAAACATAAATCCTAAAAAGGCAGAGGCTAAGACCGTCGCTGCCGTCCCGATCACAGTTCGGGCAACGGAAACAGTCGCAGCTAGCGGCAGTCCTTTTAGTTGTAATACCTGACTATAATTCTCCAAATGGATTCCTTCAGGAAAGAAGCGGATTTGGCCTAAGGAACTCAATTCGTTATTACTGATCGAATTGATGATCAAGTAATAGAAAGGATAGGCACAGATCAATGTGATCACGATGAAAAAACTGTAGTTGATCAACGTGAATAGAACATCTTCTTTTGTTCGGATCGGTTTGGCTTTTTTCTTGGTGCTGATTGATAATTCCATCAAATGCTCTCCTTTCTAGATAATCGACGTGCCGCGGATTTTTTTTGAAGCGCCATTGACGATGGCCAACAAAGCGACTGAGATGACGCTTTTCAGCATACTGATTGCTGTGGCAAGGGACAGGCTATTGCCTCCTAAACCTAAGTTGTAAACGTAGAGATCAAGCACTTGGATATGATTTTTGTTGAAGGCATTTTGGAAGACAAAGTATTGATCCATTCCGTTGTTCAAGAGATTGGCGATAGACAGCATCAACATGACCAAAAAAGTTGGCAGCAATGCCGGTAATGTAATATGACGCATCAGATGGAAACGATTCGCACCATCGATCCGTGCCGATTCATAAAGCTCGGGATCGATCCCGGAAATGCCTGCTAAGTACATGATGGCACCCCAGCCTAACCCTTTCCAAATATTCCATAGGCACATCATCAGCCATGTATGGTTGTCGCTATCTAAAAATTTCAGCGGGTCTGTGATGAATCCCCACTCCTGTAAAAGTGTGTTGACCAATCCTGTTGAAGAAAATAAACTAAATGCAATTGTATAGACTAAGACCCAACTGATGAAATTTGGCAATGTCGTCAACGTTTGAACGAGATTTTTAAACCATTTGCATTTGATTTCATTCAGTAAAATCGCGAAACCAACCGGTAAAATCGAAGTGGCGATTCCCAAAAAGCTCATTGCAAAGGTATTTTTCATCACTTGGACGATCTGGTCGACCTGTGTTTGACTAGAAACCAGCATCCGGAACCAACGTAAGCCAACAAACTCGCTGCGGGCTAATCCTAAAGCCGGCTTGTAATCATACAATGAATAGATCCAGCCATGCAGTGGAAAATAAGCAAATAAGAAAACCAGGATCAAAAAAGGTAGAATACATAAAAACATGATTTTCCCTTCGCGACTGATTCGCTTGTTCGGTCGGGTAGCCCCCTTCTTCCTTAATTCCATTTTCTTCCTCCTTTCTTTTGTAACCGCTTTACACATTTATACTAGCACCGGCAGAAACGTTTGCCACCCGACAAAAATAGAGTTCTATCCGTAAATTTTAGTCATCCTTTTTGAGGGATTTGACAAAAACATTGATAAATCAACGATTACAGCTATTAACACTCAGTTGATAAGGCTTTCATAAAATGGCTTTTCCGAGTAATATAAGGATAGTTTCAAAAGGAGGACAACAATATGAAATACAATCCCGATGGTCAATTATATAAGATCACTACTGTTTTTTCACAATTTATACTTTTAAATGTGCTTTACTTGCTCTTTTGTCTGCCGGTGGTGACAATCGGTGCAGCCACCTCTGCACTCTTTGAAGTGACGCTTCGCTATGCAGACGACGAACGTGGCGAATTGATTGCTGGTTTCCTACGGGCGTTTCGTGCCAATTGGAAAAAGGCAACCGGTGCATTTGTAATATTAGGACTCCCCATTGCTGCTTTAATCTATAGTGGGTTCTTCTGGTTTTCTGGTGGAACCTTCCTAACAAGTATTATTGCCGTGATCTCCTTTGTCAGCAGCGGCTATTTTTTCCTAGTATTGGTCTACAGTCTGGCACTGTTTGGCCGCTTTGAAAATACCTTTAAACAAACGATCAAAAACGCTTTTTTATTGCCTTTGGCTGAAATGGTGCGTTCTCTAGGGTTACTATTGATCCCCATCACCCTCTTTTGTCTGGTCGTTTTATTTCCACTGTTCAAATTGCTCTTTGCGTTATTTGGCTTTGCATTCGCTATGTATTGCAGTTCGTTCTTGTTACTCGCTGTCTTTCGCCATCAACGATCATGAAGCGATTCACTCCTTTTTCGCTTTTTCGCCGGCTAAGTCAGTTTTCGATTCGCAAGCAGCTCTTCATTCTCTATTTGCCAGTCGTTTTTTTATCTACGGTTACGATTGGTTTGCTGCTGGTGTATGATTCCACCAAGCAACTGACTGGAAACTATCAGCATTTGGCAGCTTTGAATGCACAACGGGTCAAGTCGGTGCTGTTCGATACCACAACGACACTCTTTAACACCGCCAGTTCACTATCCAATGATACCCATTTACGGGAACTGCTGACTGAGAATTATCCCGAAGAACAAGCGGCGATCACCGCCATCAGCGACTATGACAACATCGATGAAATCAGAAACTTGCAGACTGCGATTGCCAGTTTAACGATCTATACAACAAATACGACAATCCCACATTACAAATACTTTCAACCGTTAGATGACACCTTGAAAAAGAGTTCGTGGTATCAGCGAGCGCTAAAACAGCCAGATGCATTTTTGATGACATTATCCAAAGAGTATAAAGCCAACCGTTTGGCCCTTTACAAAATCCTGCCGTTGCCGCTATCACAGGAAACAGCAGTCCTGGAAATCGTTGTTGACTATAACTATTTGAGTAATCGTCTGCGAAATGCTTCCTACGAACTGGAACTGCAGTTGAATGACGATGTGATGTTTTACAGTGATGTGATCAAGCAAGTAGGACAACCTGTTCGCTTTCATACGGATAGTCTTTCACCAGCTGAAACTTTTCTAAAAAATGAAGGCTCCCATGTTCTATTGGCTAAAAATTCATTGACGATGAGCAATAAAGAGGACACTCTTACGATTTATTCCGCCGATCCAGAGGCTTACAGCAGCTTACGAACCAACTTGATTCGCTGGAGTACGATCGTCGTAGCGGTATTGCTGACCACCTTTTTGATCGTCTTTTTATTCGCCCGCTTTTTTACGACCCGGATTCGTCAATTGCAGCAAGCGGTCTACCATGCTGCCATCGAGAATTATGACTTTTTTCAAAATATTAGCGGCGAAGATGAGATCTCACAGATTTCACTGGACTTCCATAAAATCATTCAGCGCATCAAAAAAAATGAAGAAGAAATCTACCGTGCCCGTCTCGCCCAACAAGAATTGTTGACCCAACAACAGCAGATGGAATTCAACATCTTGGCAGGACAGATCAATCCTCACTTTTTATTCAACACACTGGAGACAATTCGGATGATGGCACTGACCTCTGGGAATTCAGATGTAGTCTACGCTATCAAATTATTAGCAAAATCGATGCGTTATACCTTAGAAGCCCATGGAACGAAACTCACAAGTTTAGAAGAATCATTGGATGCCGTCCATGTGTACGTTAAGATTCAACGAATGCGCTTTGGGGAACGAGTCAATTTTTCTTATGCAGTCTCCAATGAGATTGATCAGCAAGAAATGCAGATTTTACCGCTGCTGATTCAGCCATTGGTGGAAAATGCGATTTCTCACGGACTGGAAGGCATCACTTATCCTGGGTTTATTCGTTTGACTATCACCAAAGAAGGCCATGATGTGGTGATTGTCGTCCAAGACAACGGGAGTGGGATTCCACCGCAAAAGCTCAAGCAACTACAGAAAAAAATTCAGACCCCTTCCACTTATGCCAAACGAAATATCGGCTTGGCCAATGTCAATCATCGGGTCAAAATGTTTTATGGCGCGGACTATGGTTTAACCATCGAAAGCGTCAGCAACAGCGGCACCCAAGTGACACTGCGAATTCATGACCTAACTACTCGATAAAAAAGCCAGACAAAAGACAAGCGAATCATGCGCCCAACGTATAACGGGTACATGATTCGCTTTTACTTATTTCTTGGTTATTGTCACGCTTTTGGGTGATGGAATAGGCAAGAACTTCATTTAAACCTGTAAACCTGCTAGCGGCTTTTTCTCAAGCTTCGATCGCTACCGCTACTTGTTGATGCGGCATCTCAGAGACGGCATAGCAACCAACCATGATGCCAGTGAAGACGCCTCCCACCTCAGTCGTTAAATACTTCGTTTCACCGCTTCCTACTAAATGCTGGGTTTGCACGTGATCAAAATAGCTGAAACGATACTGGTTTTTATCCCCTTCAATCATCAGGCGAATGTGCGCACCCTCATAAGGAAGAGCTGCTTCTACTTTCCATAATGAACCGATTTGGCGTCGCAAAAGGATTTTATTTCCTTGGGGACTCGTTTCTAAAGCGATCTCGTAATGATGGGTCGCATTTAGGAAAACAGTCATGCCGGTTTCCCCCGCCGTCAGTTTTTGACAATCGAAATCCGCCATAAAACGCTGTTCTAATGCTGTCTGCCGCTGAAAGACGACCGCCATCTTTTTCTGGTTTGACAAACTGGCAGCATTCGGCTGCAGTAAAAACCCACTGACAGTTGGTTGAATCAGTGACGGATCCCATTCAAACATTGTGACCCAATCGGGATCCCTAGGGGTCACCTGAGAGACCTCTGTTTCAATGAGCAGCGTTTCTGGCAAATGGCCACCATCGCCAAAGATCGGCCATTCTCCTGACCAATCGACTGGCAGCAGACAAGTTTCACGGCCAAGGAGATGGCGTAAAGGATAGCTGATGGGGCGAACCGCCAAACAGACGCCCCACCATTGGCCTGTGGTATCTTGCACCAGATCCGCATGTCCGGCAGCTTGCAGCGGCAAGTTGCTGCTGCGATTCGTCAGCACCGGATTCATCGGGCAGTCTTCATAGGGCCCTTCAATTTGGCGACTGCGGGCCATCGTCAGCATATGCCCATAAGAGGTCCCGCCCTCTGAAATCAGCAAATAGTAATACCCATCTTTTTTATACAAGTGGGGACCTTCAGGATCTGCTGCACCGCTGCCCGTCCAAATGTTTTGCCGCTCCCCCAGTTTTCCACTCGTCAAATCAATTTTCCGCAGATAAATTTCTTTATGGGTGCCTAGGTAATAACATTGGCCATCATCGTCTTTAAAGATTGTCGGATCAATCCCGGGGGTATCTAACCAGATAGGTTGTGACCATTCCCCGAAAATGTCATCCGTCCAAATTAGAAAATTTCCTTCCTCGGCGCCATTGTCCCCAACATTGGTACAAACAATATAAAACCGTTGATCGATGTAGCGAATGGTTGGCGCGTATAGGCCAAAAGCATTCGGCATCTTGGTAGACAGGCGAAGCTGTTGTGGGCGACTGATCCCATGACCGATCAATGTCCAATCAGTCAAATTGCGACTATGATAAATCGGCAGTCCGGGGAAATATTCAAAGGTACTGGTGACAAGGTAAAAATCAGCGCCGACACGACAAATACTGGGATCAGGATGAAAGCCTGGTAATATGGGATTCTTGATTGTTCGCTTTGTCATTGACTACTCCTTGATGGTTGTTGAATTTGCAGTAAGGGAATAGGCTCGCATACCTGCTGCCGTATGAATCCGCAATTCTGCTTGCTGGATCCCTGTGAGTTCAACTTCGATGGTTTCTTGTTCCTTGACTACTTTGACAGCTCCCACCTGTTGCCCTAAATGATCATAGACCTCTGCTGTGCTCTGGCTCTGCAAATCGAATAGATGGATGATTGGCTGTTGCGTATAATCGTAGACTGCTTGCGACTGATCGTGGCCTTCAATGATGATTTGGTTTGGCCGAACCAGTAATGGCAGATGGAAGTAGTCAACGGTCTCTTGATACCATTGGCCTCCTTGATAAGCTTTACCGGTCAAAAAATCGATCCAGCTGCCAGAAGCTTTGGGCACATAGAAAGAAACCCTTCCTTCCTCATTAAAAATTGGCGCAACTAAGAGGTTTTCTCCTAGCATATACTGGCGATCCAATTGATGGGTCATTTCATCTTCAGGAAATTCCAAAACCATCGCCCGCATCATCGGCACGCCTGTCGCGGCTGTCAACACCGATTGTGCTTGCAGATAGGGCATCAGTGACAGTTTTAGTTTCGTAAAGGCTCGCGACACGGCCACGGCTTCTTCATCGTAGACCCATGGCACTTTGTATTCCCAACTGCCGTGGTAGCGGCTATGGGAGGAAAGCAAACCAAATTGTGTCCAACGTTTATAAAGATCCGGAGTGGATCCCGCTTCAAATCCGGAAATATCATGACTCCAATAGCCAAAACCTCCCAGACCAAAAGATAATCCTGCCCGCAATGATTCCGCCATTGAAGGGTAATCGGAGGTACTATCCCCGCCCCAATGGACCGGCAAGCGTTGGGAACCGACGGAAGCAGCTCGCGCAAAGACGATGGCTTCCTCTGGCCCTTTGACTTCTTTCAACAGATCAAAAACCACTTGGTTGTATAAATACGCATAGTAATTGTGCATTTTTTCCGGATCAGAGCCATCATAGTAAACGGCATCTGTAGGGATTCGTTCACCAAAGTCGGTCTTGAAGCAATCCACCCCCATTGCCAATAATGCGCGTAATTTACTGTTATACCAAGTCACTGCTTCTGGATTGGTGAAGTCTACCACGGCTAATCCGGCTTGCCATTTGTCCCACTGCCAGACATCGCCATTTTCTCGTTTCAAGAAATAACCATTGGCCATACCTTCATCGAAAAGCGGCGATTTTTGGCCAATATAAGGATTAATCCAGACACAGATCTTTAGTCCTTTCGCTTTTAGTCGCTGCAGCATTTTTTCCGGCTCGGGAAATGTTCGCTCATCCCAAGTAAAGTTGCACCATTCGTATTCCTTCATCCAGAGACAATCAAAATGGAAGACTTCCAGTGGAATATCTCTTTCCGCCATGCCATCAACAAATGAGGTGACGGTTTGTTCATCGTAGTCTGTTAAGAATGATGTGCTCAACCACAAACCAAAGGACCAAGCCGGTGGCCGAGACGGTTTCCCAGTTAAATCGGTATACCGCTGGATAACTTGTTTCAAGTCGTCACCCGCAATCACAAAGTATTGGATCGATTGTCCGGGATTACTGAACTGGACCCGAGACACCTTTTCACTACCGATCTCAAATTCCACTCGATCCGGTGAATTGACAAAAATACCATAACCTTTATTGCTTAAATAAAAGGGAATATTTTTATAGGCTTGTTCCGTCCCTGTGCCGCCATCAGCATTCCAGATTGAAACGCTTTGGCCGTTTTTAACAAAATTCGTAAATCGTTCCCCTAACCCATAGATGGTTTCTCCCACGCCTAGAGTCAATTGTTCACTAATATGGGTGTGGCCTTTAGGATCAATCACTACAGCCTTGCTTCGAGGCTTGCTTTGGGTGATCAGCTGACCTTTGTAGTAAAAATCGGTGGAAAGTGTTTCGCCTTTGGTGATCACCACCCGCAGATCGCCGGATTGAAACGAATATGAAGCCTCTTCCTCGGTAATCACTGGATCGACTGCCTCGGTGAATAAGTCAAATTCCGGTGCTTTTGCTTGGACACCTTTGTAATTGTACATGGTGACGCCAATGATATTGCTTCGTGGTGTCGTGATTTCCATGGTCAACAGACCACCGTCCAACGTCGCTCCTTTATGTCCGACATAGCTGTAAGGCATATAGAGGACTAATTTATCCTCCAGTTTGTGTGCATCATAGACATGAACAGCAAATCTCACTTCATATCCTTCACGGAATAACCATCCGCCATCTGAAAATTTCATGCGTTTCCTCCTTGTTCAATCAAATATCGTGCACCTAACAATCCTGAATCGTTTTGGTACAAACACGTTTCAATGGGTACTGAAAAATCTGGCCAATGGGGATTTTTGTTCAGTGCCTCTTGGATCAATGGGAGCAGCCGTGGTTCTGTACTGATTCCACCGCCAATCAAAATCTTTTCTGGGTTCATGGTAACGGCGAGATTGTATACGGCTAACGCCACATAATCAGCCCAATGGGTGATGATTCGCTGCGTCTCTGGTTCCTGCCATTCCTCCATGATCTTTTCTCCGAGAATCGGCTGCTCTGCTGGAATCTGTTTTTCCCGCCGATAGGCATCGATCAGACCTCTAGTCGAAGCGAGATCATGCAATGTCTTGAAAGAAGACGTTTGAAAATCGGTGATCATCATGCCGAATTCCCCGGCGCGAAAACCTGCGCCATGAATGATTTTTCGGTCTTGGATCAATGCACCACCGATGCCAGTTCCCAATGTAAGCAAAACAAAATCCTGCACTTCTTTCGCATTTCCAAAAGCCAGTTCTGCTAACGCCGCACAGTTGGCATCATTCTCGATCCAAATCGGGTAATGGGTCGGCAGCCGCTGCTGCAGTTCTTGCAAAATATTGCAGCTATGGAGGGGCGTCAGCGCACCTGCCATGATTGCAACGCCACTTGTGGGATCAATAAACCCCGGAAAACTTAGTCCGATTCCGGTAACAATTATTTTTTCTTCGACTTCAGTGATTTTCGTGACCAAAGCAGCAAAAAAAGCGTCCACCGTCTCATTCGGCGTCGGAAATTTCCCCCGCTCGAGCCACTGTCCTTTGCGGTCAAACACCCCGTACTTGATATAGGTTCCCCCCACATCAAAACACAGCTCCCCTTTTTCCATTTCATCCCTCCATTCAAAAAGCGCTTACACGTTCATTTAAATTATACAAAAGGGAAGATTGAACGCCTACCAAATAATTTAGTCTTTCTTACCCTAAAAAATAGAGGTCAGCCAGACAATTGGACACTCACAGAAAGGACAAAGAAAAAGGGACTGCGACATAAGTCACCATCCAACAAGTGAAACCGAAACATATGCTATTGCGATAGATTCCTCGGACTTTTGCGACGAGGATCCCTGCACCGCAGGAGCAATAATAAAAGACTGTGACATAAGTCGTCATCCAACAAGCTAAACCGAATCATATGCTATTGATACAGATTCCTCGGACTTTTGCGACGAGGAGTCCTGCACTGCAGGAGCAATAATAAAAGACTGCGACATAAGTCATCAGCCAACAAGCGAAACCGAATCATAGTCTATTGCTGTGGATTCCTCGGACTTTTGCGACGAGGAGCCACTGCACCGCAGGAGCAATAATAAAAGACTGTGACATTAGTCATCATCCAACAAGTGAAACCGAATCATAGTCTATTACTGTGGATTCCTCGGACTTTTGCGACGAGGAGCCACTGCACCGCAGGAGCAATAAGATATACTGTTCGGATGTTACTTGTCGGAGACTTATGCCACAGTCCCTTTTCGAATAGACGGTTAGAAGTAACTTCTTCGGAGATAAGCCGAAATTTCACAAAAATTTGAAAAACAATTTTTGGAAATCCCTTTTTATTTCTTGAATCTGACCACTGTGCAACCTCTGCTTCATCTATCTGATTTCTGATGTTTATTCTTGCTTACGAAATTCATTGGGGGAAACGTGATGGTACTGTTTGAATTTTTTATAAAAATAATCGACGTTGCTGTAGCCCACTAACTCGGCTACTTCATAGACCATCAAATTGGAATGCCGCAATATTTCCACGGCTTTTTCCATGCGCACTTCATCCAAAAATGCCAAGTAATTTTTACCGGTCTCTTTACGGAATTTTTTTCCTAAATAGGCGCTGTTGTAACTGAAAATCTCACCAATTTTTTTCAACGTTAAATCATCCCGATAATGCTTTTTTGTATACTGGATCAATTCAGTGATGATATCGACTTGATTGAAGCGATTGGCGACTGCCTCCTTCAATTGATGAAGTTTGTCTGTGATGACGGCTTGCAACATCGGGAATGTTTGCGCTAGAAATATTTGTTGGTGCAACGCTTCTGAATCCCAAGGAATGTCCAGTGCTACCTTCTCAATGATTTGATGATAGAGCCATTCCACATCCCCGTTGACTTGCCATTTGATGGCCTCTTCCAACGCCAATGTCTGATAAAAATTCTGCCAGTAGCCTGTCAAAAGTTCTGCGAGGGGCTGGTTGGCTAAAATTGCCTCCATTAGTGCCCCCCGCGGCGTCTGGGGTTCTGCTTGACTTTTTTCCAAGACATGATGGGAAATCACTTGATTGGGGTATAGAAAAATCAGCTTGCTTAATGTCTGGATATCCACCATCAACGGTTTTAAACTTTCCTGTGCTGCAAACCAGCGAGAGATTAAGACCTCGCGCTGCCCTAATACTTTTCGGCACCACTGATCGATCGTCTCATCTGGGAAACGTTCTTCATTTAATAATACGAGATAACAATGGTGGCGGTGGATCAGTGAGACTACTTGGCCGACTTGCTGCTGGAGTTTCTCGATCAGCAGATGAGGATCCGTCTCTTCTGCAAGACGCAATAATTTGATTGCTTGAGCGTGTTTGACCCCGGTGGAATCGCCTCCGAAAAGTTTTTCCATCAGCTGACTTTTCTGGTTTTTCTGCTGATCGCTTTTCGCTCTTTGATCAATTTTCGTTAAAATGGCAATCAGTTCTTCCTCATCGATCGGCTTTAACAAGTAAGTCACTGCCCCTAACTGAAGGGCTTGTTTCGCATAATCAAAATCGGAATAGCCGGATAAAATGATCGCATAAAACGAGAACCCTTCTTCGTTGGCGGCGGCTACCATGTCTAGGCCATTTTTCCCGGGCATCCGAATATCGGCAATCACTACGTCGGGTTTCAATTCACGAATCATTGCCAGTCCGGTCTCACCATTTTCTGCCGATCCGACGATCTGATACCCATAGCTTTCCCAGTTGATGATCAACGGCAGTCCGTTGCGAATCGAAACCTCATCATCGACAATCAATACCTTACGCATCTTCTCACTCCACTTTCGTCTACTTCTCGTTTTGCAGCAAGCTGGCCCCATTTGTGCGGATCACTTCTTGATACCAATAGAAACTGTCTTTCGGAATTCTTGCTAACTGCTTCTCCTGCTGATTGTCGCGATCGACATAGACAAAGCCATAGCGTTTTTGATATCCGTTCAGCCAGCTCAACAGATCAGTGAAAGACCAAGCACAGTAGCCAATCATATCCACACCATCGGTGATCGCTTTTTGTAATTCGAGAAGGTGTTCTTGTAGATAATCGATTCGATAGGAGTCATGGATCTGGCAGTCTGACAGCTGATCAAGCGCCCCTAAGCCATTTTCCGTTACAAAAATCGGCAAATCGTAGTTGGCTTGGATGCGGCGCAGTGCGACCCGAAAACCAACCGGATCGATCTCCCAACCCCAATCCGTTTTTTTCAGCATAGGATTTTCAGCTGTAGCAAACATATTTTCTTCTGGTGCCAGCGCATCAGACGTCGCTTGCATTAGGTAAGGATCGACTTTTGAAAATTCTTTTTTGGCGGTTTGCTGCTTTTGAAACTGGTTTTGCTGTGCCGTTCCCCCATGATAATAATTGATCCCCAGGAAGTCTGGTTTTGCCTGTTTCATGAGTTGCTGGTCTTCTAAAGTAACTTCCGGCGCAATCCCGAGTTTTGCTAATTGCTTGTACACAAATTTGGGGTACTGCCCCTTGCAGTAAACGTCCAAAAACCACGCGTTGTTGAAGGCTTCGCCATTTTCGGCAGCTAATACATCTTCTGGATCGCAACTAAAAGGATACATCGGTCCATAACCAAAACTGGGTCCGATCTTTCCTTGGGGTACCATTTCATGAAACAAATGAATGGCTTTAGCATTGGCAATATTGATGATATGATTTGCGGCGTACATTCGTTTTAAGTCTTTGATTCCTGGTGGATGAGCTCCCCAGCGGTAACCGAGAGCTGTGAAGACATTTTGTTCATTCATGGTCACCCAATACGTCACTTTTTCCCCTAGTCGTTCAAATAAAATACGGCAATAATTCTCGAAAGCCTCTGCTGTTTGGCGGCTTTCCCACCCTTGGTAGCGGTCTTGTAACCCTTGAGGCAGATCCCAATGGTACAGTGTCAAAACAGGTTCAATGTCATGAGCCAGCAATTCATCCACCAGATCTTCGTAAAAGCGTAATCCAGCCTCGTTGACAGCCCCTTCTCCTTCTGGCAAAATACGTGACCAAGCCACACTAAAACGATAGGCTTTTAGTCCCATCTGTTTCATCAGTGCCACGTCTTCTTTATAGCGATGGTAATGATCAATCGCGATTTTGCCATTGGTTTCTTCAAAAGTATTACCGGCAATTTGTGAATAGGTATCCCAGATGGATGGTCCTTTGCCATCGGCATCCCACGCGCCTTCGACTTGATAAGCGGCCGATGCAGCTCCCCACAAAAAATCTGTCGGGAAAGGATCTAATTTGCTGTGAAACATGGTTTATTATCCTCCTCAACAACCTTATTAAATCGGTTACATTTTATCGTAGCACATTCTTACTCAGAAACAACAGAATTTCGTTCCCACTTTGAAAAAAAGACTGCAGCATAAGTTGAACAAGGATTTCCCAATGACAGAGAGGTCTTGGTCGATCGCCATCTGAAAGCAATGTCCTAGGGACCTCTCTGATATCATTGGATTTATCACTTGTTTTGGCTTATGTCACAGCCCAGTTCATTAGAACAGGTAATCATTCAAACGAGATTTCACGTATTCAATATGGCTAGATTCCAACTCCACTTGGTCATGGGCCAACGCGTAATCCGTCAAGCTTTCAAGATCTTCTTGGTCTGCCACGATCTTCGCGCCGATTCCTTCGCTAAATGAGGCATAACGTTTTTCTTTCAATTCGTCAAAGAAACGATCTTCTTTTAACTTCGCTGCAGCTTTTAATGCCCGGGCATAGGTATCCATCCCAGCAATATGCGCCAACAACAAGTCTTCCATTTCAAAAGAAGAACGACGAACTTTAGAATCAAAGTTGATTCCTCCCGGTGCGATGCCGCCATTTTCCAACACTTCATACAAAGCAAGGGTTGAATCAAAGACGTTTGTTGGGAACTCATCCGTATCCCAGCCTAGCAGCATATCTCCTTGATTGGCATCTAGTGATCCTAGTGCATCATAACTGCGAGCAACTGCAATCTCATGTTCAAAGGTATGACCAGCCAATGTGGCATGATTGGCTTCAAGATTCAACTTGAAGTCGCCTTCCAAACCATAATGCTGAATGAAGGCCATTGTCGTTGCAGCATCAAAATCATATTGGTGCTTCGATGGCTCTTTTGGTTTAGGTTCTAATAAGAATTGCGGTTTATGACCGATTTTTTCACCGTAGGCAATCGCCATTTTAAACAGACGAGCAATATTGTCTTGTTCAAATTTCATGTCTGTGTTCAACAATGTTTCGTAGCCTTCACGACCACCCCAGAAGACATAGTTTTCGCCGCCTAATTTTTTGGAGATGTCTAGTCCTTTTTTGACTTGTGCTGCAGCAATGGCATAAACTTCGGCATTGTTCGTTGATGCAGCTCCATTGTTGAATCTAGGATGCGAAAACATATTGGCAGTATTCCATAGCAATTTGATTCCTGTTTGCTCCATTTTTTCTTTGATCAAATCGGTGATCTCATCAAGATTTTGGAAAAACTCTTCTAAAGTTTCGCCAGCTGGTGCCACATCCACATCGTGGAAACAGAAAAATTCTGCCCCTAGTTTTTCACAAATTTCAAAGAATGTCTCCACACGATTTTTGGCAGTCTCCATCTCCGTTTCACCGACCCACGTCCGTTTGTTGACTGGTGCACCGAAAGGATCTGATCCATCTTGGGTCATGGTATGCCAATACGCAATTGCAAAGCGCAAATGATCTTTCATTTTCTTGCCTAGCACGACTTCTTCTGCGTCATAGTGACGAAACGCAAACATATTCTCAGTTTGAGGACCTTCGTATTGGATTTTATCGATCGTTGGGAAATAACTCATTTTGTTTCCTCCATTTTGTAGTTTTTTAGCGTGATAAACTAACTTACTTATGAAAAATAAGTTTCGTAAAACCTGTTTTTAAGACTTACTCGGGTTGAAGAGCAGCCAGTTCCCGACACAAAGGTGCCGTTTGCGGATACACTTTTTGATAGATGGCATATACACGCTGATACTCTGCCACGTTTTCTTTCACTGGTTTGATCACTGGACCATACTTCACAAAAGCTTCTACACACGCAGCTTCATCCGGATATAACCCACTGCCGATAGCTGCTAACATGGCTGCGCCCATCCCTGGTCCTTGTTCCGTTGTTAATGTCGTGATCTCAGCATCAAAAATATCCGCTTGCATTTGCAGCCAAGCTTTATTTTTCGCACCGCCGCCAACAGAGACGATTTTGCTAAACTTGCGTTTGGCGGTTTCTTCCATGATCAGTTGCGAGTCCTTCAAAGAAAATGTGATGCCTTCTAACACGGCGCGACTGAAATGCCGACGTCGATGGTGGGTATCGATCCCGATGAAACTGCCTCGAATCGTGCTATCTGTGTAAGGTGTTCGTTCGCCAACAATATAAGGCGTAAATAAAAGGCCATCCGCTCCCGGTGAAACTTCCTCCACATCAGCAAGCAATTCGGAAAAATCGACCCCTTCAGCAAATGTATCACGATACCAGCTCAATGAATTGCCAGCAGCTAATGTGACCCCCATCGAATAGTGCTTTTTGGCAACGGCATGATGAAACACGTGCAATTTTCCTTGGTAATCAACCTCTTGTTCTTCAAAAGATAGGAATACACCGCTGGTTCCAATCGATACCATTCCAATGCCTTCATCGATGATCCCTGATCCTAATGCGGCACAGGCGTTGTCCGCACCACCGGCAAAGATTTTGACTTCTTGCTCAAAACCAAATGCTGCTTGTAATTCAGGAACCAATGTGCCCACTTCTTCCGCAGATTCAAATAGTGTTGGTAAGATCTCTGCGGGAATAGCAAACTTATTGATGATCTCTGTCGACCAGCATTTCTGCTCACTATCCAGCAATAATGTTCCTGCCGCATCCGAATAGTCCATGGAGTAAGTACCCGATAGCCATAAAGCCAAGAAATCCTTCGGTAACATCAAATGACGAACTCGCTGCCAGTTCTCCGGCTCATGTTCTTGCACCCAACAAATTTTAGGTAATGTGAAGCCTTCCAACGCAACATTTTTGGTGATAGCAAGAATCTCCGGCATTTCTTCCATGATTCGTTGGCATTGTTTCGTCGTACGCACATCATTCCATAATATTGCCGGACGAATCACCGTATTTTCTTCATCGAGTAAAACTAAGCTATGCATTTGACCTGAAAAACTGATACCAATCAACTCTTTACGCAATTCAGGAATTTTGTCGAGTAACTCAAAAATAACTGTCTGGGCCGCTTGGCGCCAATGATTCGGATCTTGCTCGCTATATCCTGGTCGTGGGGATGTCAATGGATAATCGGCGCTAGCTGTATTGATAAGCTGCCCCGATTGATCAAAAACCAACCCTTTCAAGGAACTCGTCCCTAGATCCAGTCCTAGTAAATAAGCCATATCATTCTCCTTTGCTGATAATAATTTTTTCATCGTTTACGGATATGTGATCACAATATTTAGGTTAATTTGCTTAAAAAACTAACTAATTGGATAGTAAACGACTAGCTGGTTTTTGTCAAGCGCTTTCAAACCTTTGTTTACTTTTTTTTCCCCTTATACGGGTTCTATTTTAAGGAATAAAGATAAACTTGCACAATATTAATTTGCACGGTAAACTAACACTATGATAGATCAAAAAGGAGAGCGTATGATTATTAATAAAATGGGCATTCGCGAGCAGAACGAAGCTGCCGTCCTAAAAACCATCATTGATAACGAACATATTTCAAGAGCTGAAGTCTCACATCTAACGAATCTGAACAAAGCCTCTGTTTCTCAAATCATGAAAAAATTGATCGAAACCGAGTTTGTCAAAGAAGTAGGAATTGGTGATTCCACATCCATCGGTGGCCGCAAACCGATCCAACTTCAATTTGACCATCAAAGCAGCTTAGCGGTTACTTTTGATATTGGCTACAATTATGTCAACGGGATGCTTTCCTATATCAACGGCCAGAAAATTGCTACTGCAGAAAAACAAGATATCTTGATCACCAAAGACAATGTATTCACCACCATTGATTCGATCATGCAGGAATTCACTCCGCAAATGCCGTCTGCCACTCATGGTCTGGTTGGTATCTGTTTAGCGATCCATGGCATCGTCAATCAGGAAACGATCACCTTTACCCCTTATTATGATTTGGAAGGGATCGATTTGATCACCCCTCTAAGTCAAAAATACAATACCGCCGTCTATATTGAAAATGAAGCAAACTTAACAGCTTTGGGCGAATATTGTTTTTCTTCTGATTCAACCAATTTGATCAGTGTCAGTATTCATAGCGGAATCGGTGTTGGCATTATCGTAAACGGTCGCTTGCAGACAGGCACTCACGGAACCGCCGGCGAAGTTGGCCATTCCACTTTATTTCCCCACGGCAACCTTTGCCCTTGCGGAAATCGCGGCTGTTTAGAGCAATATGCTTCCAATAAGGTGTTGTTTGATACCTACAGTCACTATACGAAAAAAGACTTTGTCAATTCGGATATTTTTGCGGAAGCTGTTCATTCAGGAGAGAAGTCCGCCATTGAATTGGCAAGGCAAAATGTTGAATTTCTCAGTATCGGATTAAACAATGTCATCACCTTTTTCGATCCTGAAGAAGTCTACATCAATAGTTCAGTTTATCGGAAAATCCCTACTCTTCTTACAGAGTTGCAACAAAAATTAACCAGCCAGTTTACCCAAAATACTAAAATCAAAACTAGTCGTTTAGGCGAACAAGCGCCTCTCTTTGGGGGAAATGTTCTGGTTGCCAAACACTTCCTGAACATCGAGGACCTTCGCTTTCCGTCGATCGATCACCGGCACTAATGAAAAATCGATTTTCACATTGGCGAAAATCACTTCAAGAAATGCGTGAAAGCACAGTCCTTCTGACAGTGCTTCTTCGCTAGCCGAAAGACTTTTTATAAACAATTCACTAGAGCGTGGAACAAAAGTGTTTTTTACTTTTGTCCCACGCTCGCTATCATCATTGAACAGGAGCCTTGGCTAAGTCGCGGTTTGTCTACTCCTCATCCTTTAACCTCACTGTTTTTATTGAAAACTTTCTTTGTCCTTCCGAAACAAAAAGACCCAATAACGTCAAGATCACGCCTATTAATTTCACAAAACTGATCGTTTCTCCCAAGATGAGAAAAGAAGCGAATAATGTCGTCACAGGAACCAAATAAATATAAAGTCCGGCAACGACAGCGCCTAGCTGTTCAACGGTATAATTCCAGAGGACAAAGCACAACGCGGAAGCACCTAAGCCAAGAAACATTAGGTAAAACAAGTTGTCTGTTTGAAGCAATTTTTCTAATGGTAGCGAACTCTTGGTCAATACAAACAGTGGCAAAATAAAGAGAATCCCATAGAGAAAGATTGCTTTCGTCGTATCGATTACTGAGTACCCCCAACTGGCGATTTTTTTGATCAATAGGGAGTAGATCATCCACATCAAGGCAGCTGCCACGGCTAAGAAATCACCTAATGGATGAAAGGAAAGATCTCCTGCAAAACTAATCAAAAAAATGCCGATAAAAGAGAGCAAAAAGCCGATAAAGAAGGTTACTTTTAATTTCGTCTGATACACAAAAGCTGAAGCTAGGCCAATGAAAAGAGGCGAAATGGAAACAATCACCGCCACATTCGATGTACTGGTATAACTTAAAGCGATGTTCTCCAAAAAGAAATAAAAACAAACTCCGGTGATGCCGGCAGCCATCAAATATAGATGCTGCCACAAACGATAATGTACGAGACTAAACTTGGAAATCACACTCAATGCCGCAAGACCAATGATGAACCGGACAAGCAATATCGCAGTGGGTGAAAAATCAACCAATAACAGCTTTGTTGCAATAAACGTCGTTGACCAGAAAAAAACCGTGATTAACGCAGTGACATGAGGATTCTTCAATAAATGATTCATTCTATACTCCTTTGATACATTCTTTGATATTGTTTCGGGGTCAGCCCAATAAAATTTTTGAATACATTGGAGAAATGGCTTTGATCAGAGAAATGGGTCATCAACGCCACTTCTGCTACAGACTGCTGGTTTGCCAGTAGTTTCTTCGCTTCAGCGATTCGAATCGATAAGAGATACCGATAAGGGGTCATGCCGTAGTTTTTTGTAAACTGATGAATGAAAGAACTTTTTTTCAAATGGGTTAATGCCACAAGATCCGTTAAGCGAATATCTGCTGTGTAATGCTGGTGCAGATAGTGGCAAACAGCTTCTAAGCCACCATTTTGTACGGCTTCCTTCTGATACCCTTCTGCCGTGTATGTAAGCAAGTGTTCAATGAGTAAAAAAATCAATTCCTCCCGATAAAGAGAGGATTTTTTTAAACGAATGGCTTGATACAATTCCTCGACTAATTCTCCTAAGCCGTCGTTTCGTAAAATCACCTGACTGAAATAAGGCAACTCGTTTTTGCCGGTGATTTCCTTTACTACATGGGCCATCATTTCCTTGGAAATGTTAAGGGCGTGGTAGGTGATTGACTGGTTCTCTATGCTTTGACAACTATGAGGCTGGTAGGGATTGAATAGGTTCAGATCGCCTTTTTCAAGGGTTTGGGTCTTTCCACAATACAGGCTCCTTTTTCCCTCTAACAAAACCCCCACCACATAATAATCATGAAAGTGAAGCGGAAAGCTCTTTGGATAGTTTTCTAAGGCATAGGCCTCAATTCCAAACATTTCATCATAGTGAACCTTTTTCATTCTGTACCTCCTTTTTATCTATTTAACTATTCTAGCATTGAACCCTTCGATTTCTTGTAAAATATTCCATGTTTTTTTCACTAAACTGCTTTTCTGCTTTTCTACTGGCTGCGTTGTTAAGTTCCTTCGCTTCCTCCTTCGCACCCCTGATCACAGCCTGATCAAGCGCCTATCAGTCAAAAAAAAATGAAGGGAAAACCTCCCTTCATCTGCTTCAACTATTCTATCTGCTCTGTTTGGATCATCCTAATGCTTGCCTTGATAGATTCATGAAAGACTCATCCTTCAAAGCCATTGTTCTCAGAGACTTGCTTGAACCAGTGTCCTGATTTTTTGATTGTCCGCTGCCGATCATTTTCCAAGTCGACGGAGATAAAGCCGTAGCGGTTTTTGTAGGCATTGGTCCACGACCAGTTGTCCATGCAGGTCCACATATGATAGCCTAGACAATTGGCGCCTTCTTGAATTGCTTGATGAACATATTTCAAATGTTCTGAAACAAATTCAATCCGATAATCATCATGAATCATCCCATCTTCACCTAAGAAACGCTGCTCATTTTCAACTCCCATGCCATTTTCCGAGATAAAGCAAGGCAGGTTGCCATAGTTATCGCGAAGGTTGAGCAATAGATCGTAAATGCCTTTTTCATAGATTTCCCATCCACGATAAGGATTCATTTTTTTCCCTGGCATATCATACACATCAAAATAATTTTCTGGCATCGGCGCAGCTGTAGAATCGACCGGCGTTTCTTTCGCCTTGATTCGCCGTGGCTGATAATAGTTGACTCCCAACAAATCGACGGTATTGTTTTTGATGATGTCCAGATCATCCCCTTGCATCTCAGGTACCATGTCTAATTCTTTCACGATTTTCACCAGTTCTTCTGGGAAAATTCCTTTGACTGCAGGATCAAGAAACGACCGATTGAAGAAGGCATCCGCGATTTCTGCTGCTCGAACATCTTCGGAATTATTACTGTCTCTTGGATAACTTGGAGTTAGATTCAGTATGATGCCGATTTGTCCAGTTTGCCCACTTTCATGGTAAGCTTTGATCGCCAAAGCGGAAGCCAATGCTTCATTGAATCCAACTTGAACAGCCTGCTTCATATTGCTTTTTTCTGGATAATGCAGCTGATACAAATAACCCGCCTCAACAGGAACGATCGGCTCATTATGAGTAAACCATTTTTTGACTTTTGCACCAAACAATTCGAAACATTGTTTGGCATATTCTGCATACGCATCTACCGTTTCACGAGCTAACCAACCACCCTTTTCTTGCAACGCCATCGGCATATCAAAATGGTAGAGGTTAATAAAAGGCTCGATGCCGTTGTTAATCAACTCATCAAAATAATCATTGTAAAAAGCAACTGCTTGGGGATTGACTGCCCCTGTTCCATCAGGAATCAACCGACTCCATTGAATCGAAGTCCGAAAAGAGTTATGGCCGGTTTGAACCATCAATTGGACATCCTCTTTGTATTTAAGATAAACTTCCGATGCTTTGTCAGGACCTACTTGGTTAAAAAATTTTTCGGGTTCTTTGGCATACCAGTAATCAAAAATATTTTCGCCTTTGCCGTCTCCGGCTACCCGTCCTTCTGTCTGCGGGCCGCTGGCTGCGGAACCCCACCAAAAATTTTCTGGAAATTGAACCTTCATGTTTCTGCTCCCTCCGCTAATCCTAGTAGTTGATTTTCCATTAAGACCACTTGCTTTTCAGTGGCCGTGTTTCCCATTTTGATTCGTTCTAAGACAAGTTCTGCAGCTTTTTCCCCCATTTTTTCTGCTGGTGGATTCACAGTGATTTGCGGCAACAAACTCTGTTCTGCTTCAGAAAGATAATCATAGTGACCAAAGGCGATGTCTTTTCCAACGATCAATCCCTTTTGATTGAAACATTCCAAAGCCCCCACTGACATGTTGTAGTTACTGACAAAAATTGCAGTCGCTCCCCATGCGACTAATTCTTCAGTTCCCCGATAACCGCTTTGTCTTGTGTAGTCCCCCACCACGATTTTCATTTCTGCTTCATTGTTTGCCATAGCAGCTTGCGCACCAAACAGTCGTTCTCTCGCAGTGTGATCCGACTGTGGGGCGGAAAGATAACCGATTTTTTTGTGTCCAGCTGCTAAATAATGGTTGATGACGTCAAAAACACTTTGACGGTCGTTCAATAAGAGAACATCGGCGATTCCTTGTGTCTCAGGATGATTCAAAAAGACAATGGGTATCTGAATGTCCTGCCATTTCGACAAATCAAACTTTTTTTCATCAGAAAAGAAAACAATCAAGCCATCGACAGCATGCTGCAATAAATAATCGAGTTTGTCATGGTCCTCTTTGCTATTCGTAAAACCACTCAGCAAAATACTATAGCCATTTTCTTCCGCGACTTTCTCGATACCAGAAACAACTTCCGAGCCAAATCGACTGGAGATGCGATTCATCAATAAGCCAAGTGAATAGCTGCGATTGTTCTTTAAACCCTTCGCAATAATATTCTCTTTGTAGTCAAGCGACTCAATAGCAGCAGCAATCTTTTCTCTATTCAATTGTTTCAGCTGATGTCCATTCAAATATCGGGAAACAGTCCCTACGGAAACACCTGCTAATTGCGCAACATCTCGAATCGAAGCCATGTTTCTCACCTTTCTCTGCTGCCATTTTTCACGATCCATTTTTTAATGATTATGAATCGTTGGATTCATTGCTTTGCTTTTGGTAATGGGTGATGATCCCCTTCACGATTTAATAGAAATCAGCAGCTTGTTAAATAATTGAACCGGTTCAATTTTAAACTATAGCACGTTTTTCCAAAATTGCAATCTTTTTTGGATACGTATTCATTTTTTCTTTGCATTTAATTACGCTAAAAATGTAAAAGATGAATGGTTGGCAATACGCTGCAAGAGCTGAATAGAACCATTCATCTTGAGCGAACCGATCAAATTTCCGATTACCTAAGTAATTGATTGGCTAGTAAAAAGTCTTTGACTTCAGCTAAATCAGTAAAGTGTTGGACACCCTGCAGCAGCGCCTCTTTATTGAGGATTGGTTGTTTGCTCAACGGGTATCTTCCTTTTCTTGTCGGTAAGTCAGTCAAATCATCTTCAATCAGAAACGCTGAGATGCCCGCTTTTTCAGCAGCAGCTATCCCGGCAAACGAGTCTTCTAAGACTAAGGCATCTTTTGGGAGAACCTTTGCCTGATGACAAGCCGTCAAAAAAATTTCCGGGTCGGGCTTTCCTTGCTTGACTTGATCGCCAGCTACGATGATATCAAAGATAGGCGGCATCTTTTCTAGCTCAAAATAGGTGGCGATTTTTTCTCGGGAAGAAGAGGAGGCTAATGCGATTTGGCAGGTATGCTGCTTCAGCTCCTTTAGTAAATCGAGCAACCCCGGCTTTTTGTAGACTCTTTTTTCTTCAGCTAAAATGGCTTCTTTGTATCGGTTCATCGAATCCCGCCATTGGTCAACAGGGACATCGCCGTACAACTCTTTCATTCCTTGACGAATCTCGGCTTCTCTTTTCCCGGTCAAATAATAATAGACATCGTGGATCAATTCAAAATCGTGTTCTTCAGCAGATTTTAGATAGGCCCGGTAGGCAAGTCGTCCTGTTTCGAACATTAAGCCATCCATGTCAAAAATTACTAGTTGGATTGTGTTCATTCGCTTTCTCCTTCTTTATTTTAAAAAAGAGCCATGCGTCTAGCATTAGATCGCACCGCTCTCTGTTTTGATACTCAGATCGATTCAAGGATTGCTTTCAAGGATGCTAAATGTGCATCCCCTTGCTCATAATCCCTGACCAGCTCTTCTGAAAGGATGAACGAACCCCCAACTGCGATCACTTGCGGGTGAGCAAGGTAGTCTCGGCAATTGTCCTTAGAGATTCCGCCAGTTGGCAAAAATCGAACATCATAGAAGGGACCGCTTAACGCTTTGATTGCCTGTAACCCGCCATAAATATCTGCTGGAAAAAATTTCACAGTTTTGATCCCAAACGATACGGCTTTCTGAATATCATTTGGTGTCGCTGTTCCTGGAAAAATCGGGATCTGATTCTTTAAACAGTGATCGACAACTTCTGGAACAATAGCTGGAGAGACAATAAACTGGGCCCCCTTTGCTACCGCTTGTTGGGCTTCTTCAAGTGTTCTCACCGTGCCGGCTCCCACGAGCAACTTCCCTGAGCGTGTTAAGTGTTCGATTGCTTTTAACGCCAGTTCGCTGCGGAAAGTCACTTCAATCAAACGAATATCGTGTTTAATCAATAATTCTTCTAGTGGATCTAGCAACGACATGTCTGTGGCGGTATAAAGCGGTAAAACTTTCGTAGCCGCTAAATGTTCGATCAATGTATCGACGTTTGCCATTCTATTCCCCCGCTTTCTGATCAATTTCTGCAGACCTTTGCGATTTGACAACCGCTTCATGCAGTCCTTGCAAATAACTAATCCCCAAAGCTCGATCATACAGACCATATCCTGGCATTGCTACTTCCCCCCAGATCGTTCGCCCATGATCTGGACGAATCACTCCAGTAAATCCTACATCCACCAAGGCTTTCATAATGGCATACATATCTAGTGAACCTTCTGTAGACAAGTGTGCAGACTCTTTGAATTTGTGGTCTCCCATAAAGAGAACGTTTCGGAAATGAACAAAATTAATTCGGTCGCCGACCTCATGAATGATCGACACTAGATCATTTTTGGGATCGGCGCCTAACGAACCAGTGCATAGCGTCAATCCATTATAAGGAGAGTCAACAATAGCCAATATCTTTTTCAAGTCAGACAAGTTTTTGGTGATTCGCGGCAAGCCGAAGATCTCCCAAGGCGGATCATCCGGATGGATGGCCATTTTAACATCCATTTCTTCGCAAACAGGAATAATTCGTTTCAGAAAATAAGCCAAGTTATCGAAAAGAACCTCTTCTGTCACTCCGTCATAGGTCTCCATCAGTTGCTTGAATTTCTTTAACCGTTCTTCTTCCCAACCAGGCAGCTTGAATCCTTTTGATTGGCTGTGGATCAATGTGTACATTTCGCTAGGTTCCATCCCATCCACCACTGCTTGGTCATACAGCAATGAGAAACTGCCATCCTCATTTTCATAAAAAAGATTGGTTTTTGCCCAACCAAAAATTGGCTTAAAACTATAACAGATCAGATGTATGCCACAAGCAGAAAGATTTTTGATCGTCTGAATGTAATGATCGATGTAGTGATCCCGTTCTTCTGTTCCTGCCTTGATCGCGTCATGGATCGCCACACTTTCGATTCCTAGTAATGTCAGTTCTTCTTTTTCGATCGATTGCTTTAATTCCTCAATTTCGGCAATTTCCCAAATATCTCCCGGCAGTTTGTTTAACAAGGTGCCGATGACCCCATTGATGCCAGGTATTTGACGGACATTTTGCAAAGGAATCGAGTCTCCTTCGCCATACCATCTAAAGCCCCATTTCATAGTCAACATCCTTTCTTAAAAATCATCATCGTCATCCTCATCGCCAACAGCTGGCGTCTCATTCGAGATATGCCAAAAAGCAACACTATCTTCTCCTTGATCGATCACTGCTTGTGCCGCTGATGCAATTGGTGTTTGCAGTAATTGATGATTGATTGCTTCTAACACCATCGGCAAGTTGGTACCGCCAATAACGTAAACTTCTTCTTGCAGCTCTTTTTCTAACTGATTGATCGTCAAAACTGACTGGTTGTAAGGGCTAGCGCTCAGTAAGTCTACTAAGATCAGCACCCCTTCTCGTTGATCGACTTGATGTACTGCGGCACTGATTTTTTCTCCCAGTGCTTGAACATCGTCTCCTTGATACAAGTTGACTGTCGCTATATTTTCGACTGCTCCCATGATGACTGTTGCCGCATCTTTCAGTCCATCGCTTAATGTGCCATGGGTAGCAAGTACGATTCCCAACATTGTCATTCCTCCTTTGTCTCCCTGCATGGGTTTCCATGCAAAACGTTTACTGTAACAAGGCAATCGTCTTGTTTACATTTTCCATATTGATGTCTTTTTGCCTTAATAATTGTTTAGGCAGATAATATCCCGCTGTTGATTCCTTATTTCCGCTGATCACATAATTGATTGCTGCATGGCTTCCTTCTTCTTGAAGGATTCCGAGTCGTGCTAATTGTTTGCGATCAAACTCTGTTCCTACTACATGTAGAGGTGCTTTGGCACCAACAGAATCCAGATAATAAATCGTAGCCTTACGCTTGACTGAATCTCGTAAAACTTCTAATCCTCGTTCGCCATAGCTCCCTTCATCCAAGAACGCAAACGCAGTGTTTTGTCGTTCATTTTCACTGATTAAAGCCAATAATGCCAAAACCGAAGAAGTATTTCTCGTTAAGTTTTTCTGGAAGACGGCCCCTTTTACCACTTTTCCCAATAAAAGAAAGTACAAACCAAATGCCAGAACTAAGAAAAATGTTTGCCAAGAAAAAAGTACAAAACCGTCAGCAGCAAATTGACTATAGAACCATGTCGCTACTGCGCCGATCCCAATCGTTATGAATGAGCTGACAAGAATAAAATTCATTGTTTGACGACCTTGCGCCTTCCGATCAAAAAAATGATAAGCGCCAAAATGTTGTGGCGGTGTATCATAATACGTACAAATGATTCGATCTGCTTGAGCGATATCTCCGATGTAAACATTTCTCGAAGCTGCTTTATGTTTCAAATCATATTCGATTACGCGAATATCTTTTCTTATTTGTGAGATATCTGTCACTAAAGCATTTAGGAATCTTTTTTTGCTGCGGTCACTTAAGCGAGAACGATAAATATAGCGGTAACGAAACAGCCAATCATTGAAGCGGTCTTTCTGCATCTTTTTCATCTCCCATTTTCCGAAGGATCCAGCACGTTTTCAACAGCCTTTGAGCTAGCAACCATCAAATGACCGTTGCTTTTTTGTTATTGATGGAACTAGCTCATTTGCTGTATTTGGTAGTTATAATCCGAATTGTTTCAAGACCTCTTTTAAAGAGGATTTAGGAGCAGAAGGTGTTGCTTGGAAATAGATGTTTTCGACCCCATAGTGTTCATTCATTTCTTTTAATCTTGCGGCATCTGCTTTATTCAAGTAGACAGATTTTGTGACTAACAGATCTTTTTCTGGATCTTTCTGTGCGATCCCGCCAATGTTCAACTCTTTCATTGGCACACCATGGGTGACCAGATCATAAATCACACTGATGGTTTTTGCGATCAGGATGCAGTTGTACTCTTTAAACGCATATTCATCCCAATAAAATTTTGCTTTTTCTGGTGTCACGACAATCGTTTTTTGTCCTGTGCGACTGCCGGCATTTTTATATAGATCTCGCATGAATTTATCCTTGGCAACCACTTCATCAACGACGAAGATAGAGTTGACCCCGCTTTTTTGAGACAACGTCATCATGACTTGCCCATGAATCAACCGTTCATCCACACGTGCTAAATTTACTACACCCATTGTTTTCCACTTCCTTTTCTATAAAATCCCTACGCCGGCGAGAATGATCAAGATCAAAGTCAGCCAGAGCAGTGCTTGCGTAACTTTTAAGCCTTTTTTCGTATAGAACCAATAAACACCCATTACGACAGCCAATGGCAAGATACCTGGAACAATCTGGTCAAGAATATCTTGAATGATAAATTCTCGTCCTGAAATATCAAATTTCAGCGAAGAAGAGACATTGACATAGTTTCCGGCTAGGACCCCCATCATAAACAACCCGAGAACAGACAATGTTTCGATTGCTGTCTGAACACCGGTGCTTTGCATCAATCCGGTCGCGTTTCGCCCCATTGCAAAAGCTTGTCGAGCAAAAAATACACCTAAAAATGCTTGGTATAAAGCAAAACAGACAAATGGGAACAATGCACCTAGCGGACTTCCCTGCTGGGCCCATGGAACAGCGATCGCAATAAAGATATACTGTACTGTTCCAGAATCGATCGCATCACCGATCCCTGCTAAAGCGCCCATCAACCCTGCTTTTGTGTTGTACATCAAATCATCTTGCATCAGAACTTCTTTGTTTTCATGTTCTTCTTCTGCCCGCTGCTGTTCCATAGAAGACATCAGGCCTGTGATCACGCCGCCCCCCCAGCTCAATTGCGTATTGAAAAAGAGCAGTTGCCGCTTATAGGCAGCCTTGAGGGCGTCTTCATTCTTATATAATTTTCGTAAGATCGGCATCATTGCGTATAAAAGTGACGGTGCCAGATAGCGTTCAAATGAATGGGGAATCTCATTGGCAAAATGCCAACGGAGATAAGCTTTCGTGACATCTTTTTTTGTGATTTCTTCTGGAGCGGCTTGCGTAGCTTTCACTGATTCTGTCATTTTTTCCTTCCTCCTTGTTTCTTAGAATCCATCATCGTAATCGTCCTCATCAAAGGATGCATTGGACGTATTCGTTTCAGCAACTGGAGCTAATTTTCCTTTTTGTGATTGTACAAAGATCAATGCGATCAGAACACCAAAGATTGCGTAAGTAACCATAGTGATTTCCAATGATTTCAGTACGACACTCATAAAATAGGCAAGGAAAAAGAAAACCATGTAATCTTTCCGACCAATGACATAAACAGTCGTTGCAATCCCGATCGCTGCCAAGCCACCGCCTACTACCTCCAGAATATGGATTACGACAGTCCCTTCAAGGGCATTGATGACATCGGCGATCAGTGGTGCACCCAGATAAAGTGCGATGAAAACAAGCGGTACAAATAAAATAAATGAGGCCAACGTTGGATACAAAATGATCGAACGAGTAATTGCTTTTGTATTCATATCTTCCACTGCTTTATCCGTATACTTCCCTAAAAATGTATTGATAAAGAACCGGAACTGATACAAATAACTGCCTAAAAGTCCCACTGGGACAGCAACTGCGATCGCTGCTTCGGGCTTCAGATTACCTAATAATGCTACCGGTACAGCAATAGCCGCAGCAATCGATGGTTCAGCTGGCATTGAGCCGCCGGGAGAGAAGACCCCCATATAAATCATCTGTAGTGCAGCAGTAACAATCATCGCTTGCGCTACATCCCCCATTACAATCCCAACAACCAACCCAGTCATCAATGGTGAGAAACGAAGGGTTAATGTTGCGCCCCCGCCAAGCCATCTAGACATGACTGCCGCAACCCATAAAGCAATCAGTAGACTCTGTGTAATACTTAAAGTTTCCATTTTTCCTCCTCCTAAACCTGCTCGATATAGTTTTCTAAATCTAAAAGTGCTTTTTTCAGCCGTTCTTTCGTTATAGAAACCGGAATCAGATGAACTTTCTCTTTTGAATCAACAAATGCCACCAACTGATCGATCACTTGCGGGTCTTCTGGATAGATCCCCATTTGATGCAGAGACATTGGCAACTGCAATTCTCGATAAAATGGCAATAACTGATCAATAACCGTCCATCTTTCTTCAATCGCTAATTGATAAAAAATACCGTAAGCAACTTTTTCACCATGCAAAAACTGATGACTTGCTGGCAGATATTTGCTGATTGCGTCATGCATCGCATGGGCTGCCGCATTGCGGGCGTATTTGTCACCCAATCCACCAACTAAACCGGCAACTGCAAACACAATCTCTGACAAGTGAATGAATTCTTCTGTCACCTTTTGCTCTTCCATATCCTGGATTGCTTGTTTTGACTGAGATACAATCGCGTTCTCGCATAGTTTGGCTGTGTAGCCAGCCAATTGTAGAAAAGGCTCATGTTGAAGCTGTGGTTGCGCCAAAATTGTTTCTGATTCATACCACTTTGCTAAGGTATCTGCTAGTCCAGCAATAAAGTAGGAAACTGGCGCATCAATCACTAGTGTCGGATCTGTGATCAAAAAAGCCGCTTGCCGCAAGAAATGCTCTGACTTTCCTTCAGATTCACCGTTTTCTTTATACATCACAGCTAACGGTGTCCATGGTGCACAGTTACTTGCTAAGGTTGGCACGACACCAAATGGCGTATTGGTCAGATGGGCTGCGTAACCGACCAAATCGGTCAATTTTCCGCCGCCGACACCGATGATAAAATCAATGTTATGTGCTTCCACTTGATCTTTGATCAAATTTGCACCGTAGTAACTGCATTCCCCAGTATACTGATGATAAAAAACATCCTGGGGCGCCTCGTTAATAAAAGTCAATTTGGGTTGCGCTTTTTGCCATGAAATCGAGCCATGAACGATCAATAATCGTTTGGCTTGATACTCTTGCAGCAGCTCTGGAATATGGGCTAAAGCACCTTCATGGTAGCGATAAAACTGAGGACCAACTTTTACTTTTAAATCAGTTAACATTTCCTTCCCTCCTTATGAGAAAACAAGAAAATCGCTTTGATCTTGAACAGCTCGTTCTGGTAATTGCCCTTGAATGATCTGTTCGATGTCCGTCACACATTTTTCTCCCATCTGTTCGAGACACTCCATTGTGTAAGCAGACGTATGAGGTGTCATGATTACGTTATCAAATGCCAAGTATGGGTGATCCTTGCGCCCAGGTTCTTCTTCTAAAACATCTGTCGCTAAGCCAGCGATCTTCCCGGATTTTAAACCGTCTACAATTGCTTGTTCATCTAAAAGTGCTCCGCGAGCACTATTTGACAAATACACTTGGTCTTTCATTATTTCAATTTCTTTGGTTGAAATCATATGATAATTTTCTTCTGTCAAATTGGCACACAGACAAATGATGTCTGAACGAGTCAGTAACTCATCTAACTCAACTTTCTTCCCGCCATAACTTTGTATGTGGAGTGCTGATTGATAGGGATCATAGGCTAATACCTCACAGCGAAACCCATTGCGCAAAATCTCCACGACACAACTTCCTGTGTTGCCTACACCTATGACACCTACTGTTTTATTGAATAATGCTCGCCCGACGAATTTGGCTCGTGACTCCCATTGATCTTGCCGAACTTTCACAGATGATTCTACGGTACACCGCAAAAGCGCCAACAGATTCGTCACATTGTTTTCTGCCACCGCATCTCGTTCCACCAATGCTGGGATGATCGAAACGATCGTTTGATGGTTACGTGCAGCTGCTAGATCGATATTGTTGTAGCCAATACCATGACGAGTGATCAATAATAGCTCATCTTTGTGTTCAAAAAATTCCTCTGTAAAGTGAGGCGTCACACTGGCGATGATCAGATTATAACCTTGTAAACGTTGTGCCAATTCCTTCCCGGAAATGTCACTTTCCACATCAAAGTGAGTCACTGTCCCGATTTTTTCGAGCCTCTGGATATGTTGAGGAAATATTTTGCCAAAACTACTAGAGTTGACTATTGCAATCTTATACTCAAGCATCCTAAGTCTCCTTCCTTTATTCCGTTTTTGTTACGATTTCGTGGCCGCCAAATCCATTTCGCAGCGCAGACACCACTTTTGCTGAGAAGCTGTCTTGCTCTTGTGATATATTTCTCATGAAAAGACTTAATGCGATCGTTGGAACGGCAACGTCCATTTCTAGTGCTGTTTCCACCGTCCATTTGGCTTCCCCTGAAGCAGCAACGATACCACGATACTCTTCTAAGTGAGGGCTATTGGAAAATTGTACTTCGGCAATCTCCATCAGCCAGCTGCGGATTACCGATCCGTGGTTCCAGACATGGGCTACTGCTGCTAAATCAAAAGCATACTCACTCTGCTCAATCAGTTGGAACCCTTCACCGATTGCCTGCATCATGCCATATTCGATCCCGTTGTGGATCATCTTCAAAAAATGACCGCTTCCTGATGCACCTGCATAAAGATACCCGTCTTCAATAGC
The DNA here is from genome assembly GCF_001544275.1 of Enterococcus gallinarum NBRC 100675. Lineage (GTDB taxonomy): Bacteria > Bacillota > Bacilli > Lactobacillales > Enterococcaceae > Enterococcus_D > Enterococcus_D gallinarum. Next base: position 9,563 of record NZ_BCQE01000013.1, on the reverse strand, counting down.
AACATCTTTGAATATTTGTTCAATCGAATGAAAGGCATTTAAGTTGCCGCCGATCATCAGACAAGCATTCTTGCGCGCACCGGAGATTCCTCCTGAAGTGCCGCAATCCAAATAGGCAACCTCTTTGTCTGCAAACTGTTTCCCTCGTCGAATCGAATCTTTATAATTTGAATTTCCACCTTCTATCACGATATCCTCTGGTAAAACAAGTGGCAGCAAGTCTTTTAGTACCGATTCTGTGATTTCCCCTGCTGGCAGCATCAACCAGATGACTCGTTTGCCAGTAAATGAAGCGACCATTTGGCTGATAGTCTCATATGTTTCTATTCCCTCCCTTCGTGCAGCAAGTCGTGCTTGTTCAGAAAGATCCATCCCTTTTGTTTGATAGCCATGATCTTTTAAATTGCTTGCTAAGTTCAAGCCCATTTTGCCAAGACCGATAATACCAATCTCCATGATAGCGCCTCCATTTCTATCTTCATTATACAAAAAATATTTTTTTTGTAAATACAAATAATAAAAAATATTTTTTATTTGCATTTCTCTAGAAATCGTTGTACTTTAAAAATGAAGGCTTCGGAATGTATTGAAAAAGGAGAAAAACACTATGACTATATCGATTCGCTTAAAAATCAAGACCCTCTATAAAGACTTAAGCCCCAAAGAACAAGCAATCGCCGATTACATACTTGAAAACCCCAGTAAGGTTAGCCATAGTTCCATTAGTGATTTAGCAAATGAGCTAGGAATGGCGGATTCGACATTTTTTCAATTTACCAAAAAACTTGGTTACAACGGTTTTAAAGACTTCAAGATGGCCATGTTGATGCAAGAAAATGATTTATCCGCCATCTCTTTCCATGAAAATATTCAGCAATCAGATAACGAGCTGACCATGGCGCGAAAAGTCTTTGATTCCAACCTCACCACATTGACCGATACGCGGAAACTACTGCAAGAAGAAGATTTGAAACAAGCCGTCCAAATGATCGACAGTGCCAAGCGATTGTTCTTTTTTGGCGTAGGCGGTTCTGAAATCGTTGCCGCTGATGCATACCATAAATTCTTGCGCTCACCGATTTCTGTCGTTCACAGTGCGGATTATCACATTCAGTTGATGGAAGCAGCGTTACTGACCCCAGAAGATTGTGCCCTGTTGATTTCTCATACGGGTAAATCGAAAGAAACGATCGAACTTGCGCAAGTCGCCAAAGATTGCGGCGCCAAAGTTATCGTTATTACCAGTCACGCAGCATCTCCGCTAGCCAAATTAGGGGATGTCGTATTTATCTCCGTTTCCGAAGAAATCGAATTTCGTTCAGAAGCTCTTGCTTCCAGAATCTCTCAACTAAGTATCATCGATTCGCTCTATGTGATTTTGATGTTTATCAACCGCAACAAATCTCAAGACTCCATTGCGAAAGTTCGACGTACGATTTCTAAAATCAAAGAATAGCCTTCTTTAAATAGCGTAACAGCCTAATCTTCCTTTGTTTAAGAACCTTTCAATCATGTACTAATGGGCTATGAAAAAGTAATTTCCTCTGCTCTCCTTTCTTTGGACTTCAGAGGATTGATGGTTAGTCTAAATAAAAACCAAAGCTAACGATTAAAGTTCTGATACCGTCTAAGCGTAAGCGTGTTCGCTTTTTAGTCCATGACAATAGAAAAAAGCAGACTGTCTTTCCTCATAGAAAAATAGTCTGCTTTCTCTTGTTAAAAATCCTCACAAGTCGCGATGATCCCTTAAGCGATAACCGATACCGATCTCAGTGATCAAGTATTCAGGACTGATGGTATTGGTCTCGATTTTTTTTCGTATATTTGACATATTGACCCGCAATACTTGCGGATCAGTGCCATAAGGTCCCCAAACTTCTGTCGCCAATGTTTGGTAAGTTACGACTTTACCTAGATGTTGGAACAAAACAGTTAAGATTCGGTACTCATTTTTGGTTAAATGGATCTCTGCTCCGTTCTTAGTCAAAAGCTGCCTTTCAGTATCAAGTGTTAATTCACCATTCTTGATGACTAGCGGCATTGGCTCTTGCTTACGATGTCTGAATGCTGTGCGGATCCTTGCAAGCAATTCATTCATGCCAAAAGGCTTAGTCACATAATCATCCGCACCAAGATCCAACGCTTTAACCTTCTCGCTTTCATTGCTGCGAGCTGAGATCACGATCAATGGCACCGCCATCCGTTTGCGAATGATTTTCAATAACTCCATGCCGTCAATATCGGGCAGTCCTAGGTCAAGTAAAATCAAGTCAAAGGATTGTTCCTGAAAAATCGTCAGCGCAGCCATTCCAGTCTCTGCTACTCGAATATGATACCTTTCTTTTTCTAAAACGACTTCCATAAAATCGGCGATCGTCGGATCGTCTTCAATCAGCAAGACAGTTCTTCCCATGATGCCCACCTCCAGTTAATTCAAATAAATGCGTACGACCGTTTGACCATCTGCTACGGCCATCTCCAACTTGCCATGATGGGCATGAACAATGGTTTTGACGATGCTCAGGCCGATGCCGAGACCATTTTTTGAGTCTACCGGCACTTCATTGTCTGAAGACAGATTTGATTGGATCCGTTCAAACTGCTTCATAGATATTTCCCCGGTATTTTTTATTTCACATACCGTTTTTGCTCCTTCTTGAAATACAGACAAGTAGACTTTTTCCGAGTCTGAACCATGTCGAAAGGCATTTTCTACTAAATTAAAAATCGCTTGTTCCATCAAAATCGGATCTACTTCTACGAACAGGACCGATTCCGGCAACTGAACGATCAACTCTTTTTCCGGATAGACTTTCTTAGCATGTTCATAGACTGCACCAATGATCTCTTCGATTGGTTCTGGGGTTTTCTTGACTTGCATCGTGTCCATGTTGATACGAGTGATCGAAAGCAAATTCTCCACCATGCGGATCAGCCATTGGGACTCACTTTGGATGTCTGTCAATAACTTGCTGCGAGTCGCTTCTTTTAAAGAGTTATTGGTTTGTAAGAGCGTTTCCGCAATTCCTGAAATCGCCGTTAAAGGTGTCCGTAAATCATGAGAGATTGCCCGCAACAAATTGCTGCGAACTTTTTCTCGTTCATTTTCTAATTCAATTTTTTCTTTTTCATCCTTCAATTCTGTTTGTTCTAAAATCACAGCTAATTGGGTCAACACTAAGCGCAGATAATTTAGTTGGCTGTTCTCAAGTGGAAAATTACGGCTTCTGCGAATTCCTAAAACAGCCAATGTTTTGCTATTGGCAATAATCGGTAAATAAAATCCCTTAGCACCACTTAATGTATCGGTCCCATAACCAGACTCTTTCTGATTTTTGGCAGACCAATAAGCAACAGCCGCTTCTTCCGGATGACTCAATGCGGATTGTTTTTTTGCTCCATATTGACTTTGTTTTTGCGCTTGTGCATCATACAAAATCACTTCGCGATCTAACAAGCGGGCCAGATAGGTGGCTGACAAATCAAAAATCTGCTGCCGGTCTTCTGCTAGAACAAATTGTTTGTTCAACTCATAAAGTATTTCCATCTGCTGTTCTTTTTCCATTGAATGAACAGCTTGTTTTTTTAAACGAACCATTAAATTACTGATCATCAATGCGACAAGCAGCATGATGACTAACGTAATAGGATAACCTTGTTTATAGACGGTCAAGGAGTACAGTGGTTCAACGAAGAACCAGTTGAAGGCTAGGACGCTCAGGATCGAAGAAAGAGCGCTCCAGAAATAGCCTGAAGTTAGACGCGCCACAAGTAGAATAAAAAAGATGTAGACGAGCATCAAATTCTGATCACCAAAATGCAAATACTGCATCACTTCAGTCGTCAGTGTCGCTAAGAAAACACTGATCAGGGCAATCGCTAGATCCTTTCCCCCTCCTTCGATGACTTTCTTGGAAAGAGAAAAAATAGAAGCACGCTCCTCTTTGTAAGGAATCAAATGAATCTCAGTGTCAGGCAACCGTTTCAGTAGCCGCACATCAAGTTCTTCCACAAACAGTTTCTCATACCATGGCTTGGCCAGGTTTTTACCCATGATGATGTCGGTGGCTCCCACCAGCTTGGCATATTCGATGATTGTTTCAAAATAATTGTCTTCTTCAATGACAACGACTTCCGCGCCTAACTTTTCGGCTAATGTCGTTGCTTCATTTTTTTCTTCCGAACGTATATAAAGCACAGTCCATTCAGCACCTAATCCTTGTGCTAATCGCGCTGTCCAACGAATACTTTTTTCTGCCATTTTAGGGAATGCATCCTGGACAATCGTGATCAGTTTGCTCTGGATGCCATTGGTTCGGCCACTGATTCGATTGATGTGGTCAGAAGCCCGCTGAATCGCCAATCCCCGCAGTTGTTCCAGTTTTTTGGGAATAAAAAAATGCTGCAGCGCTCGCTTGGCATTTTCGTTAGCATAGATTTTCCCTTGTGCCAACCGATCGATCAGCTCATCTGGTTCGACATCGATCACTTTCAATGTTGCTTGTTGGAAGAATGTATCTGGGACCGTCTCTTTGACTTCGATCCCAGTTACTTCTTCTACAATATCATTCAAACTTTCAATGTGTTGGACATTGACCGTCGTATGCACATCAATACCGGCATTCAAGAGCTCTTCGATGTCTTGGTACCTCTTGCGGTTTCTTGAACCTTCAGCATTCGTATGGGCCAACTCATCGATCAAGACAATCGCTGGCTGTTGCTGAATGATCGCATCAATATCTGGTTCAGTCAACGTAATCCCTTTGTACTGGATTTCTTTCAATGGAATCTGCCGCAAACCAACCAACAGACTATTGGTATCTGGACGATCATGAGGTTCGATATAGCCTATCACCACATCTTTGCCGAGGGCTTTTAGTTCCTGTGCTTCTAAAAGCATGGCATAAGTTTTTCCTACTCCTGCAGCAAAGCCAAAGTACACCCGCAACCGGCCTTTTTTTCGATTTCCTGCTTTCAATGTATCCAAGGGTGTTGGTCTATCCATTTTTGCTTCTCCCATCAAAAATCACTTACAGTTTATCTAATGCTAAATTCAGTTCCAGCACATTGACAAATGTTCGATCAGAAAACCAATCTTTTTGTGTATTTTCTTTTATTATAGCACGAATGGCTGTTTCCTTACGATTGCGTTCTTTGGCGATGCGAGGGACTTGGACTTCAGCCGCTGCAACAGTAATATGCGGGTCTACTCCACTGGCTGATGCGGTCACCAGATCAACCGGTACCTCTGTGATTTGATTTTCTCTTTGAAGTGCCGTCTTTCTGTCTGATACCAGTGTCTCCTGTTCCGCAGAGACCGGAGACAATTGGGAGACCGCATCACTTCTGCCAGCAAAATAGCCTGGTTGCAGGAACTGTTGACCAATCAGTGTCGAGCCAATTATTTCTCCATCTACAATCCGTTGACTGCCGTTTGCTTGGTTGGAAAAAAGCAATTGACCGACACCAGTGATCACAGCAGTATACAATCCGCCAAAAAACAAAATACTAATAACCAAGAAACGCAATTGGGTCCCTAAAATCTTTTTCATTTCTGCATCCTTCTTTCAATTTGTTCATAGTAGGAAAAAGCTCAATACGATATCGATCAATTTGATAAAAATGAAAGGTGCGATCAATCCGCCTAGCCCATAAACCAGTAAATTGTGGCGCAAGATTTGACTTGCTGGTTTTTCTTTATATTTGACACCTTTTAGTGCTAATGGAATCAAAGCGACGATAATGACCGCATTATAGATCACGGCTGACAAGATCGCCGTCAGAGGACTGCCTAACTGCATTATGTTCAACTGTGCCAGTTCAGGATAGATACCATAAAAAAGAACAGGAATCACGGCGAAATATTTCGCCACATCATTGGCAATACTGAATGTCGTCAATGCGCCACGGGTCATCAACAGCTGCTTACCGATTCGCACGACTTGCAGCAATTTGGTAGGACTGGAATCCAGATCGATCATATTTCCAGCCTCCTTGGCAGCCTGTGTTCCGGTATTCATCGCCATTGCCACATCTGCTTGGGCCAATGCTGGCGCATCGTTGGTTCCGTCACCGGTCATGGCTACTAAGTGTCCTTTTTCTTGGTATTGACGAATCAATTCCATTTTATTTTCTGGCGTTGCTTCCGCGAGAAAATCATCGACTCCCGCTTCTGCCGCAATCGCTGCAGCGGTCAATGGATTGTCTCCTGTGATCATAATGGTTTTGATGCCCATTTTTCGCATATCGGCAAAGTTTTCCTGTACGCCATTTTTGACGATATCCTTCAGGTAGATGACCCCCATGACTTGGTCATTTTTGACAACTACCAACGGGGTACCCCCGGATTGCGCCACTTTGGCTACGATTTGGTCACACTGTGGTGGGTAGGTACCGCCACGAGCGAGCACATATTTCTTGATCGTATCCGCCGCGCCTTTACGAATTTGATCGCCACGATAATCTATGCCGCTCATCCGTGTCTTGGCACTAAAATCGATGAATTTCACTTCCGATTGTTCAAAAGCTCGTTCTCGAATCCCAAATTTTTCTTTTGCTAGAATAACAATACTGCGGCCTTCTGCCGTTTCATCAGCTAAAGAGGAAAGCTGCGCGGCATCTGCCAATTGCTCTTCACTAATACCGGCTACCGGTAGAAAAGCGCTAGCGCGGCGGTTTCCTAGCGTAATGGTCCCTGTTTTATCCAATAGTAAAATATCGACATCGCCAGCCGCTTCGATGGCACGTCCGCTCATGGCAATGACATTTTCTTTCGTCAAGCGACTCATTCCCGCAATCCCGATCGAAGAAATCAAAGCGCCGATCGTTGTAGGGGCGAGACAGACAAGCAATGCAATCACTACAATACTGGAAATCGCGGTGCCTTTTTGCGAAAGAACGCTGCTTAATTCTGTAAATGGCACCAATGTCACGGCAACGGCTAAAAAGATGATCGTCAATGTGATCAGAAAAATCTGCAGCCCAATTTCATTCGGGGTCTTTTTGCGCTGTGTGCCCTCTACCATTGAAATCATTTTGTCCAAAAATGAATGACCATTTTCTGATGTCACCCGAATGACCAAGTAATCAGAAACAACCGTCGTCCCGCCAGTGACCGCACTGCGGTCTCCACCTGATTCTCGGATCACCGGCGCCGATTCTCCTGTAATGGCACTCTCATCTACCGATGCAGCACCTTCAATGACATCGCCATCTGCCGGAATCTGCTGCCCAGAGACGACATAAACCAAGTCACCTTTTTTCAAATCTGATGACTTCATTTCAATGAACTGCTCTGATTGGATATCCTGTAAATCATTGATTTTGTAAGTCATGACATCTTTTTTGGCTTGTTTTAAGCTATCTGCCTGAGCTTTCCCACGACCTTCCGCGACCGCTTCGGCAAAATTTGCGAAAAGCAATGTGAGCCAAAGTAAGCTGGTGATCGTGATGGTAAACCACAATGGAATGTCAGATTGCTCAAAGCAGAGAACCGTCGCTGCGATGGCACCAATATAAACCACGAACATCACTGGATTTTTTATTTGTTGCCGCGGATCTAGTTTGAGAAATGCTTGCTTGATTGCCCAGCGATATATCTTTTTCATTTTATTCTTCTCCTTTTTATTTCAGCGTAAGAAAATCTGCGATCGGACCTAATGCCAATGCAGGTAGAAAACTTAATGCTCCGATCACTAAAATCACAATCATCAACATCGTGACGAATGTCGGATTGACGGTAGAAAGAGTGCCGTCATTCACAGATACTTTCTTCTTGCGTCCCATGTTTTCAGCCAAAAATAAAACGGCGATGATCGGAATATACCGAGAGAAAAGCATGAGTCCACTACCTAAGACATTCAAGAATGGGGTATCTGCTAACAACCCATTAAATGCACTTCCGTTGTTATTAGCCAATGATGTTGCTCCGTATAACAGTTCACTAAATCCGTGAGCCCCTTTGTTGGTCAACCATTCCAAAATATCCGGGTGCATCGCAAGCGCCATCGCCCCAAACAGCGTCAGCAGAAGCGGCGTCAAAATGACTAAACTTGCCATTTTGATATCAAAGGCTTCGATTTTCTTGCCTAAATATTCTGGTGTGCGTCCAACAAGCAGTCCGGCAATGAACACTGCTAAAAGCAGAAATGCTAACATCCCATAAAGCCCGCTACCGACACCACCAAAAATAATTTCCCCTAGTTGCATGAGAAACATCGGCACTGCACCGCCTAATGGAGTGAAGCTATCCAACATCGCGTTGACCGATCCATTGGAAGCTGCCGTGGTACTGACTGCCCACAAACTTGACCAGCCAATCCCAAAACGAATTTCTTTGCCTTCCATATTGGCTGAACCAACGACATCGTTGAAAATCGGTCCATAGTTTTCACTGATCAATACGCCTAAAAAAGCGGCAAATAGGAAGAACAGCGAAACAAATAAAATCGTTCGTCCTTGTTTCCAGTCTTTTACCCAAAAGCCAAAAGCAAAAATCAGCGCAGCTGGTAAAAGGAGAATGGCTAAATTCTCGATAAAGTTTGAAAAAATTGTCGGATTCTCAAATGGATGGGCCGAATTGGCCCCAAAAAAGCCGCCACCGTTCGTCCCTAACTGTTTGATAGCCACCTGACTAGCAACAGGACCAAGGTATAACCAAAGATTTTCTCCTTCCAAACTGTTGTAGGCCATTCCGCTACTGAAAGTTTGAACGACCCCTTGAGAGATCAATAAAATTGCAATGATCGTGGACAGTGGTAATAGGATATACAATAATCCGCGAACCATGTCTTGCCAAAAATTTCCTAAATAGGATTCTTTTTTCTGAACCAATCCACGAATGAATGCACAAAGAACAGCCAAACCAACTGCCGCCGACAAGAAATTTTGGACAGTCAAACCAAAGACTTGCGTACTATTGGATAGTGCCAACTCGCCAGAATATGCTTGCCAGTTCGTATTGGTGACAAAGCTGACTGCTGTATTAAGTGCTAAATCAAAAGACAGATTATCAACTTTTGCGCCCCCTGGCAGCCAACCTTGAACCATTAAAAGCCCCGTCAAAAACAGCAGCGAACAGATCCCGATCCCTAAAACACTGATCAAGTAACGTTTTGCGGACATTTTTCGCTGACTTTCAGAACCGATCAATCGATAGAATCCCCGCTCGATCGGTTGGATAAAGCGGACGAAACGGGGCGTCTCCCCCGTCATGATCATCTTGATATAAAACCCTAAAGGGGCTGCTAAAATCAGTAGTACAAAAAAGAAAAATAGCCCTTGAAAAACAAAACTCATCATAACTCTTCCCCCTTGAACAGAAACCAAAATAGATAAAGCATCAATCCAAAACTCATGAATCCTAAAAGTAGTAACATCTTCTTCCTCTCCTTTGATCTTATCTTAAAAAAAATGTTGTAAAGATAGTATCAAGGTTCGCTGGATTTCTTTATATCTTCTTTATACGATGAGCTGTAACACAATCTGTCTGCTTACAGCGAATTAGCGGATGGATCTTCTTGCCCACCCTGTTATATTTGGTTATACTTGTCTCACTTAATCTA